>JAFIFB010000037.1 GCA_020832285.1 Balneolaceae bacterium
GTGTATTACGAACCCAGTACCTGGGAGCTGACATCCAACCTGAGTGAGGCCTACCTGGATGAGTACTATGCAGTGAATACCCTGGTGGATGTGAACACCGGTGAGATAACCGGCTGGGAATATGGCGGGCACTACTCCACCTACGATCCGGAAGGAATGATCGCTATTGGCCATGGCGGCTGGGCGGCGGGCAGGCGGGATCCCGGTGGCCGCGGGGGAGGAAATGCGGGACTATGGTTCGTGGATGAAGAAAAGGGTGGAGAATCGTTTGGAGGTGAGGAGTCCTTCCACATCAGCGTTGTAGAATTGGCCGCTGACGGGCTGACGGTGACAGCTTTGCATCCGGATCAGTTACCAGCCATTGAAAACGGGGAAGACCCCGAGCCGATCCATACTTTCAGATGGAGTCAGCCGGAAAATGCCTGGCTTTCGTATGACTGGGATACCGGGGAATGGAAAGCGTATTAACAGACGAGAAACAATCTGTTAACAATAGGTTTATCCTGTTTTAGAATTAGAAGATTATCTTTCTCTATTTTAAAACTCAGGGAGTACAGTCTCTGCTGTTTTCAAAAAAATAAACCAATAAAAAGAATTCCCTTTTTAATCTTCTTGTAAAATATTCATATTAAAAGCCTTCTAAACGAATTTTTTTAATCAAACTAAACATAATTCTACCATGAGTCATCAAACACGCAGAGATTTTCTGAAGACCGGAGCTTTATCAACACTATTACTGGGTTCTGGCATAGCTATTGCCGGAGGTTGTGATGCTATCAACCGAAGAGGTAAAACCAAAAATATAATCTTTCTTGTATCCGATGGAATGAGTACAGGAACCTTGCAAATGGCCGATACGATGCTTAGGCGCCGCGACGGGCGCCCTTCCAACTGGATAAAGCTGCTTGAGGATAGCACCCTCAAACGCGGCTTGATGGATATGGCTTCGGCAGACAGAATTGTAACCGATTCGGCTGCGGCTGCTGCTTCCTGGGGATGCGGACATCGTGTGAACAACGGAGCGCTGAATATTGGCCCTGACGGCACTCATCATAAGCCGATTCAATCAGTTTTCCGCGATGCAGGCAAAGCCACCGGCCTGGTCACCACTACTGAGATCACTCATGCAACCCCGGCCGGATTTGCTGTAAATGTTGAGAGCAGGGGGCAGGGCGAAGATATTGCTGTTCAATATCTGGAGCGTGAGGTTGATGTTTTGATGGGAGGTGGTAATAATCACTATGATGCTGAGATGCGCGGGGACGAACGTGACCTCTATGAAGAGCACCGGCAGGCCGGCTATTTTGTGGCTAAGTCCAAAAGTGAGTTGATGGGAGGTAATGCTGCAGAAGGCAAGGTATTGGGTGTTTTTACCAATGGCCATCTACCATACACGTTAGATCATTTAAACACTGATGATCTTCTTGAAAATGTTCCTACTCTTGCTGAGATGACCGATCTGGCCATCCGTAATCTATCCGGTAATTCAAATGGTTTTATTCTGCAGGTTGAAGGCGGCCGGGTAGATCATGCAGCCCATAGTAATGATGTAGGAGGCCTTCTTTACGATCAGATCGCTTTTGATGATGCCATTGGTGTGGCAATGGACTTTGCCCAGGGCCGCGATGATACACTCATTATAATCACCACCGATCATGGTAATGCGAATCCCGGATTCAACAGTGCACCGGATGAGAATTTTGATACAATACAGAATTTCCGTCACACTACGAACTGGATTCGCGGAGGACTGAATGAGGATAGTTCACTTTCGGAGATTCGAGAGCGGGTTGAGTATGCCACAGGATATGAAATTACCGAAGAACAGGCCGATCTGTACCGACAATCCGAGCGGGGAACCTACCGTGCAACATACGGGCGAATGAATAGCACTTCTGCTGTAATGGGACAAATTGTTGCCAATTACTGCGATGTGAACTGGATTGGAGGTTCTCATACCGCTGATTATGTTGAGCTGGCATCTTATGGTCCGGGAAGTGAAGCCCTGGAAGGGTTTGTCATCAACACCCAGCTGTTTAATGTGATGACTGAAGCGGCTGGAGTGACAGATTATGTGGAGAATGATCAAACTATTGCACATTTGTAACACCTCATAGTCATTTCGTATTTATTCGCAGATTTTTAACGCTCTGCATAAGAGTAGTCATTTTTTAAATCCCGGGTGTAAGGACATCCGGGATTTTTTATAAATCGGAGAGGCATAAAAAGAAAAGAAAAAATAACAAAGTTGTTGACTATCCTGAAAAAAATCAGTATTAGTAAAGAGTGAAAAGGTTTTTGTTCTGTACATCTTTTCTGATAGTAAGAAAACGCAATGGTAAAAGGGATCTTCAAGCCGTTGCCTGAAAATGTTTTTAATTTAAAGATGAAAAGCAACCTGTCGGGACAATTCGTGATGGTCTTTCCTGTAAAAATTGCTTTTCTCAAGCTCATCGCATGTCTGAAATTTTAGGTGAAAACAATCGGAAACTGACAGTTGACCTGAGAAAAGGTTGTCCAAATGCGTTCAGGAAAATATTTGAAAAATACCATCAAAAACTGGTTCTATATTCACTTGCGATAGTTAAGCAGGATCATGTAGCGAAAGATATTGTACAGGATACATTTATCAGATTATGGACAAATCGCGGAAAAATTGATCCGGATCAGTCATTAAGCGGATATCTTCATACGATTACCCGTAATCTGGCTTTAAACCATTTAAAACGGGCAGGGTATGACCACGAGTTGAAAAATAGGATTTGGAAAACGATTCAGGAAAGTCAGCATCGGGTTAGTACAGAAGAAAGTTTAATTGCCATGGAAAGCAGCCTGCTTATACAAGAAGCAATAGACCGGCTTCCTCCGCAACGCCAAAGAATCTACCTTTTGTCAAGAGAAAAGGGGATGTCTCATCAAGAGATCGGTTTGAAACTGGGTATTTCAAAAAATACCGTAAAAAATCAGATAGTAACTGCTTTGAAAGAGTTGCGTTCTCATCTCGAAAAATATACGGACATTGCACTTATTTGGTTTATTGCAGTCCTGGCTTATTGGTTGTAATTAATCTGTGTTTCTATACTGAATTATTAAAAAAAGCCTGAGAGAGATTGTAAGGTACTCGCAAGGTGCTGATTGAGAGCCGTTTTTTTTAACAATATTATACAGTGCTTCGATACTGCAGCAGATCACTGAATTAAACAAGGCTGTCGAAGTTCGACAGGTTCTGACAACGCGGTGAGGTTGAGGTATTTAAATGATACTCAGTGAATTTATCTGACAAAACACGACTCTCAGGTCGCGCAAGAAAAAACCAATCTATCTTATCCATAATAAAGGCATACCCATGGGGCAAGATTTCCGGGAGGTTTATGATTATTAATGCATATTTAGGCTTTATCGACAGATTTTAAAGAATCAGGGAAGAGAGGGAGGCATTGTGTCAGGATAACTACTATCGCAATTCTGAAAACCGATTTAACTATTCGTGTCAACCAGGAAGTTTTTATCAATTTCTCAAAAAATTAAACTTTTGAGTAGTCCCATATTCTTTTTCAGTTGTAGTTATAGTGTAAGCATCAATAAAAATGAAAGGATGAACAAAGCACGATTACGGGATCTGATAAATAAATACCTGAATAATGCTTGCACTGAGTCTGAGATGTCTGAGTTGCTGGAACTATTCAAAAGAGCAGGGAATGAGGCTGAGATAAAATCAATTCTAAGTGATTATTGGACAGATCTTTCTGATGATAATGATCACAGAGTAAAGGAACTTTCTGAAAATCAAGACGAGTGGTTTAATGAGATTTATTCGCAAGCTCTACATCAAGAAGGAGGATATGAGAGTGATAAACAGAATTCTGTAACAAAGGAACACAGAATAAGATATTCCTATCAAAAAAGATCTGCTGAATGGTTAAAAGTTGTTGCAATTCTAATTCTTTCAGCAGTGATGACAATTTTTTATTTCAGCATAAATAAAAATGAAGCAGCTCAAGAGGTTGCTTACGAACAGAAAATTTCCGGCCCCGGGGAAAAAATCAGATTTACATTACCGGATGGTACCCAGGTGCACTTGAACTCAGAAAGCAAGCTTTTATATAAAACTGATTTCAGTAATAATCGGGAAGTTCATTTAAGAGGTGAGGGATATTTCGTGGTAGCAAAGGATGAAGGACGTCCCTTCATGGTATTTACTGAAGAAATTACCACAAAAGTTCTGGGTACATCCTTTAATGTTCGCTCCTACCCTGAAGATCAGCAAGTGAGTGTAGCAGTAACCACCGGAAAAGTAGCTTTGTCAAAATCAGAAATTACTGATAATAACAGGCAAGTTGTACTTGAATCGGACCAATGGGCAGATTATACCATTGATTCGCACAGTTTTCAAACCGGTAGTGGCGATGTATCCTATCTGACTGCCTGGAATGAGGGAGTATTGCTATACCACGACAAGCAATTAAGTGATGTGGCAATACAGCTCGAAAGATGGTATGGAGTTACAATATCATTCGAAAATGAGGAATTAAAGGGATGTGTAATTCGGGGCGAACACAGGGATGAAACACTAACAAATGTATTGAATGCAATTAGCTACGCTTTTGATTTAGAATATCGCATCGAAGGAAGGGAGGTAGTTCTTAAAGGAGGGGGTTGTTATTAAGTAAACAAACTTAACAATGAGCAAATATAAAAGAGAAAAATTTTATTGAAAAAAAGCATGACTTATAAACTAAAACTAACAACAATTATGGATAATAGCACAGATACGATAATACGCTTTGTCGGACAATGGATGGTGGTGATAATGATTTTTCTGTGTTCTGGAGCCTTTTTGCAGGTTCAGGGACAGCATGGAAAAGAAAATGTATTTTTGACAAATCATTTACAGGAGGTTCAAAGCTTCCACGATATTGAAGTAAATATCAATGTCGAAAAAGCTTCATTAACTGAAATTATTCAGTTACTTGAACAGCAAATGGGTTTGCGTTTCATGTTTAATAAAGACATTGTTGAAAAAAGCCTGCACAGGCTGGATTTAGATTTTTCGGAGGCTAAAGCCGCAGATGTACTTTTGGAAATAGCCAGCCAGACAGGGTTAACATTCAGCCAGATCAACCGGATAATATCTGTAGGTGTTAGCGATCTGAGGGATCCCGTTCTAAAAGATACTGCTTATGATGACCAGGAAACTATTAGCGGAACTGTCAGAGATTCGCAAAGTGGTGAACTCCTTCCGGGTGTAAATATTGTAGTGGAAGGTACTACAATCGGCACCAGTACAAATACTGATGGTGAATATGAATTATCTGTACCGGGTTCTGATGTTGTTTTAGTTTTTTCTTATATCGGATATTCAACTCAACGCATTACAATTGGCGATCAGCAAGTTATCGATGTGAGGCTCCAACTGGACCTAGCCGGAATGGATGAAGTGGTTGTAGTTGGATATGGCTCTCAGCAGAGAAGGGATTTAACGGGATCCATCCGAAGTGTAAACCTGGAAGATATGCCGCCTTCAGCAAATACGGATTTTATGCAGTCACTGCGCGGGTATGCTGCAGGTTTAAACATCACCGGTGGAGGTGGTGTTGCGGGTGATGTGCCGAGCTTTGAAATCAGAGGCCCAACTACCCTGTCGGCAAGTACACAGCCATTGATTGTACTTGACGGAGTGGTATTTCAGGGTTCTATCAACGACATTAATGTTAATGATATCGAACGGGTAGATGTTTTGCAGGATGCCAGTGCAGCGGCTGTTTATGGTGCAAGGGCTTCAAACGGTGTATTGCTCATAACTACAAAAACGGGAAGAGGAGACAGACCGAATTTAAGAGTCAGCAGTTTTGCCGGTTTCCAGACACATTCCAATCATCCCGTTCGAATGATGAACGCAGAGGAATATGCTACACGATTGGTTGATTATAACTGGATGCAAAGCCTGTATAGTTGGTATGGCAGTAATCCAACAGGCCCTCAGGATAATGGAGGAAGGCCTGAACGCCCCGATATAACGAATCCGCAGGTTATTACAGGCCTGCTGAAATCTCAGATGGAGGTGGAAAACTATCTGGCAGGAAATGAGGTAGACTGGTACGATATTGTAACTCGCAGAGCAGCTATTCAAAACTATGATATCAGTCTTTCTGGTGCCGGAGAAAACTATAACTATTTTATATCCGGTTCGCATACAGATCAGGAAGGGGTATTGGTAAATGACCGGTTTGCAAGAAATACTTTGCGCACCAGGGTTCAGACAAATGTAACGGATTGGCTGAGATTTGGAGTGAATTCATCCTACTCAATCCGAGATCATTCGGGTGAAAGAGCAACACTGCAGTATGCACGAAATGCTACCCCCTTAGCTAATGTCTATAATGAAGACGGAAGTTTGCCAATCGAATATAACAGTGAAATGCTCATGAGGCATCCCCTGAGAAATACATTAGTAGATAATGAAGATTATAGCAGAAATTTTAACATCACTGGAAACCTGAATGTTGAAATACCTGTTGTTACCGGGCTTAGCTACGATTTTACCTATTCTCATACTTCACTTGGAAGAGAAAACAATACATTCATTCCAAGCCATGTATTTGAAGGGAGGGGAACCCGTGGAAGTGCCACGCTAAACAGTAACGAAGAAACAAACTGGCTGGTAAATAACATTATCAACTATAATAATGACCTGACTGAAGATCACAGTGTGGATGTAACGTTATTGCATACCCATGAACATCGGAAAGGTGATTTTTCAACAGCTTCTGCTACCCGTTTTGATAATCAGCTTCTTGGATTTAATAATCTCGGATTTGGTGAAGAATCAACAATAAGTAATGGTGCATGGGATGAAACCACGCTTGCCTACATGGGACGAGTTAATTATGGTTTTAAAAGGCGCTATTTACTTACTGCCACGATTCGCCGAGACGGATATTCAGGTTTTGGGCCCGATAATAAGTATGCTACATTCCGTTCCATGTCTGCTGCCTGGATAGCTACAGATGAGGCATTTATGGATCCTGTGAGCAGCTGGATGGATCTGCTTAAGCTGAGATTATCTGTGGGCGAAAACGGCAACCAGGGGATTGGGAGGTATTCAAGCCTGGCCAGAATGAACATGTCGAAGTATGTGTATGGTGGCAGTGAAGCTGTGGGTGTAATTCCTTCTACATTGGGTAATGCTTCTTTGGGATGGGAAACCACAACTCAGTATAATATTGGAATTGACTATGCACTTTTGGGACACAGGATTTCAGGTTCTATTGATGTATATACGTCTCAAACAGATGATGTATTGGTGAACAGATCACTTCCCGGAGCAACCGGTTATACCAGTGTATGGACAAACATTGGAGGAGTTGCCAACAAAGGAATTGAACTGGAGCTTTCCACTGTAAATGTAGAGAGCCGATTGAGATGGGAAAGCAGATTTATCTTCTCATTAAACAGAGATGAAATCACCGATTTATATGGTGATGGCAGAGATGATCTTGGTAACTCCTGGTTTATTGGACAGCCAATCAGTGCTATTTACGATTATGAGCGTTCTGGAGGAGTCTGGACGGAAGAAGAGCTGTACAGCGGCCAAATTCATCAGGGATTTTATCCCGGCCAGTTCAGGCTCAGAGATTTTAATGGTGACGGCAGAATCAGCCCGGATGAAGACAGAACGATCGTAGGATATGCAACCCCGAACTATCGCTTCAGCATAGGAAATACACTGTCTTACAGAAACTTTAACCTGTCATTCCTGCTCAACTCCATTCAGGGCGGAAATGGTTATTTTATTCAAAGCAACCGGCAATTTCTTGAAGCTACTTCTGCATTTGATTACGCAAACAGAATGAATCAGCCTGCTATTCGCCAGAACTGGATTCCCGGCAGCGGAGTAGATAATGCACCTGCTGTGTACAATTACCCAACCTATGAATCTGGTAATTACCAGGACAGGAGCTTTATACGATTAGAGGATGTGACACTCTCTTATACATTTAGCAGCGATATTCTGAATGTTGTGGGTGTACGCGGATTACAGGTATATATAAACGGCAAAAACCTCTACACATGGACCAAGTGGGAAGGTTATGACCCCGAAATAGCAAACTTCCAGACTCCTATGATGAGAGTCATAACCGGAGGCTTCAGATTAGATATTTAAACTGAAGAAGCGATGATTCTAAACAAATTTAACCTCAAGAATAATAATGTGATGAAAAAAAGAATATTTGTATTGCCATTGTTGATTGTCGGGCTGATGTTTGCAGTAGCTTGCCAGGATAATCCGCTTGTGGAAACACCGAGAGATTTTCTTACTCCGGATAATGCTTACAACAGCATTGAAGGAATTGAGCAAGGAATAACCGGAATTTATGTAAGTATGCGATTGAACTGGTACAGAAATGGAGGTGCTCAATCATACGGTTTGTTCGGATTGGGTACCGATATAAATTATGATGGTGAAAACCCTGGTGGTCAAAGGTTTATGACTAACTATGAAACTACAGTTACACCTCAGTTCAATGTTATTGAATCGTGGTGGAGGTTTCTTTATGGACACATTCAGCAGTCGAATTTGCTAATCAGGTCTATTGAAAACTTTGATGAATGGAGCAATGAAGAACAACAACGAAGATATCTGGCTGAGGCAAGATTCTTCAGGGCGTGGTCTCATAGAATGGCAGTTACACTCTGGGGTGATGTTCCTCTCGTAACCGAAGTTGTTGATTATGCAAAAGTGGATTTTGTACGAACTCCGAAAGAGCAGGTTTACGATCAGATCGTGGAAGATCTTTTGTATGCTGCTGACAATTTACCGGTACCAGGAAGCGAATCTGCACCTGGCAGAATTACCCAGGGTGTCGCATTGCACCTATTGACAGAAGTTTATCTTGCAATGGGTGAGGATCAGCTGGCAGTAAACGCTTCATCAAGAGTGATTCAGGATTATGGTTATGCACTGATGACAGAACGTTTTGGGGCCCAGACGGATGTTTTCGGATCGGGCGATGTGTATTATGACCTGTTCCGGTATGACAACCAAAATCCGCCGGGAAACACAGAAGCGATCTGGGTGATACAGTTTGAGCCCAATGTGGAAGGAGGCAGTAATAATTACTGGGCCGGTATTTTTGGTCCAAGATATTTTAGCTGGGGGAATACTCCCGATGGATTCTCGGCATTTCACAATACATTTTCTGATACACTGGGCCGTCCGGTATCTCGTAACAGAGGAACCGATCTTGTTCACTATCATGTCTGGGAAAGTGATTGGGACAATGATATCAGAAATGCCCCTCATAATATTAAACGTGATTTCTATTTCGAAAATCCCGCTTCTGAATTTCATGCACAGCGAATATCAACCGACCTTTATGATTATTCAACCGGGCAGAGAAGCATGTCCAGGGATACAATCAACTATATCTATCCCTATTTTATGAAAACGTTCGAACCTGTAGTTGAAGTGAGAGATAAAGGCGCGGATCCATCGACAGGAGCTGTTCACACCGGTTTTTACGCGATGCGTCTTGCTGAAACCTACCTTTTACGTGCTGAGGCTTATGTGAATTTGGGCAACAATGCACTGGCAGCGGATGATATTAATGTGGTAAGAAACCGGGCGAATGCCACTCCGGTTTCCCCCGGTGATGTAGATATTGATTATATTCTGGATGAACGAATCCGGGAGTTGTATGCAGAAGAGATGAGATTAATTACACTTATGCGAATGGATAAACTGATTGATCGTACCCGAAGATACCATGATAATCCATTTCAGCCCGGTGCTAATATACAGGAGCACAACAGATTGTTCCCAATTCCTCAAAGTCAGATCGATTTGAACCGGGATGCAGACTTTCCGCAGAATCCCGGATACTAACCACTGCTCCGAAAACGGGGTAAAATTTCAAAGCAGGTGATGCTTTGATGTATTAAATTTTTAATGGCTTGATTTCAAGACACAGAAATCAAGCCGAAAAAATAACATAATGACAGATTCTATGGACCGTCGAAAATTTATAAAAATGACAAGCGCAGCAAGCCTGGGTATCGGTGTGCTGGCAAGTGCACCTGCTGTTGCAAGAAGTGCTTCAGCTCCCAGTGACAGAATAAATGTAGCAGTGATGGGAACGAACAGCCGGGGGCTTTCCCATGTAAGGGGGTTTGCAAACCTTCCAAATGTTGAAGTGACACATATTTGTGACATAGACGATGAAGCAATACAAAAAGGAATAGATGCAGCCAAAGAAGCCGGCCAGGAAAATGAACCGAAAGGAATCAAAGACTTCAGAAGGGCACTTGAAGACGATTCGGTGGATGCGATTTCTATGGCATTACCAATTCACTGGCATGCACCTGCTTCTATTCTTGCCCTGAAAGCAGGTAAACATGTGTATGTCGAAAAACCATGCAGCCATAATGCTAGGGAAGGTGAACTGCTGGTTGCTGCGGCTAAAAAATATGGTAAAGTTGTTCAGATGGGGAACCAGCGCCGTTCCTTTGGGAATGTAATCGACGCATTACACCTGCTGGATGACGGAATTATCGGCCGACCCTATTATGCCCGGTGCTGGTACGCGACAGGCCGCGGATCCATCGGTTATGGTAAAGTTGGCGGAAATCCCCCTTCCAATATCGATTATGAACTCTGGCAGGGGCCGGCCCCAAGGCTTCCTTTTAATGAGAATTTTGTTCATTATAGCTGGCACTGGTTCTGGCACTGGGGCGGAGGTGAACTGGCGAATAACGGTATTCATTTCCTTGATCTTGGGCGTTTGGGGCTCGGCGTGAATTATCCGGTGCGTGTTTCATCCAGTGGAGGACGCTACCACTTTAATGACGAGCAGGAAACACCGGATACACAGATCGTAACATATGATTTTCCTGAAGGTAAATCGATGACATGGGAAGCGATGAGCAGTAACAGAGGTGGTATCAATGGTCAGGCTACCGGTGTTACCATTCACGGTGATAACGGGTACATGTCGATCAATGGAAATCAATACACAGTTTTTGACAGCGGAAACGAAGTGATAAGAGATTCCGATAACGATGAGCCGGTAACCAGTCAGAATGATGGTGTCGATCATTTCGGAGACTTTATCAATGCCATTCGAAATGGCAGCACACCCCGTTCAGATATTGAAGATGCAAACAAAAGCGTCCACCTTTGCCATTTAGGAAATATTGCTCACAGGGCACAGCGGCTGATCCAATGCGATCCGCACAACGGACGTATTGTTGGTGACAGCGATGCCGTTAGCAAATACTGGAGCAGGACCTACGAGCCGGGATGGGAGCCATCTGTTTAGGTTTTCCTAACCAAATGATTTTCCGAAATACACCATTTCTTTAACTGGATATAAACCAACCCATCTTATCAATAAAACTTTATGAATAAATTTAACAGAAGATCATTTATCAAATCGATGTCTGTTGCCGGCCTTGGAATGAGTGTTTTAGGCAGCAAAGCCATTGCCGGAGGGCGAAAAGTAAATGAACCGGCAACGGTTGGAATTATCGGACTTGATACATCTCACAGCCCTGCATTTACCCGGATCATCAACAATCCTGATGACCCTCTTACGGCCGATTTCAAAGTGACGGCAGCCTATCCCTATGGTAGTCGTGACCTGGAAGTGAGTTCAAGCCGGATTCCCGGAATCACAGAAACGATGAGGGAACTGGATATTGAAATTGTGGATTCTCTCGATGAACTTATCGACAAGGTAGACTTCATTTTGCTGGAAACAAACGACGGTCACCCCCGCCTTGAACAAACCTTGAAAGTGATGGAATCAGGGAAACGGTTGTTCATCGACAAACCGGTTGCCGGCAGTTTAAAAGATACCATTGAGATTTATGAAGCATCCAAACGATATAATGTACCCACCTTTTCTTCCTCTTCACTTCGATATACAACCTCGGCAGATGAAGTACGGTATGAAAACAAAATAGGCGATGTGATCGGTTGTGATGCATACAGTTCAGCAGGGCGAGAGCCGAGTCACCCCGATTTTTTCTGGTACGGCATCCACGGCGTAGAGATCATTTTTACCGTAATGGGAACCGGGTGCAAATCCGTTACCCGAATCGAAACGGACTCTACAGATATTGCGGTTGGCGAATGGGATGATGGCCGTTTGGCAACGTTCAGGGGTATTCGTGACGGCCGGGGCGGGATTGGCGGTATTGCCTATGGCAGTGAAGAGGTTCTGACACTGGGACCATCCAGGGGATACCAGCCATTGGTTCACGACTTTCTGGAATTTTTCAGAACCGATATTCCTCCGGTAAGCGCTGAAGAAACAATCGAAATATATGCGTTTATGGAAGCAGCCGATGAAAGCAAAAGGCGAGGCGGAACTCCGGTGACACTTGAGGAAGTCATTTCAAAAGCCCGGGCATAAAACAGGCTCTGGAAATTTTTTCAGAGTTCGGTTTTTGCATTTTTTTGTCAAAACATAGCCCGGTGAATTTACTTAGTGGTTCGAATTAAACAACCTGGCAGAGTGCCGCGCTTTTCGGCACCTGTCAGAGTTGTGATCTAAAGGCAATTCCCCTCGAAGGAAATACTGTTATGTCAAAGATAAAACGTCGGGTAAGTCATCAGACGAGTTTTTCAAAAAAATAAACCAATGAAGATGATTGGGATGATCCCGGATCGACTCGTCTGATGACTCTCTCACACTTTTACAGTTGACACTACAAGCGAACCTAAAAGGACCTAACGCACTCTTTCAGATCGCTGATTCTTAATTGTAAAGAAAGACAGACAGCGTCTCTCAGCACTGAATGTGCTTTTAGCCTTCTTAAAAGGGTGCCGCGTCGATGAAAAGCCCGCCGACAACCCCGACCGCCGTCGGGGCTTGACTTTTTGGTCCTTTTGGGTCAAGCCAAAAGGACAGTATAAGTGAAGCCGAAAAAAACTGATTTCTAAATAAAAAAATGGACCAACTTCTCAAAAATAAGAATTAAAAAATTTTGGATATAATGGGTGTAGCACTACAAATCGTTCTTTACGAGCCGTTGAGGTCGTTTTCTTGAATTATTCGGAAGTTGAGCTTAATGTTTACAACTGGTACAAAAACTCCTGCAGAACCAATCTATCATGTCAATATCAATGTATAAAAACCGGACTACTCTGGCAGTGATAGGCATAGCCTGCTGCCTGATGTTTTCATGCCGTACCGATAACGATCCATATCGAAGCTGGGAAGTGTACAAAGGAGATAAAGGCAGTACCGGTTATTCGAAGCTGGATCAGATTAGCAGGGATAATGTGAGTCAGCTTGAAGTGGCATGGATCTACAATGCCGGATATTTCAGCAATAGCGGCAGCCAGGCTAATCCGCTGATAATCGACGGAGTGATGTATATTATCACGCCAGGGGTGAAAGCTGCTGCTATTGATGCTGTTACAGGTGAAGAAATCTGGCTGTTCGATCCGTTTAAAGGTGAGGAAGAGCATGGAGTAAATCGTGCTGTAACCTATTGGGAAGATGGTGATGATAAAAGAATCTTCTTTACTCCCGGTTCATATTTATACGCTTTGGATGCAAAAACCGGTAATCCTGTTTCCGGTTTTGGTGTTGACGGTGCTGTAGATATGCGAGAGGGACTGGGCAGAGATCCTGCACTGGTTTCAGTTCGTGCCAGTTCACCGGCTATGCTTCACGGAGATTTGCTGATGTTAGGCTCAACGGTGGGTACAGGCACACCGGGGCATGTAAGAGCTTTTAATGCCCGAACCGGTGAGATTGAGTGGATATTTCACACCATTCCCCATCCTGGTGAATATGGTCACGATACCTGGGGAGAGGGTGCATGGCAACTGGCGGGTGGTGCCAACAACTGGGGCGGTATGAGTCTCGATGAAGGCCGGGAAATTGTATACTTTGGTACAGCGACCGGAAATCCAGATTTTTTCACTCCTGGAACCCGAGGTGAAGGCAAACATCTGTATGGAACCTCCATTCTGGCACTGGACGCTAACACAGGCGAACGCATTTGGCATTATCAAACAGTTCACCATGATTTGTGGGATTACGATCTGCCCGCTCCTCCGGTTTTGGTTACAGTTAAGAGAAACGGGAAAGAAGTGGATGCCGTTGCCCAGGTCACCAAACAGGGTTTCACGTTTGTACTGGATCGTGATACCGGTGAACCACTCTTTCCTGTAGAACAACGGCCGGTGCCAGCATCAACGATTGAGGGAGAAGAGGCATGGCCCACGCAGCCTTTCCCGGTTTTGCCCGAACCCTTTACCCGGCAGCATATTACCGAAGATGATCTTACAAATATCTCTCCCGAAGCCAATGAATATGCGTTAAAACGTTTCAGAGAGATGAAGTATGAAGGCTTGTACACGCCACCTGCTTTACAGGAAACACTCCGTTTTCCTTCCACTCAGGGAGGTGCCAATTGGGGCGGGGCTTCGTTCGATCCGGAAACTAATATGCTGTATGTGAATGCCAATGAATATGGAAATACCATCGAACTCAGCCGGACAAGAGTGCCGGTAGTTGATCCGGAAAACATTCTTGCACGAGGGCAAAACTTATATCGGATGAATTGTGCCAGTTGTCACAGCACACCCGGCGGGCCGAAACCAACAGAGTTTCCTTCTCTGGCTGATGTGGAAGTAAACTTTTCCAAGTCTCAGCTGATGGAGATAATCGCAAACGGGCGTGGATTTATGCCGTCATTTTCCTACCTCTCCGAACAAGAAAGAGAAAGTATTGTTGAATATCTGTTCCATGTAAATGAAGATGGAAATATAGAATTGGCCGAAAATCTGGAAACCGGTGTTGAATACGAATATCGATATAATGTGGAATATGCATTTCGCCATTTCTTGGATCAGGATGGATATTTTGCCACCAAACCACCCTGGGGAACATTGAATGCCATTAACCTTAATACCGGGAAAATTGAATGGAAAGTTCCTTTGGGTGAATATGAAGAGTTAACAGCTCGCGGCATACCCGTTACCGGGACCAAGAACTACGGCGGGACCATCGTTACAGCGGGAGGATTGGTCTTAATCGGGGGGACCAGTGACAAAAAATTTCGCGCTTTTGACAAGGAAACCGGAGAGATCTTATGGGTTTATGACCTGCCCGCACCGGGAGGTGCCAAGCCGGCAACGTATGAGATTGACGGGAAACAGTATATCGTAATTGCGGCTACAGGAGGAAGGGTTTCTGAACAGGCAATTCCCTATGTGACGGGTGATGCTTTTATTGCGTTTACGTTACCGGATGATAAGTGATCGAGTTCTTATGTCAATTTATTTCCGGATTATTTTAGAGGGTGTTTTGCGAGTTGATTCCAGGTTTCATTGCCATGCTTTTTATGGCAAATTCTGAAATAAACCGAAAACCAATAAAATCTCCATTTTATTTTTTATATCGCCTGAAATTTGACCGACTTGCCACATAAACTTGCAAAATGTAAAAAAATTTTACTTTTTGTTAAAGGTTGGTAGATGATATGGTAACATGAGTTCCTGATTATGGGCCTAATCCACAATCAAAGATGGATAGGTAAACATAATCAAGTATAGAATCTGAAAAGATTTTTCTTCATTCTTAGAAAATGTACCTGAACTACATGATGAGAAATGAGTTGAAAAATTTGGTTTCTATGTATGGGAATAGATAATAATCCTGATTCATTTCTTTGGTATGTGGTTCAATATTAATAATAATGCAAATCATAAACTGATCTCTTCAGCATTGCAGATAAATTAATTAGATGGATACATTTTCAGACCAAACTTTACTAAAGCAAATTAAAGAAGATAATCAGGAAGCTCTGGAGGCGCTTTTTGAAAAATATTACTACAACCTGTGCGATTTTGCATTTCAATTTGTCCGCAGTTTTGATCTGACAGAAGAGGTAGTTTCCGATGTTTTTCTGAAAATTTGGAAGAATCGCCAGGGTCTGGTGATTACAGGTAATTTCAAAGCATATATTTATACGGCAACCAGGAATCAGGCTCTTAATTATCTTCAGAAAGAAAAAAGAGAGTGGGCATCATTGGATGATTTAAAAGAGGAATCCTCTAAAAGTTACAGACCGGATGAAGAGCTGATGTTCCAGGAGCTTGAAAATCGTATAGAGATCCTGATCAATACACTTCCTCCAAGAAGAAAAGTTATTTTCAAGCTCAGCCGTATTGAAGGTCTGACCTATCAGGAGATCGCAGATATCTTATCTATATCTATTCATACCGTACAGAATCAAATGGTAAGTGCAGTAAAACAGCTGGCATCTTATTCCATTGTGGATAATGATTAAGAGGGGATTGATTTCAGATCTCAGATCACTCGATTGGTGATCTCTGATTTTTTAACCTGCGCCAAATCTGAGATCGATTAATCTGAAATCAAAAATCCCAGATCATCCGCCCTTGTTCTTAACCGTTTGAATACTGCTTACGAAAATAGATATCAACTCATTGCACTCTTTTATGGCATCGGAAACGATAGCCTCATTTTTGTGACAGCCGGTTCGCTTGATGATGATCAGGTTCACATAACTCTCCCTGAGCTCTTTTAGAACAAGGCTCATTTTATGGATAAAATCTTTTTTGGACTCGGCACTTTGTGATTCACCGTAATTTAAGGCAGGGGATGATCCCGATCTCAGCAGTTGTTGTCCAAAATGTTTGCCGGCATATGTGTTGGGCATGGTTTCTGAAAGTTTAACAACGAGTACGGCAAAATTGATCAGGCGCTCCTGAAGTTTATTTCTGTTCATAATATCCGGGCTCAGGTTTTTTAAAGTATGAACCGGTAATAGTGAATTCCTTACAAAGTTTTTGATTTCAAATCTCATAATTCTCGATTTGCGATCTCAGATCTGATTTGGCCTGCACCAGATCTGAGATCGGGGAATCTGAAATCAAAAATCTGAGATATTTTGCTTCCTTTCCTTTTAAAAAAATCAAAAAAAATTTAAAAGAGAGTAGTAGGTCACTCTTCATTTGCCTGTCTATAAAGTAAATATCTTCCAAAAAAATCTAATATGAACAATATAAGTGAAGAAACTTGGGTGTTGATAACCCGAAAGCTATCAGGTGAAGCTACACCTGAAGAGGAGAGACGGCTCCGTAAATGGCTGGATGAAGATCCGAAGCACCGGGAGTATTACAACAATATCGAATCGTCGTGGAACAGCACTCCTGGTCCTTTAGTCAATACTCCTTTCTTTTTTGATTATGACAGTGGGTTAAAAAAGATGCGAAGTAAGCTGGCAGAAGAGCGAGTAAAGTCAAAACAGAACGAATACAAACGCAGAAATAAAAACTCAGTTTATACCTGGGCCATTGCGGCCTCAGTATTGGTGGTTGTTTTTTCAATATCATTATTTGCGGCACTGAATATTTGGGAAGGATTATCTTCATTAACGACTTATGAAACCTCCGCTTTTGAACAGCGAATCATAACCCTTTCTGATGGTTCGGTGGTGCGATTAAACAGGAGTTCAAAAATAGAAGTTGAGCAAAATCTGAGTGATGGTATTAATATAGTAAGGCTTGAAGGAGAAGCCTTTTTTGATGTGGTCGAAGACCCGGATCGTCTGTTTAAGATTCAGGTTGATGATGCCATTGTACAGGTGTTAGGAACCTCTTTTAATGTGAAAGGCGGAGATAAAGTGATGGTTGCAGTGCAGGATGGGTTGGTTTCATTTCGCCATAAAGACCATGAAGAGGGTAATGCTGCAAGATTATCTGCGGGTGACCTGGGCCTGATGTTTACTAATGACAGGGAAATAATGATTGAAGAGAGAGGCATTGAAAATTATCTGAGCTGGAAAAATGGCTATTTGAGGTTTGACGAAATGCCCTTCGCACAGGTAATTACTCAACTGGAACGAATTTATGGAATAAGGCAAGAACTTGCAGATTCTGCCGTCGCAAATCAAAAACTTACAGTATATACAGAACGAATGGAAATGGAAGAGGTTCTGGAGACTATTGCACTTGCTTTGGATTTAACATTCCAGCGTGATGAAAAAAAGATTATATGGGATTTAAAATAAATGTCCTTTTAGAAGAAGTACAATGAACTACCATTTATTGTTTTTCGAACAGCTCTGCAATGTATGTAATAGTGTTGGCATAAGACAATAAATATCAACAACAATCATAACCAATAAGTAATCAACCATGAAGAAAACAGTACTATTGTTTTTCGGTTTGGCTTTCATTACAGCCAGTACCAGTTTGATGGAAAGAGTTATAGCACAAACCACGACACAGAATAATAATTCAGCACTCACCTACTTTCAGGAACGGGAAATATTGCTGAGCTCGAACCCTGCTTTAAGTGTCGAATTGGAAGACGTTTCCATAGAAGAGGCATTGATAGAAATTGCCAAAATAGCCAAAGCAGGTATCTACTTTGACAGTTCAATATTACCAGAGGCCAATATCAATCTCAATTTTCGAGATGCCCTTCTGAGTGAGATCTTGGAAGAGCTATTAGAAGGAACGAAGCTTGAGGTGAACACATCTGGCCGGAATATTTTCCTGAAGGAGAGAGAGATCGGAATAAATCCTGAAGAGTTCACCCTCCAGAGTATCGACCTTTTTCAGGAAACGATTACCGGGCGCGTTACAGATTCTCAAACAGGCGAAGCGCTTCCAGGTGTGAATATATTGATACAGGGAACTTCTACAGGTACCACAACGGATTCAGATGGCGGGTTTGAACTTGGTGTGCCAGATTTAGAGGTAAGTTTAATTATTACATATATAGGTTATCACAGAATGGAGGTCGCTCTTGGTGGTCGTGATGATATAAATGTAGAGTTATCACCGGATATTCAAATGTTAGATGATATTGTAGTTGTGGGTTATGGAACAACGGAACGGCGTCATCTCACTGGTTCCGTTGGGCGTGTGGATATGAGTGAAATGGAAAGTCGGCCAGTTGTTGATTTTGGACAGGCATTATATGGGAGGGTAGCTGGAGTTCAGGTTCAAAACCCCTCAGGACGCCCAGGAGAATCTTCAAGAGTTCAAGTCAGAGGAACAGGATCAATTACCGCAGGAACTGCACCATTAATTGTCGTGGATGGAGTTGCTCTTCCTTCATTTGATTTAAATACATTAAATGCTGCAGATATCGAGTCAATTGATATACTTAAAGATGCTTCTTCTTCTGCGATTTATGGATCGAGAGGAGCAAATGGTGTAATCCTTGTTACTACCAAATCTGGTACCCCTGGAGATTTAAATGTGTCATTTAATTACAATTTTACCTCTCAGTCAGTAATGAATAAGATTGATGTAATGAACTCTGCAGAATATGCTCAGGCTTCTATCGATGCAGCTCAAATTGCATGGATTAGAAGTGGAGGTGATCCAAATGCTCCAAATACAGTTGAAGCCAGAGGGCAAAGAAGATATACATGGCCAGTTGCACTGGAAAATCCAGAAACTTTACCGGATGTCGATTGGCAAGATGTGATATTTCGGGATGCTCCTATGCACCAAGCCAATTTGAGTGTTTCGGGAGGTGATGACAGGTCAAGTTATTATTTGTCATTTGGACTTGTCAATCAGGACGGAATTATAGTAAACACCGGGTATGAAAAATATACACTCAACTTAAATGCAGATACAAATCTTGGAGATTGGTTAAGAATTGGTGCAAGGGCTAACACATCTTACGATCAACAAACAGGATCTCAGGCTATCCACATTAGGACTGCAAATCAATACCCTCCTATCTACCCTGTATATAGTGATGATGGATACTTGGGCGGACCGCATAATCAGCCAGGTTTTGAAGATTATGATGCAATTCTTTTTAGGGCACATCATGGACATCCTTTACAAAAAATAGATGAAATCGATGATCGTGACGGGTTTGATGTTACAGGAAATGCTTTCGCAGAAGTTGAGTTTTTATCAGGGTTAGCTTTTCGTAGTTCTTTCAGCACATTTTACAGCAGAAATGATCGAATTTATTTTGAGCAAGCAGATACAAGGATTGCCCCAGGAGTACGAAGGCAGGCCCGCCACAGGAGCTGGATGAATCGTACACTAAATTATACCTGGGAAAACATTCTGATGTATAATGAAAATTGGCAGGACCATAACATTGATATTGTGGCAGGTTATGAATTCAATAAGAGAGAATATTATCAGCTATATGGCGAAAGGCGAGATTATGATACTGATATCTTACCTTATTTAGGTGCTGGAAATACAATTCATAATGCTAATGATAGTGTGAATGAAAATGCTCTAATATCTATGCTCGGTAGGATAAATTACAATTTTAAAGGTAGATATCTTGCTTCTGTATCATTTCGTAGAGATGGATCGTCACGGTTTGGCCCTGAAAATAAATGGGGTAATTTTCCTGCTTTTTCAGTTGGCTGGAGGATAAGCGATGAATCATTTATGGACCCATTGAATTTGTTAAGTGAATTAACAGTTCGAAGCAGCTATGGTTTTACCGGTAATGACAGCATTGGAAATTATAGTTGGATTAGTTCAATGTCTCAGAATAGAGCGGCAATAGGTAATAATTTATTTACATCTTATCACCCTTCCAGTGTTCAGAATCCAGATTTACGATGGGAACGAACCAAGCAGTTAAATCTGGGAGTGAATCTCGGTCTTTTTGAAGACAGGATATTATTGGAGGGAGATTATTATCGATCTGATTCAGATGGATTACTATTGAATGTTCCAATTCCTTCAACGTCTGGATTTACATCACAAATTAGAAATATAGGAGCAGTAAGAAACAACGGAATGGAGTTGAGTTTGACTTCCCGTAATATCTCTACTTCAAATTTCTTTTGGTCAACTCAGGTAATTTTTGCAAGAAATCGGGCAGTTGTTACTCAGTTAGGGCCTGATGATGCTCCGGTGACATTTAGTAGTAATAATATGGACATTATTAACCAGGTTGGGGAAACTCCATTCAGCTTTTTTGGATATGACTACATTGGTGCTTATCGCAATCAAGAGGAAATTGATGCTCATGGTGTAGAGTATCCATTTGAAGTGCATCCAGGAATGGGAATGTATAGGGATGTAAATGGTGACGGTAGAATTACTTCGGATGACAGGACAATCATTGGAAACCCTGAGCCGGATTTTACATGGGCTATGACCCACTCTTTCCAGTTCAAAAGCTTTGATTTAAGTTTCTTAATTCACGGTAATGTTGGTGGAGAAATTTATGATGCAAATTGGAGGCGTTCCATGTTTTATCATGAAGGACGAAATTATTTAAGAGAAGCTAACAATCGCTGGAGATCACTGGAAGAGCCCGGTGATGGGTATGTACATGCTTTGACTGTAGATGTCGCGCAGACACTTGAGAGAGAATCTTCAAGCTATTGGGTACTTGATGGGACATTTACAAGGTTGAAGGATTTGACTTTCGGCTATTCATTGCCAGCAGAGCTGTCGAGCAGATTTGGATTGAGAAATGCTCGTGTTTATTTCAATGCGACGAATTTATTCACAATTCAATCAACCACGACAATTGATCCAGAAAACTTCGATGGTAGTGCAGATAGCTCAATTATTGGCTCTCAGCATTCCCCATATCCATCTGCAAAAACATTTTCCCTTGGTTTTAATCTACAATTTTAAAAAATCAAGTTAAATACGAAATTCAAAAAATAAACCTCATGAAGCTTTCAAAAATTTATTTTGTCGTAATTTTGTTCTTGTTATCAACAGCAGCTTGTGATGAGGCTAAGCACCTTCAGCTTAGCCCACCAGATCAGATAACTGAAGCAAACTTCTATAATACTCAAACAGAAATAGAGCAAGCAGTTAATGCAGTTTACAGAGAATTGGGCGGAACGATTGCTTCTGCTGGTAGCGTAGCTGATTTATATGGAGAGTTATACTCTGATAACACAACATTTATCTTTCAAACGGCTGGAGATCCTGTAGATGAAGCTATATCTGCTTATATCCAAAGACCAGAGAACTCGAGGATAGAAAGTGCCTGGAATAATACATACAGTTCTATATTCGTAACAAACAATGTAATTGATGTCATTGAGAATACTAATGTTGAAATCAATGAACAATTAAAATCCAGATGGATAGGAGAAGCTATAACAGTACGTTCACTTGCCTATTTTAATTTAGTTAGAGCGTTTGGGGCAGTACCTCTTATAGTTGAAAGGATCTCTCCTGTCGAAGCTTATGATTACCTTCGTGAAGATCCAGATGTAATTTATAACCAATTAATTTCTGATTTAACATTCGCAAAAAGTGTATTACCTGCAAGTTATTCCGGAGAAGATGTTGGGCGAATAACACGATATGCGGCAGCGGCAATTCTTGCGAAAATTCACTTGACACGAGGTGATCACTCTGCTGCTCAGTCAGAATTAGAGTTAATAATCCAAAGTGGTCAATATTCACTAGATGCTAATGGAAATGGTGTTGTAGATGTTAATGATTTTGAATATCTATTTTTGCCTGATACAAAAAATAGCAATTCATCTATTCTTGAAGCACAATATATGGCTGGTGTGAATGCATTTAATTCTAATCATCAGCAGAGATATATGCCATTTCATCATGCATTCACGTTACCTGGTGTTCCCGGAGCCAATTTTCGTGGTGATGGAGTCAATACTCCTTCATCTGATGTAATAGATGAGTTTGAAGAGGGAGACCCAAGACTGGACATTAGCATCAAAATGGGATATGACAGTCCGGCTACCGGAGAATTTGTAGAACACCCTTTTACTTTTAAATTTTTCGATCCAAACTATTCTAATGCAGGACAAAATTTTTCAATCATTCGTTATGCAGATATTCTGTTGATGTATGCAGAAGTAACGGGAGACCCTCAATATCTGAATATGGTCAGGGATCGCGTAGGGTTACCACATTTTGGCTCTGATGAATATCCATCTGATTTATATCCTACCCTGGAATTAGCCATAGAACACGAAAGGAGAGTTGAACTTACTCATGAAATGCATCGAATGTTTGATCTTGTAAGAACCGGAAGGGCTGTTGAAGTACTTCAAAGTAAAGGATTTAACTTTACAGAAGAGAAAAAGTTATTTCCAATACCACAAGATGCAATAGATGTAAATCCTGCTTTAACTCAAAATCCGGGATATTAACTAAAATAATCTCTTATAAATATTAGATCTGATAAGTTTATATGTAATTGATAATTAGTAACTATAGCTAATTTTTGGTTATAAATTAAGTAGAATTTTACATTATGGAATAATTTGGCTTATGTGAATGGAGATTAAGAATTCTACGATTTCAAAAGCAGTTATCAGCAACTCAGATTATTGGATAGCTGATAGCAGCTATTGACAACCGAGCGTTCTTTTACAGGTTGATAAAAATTCATTCAATGAATGCTATCATAATTTTAACCCTTACATGCACAAATTGGTTTATTTTTTTTTAATCACTCTTTCGGTTTTTAAACTTTCATTTTCTCAAAGCCCTGACTTGCCAAATATCCTATGGATTGTTAGTGAAGATAACAGTCCAATTGCAGGTATTTATGGTGATGAAATTGCTACTACTCCTAATATAGATCGATTGGGACAAGAAGGGTTTGTCTATACAAATGCACATGCCAATGCCCCTGTTTGTGCCCCAGCTCGGAATACTATAATAACTGGTGTTTATGCTAACTCGAATGGGAACCAGCACATGCGGAGCTTCTATGAAGTTTCAGGTGTAATTGAGTTTTTCCCGGTCTTACTCCGCGAAACAGGCTATTATACTACAAATAACCCAAAAGAAGATTACAATATTGCTGAACACCAAACCCGTGATATTTGGGATGAATCCAGTAACCAGGCTCATTACAATAATCGCGGAGAAGGGCAACCCTTTTTTGCTGTTTTTAACTCCAACCTTTCTCATGAACACAAAATACACACACGCATACCAGTCAATGAACTACGGCATAAACCGGATGAAGTAACAATTCCACCATATTTACCTGATACACCGGATATTCGCCATGATATAGCTCAATACTATGATCATCTCGAGGAGATGGATACTTGGGTGGGTGAAATATTACAGGATCTTGAAGATAGTGGTGAAGCAGAAAATACAATCGTTTTTTATTACGGTGATCACGGTGGAGTATATCCACGTAGTAAACGATTTGTATACGATACAGGGACTCGTGTACCATTAATAGTGCGAATCCCGGAAAGGTTTCGAGATCTTTGGCCAGCAGATCATCCTGACAGTAAAGTTGAAAGGCCTGTGAGTTTTGTAGATTTGGCTCCGACGTTACTAAGTATTTCAGGTATTCCTATTCCTGACTTCATGCAGGGTAAATCATTTTTAGGTGATCAAAAAACCCCTGACCCTGAATACGTTTTCATGTTCCGTGATCGCATGGATGAGCGTTATGATATGAGCCGTGCTGTTAGAAGTGAAAGATATAGATATATTCGCAACTATATGCCTTACCGCATTTACGGGCAGCGTTTAGACTACTTGTGGCGAGCTCCTTCAATGGGTTCCTGGGAACAAACCTGCAAAGTCGGTGGGTGCAATGAAATACAAAATAAGTTTTGGAATCCCAAGCCTGTTGAAGAACTATATGATACCCAAAATGATCCGTGGGAAGTCAACAATCTGGCCGGTGATCCTGATTACAATCAGATACTGGAGCAGATGAGAAAAGCTAACAAAAAATGGATGGTGAATATCCATGACTCAGGTTTTTTGCCCGAGGCTGAAATGATTGATCGGCCTGGTGATCAACCAGTTTATGACTATTTAAGGAAAAGTGATGTTAGTCTGAGTCGGATAATAGAAGTGGCTGAGAAGGCGATTATGGCTACTGATCAGGACGTAGAAATACTAGTTTCTTATTTATCATCAGAGGACAGTGCAATTCGATACTGGGCAGCTACTGGTTTGTTGATACTGGATGAGCATGCCCGGTCAGCTATTGATGAATTAAAAGCAGCGCTTAAAGATTCTTCAACAAGTGTAAGAACAGTTGTTTCTGAATCACTTTACAATTTAGGAGAAAAAAATTTAGCGAGATCTGGCTTTCTTGATGCTTTGAAAACACCTAACGAATTTGCACGAACCCATGTATTGAATGTAATTGATAGTGTGGATGAAGATTCTGCACAAATACAGAATGGTGTAATTCAAATGGCACAGCAGGCTGGTACTCTCACACGTCAGCATTATGATCACAGGGCAGCTAAAGTATTGATGGACAAATGGCGAATTGACCCTGAAAAATATGATATAGTAGTTGATTGGTAAAAGATTGTAAATATAGCTCCATCAACTAAAGAGATATTAAACGAGACGTTTCCTACACAATCATTGATTATGAGTAATTCAAAAAAAATTATTGCCTCGGCTTTTTTTCTGATAGGAATGATAACTATTGGTATTCAACAGAATATTTACGCACAGCAACCCAATATTTTGTTTGTAATCAGTGATGATCAATCCTTTCCTCATGCATCTGCATATGGGACAAGATTTGTAGAGACACCTGCTTTTGATCGAATTGCTGAAGAAGGTATACTTTTTATGAATGGATGGGCTCCTTCACCTGGTTGCAGTCCTTCCCGCGCTTCCATACTTACAGGGCGTTATCCCTGGCAGATTCAGGAAGCTGGTACTCATGCAAGTTCATTCCCTGAAAAATACAAAGTTTTACCCGATATTCTTGAAGAGGCAGGATATTGGGTTGGTTTCACTGGAAAGGGCTGGGGACCTGGTGATTGGGAAATAAGTGGGAGAGACAGAAACCCTGCTGGCCCGGCTTTTCAGGATGTCCGACTCGATCCCCCTCATCAATATATTTCTGACATTGATTATGCTGGTAATTTCAGGATGTTTCTGGAAGAACGCCCTGAAGGAGCTCCATTTTATTTTTGGCTTGGAACTTCAGAACCCCATCGTGCTTATGAGCAGGGGATAGGTCTTGCTGCGGGAAAAAGTCTGGATGATGTTGATGTCCCAACATATTTACCGGATACACCCGAAGTAAGAAGCGACTTGTTAGATTATGCGGTTGAAATCGAATGGTTTGATTATCATTTGCAACAAGCTTTAGAAATCCTTGAACAAGAAGGTGAGCTTGATAATACACTGATAATAGTTACATCAGATCAAGGTATGCCTTTTCCGAGAGCGAAAGCAAACCTGTATAATGATGGTCTCCACGTTCCGCTTTCTGTTATGTGGAGCGATCAAATTCCGTCTGGTCGCGTTGTTGATGATCTTGTGAATTTGGCAGACTTTATGCCAACAATTCTTGAAGCAACCGGCGTTGAACATACGGGTAATTATCCAATAACAGCTCGCAGTATTATGCATATTCTTACTTCATCCGACGAGGGAACAGTTGATCCCCATCATACAGCTACATTCGCCGGCCGGGAACGTCATTCAAGCTCCCGATGGGGTAACCTGGGATATCCACAACGTGCAATTCGAACACAACAATATTTATACATAAGAAACTTTGCTCCTGAAAGATGGCCTGCTGGTACTCCAAGAAGAATCGAAAATGGTAACTTAACTTCGATGCATGTTGGTTACCATGATATTGATGCAGCTCCAAGCCTGGATGTAATGACTGAGAATGCAGATGATCCATATTTTAGTAAATATCTCTATCTGTCAGTAGGGAAAAGACCCGCTGAAGAGCTGTATGATATCAGGAAAGATCCGGGTTGTATCAATAATTTGGCTCTGGATCCAGATTATGAATCGATCACTCGAAATCTTCGCAATCAATTAATGAGCTTCCTTGAAAAAACAGAGGATCCACGTGTAATTGGTAACGGGAATATCTGGGAGGAATATCCAAGGCTAAGAGGTCCGATGAGAGAATTCCCCATACCAGAGTGGGCTCTACCAGTTGAATAATATTCAGTTTTTTTAAGGACATTTTTAAATAACAAAATTTCCAAGTTTAGTATGAACCCGTTTCGAACTTTTTATTCTTGTTGTTTTACTCTAATCTTAATGTTGGGTTTTAGTGCAGGCTGTGATTCTTCTGAATCGCCCCTTGGTCAGCAAGAAGCCCTTCGGACCTATACCGAATTTGCCGATGGCACTCACCGGGGTATGTTTGACCCGGCCACGGAAGAGAAAGGGTATCCCGATGAAGATTATGATGCCACCACTGCGATGGTCATCAACTGGCACCGGATGCCGGAAGAGGATTCAGAGCTGGACAGCAGGTTGCGGTATCGCCAGGTTCATCCGTCTGTATCCTCCTGGCAAACGGCCGATGGAGAGTCCTTTGAATTCTGGTATCGCGAGGAGCGGGTCAACCGTGTGGTGCTGAGGGGGCTGCAGCCGGGTTCAGTGTATGAATATAAAGTGCGTGAAGAAGGTGAAGTGTTTCGCTTCCGAACGATGCCCTCTTCGCTTGATGAACGCCCGCTCCGGATTGTGATGAC
>JAFIFB010000044.1 GCA_020832285.1 Balneolaceae bacterium
GCGGTGGAGATACCCCTGAACATATCCTTGTATCCAGAATTGAAAATCTGGATGATGACTGGCACGACTGGCGGTTTACGGAACCGCAGACCGTTCTGAAACCTGAAAAAGATTATGAGGGCGTAAATGAACCGGTTGGAGAATCCCGTTTTGGTGCCACCTATGATTTTGTTCATCAGCTTCGGGATCCTGCTATTTATGAAGAAGATGGAAGGGTATATCTACTTTATTCTACAGCTGGTGAATGGGCGATGGCCATTGCTGAAATATTTTTTGAAGAGCGAACTTATTGATAATTACTAGTTTTATAAGAACTGTTGTAGATATTTATTTTTAAGTTAAAAGTTTCCCCCTTTCTATATATCCCCAAATGAGGCAAGAAGGACTGTAGGGCCACTATTTCAATTTGCCCACAACAATTTTTCTAGAACCTATTATTATGTTGATAATTGTCTACTTATTTTTATTTATTGTATAATGGTTTTAAATATTATTATTCCCGAAATATTTTATGCTCTTTGAGAATATATTTATTTAATCTTCTTCAATAATTTTTTTTGAGTACCTCTTCTGCTTTTTATTTATATAGTGAAAGAGCTAAAAATATTTATAATGTGAATGCTATGTCTATCCATTATTCAGTTCGTTTTGCTTCACATCCTAAAGATGTAAAAAGTTATGATACAGAACAATTAAGGAATCATTTTCTTATCGAGGAATTATTCAAATCCGGAGAAATACATCTCTTGTATTCTCACTATGATCGATTCATCATAGGCGGGGTAAAACCAACTACTTCTCCACTACAACTTGAATCCATACAACCACTTAAGTCAAATTATTTTGCTGATCGCCGTGAGCTTGGCGTTATTAATATAGGTGAAACAGGTGTAGTTATTGTTGATGATCGAAACTATAAACTGGAACATAAAGAAGCTCTTTATATTGGTAAAGGTTCAGAAAAAATAATTTTCAAAAGTCATGAACAAAATCAACCGTTATTCTATTTAAATTCTGCACCCGCCCATCAGGTTTATCCGACGAAGAAAATTACACATAGAGAAAGTGAAGTTGTTGAGCTTGGTTCTTTTGAATCATCAAATCATCGGGTTATTCGGAAATTGATTGTGAACAGTATTGTTGATACGTGTCAGTTGCAAATGGGCATGACCGAAATGAAACCGGGAAGTGTATGGAACACGATGCCTGCCCACGTGCATGATCGCCGGATGGAAGCTTATTTATATTTTGATTTACCTGAAGATCAGGTTGTGTGCCATTTCATTGGAGAGCCTGAACATACAAGACATATTTGGCTTAGGAACCATCAGGCAGTACTTTCACCACCATGGTCAATCCATTCTGGGTCGGGTACAAGTAATTACACATTTATTTGGGGTATGGCGGGAGAAAACCTGGACTATACGGATATGGAGATATGTAAGGTAACTGATTTGAGATGACGGTTAAAATGAATTGACAATAAACGGAAAGTAACAATTTTAATAACTATGCAGTCATTTTTTGACCTAACTAATAAAACAGCACTTGTGACAGGCGTCAGGCGAGGGATTGGACGAAAAATAGCCGAAGGTCTCGCCGAAGCAGGTGCCAATATTATTGGTGTGTCGGCGAATCTTGAACAGAAAGAAAGTGAAGTTCAACTGAGTATCAACGCGATAAGAAGACAGTTTTGGGGCTTTCGGTGCGATTTTTCCAATAGAAACTCGTTATATAATTTCATAAAGCAGGTGGAATCAGAATGTCCTCCTGTCGATATATTGGTAAACAATGCAGGAACAATTCGCAGAGAACCGGCTGCTGAGCATACCGACGAATACTGGGATGAAGTCATAGAGGTCAATCTGAATTCGCAATTCATCCTCAGCAGAGAAATAGGTAAGCAAATGCTTAATAGAAAAAAAGGTAAAATTATATTTATTGCTTCTCTGCTTACATATCAGGGTGGGATTACAGTTCCTGGTTATGCCGCAAGTAAAGGGGGAATTGGGCAGCTTACCAAAGCTCTTGCCAATGAATGGGCTTCAAAAGGTGTCAATGTGAATGCAATTGCTCCCGGATATATAGCAACTGACAATACTGAAGCCCTGAGAAAGGATATAAAAAGATCTGCAGGTATTCTTAAGAGAATACCTGCAGGGCGCTGGGGTAAACCTGAAGACCTTAAAGGTGCTGCAGTATTTCTTGCCTCAGAAGCTTCAAATTATATTCATGGTACAATTCTTACTGTAGATGGTGGATGGATGGGTAGATGAAGAATTTTGAAACGTAACGAATATTTAATATATAATAATAACAATAACTTAATCTTTATATAAATTAAATAAGTAATATATGAAAATCGAACATTTCGCCATCAACGTCGAAAACCCGCTTGAAATGGCAGAGTGGTATGTCAAAGAGATGGGACTAAAAATCGTAAATCAGTCTGAAATAGCGCCATTTACTACATTTCTTGCCGATGACAGTGAGAGGGTCATGATTGAAATCTACAAGAATCCGGCTGACCAGGTACCCGATTACAGGAATATGGATCCGTTGCTTCTGCACCTGGCTTTTGTTTCTGAAGATCCGGCTAAAGACAAAGACCGATTACTACAGAAAGGGGCTGCATTGGTATCTGACGATCTTTTGGATGATGGATCTCATTTGGTCATGTTGAGGGATCCTTGGGGAATTTGCATCCAATTATGTAAAAGAGGTACCCCGATGTTAGCCAAGAAGGAAAAAAATGGGGCTTGATTTTTTAACTCTTAACCGGTAAAGTTAAAGGCGAACATTATCTCAATCATAAAGAAAAAAATGAAAATAGCTGACTTACAGAATATGGATGGCCGAAGGTTTCCGGCCCGGCGCCTTACTAAAAACATTGCCGGCGGTGCTTCTTCCATTCAAACAGAAAATTTTTGCATGGGAATCGTGGAACTGGATCCGGAGGGCGGACAAGTGCCCTGGCACAATCACCCGGAAGAGGAAGTGTATTTTATCCTTGAAGGAAAAGGGGAGATGTGCATTGGAAGTGAGCGGAAGGAGATCACGGGCGGGCAAGCCGTGTTTATTCCGCCAAATGAGTTTCATCAATTGAGCAACATCGGAAAAACACCCCTGAAGATGATCTACTGCTATGGCCCGGCCGGAGATGTGGATCACTGGAAACAGGAACTGGAAGGCACTCTTCCCAAAGAGGGTGTGGATGTGCCGCCGCTTCCGGAAGGAGCCTGGCCACAATGTACCGATCCGCCGGAATAGTGAATATTGAATTGAATAATAAAATTGGGAAAGATGAATAATGACGTGGGGGAAAACTTCAGATTTTCAGTCTGATACATTCATCTATTCTTTAAAACATCAAAAAAATAAATAAACAAATATGAGTGAAGAACTAACCACACATACCATCGGCATTATTATGAACGGGGTGACCGGCCGGATGGGTAAAAACCAGCATTTGCTTAGATCAATTCTGCCAATTATTGAACAGGGCGGGGTTAAAATAAGCGAACATGAAGTGATCATACCGAAGCCCGTGCTGGTAGGCCGAAATTCGACTAAACTTGAAAAGCTTTCCGAAGAGTCCGGTGTTAAAGACTGGACTACTAACCTGGATTCGGTTTTAAAAGATGACCAGTATCAGATATACTTTGATGCTCAACGGACCGATCTTCGTGTGGAGAGCGTGAAAAAGGCCGCAGCAGCAGGAAAGCATATTTACTGCGAAAAACCTTCGGCGGTTACAACCAAGGGTGCCGTGGAACTGTTCAGGATAGCAGATAAAGCCGGTGTAAAGCACGGTGTGGTCCAGGACAAACTCTGGCTCCCCGGCCTGGTGAAGTTGCAGCAGTTGCGCGATCAGGGATTTTTTGGAGAGATTCTCTCTGTAAAGGGTGACTTTGGTTATTGGGTATTTGAAGGGGATACAGTTCCCGCTCAGCGCCCCTCCTGGAATTACAGAAAAGCGGATGGCGGAGGTCTTATTTTAGACATGTTTTGCCACTGGCGATATGTAATTGATAATCTGTTCGGGGAAATCAAGTCGGTTTCATGCCTGGCGGCAACTCATATCGACAAACGGTGGGACGAACAGGGTAAACCGTATAAAGCAGATTCCGATGATGCTGCATACGCCATTTTTGAACTTAAAAACGGTATCGTTGCCCAGTTTAATTCTTCCTGGACAACACGAGTCCGCCGCGACGACTTGCTCACTGTTCAGGTTGACGGTACCAAAGGTTCTGCCGTAGCAGGTTTGCGGGATGCCTGGATTCAGCCTCACTCGGCCACTCCCAAACCGGTCTGGAATCCCGATGTGGAGAAGGATATCGATTTCCATGAAGGCTGGATGAAAGTTCCTCACCAGCAGGAGTTTGAGAACGCTTTTAAAATTCAGTGGGAGCTGTTTTTGAAGCATATTGTGAAAGATGAACCGTTTCGATGGAACCTGCTTGAAGCCGCCAAAGGCAATCAGCTCGCCGATATTGGCTACGAAGCTGCCGAAAAACGCCAGTGGCTTGATGTGCCGGAGTTGGTATAGTTTTGAAGCATTCAGCTATCAGCTATCAGCTATCAGTTGTCAGTACTTACTTTTTGATGAAGCGAAGTTAGCATCCTTTTAATTTCTTGTACTTTTTCTGTTTGTTCTGTGTAAATGGAATTGGCAATAAAACCGAGATCCTTTGATAACAGAATTTGATATTCCAATTCCGATGCAGAACCCATTGCAATATTTAAAAATTGTGCCATTTGAGTCTGTGTGGTTCGCCCACAACCTTCTGCAATATTGGACGGTATTGACGATGCTGACCTTCGTATTTGACTTGTTAATCCATATAATTCTTCTTTCGGAAATCCGGAAGTTATTTTGTAAACAGACAAAGCTAAAACATGACTTTTTTGCCAAACAGAAAGATTTTTGAAGTTTCTCATTACAAGGATACGTTTTGATTAAAGATTTACTAAAAGCTGACGACTGAAAGCTGACAGCTTACAACAGTATGAACCCAAAACGAGGAATTCCTTACAATTTTCAACAAAGAACAATAATCGCATTATGAACATCAACCAAAACCTGACTGCAAAAAACCTTCAAAAAAAATTGAATAATGTCTGGGAACATTCAGCCCGGAAAATCCACCTGATTCGTAAGGAGTACGATACGGCCAAAGGCTCACCTGTTTTTACAGAAGCCGGGATGTACACAACACGCGGATGGACCGAGTGGACACAGGGATTTCAGTTTGGCGGAGAGATCCTTCAGTACGATGCTACCGGTGAACAGGAGTTTCTCGATTTGGGGCGAAAAGCCACACTGGAGCTGATGGCACATCACATCACCCACATCGGTGTGCATGATCACGGATTTAATAACGTGAGCACGTACGGGTCGCTTCTGCGTCTGATGGAGGAAGGTAAAATTGAAGGTAACGAATGGCAAAAACATTTTTATGAACTGGCGCTGAAATCAACCGGGGCAGTTCAGGCTTCAAGGTGGACTACAACAGAAGACGGAACCGGGTTTATCCACTCTTTCAACGGGCCGCACTCCCTTTTTGTTGATACGGTGCGAACCCTTCGTGCACTGTCACTCAGCTACAAACTGGGGCACATTCTTTACGGCGAACACGACGAACAAATTTCTCTGCTTGGACGTCTGATTGAACACGCTGAAAATACAGCCAGATACAATATCTATTACGGCGAGGGTCGGGATTCCTACGATATCCGTGGACGAACTGCACATGAGGCGGTTTTTAACGTCACAGACGGACATTTTCGATGTCCAAATTCACAGCAGGGTTTTTCTCCCTTTACAACGTGGACCCGCGGCCTGGCATGGGCGATTTGCGGCTATCCAGAGCAGCTGGAGTTTTTGGAAACAGTTTCCGATGAAGAACTCGAACTGTTTGGCGGACGGGAAAAAACTGAACAGATGATGCTTAAAGCCGCAAAAGCTACTTGCGACTTTTACATCGATCACACCTCTTCAGACGGGATTCCATATTGGGATACTGGTGCTCCGGAACTACATAGATTGGGAGACTACACGACATCACCTGCCGACCCCTACAACTCACACGAACCGGTGGACAGTTCAGCCGCCGCTATCAGTGCACAAGGCTTGCTGAGGCTTGGCAATTACCTGATATCCAAAGGAGATAAAGAAAACGGCAGTCGTTATTTCCAGGCCGGTCTAACCACTGCGGCCACCCTGATGGAGGAACCTTACCTCAGTACAGACGATTTACATCAGGGTCTTCTGCTCCATTCGGTTTATCACCGGCCCAACGGATGGGATTACATACCTGAAGACCAATCGATCCCCTGCGGTGAGTCGAGTATGTGGGGAGATTATCATATGCGCGAATTGGCGTTGTACCTCACTCGAATAGCAAAAGATGAAGAATACTACACCTTTTTTAACCGGATTGGATAATATACAGCGGATCGCCAACCCGCTTTTACTAATCCAATTTACATAGAAACTAATGTTTTCCGCTGCATAGCGGCGGAAAAAACCAGCAACCAGCAACCAAACAACATGAATCCAACAGCATTTGTAACCGGCGGCTCAAGAGGAATCGGGCTGGCCATAGCAGAAAAACTTTGCAAGCAGGGGTATGATATAGCCATTAACGGAGTTCGTGGAGAAGAATCGGTACAAGAGGTTTTAGCCGATCTTCAATCACTGGGAACGAACGTCATATACTGCCAGGGGGACATTGGATCAGATGAGGATCGGAAAAGAATCGTTGATAAGCTAAAAACAGAATTTGGCCGCCTCAATGTGTTGGTGAATAATGCTGGTGTTGCTCCAAAAAAACGCCTCGATCCGCTTAAGGCAAGCACCGAAAGTTTCGACCGGCTGATCCGAATCAACCTGAAAGGCCCCTATTTTTTAACGCAGGCGATTGCCAGTTGGATGGTAGATCAAAAAAAAGATGTTTCTGATTTTGAAGGTTCCATAATCAACATCGGGTCGATTTCGGCAACTGTGGTTTCGCCCGACAGGGGAGACTACTGTATCTCCAAAGCAGGGCTGGCAATGCATAACCTGGTATGGGCTGTGCGTCTTGCCGAATATAATATTCCGGTTTATGAAGTCAGGCCGGGTGTGATTCGCACCGACATGACGTCCGCAGTTACTGAAAAATATGACAAGCTGATCGCAGAAGGCCTTACCATTCAGCCTCGCTGGGGTACACCCGATGATGTAGCTAAAGCTGTTCTCGCACTTGTGCGGGGAGATTTTCCATATTCAAGCGGCGAGGTTATCATGGTAGATGGCGGACTGACAATCAACCGATTGTAACTTTGTGATTGGGTAGTGTTATGTCAAAGATAAAACGTCGGGTTAAGTCATCTGACGAGTTTTTCAAAAAATATACCAATATAGATGATTGGGATGATCCCGGAACGACTCGTCTGATGACTCTCTCACACTTTTACAGTTGACACGACAGTATTTTTACAAATGGTTTTAAATTTTCTAAAGGTTCAGTATTTAAACAGATGACTGCATGAATTCAAATAGATAAAAATGGATAGAAAAACAGGGGCCAAGGCATAATGCAGGATTCAGCAAAGGAAAAAAGAAACAAAATTGATCAGGATTCCGGAACGAATCCAGGATTTAAAGCGGGGAGCGGAACTGAGGGACCGATAAGCATAGCCAAGTGGATCGGTTTTTTGGGAGGGCTTTTTCTTTTTTTTCTGATGCTTTTCTCCAGTCCACCCGAAGGGTTGAGCCTTGAAGGCTGGCGAACTGCAGCCATTGCTGTTCTAATGGCTTCCTGGTGGGTAACAGAGGTCATACCGATCTCGGCAACTGCCCTTCTGCCGATTGTACTTTTTCCGGTTCTCGCTGTTTCAGATATCAATGCCGCTGCAACACCCTACGCCAATCCCATGATATTTCTCTTCATGGGTGGTTTTATTATCGCTATTGCCATGCAGCGGTGGGACCTTCACCGGAGAATAGCTCTTAACATTATCGCGTTTATCGGTTCCAAACCGAGAAATATCATCGCTGGATTTATGGTTTCTTCTGCATTCATGAGTATGTGGGTGAGTAACACCGCTGCCACCCTGATGATGCTTCCAATCGCTATGTCGGTTATTGAGCTCACCAAATCCGCCCAAAATGTTGGCATTACCCAAAAAGAATTGAAAAATTTCGGCCTCACCCTGATGCTGGCCATCGCTTTCTCCTCAAGTGTAGGAGGACTGGGTACGGTGATCGGAACACCTACGAATGCCCTGATGATCGCCTTTGTAAATGATGCTTATGGAATCGAAATTAATTTTGCTGAATGGATGATGATCGGTATTCCTGTAGTGATCCTTGGCCTTCCTGTTATTTTTTATACACTTGCCAACATTATATATCCGGTGAAATTCCAAAAATTGCCGGGTGGACGTGAGTATATCATGGATGAAATTAAAAGGCTTGGCAGCATTTCGAGAGCAGAAATCATGGTCGCTGTGGTATTTATTTTTGTAGGACTGATGTGGATTACAAGACCGCTGTTTGCCGATCTTGTCCCCGGCCTGACCGATGCAGGTATTGCCATATTTGGGGCTCTTCTGCTATTTCTCATTCCAATTGATATCCGAAAAGCCGTTTTTCTGCTGAAATGGGAAGATGCAGAAAAAATTCCGTGGGGTGTATTGATTCTTTTTGGCGGGGGATTATCTCTGGCAGGGGCCATCCAGCGTACAGGCCTTGCCGAATGGGTGGGCGGGTATCTTGGTATTCTTGCCGGATGGCATGTCATTCTGATTCTTTTTATCGTGGCTATTGTGATTATCATGTTCACAGAGCTGGCGAGCAATTCTGCCACAGCGGCTGCTTTTTTACCGGTCATCGGTTCTGTGGCCATCGGTATCGGGCAGGATCCGCTTCTTTTTGCGCTGCCAGTTGCTCTTGTGGCAAGCTGTGCATTTATGCTGCCGGTGGCTACTCCGCCTAATGCCATTGTTTACGGAAGCGGGGTGATGACGATCCCGGAAATGGCAAAAGCGGGTTTGCTGCTGAACCTCTTTTTTGCAATACTTGTAACACTGCTTACTTATTTTGTTTTTTCATCGATGCTGGGTATTCAGATTATGTAGGCGGATGGGCACTAATGTCATGTCAGTAGGTGAAAAAAGGAGTAAGTCATCAGCCGGATTTTTCAAAAAAATGAACCAATTTGATGATTGGAATGAGTCCAAATCGACTCGTCCGATGACTCTGTCACACTTTTACAAATGACACAGTGCCAGCCTGACAGGTGATTAAAAAAAGATACCACAACGAAATTTTTCAAAACCTAATCCAAAAATGATGATTCAAAAAAATCAATACTTCCATACAGTAGTTGCATTCTTTTTGTTTTTACTGGGATCTGCAAGTGTGGCACTGGCTCAGCAATACAGTGTAACGGTTACATCAGGTGAGATTGACCGCTCAGGTTCTGTTGTAAGTTTCTATTTTCCCGAAGACGTTGATCCTGGAGTGTATCGCCTGACGGCCGATAACGGAGAGGGAACACTGCTTCAAGTCGGTGAAAATAACAAGGGTTCGTTTATTCTCGGACGGCTTGCCGCTGGTGAGAGCCGTACCTACCAAACAGATTTGAACCTGCAACACTCAGAACCGGTAGTTCGCAAAGAGATTGATGATGTTTTGATCACTTTTTTTACCGGAGACCGTAAAATCCTCAGCTATTATCACAGGGATAATACTCCTCCTGCCGAGCTTGATGACCGATACAAGCGCGGTGGTTACATTCACCCGATAAAATCTCCCTCAGGGACATTACTTACCAGTCATTTGAATCCCGACCTGCATCCGCATCATTCAGGAATCTGGTCCGCCTGGACTCGAACACAGTTTCAGGGACGAACACCCGACTTTTGGAATCCGCATGCCAACAGCGGCCGGGTGGATCAGGCCGATTCTCTTGAAGTTGCCTGGGAAGGTCCGGTTCATGCAGGCCTGAAAGCGAAGCATCATTTCGTTGATTTGTCGGCTTCGGCTCCTGTAATTGCACTCAATGAAGAGTGGGAAGTAAAGGTTTATCCCGGATCGGGTAATGGTGAGTTTCTGATGTTTGACTTAAAAGTGACACAAACAGCGAATACAGCTCAGCCACTTGTACTTCCTGAGTACCACTATGGGGGAGTTGGGTTCAGAGGACATCTGGATTGGAATGACCCTGAAAATGTGACGTTTTTAACATCAGAAGGGCTGGGTCGGGATGGTCACGGAACCCGCGTGAAATGGACTCATATTGGCGGACATAGTGATGGTGAATTGGCTGGAATAGCAATTATGAGCCACCCTTCCAACTACCGGCATCCGCAGACTGTGCGCATCCATCCGGATGAGCCGTTTTTTAACTATGCACCAACTCAGCTCGGCGATATGTCGATTGAACCAGGTACTCCATATGTTGTAAAATATCGCTACATCACCTATGACGGGGAGCCGAATCCGGATCAGATCAATCAGATGTGGATGGATTTTGCCTACCCGGTGGGAGTGACGGTTCGCTCTCTTAATTGATTGGTAAATCTGTAACCCATATTAATTACATTGGAATATGGGTAAGAAAAATCAGTTAATGCAAGGTGGTGTTAGATGGAAAGCGGAAAAAATTCACAAAACTTGTATGAAAATAATTTTGATAAAAATCAAACAAGAAAATTGTCTTTTAAATTTTTATGCACTACATTCAAAGTAACCGGTAACTTTGAATAATTGGAGTGCTTCCGGGAGTTGGAAGGGAATGTATTCTGCTAAACAAAAAATAAATGGCCATGACAAATAACAATTTTACGAGAAGAAGATTTTTAGAAACAACTGGAGCGGCACTTGGAGGATCGATTATAGCCGGGCCTGTTATGTCTAAACCCGGAAAAGCACCATCGAAACGTAGAAGGGATGGGAAGATGAAGGTTGCGGTAGTAGGCCTTGGCGTTCGTGGTGTTGGAATGTATGGACGAACATTAATGAGAAACTACGGGGATTATGTTGACCTTGTGGGGATTTGCGATACCAACCCCGGCCGATTGGAATATGGTCATAACTACATCGGTGTGGATTGTCCCACATTCAGCAACCTGGATGAGATGCTTGAACAAACCAGCCCCGATCGCCTTGTGGTTACAACCTGGGACTGGGAGCACCATAACTGTGTGGTAGCAGGGCTGGAGCATGGTGTGGATGTAGTTTGTGAAAAACCGCTGACCATTGATGAACAAAAATGTCAGGTTATTATTGATGCCGACAAAAAATATCCCAACGATGTCTATGTAACCTTTAATTATCGCTATCCGCCCCACCGGGCCAAAGTAAAAGAGATGCTGATGGAAGGAGCAATTGGTGATATCAGAACCGTGGACTTCCATTGGAACATCAGCCATAGTCATCAGCAAGCTTATATGCAGAGATGGCATGGGGAAAGCCAGCGGGGAGGTACACTTTGGGTTCACAAGAATACGCATCATTTTGATATGATTAACTGGTTCCTGGATTCAGATCCCGTGGAAGTGTATGCGCACGATGCCCTGGAGATATTCGGTTCTAATGGTCCATTCCGCTCAACCAACTGCCGCAACTGTCCGCATGCCGACCGCTGCGATTACCACTGGGATATTAACGCCAACGATCATCTGAGACAGATGTATGCCGATAATGAGCATTACGACGGATATATCCGGGATAATTGTGTTTTCAGGCACAACATCGACTCTCATGACAAACATTCGGCTCTGGTAAAATATGCTAACAATGCATTTTTGAACTACTCGCTGACTTCCGATACAAACCATTCCGGTTACTGGATTGCGTTTAACGGAACCAAAGGAAGGCTTGAAGGGCGTGAAGGTGGTTGGCCATCATCGCGTGACCACCAGGAATGGATTTATACTCCATTGGGTAAAGAACCTCAGAAAATTACTGTTGATTTTACTGAAGGCGGCCATTGGGGAGGAGACCCGCTGTTGATGGACAAACTTTTTAAAGATCCGGATATGGCAGATCCGTTGTATCAGTCAGCCGGAACACGCGATGGTGTGATGTCGGTTCTGGCAGGGGTAGCCGCCCGCAAGAGCGCGGCATCCGGGAGGCCAGTAAAAATTGAAGGGCTGACAAGCCTGAAGCCTCATGCAAAACGTCCGTCTGACCTGGTGTAATCAAATTAGAGGTCTTGAGGTTATAACAGCCATTCGGTCATTCAAACATGCAAAGAATGGCTGAATGGCATTTTTTTGACTGTTTGGTTTAAACAGAAAACAAGAAGTGAAGTTGCGAACCCGATAGAAGTGCAAATGAAAAATGTACGTTTAGAAGACATTGCTAATGAGCTGAATATTACCAAGGTTAGTGTCTCCAAGGCCTTAAGAGATCATAAAGACATATCTGAAGAGACACGTAAAAAAGTTAAGAAGAAGGCGAAGGAGATGGGATATCATCCCAATCTTCAGGCACGCTCATTAACTTCAAAAGTGACAAATACTATTGGAGTGATAGTTCCTAAAATAGCACATGCTTTTTTTGCGGCTACCATAGAAGGAATTTACAAGGCTGCTGAAAAAGAAGGGTATAAGGTGATTTTGGGAGTATCTTATGAGAATGAACAACTTGAAAAAGAACACCTCGAGTCGATGATCAATATGAGAGTCGATGGACTGGTTGTTTCTGTCACAGAAAAAACAAAGAAACCGGATCTTTTTGAAGATGCAAAAGAGATGGGTATTAATCTCGTTTTCTTCGACAGGGGATTTACTGATGCTGGTTTTAGCTACGTTAAGGTAAACGACCGTGAAAGTGCCCGAAAAGGTGTAAAGCATCTGATCGGCCTTGGTTATAATGATGTTGCACATCTGGCCGGATATAGTTCATCGACTATTGGAAAGCAGAGAAGAGCCGGTTACAATGAAGCATTACAGGAAGCAGGTCTGAGTATGTCTGAATCCGCTATCATTGAAGGTGGTTTTAGTGAAGTTGATGGAGCCAGAGGTTTTAAGATACTTCTTGAACAATATGGGAAACCGGAAGCCATTTTTGCCGTTACTTATCCGGTTGGCCTGGGTATTCTAAGTGAAATGCACAAATTGGGTATCTCACCGGCCGATATTCCTATTCTTTCGTTTGGAGATAGTGACTTCAATCAGTACCTGGAAACGCCGTTCATCTGTATTGACCAGCCCAATTATGAACTTGGTAAACGTGCATTTGAACAACTTTTTAAAGAGATGAAAGCCAAAGAAGATGTGATTCCGGAAATGGTGATCATGTCAGCCGATTTAGCAAAAAAACCGGAATGGATTTCGTCTGATAACCTCCCGGCCTGATATATGTTTGGACAGGTTGTTCTCCTGACAAAATGTTGGCAGTCGAATACTCTTTTTCATTGGATAAAAAGCATCAGGATCCGGGACTCTGTTCCCGGTTTGTTTCATCAAATTTTAATCAAATACTAAAGAATTTTTATGAAGAAACTATTTTTTGTGAGTGTCGCTCTTTTTTTTATTACTGCATGCGACGGAACGGATGTAGTTTACAGGGCAACTATCGATTCAGGTGATGCAGACCTTGTAAATGCACCTGTTTATGTAGACCTGAATGAGACACTGTTCAATCAAACCGAAAACCTTTGTGTCACTTCAGGAGGAGAGCGCTTGCCGGCACAAGCCGAAACAGTAGCCGGTTCTGTTCGTGTATGGTGGCTGGCCAATCAAAGAGCGGGTGAGTCTGTAGATTATGCGATTCTTGCAAACGATGAATGCCCTGCTGAAGAGTTCCGGTGGGAGCGTAATGGCGATGAGTCGCTTCTTTTAAGTTTCGGAAATCAGCCGGTATTGCAATATGAACATCCGGTTTATGATCCCGAAGATGTTGAACAGACAAAAAAACCATTTCATCATCTGTTTGACCCTGCCGGAAATGAAAGAATCACAAAAGGGCCCGGCGGACGCTTCTCACATCACCGGGGTATCTTTTTTGGTTATAACCATGTTTATATTGATGACGAACAAATCGACATCTGGCATGCCCGAAACGGTGAAAGAAGTGAGCATGAGCGTATAATTCGAGAAGTTGAAGGCCCGGTAACCGGCGGACATGTAGTTGATATTCACTGGAAAGACCATGACGGGAATACCTTTCTGGTTGAAGAAAGAGATCTTCGGGCTTTTCGGGATTCAGAAAACAGTTTTGTGATCGATTTTTATTCTGTACTGACTGCAACAGACGGGACGGTGCGCCTTGAAGGTGATTTGCATCACGCCGGAGTACAATTTCGTGCAGCTCAGTATGTTGCTGATCATTCCGATGAAACACATTTCATCCGTCCTGAGGGATGGCAAGAACTGCCTCCGGATGAAGAAATGGGTGAGGAGCACTGGCTCGATCTTCCGTGGAATGCTATGAACTTTCATATTGAAGGCAGGGAATATACAGTGGTTTACATGAGCCACCCTTCAAATCCTGATGGCGCTGAAATGTCTGAGCGGAGATATGGGCGTTTTGGAGAGTTTTTTCCATGGCATTTATCACCCGAAGAGCCGCTTGAAATTAAATATCGATTCTGGGTGATTGAAGGAGATGCTCCATCACTTAATCAAATCCAGCAGATGTTTGATTTTTATGCCGGTTAAGTTTCAAAAAAAACTTCATTTCCCGATGATCTTTGTTTTAGCAGAAAAATATTTCGTAAAGATGCAAGTTGTAATGAAATGATATGAAAGTTTAGCTGAAAAGCCCTATAATGAAAGTATGAGTCGCATATACCATAACAAATTTTTAGCGATGAATACCCGATTTCACATCATTATTCCGGGTATTGATGATGAAAGCGGTGACCGGTTGTTTGGGGCGGTCAAGCAAGAAGTGAATCGAATAGAAAATAAGCTGAGTCGCTTTATTCCAGACAGCGATGTAGCTATGCTCAACAAAAAAGCTGCGAATGAATCGGTCAGGGCGGACGATGAATTTTTTGAAATTATCAATGCTTGCCGGTTTTGCTGGGATATAACTGAAGGAGCTTTCGATCCCACTTTGCGTCCGCTCATGGAGTACTGGAAAAACCGTTCAGAAGTGGATGAAGCTGATGAAAAGTTGATTAGCATTAAAGATAACATTGGAATGGAAAAAGTTCAGATCGATTCTGAATCTAAAACCATTAAGTTTGACTCAGATGGCCTTGAGATTGACCTCGGTGGTTTTGGCAAAGGTTATGCACTTGAAAAAGTTAAGTATATACTTGAGGATGCATCTGTAAAAAGTGCCTTCATCAGTTTTGGTGAAAGTTCCATACTGGCACTGGGAGAGCATCCGGCCGGGGGAAGCTGGAAAATAGGAATGAACGATTATTTGAACCCCGGTCAATCACTACATCGTTTTTATGTGAACGGAGGGTCGGTTTCTACCTCAAGTAATTTTTTTGTGAGTGATAACGGACGTTTGAAAAACCACAGGCATGTGATTGATCCGAAAATCGGACAGCCTGTGGAGCGTTGCTGTTCGGTGAGTGTATCGGCAGAATCTCCCGTACTGGCTGAAATGCTGTCGACCGCATTTTTGGTTTCATCCGATGAAGTTATTTACGAGGTAATGAACCAATATGATCATCTCGAAGTAATCAAAGTTGATTATGAAAGTGGTCAGGGCATTGTAACAGAATTTGAGCAGAAAGAAGCAGATCCAATGGTTCAGGAGGATAACTAAACCATGTTTATCTGTCTTATGAAGTAACCTTTATCCCTATGTAAACTATAATCAATACCATTTAGCCATGTATATCAATAGAAAAAAGTTTCTCGAAATGACTGCTGCACTGGCAGGCACATCTGTACTTACAACAAGCATGCCCTGGTTTTCTATTTTCAATAATCCTGCAGCGGCAGGAAGCGGGCCATCTGACCGGGTGCGAGTCGGAGTGATTGGGGTTGGCTCACGAGGCCGTACACTGCTTCTCAATTTACAGGAACTCAGTGAATCGCTGAATGTAGAGATCGCTGCTGTTTGCGACACCTGGGAAGACCACTATCAGCGGGCGATCGAATTAACCGAAGGTAAAGCCGAAGCGTTTTACGATTATCGGGAAATGATTGACCAGGTAGAACTTGATGCCGTTGTGATCGCAACGCCACTGCACGAACATGCTCATCAAACAGTAGACTGCCTGAATGCCGGCCTTCATGTTTTTTGTGAGAAAGCGATGGCAAGGCACCTGGATGAGGTGAAAGATATGTATGATGCCCATAAAGATTCAGGAAACATATTACTGGTTGGTCATCAGAGACTATTCAACCCTGTGTATCTGCAGGCGATGGAAAAAATCGAGCGAGGAGATATCGGGCCGATTACTATGCTGAGAGGATGGTGGCACCGAAACACAGCCTGGGTTTTTTATGATGATACCGGTGGCAGGGGCACCGATCTTGACCGCCTCCGCAACTGGAGATTTTATGACGATTATTCTGCCGGTATGCTTACGGAACTAGGGTCACATCACTTCCAGGTGGCAAACTGGGTTCTTGGAAACCAGCCGATTTCGGTAATGGGCAGCGGCAGTATTAATCATTTTGATGATGGGCGGGAAGTGTACGATAATTTTGCGCTTGTTTTTAAATATCCAAAAGATATTCATTTTTCATACGACTGTATCACCAGTAACAGACATAACGGAATGCAGGTGCAGGTGCTTGGTAATGACGGAACCATCGAGTTGGAATCGAACATGTGGTTCGAAGAGTTTCCCGATGACCCGCCTTCGATTGAAGATTTGATCTTGAGTATGATGGAGCAGGAAAATGAAGATATTCCTATCGGCGGAGCTACCTGGATACCAGACGGGCCAATTCGCCTTGGAGGCAAATACCTATCACCTGAATACACAATGAACGACACACTGCTCTATCTGGAAGGCTTTATCAATTTTATCAGGAAAGGCGAAGCTCCACAGAAGCTAACCGATGAGGGTTATCATGCATCTATCTGGACACTGTTGGCTGAGGAAGCCACCAAAACAGGTCAGGAGGTGTTTTTACCGGAGGATTATATCATCTAAATATCTGGTGAAAGGAGAAATATCATTTCATCCTGAAGAAATTCCTGATAACCACCGGCATCCTTGCCGGTGGATCTATTGTATTTACAGCACTCCAGCACGGTCCCTTTAGAAATCATTCATTTTGAAAAAAAAATTCTATTTAACTATTATAGTGTAAGCCTTAATCGGTTAAGTTAGAATTTCATACCTAATCAAATCTAATCCCAGCTTTATGGATCGACGTAAATTTCTCAAAACATCAGCACTTACAACCGCAGCAGTAGGGCTTTCAGGCCCATTTACATTTTCGAGAGGAGCAAGTGCTCCCAATGAAAAAGTAGTTGTGGCCGTGATGGGCGGAAGAGGGCGGGCTGCGTATCTTGCCAGGGTTTTTGCGAGGGTGCAGAGTACCGAGGTTAAATCCATTTTTGATGTGGACAGTCGGCCGCTTCCCGAAATTGCCGAAGAGATTTACGAAATCCAGGGAAGGCGCCCGGAGACAGGGACCGATTTCAGAAGAGCACTGGAAGATCCCGATATTGACGCTCTTGTAATCGGCGCTCCAGATCACTGGCACGCACCGGCTACGATTATGGCACTGCAGGCGGGTAAACACGTGTATGTTGAAAAACCCGCAAGCCATCACCCCGCCGAAGCAGAACTGCTTGTGAGAGCCCAAAAGCGTTACAACAAACTTGTACAGATGGGGAATCAGCAGCGTTCTTCGCCTGAGTCGATAGAGGCAATTCAGGAAATACGGGACGGACTCATAGGTGATGTGTATTATGCGAAATGTTTTTACGCAGCGACCCGTGGCTCTATTGGGAACGGGCAAATTGCCGATGTACCCGACTGGCTTGATTATGAACTCTGGCAGGGACCTGCGCCGCGAACTCCTTATCGCGATAATGTTGTTCACTATAACTGGCATTGGTTCTGGAAATGGGGAACCGGTGAATTGCTGAACAACGGCACACACGAATACGATATTTGCCGGTGGGCTCTGGGCGTGGATATGCCTAACAAAATTGCATCCAACGGCGGCCGGTATCATTTTGATGATGATTGGGAGTTTTATGATGTACAGAATGTGAATTTTGATTTCCCGGATGGAAAGAGCATTAACTGGGAAGGAAGAAGCTGTAACGGGTTTCGTTTCTTCGGGGGCAGGGGAAGAGGCGCCCTTATTCACGGAACGCAAGGTTCCATGATGATCGACCGTAACGGATATATAGCGTATGATCTCGATAACGAAGAGATCAAGAGAAGAATGAGCGATGATGGAGAAGACCAAACGGATATCATCGGAGGTGGAAGCCTCACAGATCTTCACGCACACAACTTTGCGATGGGCATCCGCGAAGGAGAAGAACTAACCTCACCGATCGATCAGGGTCAGAGAGGTGTACTTGCCCTTCATCTCGGGAACATTTCTCAATATGTTGGGCGTTCACTCAATATCAATCCCGATACCGGCCGGATTATCGGCGATTCGGAAGCGATGAGCAAGTGGAGGCGGGGATATGAACCCGGCTGGGAACCCAGATTTTGATGAGGTGTCTCACAAAAACCGGATGAAATATTCATTTTCTTACTGGGAGAGAGAGGAGTGGTTAAAGCCTCCCGATCTGTTGGTGATTGGCGGTGGAATTACAGGAGCATCTGCTGCTCTTTTTTATAAACAGGCCTTCCCTGAAAAAGAGGTTCTGATTGTGGATAAAGGTTTTTTCCCGGAAGGTGCCAGTACTCGAAATGCAGGTTTTGCCTGTATTGGTTCAATATCCGAGCACCTGGCTGATCTTCAGACCTCGGATGAAGATACTGTTTTTGATAGAATAGAACGCCGCTGGAACGGGCTGATGCTGCTTCGCCAGACGATAGGAGAAGATCCGATGGATTACCGGCAAACCGGTGGTTGTGAAATTTTTACGGAGCAGACAAAATTTGATGCTTCCCGAAAACAAATCTCCTGGTTTAACCGGCAGATGAAAGAGAGAATCGGCCTGGAAGATGTGTACACCGAAACGAATTTTGAAGGGTACCCCGCCATTTTCAACCGGGCTGAAGGGGCCATAAACAGTGGGAAAATGATGCGGACACTCCATAATAGACTTTCTGGAGCAGGAGTAAGAACCTGGTGGAACTGCAGAGTTGACTCGGTAAAATCAGGAGGGGTCACATTCACAAATGGGCTGGAAATAGAAGCCAAAAAGATTGCATTAGCCGTGAACGGATTTGCTTCATGCCTGACTGATCTGCCCGTGAAACCCGCCCGCGGCTATATTTTCGTTACGCATCCCATTCCCGGCCTGAAGTGGAAAGGTACGTTTCATTATGATGAAGGCTATATTTATTTTCGTAATATCGGAGACAGATTGCTATTGGGCGGTGCCCGGAATATGGCCATGCAAGAGGAAACCACCGATCAGTTTGGTGTTAATGTAACCATCAAAAACTATTTAACAGATTTTGCCCGTGAAGTGTTAAAACTCCCTGAAAACAGATCGGTCGACCTGGAGTGGAGCGGTATCATGGGAATGACTGAAAACAAGGAACCTATCATCAAGCAGATCGTTCCCGGTGTGTGGGCGGCTGCCGGACTGAGCGGCATGGGTATTGCGATTGGAATGCAGGTAGCGAGAGAATTGATTGGGAAAATAAGACCTGAAAGGTAAACCGACTCGAATCGGTATTGACGGGCAATAGCCCGCATTTCTCACAGAAAAAATTATGAATAAAAATATCAATTTAATTATTAACGTCTTAGCCTACAATTTCAGAGATTGCACCAAAACAGCCTGTCAGATACTGCGAAATTTGCCCGTGGGCTGTGTTGTCTCGGAAATGGCTTGCTCAACGTACTCAGGTACGTTTCCGCCACCATTTCAGAGACGCCTTGCCCACAACCAAATTTCTTGGTGAGAAATGCGGGATAGGAGACTGTAGTGAAAATCATATCAATTTATCCAAAACAATTCCCGTAGAATCTTAAAATAAATCCACGCTTACACCCTTCACATCAACCGGTTCGTATCTTTCATCTTCGCTCATATCCCGTACCACGCAGGGACAACTGCAGCAGAAAGCAGTACGGAACCACTCTTCGGGAGATCCTTTTAATTCAATACGTCCCTGTTTTTCTCCGCTTCTGAACGGAGTACGCCTGTTTCGGTAGAATTCCAGGAAGTGGTTTCCATTGCCATCACTGTGCAGATGAGGTCCAAATAATGTATAATTTCTGATTCCCTCCCGGCGCTTTCGGATACCAATAACTGTATCTATTATACCAGAGCTGTTCACGTGGCGGTCATCACCGGTATTTCCCTTCAGGTATCGCCGATCCTCCAGATTTTCGAACCGCAGGTAGACATATTTAACCTGTCCGTCTATTCCTGAAAGCAGAGAGTTGCTGACTCTACTGACAAGTTTTCTTCGTACAACTCCGCGAATAATTCCCGGTATTGGAAGACTGCTGTCTAAGTGCTCTTCAATCAGTTTTTCAAAATTTGCACGCCGGAGATTGTCCAGCTCGCGGTAGTGAGGTTCAGGGTTAATAGGCTGCGGTGCAGGCGGTATTTCAGCTTCCTCTTTGAGGAACGATTTGGCATCTCCGATGGAGGCATTGAGAACTTTTGCAGCAAGATGCTTGCCCACTTCAAAGTCATGCTGACGGAATTTCTCTTCAAAAAAACCACCGAAACTGCGCAGAAAATTGCCTGCTATCGGATGATCGGCATCTCCCTCCTGCGATGCAGGTGTGATGGCTACCATATTGATTTTTCGTTTTTTATGCAGATTGGCAACCAGGTCAATTGCCAGTTTTAGTTTGGTACTGAACGAGTCGTCTGCCAAGTCATTTTTGATCTTTTCCTGAATTTTTTCAGTATCAACAAGATCATCCTCACCACCATTAGAACGAGCCGCTTTTTCGCGGTAGATCGTTTCGATCAGATTATCCAGCTTTTCCTCAATATCGGAACCGGGTTTGGGCTGAAGGTTATCAAACATATCCATCAGATCATCGCGCCATTCCACAAGACTATTGTAGTGTGCAGCTTTTAGCCAGTCGCGGTATGTAGCCTGACTTGCCAGAACACCGGCAAAACGTCCGAATACTCCCATCAATTTACTCATATAATCGGGTGAGGTGAGTTCGGATGATTTAAGGCGTCCGGTGCGGTCGTATTCCTCCTTGAGAGAAAGCGGCATGTTAAAGCTGAGTGGATATACTTCGCTGGTACCACTCACATTCGGATCGATAAAAATGAACACCCGCTCTACATCTTTACCACGATCCTGCTCTGCTGCCATTTGGATAGCCTCCCGCAACGGTTCGTTGCGAAGAATGCCGCCATCGAGGTAGTCGAACATGAACCGTTTACTGTGTTCAAGATCATCGGGCCACCAGCGGCCAAATTCGTGACGTTCGCGTAAAATACGCTCCGGTGGGAATGCTCCCGGAAATGCCCCCGATGCAATAGCACCCTTGCGAAAAATGTCCCACTTTTTCTGAGCTGTATCGTTTTTCCAGGGGCGCAGCACATGGTATTGCGATTCAAATTCGTTCCCGGAATTGGATTGGGAGCTGACAACAAAGCGGACATTGTCCTGATGAAAGGTGGTTTGTACCGCATCGGCAAAGACGCTGTTTTTCCCTGATGGTGCACCCCCGCCAGATGAGGCCTGGCGGATGATTTGACCCTCTGAACGAACAGGAATGCCATTCAGATTGGTGAGACTGAATGAAACTTTCATCCCTTCGGCAAAAAGTGGATGAGGTTCGTTATTGCCAGCCCATTCATCGGTATTGATGATATTCCCTGCAATCTTTTCGATAACTTCATTGGAGAAAAAACTGGCCTGATTGTGCCGGCCGATATCTTTGGGGTAGAGGTTGTCAATGGAGATCTGTTTAACCCAGGCTTGGTGCAGAGCGTCCTCAATCTCCTGATCGGATGAACCTTTCAACAGATGGTAAACAACTACGCCCAGAGTCATACTTCCGGCAGATGCTCCAGATACCACATCAATTTTTGCAGGACCCCGCTGAGCATGCTTTAGTAAGTTGATAACCTGTGCCAGCGCTCCTCCGGAAAACGTTCCGAGACTTACTCCTCCTCCCATTATCAGTGCAATTCTTGTTCCCGCCATGATTCTATCCTGGTTTTTTTTGAGTGTTGATGATTTTATTTACACAAAAAACTGAGAAATTTCAAATGGTTAAGATAGCATGTTTTACTCAGTGGGATCACAGGTGTCAAAAACGTTTATAAAGCTGAACAAAAACTTTGATTTTTCGAATGTATGATTAGATTTCATGCGGTGTTTAACATCCAATCCTCTGTCTGCAAGAGCCCGCACCATTAGTATCAATAACTTCTTGAAGTGGTGTACGGCGGGGTTTTGGGTTCTGAGCCATAACAGGAACTCACTCTGTTTACACTCTTGCAGGCTATTTTATTCTGTATTTACACGGATGACCGAAACCTGGGCGGGAGCATTGTACCGGACCGGGGCAAGTGTAAATCCAAGTCCGTTGTTAATATTAAGAAGCATGTCTCCGATCATCCAGTGGCCGTTGACATAGCGGGTTTCTGCACGGGCTGCTGTAAATGGGTAGAAGAAAACCGGAACTCTAATCTGGCCGCCGTGAGTATGTCCGCCAAGAAGTTGATGCACTCCTGCATTCTGCGATTCTTCAATAAGCCGGTCGGAAGCCTGATGAGAAACGAGTAGTTTCAGATCAGCACCTCTTTGCTCATTCAGGAGTGAAGCCAGTGTATCTGCCTGTACCTGAGCACTGTAGAGTTCGGTAATCCCGGTTAATTTAATGAGTGAACCTCTGTGATCAATCCAGGTGTTTTCGTTCTGCAAAACCGGAACTCCGTTATCATGCAGTGATTGGATAACCCACTCTGTTTCTGTCCAGTAGTCATGATCTCCCAAAACTGCAAAAAAACCGTACTCTGATTCAATTTGACCAAGTGCAGCAGCCCCGGTATCGATATGATCAGTGCCAGATGTGATCAGATCTCCTGCAAAAACCACGATATCCGGCTCAAACCGGTTTACAATTTCCACGTATCGATTCATGTGTGGATCCCGGGTGTAGGGATCGGCGTGAAGGTCGGCAATATGTACGATGGTAAGCGGTTCAAACGGACTATCTGAGTTGGGGAGGGTATAGTTAATTTCTTCGATTGCAATCCGGTTGGTATCCCAGACCATTTTGACAGCGGTATAAATTGCGGTGAGACCGGTCAGAATCAAAAAAATCTGTGCAAATGTTCGTTTAATTTCTTTTTTAGGACGTTTTGAAATCCATGACCATAACGGCTTAAGTAAATCGTGCAGAAGAAGCCAGTTTACCATCACACCTGTAAAAACCACTCCGTACCAGAACAGATAAATGATGGCATTCGGATATCCGGTGCGCGTGAATGAACCCCTTAAATAATATTCGATCAGGCCAGCTGCGGGATAAGCCAGGAAAAGTGTTGCAGCCAGAAGAAAGAGAAATTTGTAAAACCTGGGAGATTTCAGGCCTGCTATGTTTACACTCCTGAAATACCGGAAACCAAAATAGAGTAAAATTAAACAAACGATGATACTCGCATAGAGAACCATCCGCAAAGACCAGGGCATCAGACAAAAGTAAATATAATTGAAATTTTAATGGGAGCTAAAATACATCCCTTTTCGGGTGAATAAAAATCAGGTAAATACAAAATACCACTTTGAACCACCTGGATTTTCTAAACAAATTTATTGGTCTGCACATAATTTTTCTTCGGGTAATCTGAGATCTAAATATGTGATAAGGAAGGTGAAAAAGATGATTGGGGCTTTAATAGGAGTATGAGTTAGGTCATATTAAAAATAAAAGCGCTTTTTTGGTGATGAATATAGATTTGAATGGTGATTTTAAGTACAATATTGGCTATCTATAGCCTTTTGAATAAAGTAATTGGAGTTTATGACCTGGAAAGAAACAATTCAACACTACGCAGAGTCGGCTAATATCAGCGAGCCGCTAACTAAAAACCTGATTTCACTCACATCACTTTTGGAAAATTACCTGGTTCAAAGTGAGAATATTTCTCTGCAGAAGCTATCTGCCGAGCTGCCTCAGAAGGCTGCTGAGACATTTAATGAATCTGGTGGTGAGGCCAACGAGCAACTTCGGAAACGAATTGAGCAGATGAATGTGAATGAAATCCGGGACCTTCTTCGGCTTACTACGATTTTTTTTCACCTGGTAAATTCGCTCGAACAGCATGAAATTATACGGATTAACCGTGAGCGTGCCAGAAAGATCGATATCAATAATCCGCGTCCGGAAAGCATCGCAGATGCACTCAAGTTTTTTAAATCGAAAAAGTTCAGCTACGATGATGCCCTGGACATTTTTACAAAACTCGATATCCAGCCAACTATCACGGCTCACCCGACAGAAGCACGTCGACGCAGTATTCTCAACAAACAAGAGAATATTACTGCAATGATTGATGAGATAGATAACCTGAACCTCACACCCAACGAACGAGAGGCCAAACTGAGGCAGATTATGAACGAAATTGCCTTGCTTATTTCAACCGATGAAGTGCGCTCGGAGCGGCTTACCGTTGAAGACGAGGTGGAGAACGGACTTTTCTATTTTACAAATTCTATTTGGCGAACTGTACCGCGTTTGTATGACGATATTCGTTCGGCTTTTTCACAACAATACAGTAAAACTCCGGATATACCTATCATACTCAGGTATCGTTCGTGGATCGGTAGTGACCGTGACGGAAATCCTTTTGTTACAAGAGATGTCACCTGGAACACGTTGCTGGAGCATCGTAGCAGTGTGCTTAAACTCTATTTGCAGGAGCTTGAAAAAGTTCGGCGCTATCTCTCCATTTCCCAAAACCTGGTGCCAGCCTCCGATGATCTGGTGAAGTCACTAAAAAAAGATGAACAGGAAGCTCCGCTTAGTAAACAGTACAAACGACATTACAAAAATGAACCTTACCGCCGTAAGCTCACTCATATTATGCATCGCATGCGTGCGATGTTAGCCGAGTTAAAGGGGACTGAAGCCGAAGTACTGGCATCAGCAAAGGATTATACCGCAAATGATTTTGTGGCGGACCTCGAACTGATTGCCGATTCACTGAAAGAAGGCGGACTCGAAGACGTGGCAAAATATGGCGAGTTCAATGATCTGAAAATCCGGGCAAATACATTCGGATTTCACCTGGCTGCACTCGATATCCGGCAGCATAGCGGATTGCATGAAAAGGCAGTTAAAGAACTGCTTTCAGTGGCAAATGTACACGAAGATTACTCTTCACTAAACGAAGAGGAAAAGGTAGATATCCTGATGCAGGAGCTGCGAAACCCCCGGCCGCTTGCCCCGGTAAACGCCAAACTGAATAAAAATACTGTTGAAATTCTGGAAGTATTTCGCCTGATCAATACAATCAAAGAGCTGGATGAAAACGCATTTGGCAGTTACATTATCAGTATGACTCATGGTGTTAGCGATATGCTGGAAGTAGTTTTACTGTCGAAAGAAACCGGCCTTTGGGGGCTCAAGAAAGATAAAGTTGAAAGCAATATCGATATAGTTCCCCTCTTTGAGACTATCGAAGATCTGGACATGAGTGCCAAACAGATGGAGGATATTCTTACAAATCCCATTTACAAGCTTCAGGTTGCAGCGCGTGATAACTTCCAGGAAATCATGCTTGGTTATTCCGACAGTAACAAAGATGGCGGATACTGGATGGCAAACTGGGCACTTCAGAAGGCGCAGCTTGAACTGGGCCGCGTTCTTCGGGACTATAAAGTTGATTTCAGGCTTTTCCACGGACGAGGAGGAACCGTGGGCCGCGGAGGCGGGCGTTCGAATCGTGCGATCCTTGCTCTTCCTTCCATCAGTAATAACGGAAGAATCCGGTTTACCGAACAGGGTGAGATTATCTCTTTCCGATATTCACTTACTGATATAACCCGTCGCCACCTTGAACAAGTTGTAAATGCTGTAGTTCGGGTTACCGCAGGAGAGGGACAAAAGGCGATTCAGGAAGGAGATGAAACCGAGGTCATCATGGACAAAATTGCGGAAGGTTCAATGAAAGCCTACCGAAAACTGATTGACGATTCGGATTTCTGGGAGTGGTTCAAGAAAATCACACCGGTTGAACATATCGGGAATTTGCCAATTGCATCGAGGCCGGTGTCAAGAGGCGGACATAAAGGCCTTCAATTTTCAAATTTACGAGCCATTCCCTGGGTGTTTGGGTGGACACAAGTGCGCTATAACGTTCCCGGCTGGTATGGACTGGGTGCTGTTCTTGACCCACTGCTTAATGAGGAGCCTGAAACTCTTGAAATACTTAGAAAATGGTATAAAGAGTGGAGCTTTTTTGGAACCATAGTGGATAATGCCCAGCGTGAACTTGCGCGTACACACATTCTGACCACCCAAATGTATAACGAAAGAGGTGATAATCGTCTGCATGATCAAATTATCGAGGATTTCGAAAAAACCAGCGATGTGATTCTTAAAATCACCGAACAAGAAGCGATACTGGATATGCGTAAAGTGATTCAAAATTCCATAAAATTCCGCAATGTGTTTACTTATCCGCTCAATCTTATGCAGGTAGAACTTCTGAACCGGTGGGATGAAACATCCAGTGATGAAGAACTGAAAGAGTTAAAACACTCCTTGTATCTGAGCATTAACGGTGTCTCTGCTGCAATGCAAAGTACAGGATAGACTGGCGGGGAATTTTGCTAATCGTTCGTTAGTTGGAATTAAAGCCGGGAAGCAGCTTTGATATGTTCGATCTTATAAACCGGGGATTCCGAGTTGAGATCCCTCTGGGTATCCCCGGAAAATAAGAAAAGAATAAATATTAGATACCTCAGATACGGATCGGTATCGGGGGTATCTTCTTTACCTTCCTATCTCAATTTCCGAAAAAAGGCGATGTAGTGACTGCAAAATAAAGTTCATTTAAAAGTGATTCTGGTTTCTGGTTTAAAAAAAATGTTATGAGCGTCTCGCTTGTGCTTTTCAAGGGCTCCTGGCAGAGTCGCGACGCTCTGCTCTGAAATGCCTTAAAGCCAACCAAGCCCACAATCCACAACTCACCGAAGTATCGGTGTCTTCGACTTGCAGGAACTTTGCTCCACGCTATGTACTCTGTCAGGTTGTTTATTTCAAAAGTCTAAAACACGAACACCGCTGCGCAATGATCATGGGTTACAGACATGTCGCACCTCTGGTGCTATCTTTGCCTGAGTCATTTGGAATCATTTCTTTTTTGTATCCAGAGTCCGAAAATGCCATCCGCAGGCAGATTGGAATGGAAGGAAGAACAGGAAGCTTGACCAGTTATTAAAAGAGTACTTCTCAGGACAGGCGAAGAATTTTTGCACGCTTGCACCACCGTAGTTTTATGCAAAGGAGAGCTATTTTTGATTCTGCCATGGGCATGTCATTGGCAAACGAAGCTGAGGGGAAAATTCTGTATGGAAACATGCAGTGAGAACCTGTTTGTGGACCTGTATCAAAGAAACTTTGTGTGGGTTAATTCCCGCAGATCCCGGCAAACACGAGTTGTCCGGTGAAAACGAATTTTACGATTTAGTCCGGGCATAAAAAACCCTGCACTTAAGGAGTGCAGGGCGTATTGTGTTTAATTATAAAATTTTGGACGGCATGACTATTTATCCAATAAATTTATGATTAATTATTGGATGATGCCTCAGCCCGCTTTTGAACCAGCATTTCAAGTTCTTCTGCAACATCCCAAAGGTTCATCGCCTGAGTAAGGGTTTCATTCAGGTGATCATTAATAACGGGATAGAAGTATTCAGATCCCCAGACTTGTCTTGCAAGTTCAGCTTTCATTCGTCCGCAATTCATCCACTTCAATTCATCGAACTGTTCGCGTGAGATACGGAGGTTGTTATTTTCTATAGTGGGTTCATCAATATCTTCATCAAGAACCATACCTTTCTCCTTCATCAATGAGATAAATAACTCTTCATCGGAATCGCTCCATGAGAAATTATTTCGATATTCCATAAAATCGTTTTCCCATTCAGTGCGGAAATTATCTCCATGAGTGTCAAGAAAATCCCGTACAAAGTTGAAATCAACACGGTTAACAAGCATAAAGTTGAAAAGATAAGGAGATGTAGTGGTATCGTCCTGAACGATCACATCAGGTACAATTCCTCCTCCTCCAAATACATCACGTCCTGCTGATGTTTTGTACCTCAGTGAGTCGGGAACCATCTCTTTAAATTCATCGGCATCCATGGTAGCATCCTGGGTGCGATGGGTGATTTCATAGGCATAATCTTCACTGCTTCCATCGAAAGGCTTTTGAATCAATCTGCCGGACGGTGTATAATACCTTGAGATCGTGACACGGATATTACTTTTGTCATTCAGCTCATATTGCTGCTGAACCAGGCCTTTACCAAAAGTTCGCCGGCCAACAACCAGGCCTCTGTCGTGATCCTGAATGGCTCCGCTGACAATTTCACTTGCTGAAGCCGAACCTTCATTTACAAGTGTAATAACCGGAATATCTTTCAGTGCACCATCTTTTGTGGAAAAGACTTCCTGATTAAACCGCGAATGGCGGCTCTGGGTAGATACAATCTTGGTACCCCGGGGAAAAAACTCTTCAGATATAGCGATTGCCTGACTCAGATAACCACCGGGGTTATTTCTGAAATCCAGTACAAGGCGCTCCATTCCCTGGTCTTTCAGGTTATTTACAGATGTCAAAAATTCGTTATGAGTAGTTGCTGCAAACCGGTTAATCTTAATGTAACCGGTATTGTCATCCAGCATGTAATGTGTATCAATAGTAGTAATGGGTATATCATCCCGCTCGATGGTAAAGTTGAGCGGATTTGGATTTCTCGGGCGAAGAATTTTAACATCAACTGTCGTGCCTTTTTCGCCTCTGAGGCGTCTCATTACGTCCTCATTGTTGTAACCAATGGCACTTGTATCATCAATCTCAACAATTCTGTCTCCCGACATAATACCAAGCTGATCACTGGGCCCGCCGGAAATTGGTGTGATTACCGTTATGGTATCCTGGATAATGTTAAACTGAATTCCAATTCCCTGGAATTTACCTGCAAACTGTTCCTGAATTTGCTCACTCTCTTCGGGCTCAATGTATACAGAATGAGGGTCAAGCGTTGAGAGCATCTCTTTGATGGATGCTTCAACAATTTTTCTCATATCCTGTTCAGGAAAATTGTTTGCAACATATAAATATGCTTCTTCATATTTATTGTAAGAATCCCGAAGATTTTGCACCGAAAAATCCATCGTAGTGTCAATAGGGGTGCCTTCAAGGTCGAGATCGGAATCGTTCAGTTCTTTGACGATGCCAAAAATGCTCTTTTTGAATAAAATATCGATACTGGTATCACCGAAATAGTTGTCTATCACGCGGCGCTGTACCTGCAGATATTTATGCAGATTATCCTCATGATATCCACTCTTTACAACGACATTATCAATTCCGGCTAACCATACTGCAGAGAGGATAAGCAGTAATGCGAGTTGGGGTGCTATAAATTTTTTCACTGACATCGTACTTAGTTTGAGGTATATATTTCCTTTAACGGAGTTTTGGCATTAAAGATTATACTAATTGATAATTCTAAATGCCACACTAATAACTATCAACGTAAAATGTGAATAAACGTTTCTTTGGAAGTATTCTTTTTTGTTAAATGATGAAAACCATATGAATTACATTTTTTGTGTATCTGGTAACTTTGATCAGATTATACACGAAAACAAGAGAAGTACCACAATATGTCGATTTCAGAAGATACCCCTGCCTTGATTATAAAATATAATGACTAAGATCTTTGTTTTTTACGAGTCCATCAAGTTGTTTGTGAACGTATGCTTCATCCACATCAATATGTCCGCTGCCGATATCATCGGGAACAGCAAACAGCAATTCTTCAAGTAGTGATGATAAAATTGTATGAAGCCGCCTTGCACCGATATTTTCAACTTGTTCGTTTACTTCAGCAGCGATTTTGGCAATTTCGCGCACAGCACCGTCTGAAAAGGTAACCGTAACGCCTTCTGAAGCAAGCATTGCCTGATACTGCTTGGTAAGTGCATTTTTCGGTATGGTCAATATTTCGATAAAATCTTTTTCAGTAAGTGAATCGAGCTCAACACGAATAGGGAAACGTCCCTGTAATTCGGGGATCAGATCCGAGGGTTTGGAAACATGAAAAGCTCCTGAGCCAATGAATAAAATATGGTCTGTCTTTACTATTCCGTGCTTCGTGTTAACAGTGCTTCCTTCAACAATGGGGAGAAGATCGCGCTGAACACCCTGTCTGCTAACATCGGCATTTCCGCTTTTATTTCCAGAAGAATCACTGGCTACTTTGTCAATTTCATCTATAAAAACAATTCCCTGATTCTGAACTCTTTCCAGAGCTTCCTGAACGGCAGCTTCATGATCAATCAGTTTTTCAGACTCCAGTTCAATCATCACTTCACGCGCTTCACTGATCGGTAAGGTCCGTTTGGTTTTTTTCCCGCCGCGGGCAAGGTTTCCGAGCATATCCTGCAGGTTTACACCCATCTCTTCCATTCCCTGAGGGCCAAAAACCTGCATCATCGGGGTTTTTCGGCTGTTCACTTCAATTTCAATTTTTCGGTCTTCCAGCTCGCCGTTCTTCAGCTTTTCACGGAATCGTTCACGGGTGCGTTCGTTCAGTTCCTGGTCGGAAGCTTTTTCGGGGTTAAAACCAACTTCCGGGCTTGTGGATGAACTATTGCTCTTATTCGGACTTTTTGAACGGACTGGCGGTATTAGTATATCCAGAATTTTTTCTTCAACAATTTCAGCCGCTTTCTCTTTTACCCGTTCTTGCATTTCCATCTTTACCATGTTAACGGCAAGGTCGGTAAGATCACGTATCATGGATTCCACATCACGGCCCACATAGCCCACTTCGGTAAATTTAGAAGCTTCTACTTTGATGAAAGGTGCCCCCGCCAGTTTTGCAAGTCTGCGGGCAATTTCGGTTTTTCCTACTCCGGTTGGCCCAATCATCAGAATATTATTTGGAATGATCTCTTCCCGGATTTCAGGATCGGCTTTCAGGCGCCTCCAGCGGTTTCTCAGTGCTATAGAGACCGAACGTTTGGCTTCCTTTTGCCCGATAATATACTTATCGAGCTCAGCAACGATCTGTCTTGGAGTTAGATTTTGTTGTTTTAATAATTTCATGGTACTACTCAATTTCTAAAATGGTCAGATTTTTATTCGTGTAAATACATATATCACCGGCAATGTTTAGTGATTTTTCCACAATTTCTTTAGCAGAAAGATCAGGAGCGTTCTCTTTCAGTGCACGAGCTGCGGCCAGAGCATAAGAGCCTCCGCTCCCAATAGCGAGAATATGATCGTCCGGCTCTATCACATCGCCCTGGCCGGAAATCAGCAGGGACTGATCTTTGTCCATCACAACAAGTAATGCTTCCAGTTTTTGCAAAAACTTGTCTTTTCTCCATTCTTTGGCAAGCTCTACGGCCGCTCGCTGCAAATTCCCGTTGTAACTGTTCAGTTTTTCTTCAAATTTTTCAAACAGAGTGAAAGCGTCAGCGGTAGAGCCTGCAAAACCGGCCAGGATTTTTCCATCCTGTAATTTTCGAACTTTCCGCACCGTCGATTTCATCACGGTTTTATCAAGTGTGGCCTGCCCGTCTCCTCCGATAGCAACTTTTCCATTATGGTTAACGCCCACTACCGTTGTTGCGTGCAGATTTTTCAAGTTTGTCATGTCGCTTTCTCTTAAATAAATTCGTTTACTTTATCCCTGATTTTGTCGTTTCGGTCGCCTGGGCTTTTTCGATTTGCCGTTGGATGAATTTCTTTGATTCCCATTCTGGTCATTGCTGGAGTAATAATCAAGGGTTTCTGCTCCTTTCTCTTCCAGTTCAAATCCCCTCACCTTTTCCTGATGTGCTTCCAGGATCTCTTCAAGTGGCTGCCCTTGCAGAACAACATCGGTAATTTCGAGATCGGAACCGGCCAGTGTGGCTTTAAATTCATTCAGTGATGTGGTTTCATCAGAAATAAAGGATATTCTGATTTTGTATTTCAACATCCATCTCCAGCGCTGGCTGAAAAACCCTTTGCAGAGGAACGAACGCAGGTATGGGTTTACATAGATGTCAACAGCACGATAGTCTGTGGAATATTTGAATTTGCTGATCCAGCTTTCCACATCGGTAACGATAGTATCCTGACTGACGACATTTCCTGAGCCACCACACATCGGGCACACTTTTGAAACCGAATTTACTACACTCGGACGTATTCGCTGGCGGGTAATTTGTACCAGTCCGAAATCGCTCATCCCGATAACATTCGTTTTGGCCTGATCTTTTTTAAACTCTTTTTTGAGTTCATCATAAATTTTCTTGCGGTTCTTGTTGTCGCGCAGATCGATGAAATCCACTACGATAATCCCGCCTATATCTCTTAACCGGAGCTGCTTGGCAATTTCCCGTGCGGCCTCGAGATTGGTTTTCAAAGAGTTGTCTTCCTGTTTCTCTTTAGCAGCATAGGGTCCTGAGTTTACATCCACTACATACATCGCCTCGGTCTGTTCAAAAATCAGGTATCCGCCCGATTGCATCCTCACACGCGGGCTGAAGATGGAGTTCACATCCTGGCCGATGTTTACATGATCGAAAATATGGTCCCGGCCTTTATAGAGCTGAACCGCAGGAAGCATTTTAGGTGCAATCTGAGAAACATAGCTTTTTACCGATTTGTAAAGCTGGTAGTCGTCAATCAGCACTCTGTCATACTGTTTCGCGAAGAGATCACGGATAAGACTCTCGGTAATATCAAGGTCTTTGTATAGCAGGGAAGGGGCTTTAGACGTTTCCAGCTTATTGAGGATGCGTTCCCATTTTTTCAGAACTGTGCGCATATCTTCTTCGATGGCCTCTTTGTCCTGCTTTTGTGCCACTGTACGAATGATAACACCAAATCCTTCGGGCAGCATGGAGCCAACGGTGCCTTTTAGCCGTCTGCGTTCACGGTTGTTGGTAATTTTTTTCGAAATTGCGATGTACTGTCCCATCGGAATCAGAACAAGAAAACGTCCAGCGATAGTAATATCGGTCGATACACGCGGACCTTTTGATCCAATCGGTTCTTTCACGACCTGAACCAGCAGGTTCTGATTATTTTTGAGCATTTTTCCAGCAAGGATCTGCTTATCGTTGTTCGAAAGCTTGTCGAACTTTTTCAGATCTTCTTTGGCTGAGTTGGGAATGCTTTTTTCACCGTTGAGCATCATAAGGTAAGGGCCGAGATGGTCTCCGGCATCTGAGAAGTGGAGGAAGGCATCTTTTTCCATGCCAACATCGATAAAGGCGGCACGTATGCCACTCATTACTTTATGAACCCTTGCGAGGTATATATCTCCTACGGTGCGCTGGTTATCCTCTGATTCGATGAATAACTGTGCTAATTCTCCGTTTTCTAAAAGTGCTACACGGGTCTGTTTGCCCGAGGAATGGATGATGATTTGATTCTTCATGCAAGAAATGAAATTTCATAAGCAATTCGCGCAGCTCATTCTCTACAACTAAAAAGAACTGCTCAATCCTGCAACAGGTAAAAGAACTTATCCGGTAGTTATCATCATTCAGAGCAGCACGGTTTGCCACATAGTTATAATTCTTGTTAAACAAAGGTTGGGCTGTGTGAAAGCCGTCTTCCTTAGAAATGCCTGAGAGTTTCCTGTGGCGAAAGACCGCCCACAGGATGAATAAGAAATGGTTTGCTAAAATGTCTAAATTCCGGAATTTATTGGTCTTCAAAGCCATGTAATTGGTCAGCTTCACACAAATATTTATATTACGTTAATATAGTGTAAACTTATCTAATTATTAAATATTGAATGAGTTAAAAATAATCTGATTTTCAGGCCGGTATTTCCTGGGCTACTCGTTTGATAGAAGCACCGGCATTATTCAGTTTTTCTTCGAGATTTTCATAGCCGCGGTCGAGATGGTAGATGCGTAAAATTTCGGATGTTCCTTCGGCAGCCATTGCTGCCATCACCAGGCTCACACTTGCACGCAGATCGGTGCTCATTACAGATGCACAGTCAAGTGGTGTTTTACCTTGGATGGTTACTTTGTTTTTTTCTACTTTCATTTTGGCGCCCAGCCTGTTCAGTTCGGGAACATAGCTGAACCGGTCGAAATAGACGGTATCGGTTACAGTGCTGGTTCCGTTAGCCTGCGTCATCAGCGTAGCCCACTGAGCCTGTAAATCTGTGGGGAAGCCGGGGTATATCTCTGTTCTGATCGAAACGGGATGGATGGTATTATTCGATTTGATATGAATGTTGGAACCGTCGACCGAAAAATCTACTCCAAGCTTTTTGAAAGCATTTGGGAAACGTCCCAGGTCTTTGGGCTTGCAGCCGGTAAGTGTAACGTCTGATTCGGGAAGCATGGCTGCAGCGATCATAAACGTGCCTGTTTCAATCCGGTCGGGATCGTTAGAAAAATTTACACCGCTTAATTTGTCCACTTTTCTGATGGTGAGTGTAGATGTTCCGACCCCTTCAATATCGGCACCCATCTGTTGCAGCATTTTGCAGAGCAGAACCACATCGGGTTCTCTTGCAGCATTATGAATAGTAAATTTTTTGGCCCGTTTCACAGCCCCGAGCACCAGGTTGATGGTGGCCCCGACGCTGCTGGGTTTGAGTGTAAATTCTCCGCCTTCAACCGAGTGGTTTTGAGTAGATGCGTGAACATAGCCCTGATCCAGTTCGATATTGATGCCCATCTCCTCGAAGCCTTTCAGGTGTAAATCCACAGGGCGAGGCCCCCAGGCACAGCCGCCGGGCAGAGATACTTTTGCCTGTCCTGAATGGCCAATCAGTGCGCCCAGCATATAAAAAGAGGCCCGCATTTTGCGAACTAAATCATAGGGGGCTTCGAGGTACCCAAGGTTTTTTGGATCGATAGTAAGTCTGTTTTCTTCTTCATTAAAATCCACCCTGGCGCCGGTTACACGAATCACATTATTGAATGTGTAAATATCTTTAAGGCGTGGTACAAGTTGAATGTCAGATGGACTGTCGCCGAGCAGTGATGCAGCCATAAGCGGAAGTGCTGCGTTTTTCGATCCGCTGATGGGAATGGTTCCTTTTAATGATGTGGGTCCTTTGATGATAAATTTATCCACGAGGGGTGATTTCTAAAAGTGTTTGATTTTTTTCAACATTATCGCCCTTTTTTACATGAAGGGCACCGATAATTCCGTCTGAAACTGCCTTGATTTCATTTTCCATTTTCATGGCTTCCAAAATCAATACCGGCTGGCCGGCAGAGATCTCATCTCCGGGCGCTATCAGAATGTCAAGAATTTTACCGGGCATGGGGGCCAATATATCTCCGGCCGAGAGTTTTGCAGATGAGGCAAAACCGAGTTTTTCAAGCAGAAGCTCCTGTTCATCTTTTACTATGGCTTCATAATACGCTCCGTTGATGGTAAACGAGACCTGCTGATTATCTATGGTGATGTTATCAATTTTGTAAATTTTAGTTCCCGTTCGCAAGAGAATTCGCCCGTTATTCTGGTGGATGAGCTGGAAGGGCATCTCCAGGTCATTCACACGAGCGGTTGAAGTATCCGGTTTGATGGATACAGAAAGCACCTTGCCATCAATTTCGCTTTCAAATTGCATGATTCTGGATCTGTTTGAGTCCGCGTTTAGTCGCTTTGTACGAAAATTTCTCAACCTGGTCGGAATCGTAAAAAGGAGAAATGGATGAAACCGCTTCGGCGTCATACACTTCAACAAATCCATGGCTGATCATGTTGATCAGGTCGTCACGAATGGCTCCGTAAGAGAGCCCGGTTTCAGCCTGGATATGATCGAATGGTTCCGGGAAGATCAGTTCCCTGAGAATTGACCTTTCTGAAGCTGTAAGTTTGGTTTTTGCCATAGCATCAAAAGATAGAGTCTTAAAATCCGAAAGACAATGGTTGATTGAAACTGGGAAACAGAGAAGCTGAGAAACGGAAGAACAGATAAACAGATAAAGTGAAAAGTGAAAAGTTTGGGTTTGAGCAATGGACCGGTTAAGGAGTTACTTTATCGGTTGGACACTTTTCGGTTTATCTGTTTATCGGTTTAAAAATCCATTTGGTGTAACTGCTCCGGGTTTAAAGGTTCGGGACCGACTCTGAAAGGAGAAGTATTATTCAATCTTTACATCCCCATAGGTGACGACGTTATCATTATCATCAACAATGATAATCCGGTATTGACCCCGAGGGTTTTCTGAGAATCGGGCAATTTCGTTAACGGGATCAAAACTAAAAATTGTAAGAGTTAAGGCGGCTTCTGATTTGATAAAATTATAATGCATGGCATCCCTCATCACATAAGCAAACAGGGTTGAGATGGTATCAATAAAAGGTAAATGTATCTGAAGAATTAATTGTTGATTGGTGAGTACGGGATTTGGATAAGCAGGGTCAACAAATACTAAACCCTGATAAAATGGAGATACACGCCAATCATCAGGGTCATTATTTCCATTTATAATTTCACCCCGGTTATTAGTCTGAGTAATACCCTGAGGCGGAGAAAATGCATCATTTTCAAACTCGCGCTGATCTTCATCTTGGCTGCAGCCTGATGTCCACATGAAAAGAATCACAAAAATCAAAGGCAGTATTAATTTGAATTTGAACATTTTTTGAAGAATGCGATATAAATAATCAAAGTACAATGTGCTAAAACGGACAGGATTCCTGTTTGATTGCAGGATGCGCTTTCTGAACCTTTTTTTCCAATTCTGAATATTTCAGCATTAAAAAAACAGCACTTCTAAATTGAACAATTGTTACAAAAACAGCGTTAAAAAGTTTGTATTTTACAGGTTTAAACCAAAATTGAATCTATCAGAATGATACAAGTTTACGGAATCAAAAACTGCAACAAAATCCGGGATACACTTGCATGGCTCAAAAAAAACGACGTTGAACACCAGTTTTATGATCTGAAAAAAGAACCCCTCACAAGAGAAGAGCTCGAAGAATTTGTACACCGAATCGGGCTGGATGTATTGCTAAACAGGCGCGGGATGAAATGGCGCCAGCTCGGCTTCAAAGACAAAAACCTGAGCGACGAAGAACTGTTCGATCAGCTTCTGGAACACCAGACCATGATCAAAAGACCGGTTTTAATAAAAGGAGAGGCGATATTAGTTGGCTATGATGAAGAGGCTTTTGAAACATTTATTGAAGAGTAATGGAATTATCATACTGGCTTTGCTGATACCGCTTCAGCATGTTTATGGCCAGTCGGAATTTACCTGGGAAAGGAATAAACCGCCTACAATGGAGATGCTTATTGATGCCCGTGAGGTGTTCGAGTATGAGGTGAGATACGGTTTTTTTACACTCGGCTGGGTCGACGTTGAACTGCTCCCAGATACCACTTATAATGGCGAAAAAGCGTATCATCTGCGTACACGAATTCGCTCCAATAGCCGGGTTCCGTTTGTGGGTACCCGGATTGTGAATTACGAGAATATTTTTCAGTACAATGAAAAATGGCCCTACAGTCACGTTTTCTGGAGGGATGATATTCACGATGAAGAGTATGAAAGTGTAAAAATTATCTTCGACCGGGAAACGGATAAGGTACACTTTTATGAAAAAGGGGAATTTATGGACTCGCTCGACCTTGAAGAACCAGCCAGCGGGGGTGATATTATTTTCTTTTATTCCCGGATGTTTGCCGGAATTGAAAAACCCTATAAACTACCGGCTTATATTGAAAGCGAAATGGGCTATGTGCAAGCAAAAAGCGGCCCCAAAACAGAAATGCGAAGTTACGATGCATTCGATGAAGAGATCGAAACATACCTCAGTGAAGGTACCGCTGATATTGACGGTCCGTTCGGATTCAGAGGAAGTTTTCGGTCCTGGTTTTCAACGGATGACCTCCGAATTCCCGTTGAAGCCCATGTGCGTGTAATTTTCGGTAATGTAAGAGTTCGATTGATATCTTATGAGCGACAAGGCACTCCTTAAAGTTTTTTTTCAGAAACTGGACCATGCAGCCGATTTACCGTATCCCGGCTACGAGACATCCGGTTCAGCCGGAATGGATATTCGGGCAGCCAACTCTGAGCCGGTAAATCTCAAGCCGGGTGAACGCGCATTGATCCCAACTGGCTTCAAAATGGCGCTGCCGGAAGGCTATGAAGCACAGATCCGCCCGCGCAGCGGCCTTGCCTACCGAAACGGCGTTACCATGCTCAACTCGCCCGGTACCATCGATTCGGATTACAGGGGAGAAGTGAAAGTTCTCGCTATCAATCACGGTAAAGAAGTTTTCACTGTTCATCACGGAGACCGTATCGCACAAATGGTAATCGCACCTGTTTTGCAGGTAAAAATTCAGCCTGTTGACGAATTACCGGAAACCGATAGAGGAGAGGGCGGTTTCGGCAGTACCGGAGTGAATTGACTTCAAATTCTGTTCTCAGTTTCTGTTGATCTGCATAGGACAAAAAAACCGGTTTAATCCTTTTGATGCATTTTCTGTTTATACCCGGTTGTGGTCATTGAACCCTTCTGATCTATGAATCGCGAAATCAATAAAACGAAATTTTTAAAGACGTAAGTTTCTTTTGTGGCACCCAACATCAAACATAGAGCCAAACCCTATATCGACCTTGTCTCGAATAATGTCAATTACAGGCGTTTGTGGATTTCACAGATCATTTCCAATTTTGGGGATTGGTTCGGTATTCTCGCAGTGTATGCAATAATCCATCTTTACAGTGGTTCGGAATTCCTGCTCGGGCTCATTATTGTCGTAAAAATGCTGAGTCTTGCATTTTCATCACCCATTGCGGGGTTTATCACAGATCGGTTTAACCGCCGTCACCTGATGATTGCCAGCCACATTGCCCGAGGTATTCTTGTACTTGGCTTTATCCTGATTACATCAGCCGAGCTTCTCTGGCTTGCTTACGCCATCACGGCCGTTCAGATGGTGTTTTCTGCTATTTTTGAACCGGCCAAAACCTCATCCATTCCCAATATCACGACACCACAGGAGCTGGTGAGTGCCAATATTTTGTCGGCGGCATCCTGGAGCATTATTTTTACAACGGGTATGGCCATAGGCGGGTTTGCCACTGCATATCTGGGTACCGATGTGGTATTCATCATTAACGGGCTTAGCTATGGAATCGCGACAATTTTCATTTACCGTACAGTGATTCCTCAAAAGGAGATGAGTTCTGAGCAAAAGCGGGAAAACAAAAATCCGATAAAGGGAATTGTACAGGGATTCCGGTTCCTCAAAAATAACCGCGACGTACTGCGCCCTGCCCTGGCAAAAGGCACATTCACAATGTGCCTGGGTGCAATTATTTATATGCTGATTATCGTAGCTGAAGAAGTACTGATGATGGGCAGCATCGGGCTTGGAATTTTGTACGCGGCCCGTGGCGTGGGTACAGGCATAGGTCCGGTTTTGGGGAGGCGCATTTTTCGAAGGGAGGCGGGCTGGGTGCGGGCCATTGGATATTTTATGATTTTTACCGGACTAATGTATGCTGTAGTAAGCAACATAGGCTCCATTATTTTTATGTGCATCTTTGTAACCATTGCGCACATGGCTTCCGGCTCGAACTGGGTGTTTAGCACAGTGTTGGTCCAGCGGCGCGCACCGGACCTGTATCGCGGGAGGGTATTCAGTACGGAATGGCTGCTTTTTACCCTCGCTCAGTCGGTCTCGGTAACTGCAGCGGCACTTATTCTGGAATTTAACCTTTTGAATATTCAGCAGACGATGACACTTTTTTCAGTACTGCTCGTACTCTCAGGGGTATTCTGGCTTGTAAAAGTGGCTCCCAGTGAAAAAAATGTACCTGATACGGTTCTGGATGGATTAAATTTGGATCCTTTCTTTAAGGATAAGCTTTAATTGGCGGCAGGTTTCATCAGAGGAGGCTGTTTTGCAGGTGATTCAAATGATTCTCCGTAGTTCACCCAAATCATCCAGAGAATAAAAATTATGATGTAAAAAATTGCGGCTGTGGAGTAATCGTGCATAAAATTAAAACCTTGCGGCCAGTAGAGCTGAACCCAGGCAAGCGTTACAATTCGCGCCACATTGATCAGGTAGATCACAGTGATACCGAAGATGGAAAAAAATATTCTGGGGAGCCAGGCCCCCGGGTAGGCATAAATAAAACCAAGAAACAGCCCAATTGCGGCAATGCCGTTGCAGCCGTCAACAATCTCGATACCTGGTACACCGCTGATTCCGGTCACCCGGTCATATAAGAACACATTTTCACCAAAGAAGGAAAGAATTCCGGCACTCACCGAGGCAATGTTTTTGGAAAGCGGCTCATCAATGGTTCCGTTCGGGAGCAGCCAGAGTTCATAAACCACGTACCAGACAATGTATATGGCCAGGACTTTAAGCAGAAATTTTGCAATGTCGGATTTGAGTAAATTCATCGGTCAGGCATCAAATAATCGTTCTGAAATATCGTAAAATAACCGATTTGAAAAGAAAAAGGCAGCCGGTTCGTTTTCATATAAAATCAGTTCAAAATGTGAGAAAATCATTTCCAAATGTCGATCCCATAATAAGTGTAATGATTGTTATCTTCAGTCGAAATAAATGTAAAACGAATATATGATTTGGGAAAATAGTACCTATTTATGGTTTTTACTGCTTTTACCGGTTATTTATGGCTGTTATTGGCTGTATAAACGATATCAGAACAAAAGGAGAATGGCCTATTTTGACGACCGGCTTGTAAAACAGCTTCGTAAAAATTTCTGGCAAACCGGTGACAAAATACGCCTTTTTTCTCTTATGGCGGCTTCGTTTTTTTTCATCATTGCGCTTGCAGGGCCTAAAATAGGAACAGAGGTCAGAGAAGTTCAGAGAAAGGGTGTAAATCTTCTTGTAGCGCTTGACCTTTCCCGCAGTATGAATGCTGAGGATGTAAGCCCCAGCCGCCTCGATAAAGCCAAATTTGAACTGAACCGGCTTATCAACCGCCTGCAGGGTGATCGTGTGGGTCTTTTGGTTTTTACTGATGAAGCTTTTATTCAAGTACCGTTTACGACCGATTATTCTGCTTTTCGAATGCTGCTTGATATTTCAAATACAGATCAGATGCCTACAAGCGGTACGAATTTTCATTCAGCAATGGAGAGGGCACTTGAGAGTTTTAAATCCGTGGAGAACCAGGGCAATGCCGCTAATGTGTTGCTTTTCGTGGCCGACGGTGAGAATCACGGGCCAAACTACCGTTCCTTAATGGAAGAGCTGATCGACAAAGGAGTGATTATTTTTTCTGTCGGGATTGGCACCCCGGAAGGCGGGCCCATTCCCATCTACAACAATAACGGGCAGTTAGAAGGTTACCACCGAGATGCACAAGGTAACACCGTAACTACGCGGCTCGGTCCTGAAACCATGCGCGACATAGCGGCAGCAGGTGGTGGCGAATATTACGAAATACGATCGGGAAGCGACAATATCGAGCCATTTTTCTCAAAACTCGATGAACTTGAGAGGGGTGAGTTTTCAACTCAGGAGTTTGCCGATTATAAAAATCAGTACCAGATTTTACTCTCCCTGGGCATTCTGTTTTTGCTGGTAACTCTTTTCTTTCCCGACAGTATTTCAGACAGAAACCTGGTTAAAAAGCGATTCAAAAAAGAGCAGTAACCCGAATAAAAACAATTTATGATTAAATTATTTGTCACCGATTTAGACGGTTGTATTTCCTATCCCTTCAGAAGCCCGAAATGGGAGGCGGTTCAGGAGATCAGAAAGTTGAATATTCAAAGCAGATCTGAAGAAATGATTCCTCCGCTTTCAATCTGTACGGGACGCCCCCACCCCTATGCCGAAGCTGTTGCGCAATGGCTGGACATCCGCCTGCCGTTTGTCTTTGAAAGTGCAGGTGTTTACCACTGGGAAGGAAACCGGGTAGAAACCGCACTCAGCAGTCACGATGGTGTGCTCGATCCTATCCGCGAGATGAAGGATTGGCTCACCTCGGAAATATTGCCGCAATTTCCCGGATCTTATCTCGAATTTGCCAAAATGATGGATGCCGGTATTGTAGCGTCCGAGCGAGAGGTGATCGACAAGGCCTATCCTATCATCAAAGAAAAAGTAGAGCGTGACTATCCGAATCTCGAAATTCACACCACGGATGTATCTGTGAATGTGCTTATGCCGGGTAATAACAAACTTCAGGGTATGAAATTACTGGCAAAATCTCTCGGGATTTCCCTCAGCGAAATGGCCTATATTGGTGATACCGGCGGCGATATCAAGGCTCTGGAGAATGTTAAACTGCCATTTTCACCAAAAAATGCCACAAGAGGAGTGAAAAATGTGAGCAAAAACCTGAATTTCGAAACTACTGATGCCGTACTCGAAGCCTACAGACAGGTTATTGAGTTTAATTCCGCGCTGAAGTGAACTTGTTATTTAATCCAGAAACGTAGCACAGCCATCCATCGAGTTTCCGGCAATTTCGATTGTGGCTGTGTGGGTAAATAGGTAACCACTCATAGTATCCTGGCAGTACTTTTCTACAAGATTCAGCTGAAACTTTCCAAAATCCTCTTCTGCCGAATAACTCAGTTTATCATCACTTCCGGAAGGTTTGTTTATTTCAAAAGAAAGTGTAGAATCGGGTGTTAGGAAGTTCAGTTTGTTTTCGCCCTCAATATGCACGGACCAGAACGGTTCATTTCCCGATGCCACAAGACGCACGCCATCTTCTTTTATTTTTTGATGTTGCTGATAAATTGACCGTGATTCAGCTGATTTTGTCAGCCTGATCGATTCCGGATGTTCTGTATCGATACTGTTTTCGTCACTGTCGAGGAGTTCCAGTACAACATCATCTAACAGAAAGGTTTTTACGGTTTGATAGTCGTCGTCAAGAATACGCAGAGTATCACTGGCAAGGGTCCAAAGGCCGGTTTTGGAGAAATCTGTGGGGTCCCGGTCCTGATAGCGGCTGATCTCTTCATAATGATCCTCTTTCAGAATCAGCCAGTATTGAATACCGGGACAGGAAGCGCAAGGCAAAACACCTGTGTAAAATGCAGGCAGTTCAATTTTGGTATCCGCTTGAGGAGTTTCAAGCTGTTTCTCCCGTGCAAGTTCATTACATGCTACATTAATTCTGAAGGAGATGAAAATAGCCAGTAAAATAATGATGGCGATATTTACTACTTTATTCATACAAATCGGTTTACAAAGAGGATGTTTCAGGCCCGGTTTTATAATTCTCTTTTAGCTGCGGCTCTCAGGTATTCAAGCACTTCAAAAGCACGCTCTTCATTTAGTCCAAGATTGGTTTTTTGGCCGGGATACGATTCAGAAAGTTCTTGTCCGACCGGATGATTTTTGGACATTTCGACGGGGTTGAGGATGAAATTCAGAATAAACTCCGGTTCTCTTCGCTCGGCAACATTTCTTAGCCTTGGTCCGGTCACCACTGCATCCAATTGGTGGCAGGCAGTGCATATTGATTCAAAAATTTGTTGCCCGCGTTCTGCTTTTTCAAGATCCAGTTCACCCAGTTCCACTTTTTCAGTAATGGGGCCAATACCGTGGTTTAGTTGAAATTCAGTCAGCCCTTCCTCTTCTCCGCTGCCTCCGCAGGATAGTATCATAAATGTGAAAACCGGCATTAAAATGAGAACGGGAAAATACTTTTTCATCACTGTTCAGATAAGATTTTTTGTTTTGTTGATGGATTCCTCTGCCATCAACTGATGGTATTTACTCAGTTTTTTCGCGTATTCGTGATTTTCCATACTCAGCATTCGCACGGCAAGCAGGCCCGCATTTTTTGCTTTCCCGATGGCTACGGTGGCTACCGGTACCCCGTTAGGCATCTGCACGATGGAGTAGAGGCTGTCAACCCCTCCAAGTGCTGTGGTTTTGACTGGCACGCCAATTACAGGGAGAGTGGTGTAGGAAGCGAGCATTCCGGGCAGATGAGCTGCTCCTCCGGCACCTGCGATAATAATTTTAAGGCCTTTTTCACGTGCTGTGGCGCCATATTCTGCCATCAAACCGGGAGTTCGATGGGCTGAAACCACCTTTTTTTCATAGGAAACATTAAACTCATCCAGAATTTCTGCAGCTTCTTTCATGGTGGGCCAGTCGCTGTCACTGCCCATTACCAGGCCTACAACGGGTTGTTGAGACATATTTTTTTAATTGAGGTATTTTTAAGTGTCTGTTTCCCGAGAAAGATATTGATATTCCCCCTTTTTCTCTGCAATTAAATTTAGGTGTCGGCTTGCAAGCCATTTTAGATTCTGCAATGAGCATGCTTTCGGTAAACGTCCGCCGCCAAACCGATCTATGCCGGGGCTTATTCCAGAACCACGAAATCGTTCTGCCGCCTGCTCCTCATAGCCTTGGGCGACGTGGTGCCTGCCCCTCAAAGTGTTGGGCTGTATGGGGACATAAGAATAGAGTAACTCTTGAGGGAAATGTTTTGTAAAATTGAATAACTCTGAACTTCTCCTGCAGTTGTTATTGAATGTAGAATTATAAACCGGTATCTTTCTGTTCTGTTTGAAAAATGGAGGGGTGCCAGAGTGGTCGAATGGGCTCGCCTGGAAAGCGTGTGTACCGTGAAAACGGTACCGAGGGTTCGAATCCCTCCCCCTCCGCTGTTTCGATCTGTCGGAACATGTTTCTGGATAAAGGATACCTGCATTCATTGTCGGTATCCTTTTTTGCTATATAAATCTAAATATAAAAAGATACCGGGATTTTAAATTTTGTTTCTGCTATTCGAAGTCATACCGGCAGCGTATATTCCGCTTTTTATCTTTTTTGCGCGGATACTTGATGTAAGTATCGGCACATTAAGGATCATGTTTGTGTCGAAGGGATATCGGATGAAAGCCACACTATTGGGTTTTATCGAAGTGTTCATTTGGATTATTATTGTGGCTCAGATATTCCAGAATCTCGATAACTGGATGAACTACGTGGCTTTTGCGGGCGGTTTTGCAGCCGGAAACTTCATCGGAATGTATATTGAAGAGCAGATGAAAATGGGCATCCAGATTTTCAGGATAATTGTGGGGCAAGAGAGTGCCTTTCTGTCGGAAAAACTGAAAGAAGCAAACTTTCGGGTAACCGAACTCTCTGGAGAAGGAAAGTACGGGCCGGTAAAAATTATATTTACCGTTGCAAAGCGAAAGCGCTGGCAGGAATTGGCAGATATTGTAGGTAAATACGCTCCAAATGCATTTTACTCGGTGGAAGATGTGAAGCACGTTTCCCAGATGGATGAAGAAGTTCAGCCCTACAAGCAGGATCTCATCACGCGGATGTTGAAATTGAAAAAAGGAATTTAGTTAAGTCGAATCAGATTTGCCAGTGAGTCATGGGATGAGTCAACACTGTATAGTATCGTGTCAATGATAAAACATCGGGTAAAACCCGCAAAGTTTCCTTTCTGTAATTATCACTTTCTTCATAATTTTAAGATTTTAAAAAAAACTTTGCGGGTTTCTTACGAAACTTCAAGTTTGACACGACAATAGTATCGACCCAGATTTGATCAGTTGTGTAAAGACCTGACAGCATTCACGGGGCCAGTGTTTTTCTGGGTAATTGTCAGCGTCAGTAACTTTTAGAAAAAAGTGAACACTGTTCGATTATCTCACAAAATCCAACGCTCAGATCCCACTAGTGTCGTGTCAACTGTGAAAGTGTGAGTGAGTCATCAGACGAGTCGATCCGGGATCATCCCAATCATCTACATTGGTATATTTTTTGAAAAACTCGTCAGATGACTTAACCCGACGTTTTATCTTTGACATAACACTAGGTGACCCTACTTAGGGGCAGTGGGTGCTGACAGGTTTCGATCGACATTTCATATTTGATACGACACTAATCAGTGCGTCTGGTCCACATCTCTGAATCTCTGGATGTATGAAAAACGGCTCTGACCGATACGATGTTTTCAGTCTCATCAACAGTAAAATGTATCATATGGGAAAAAGTATGTAGTGGCATGCAGCGGACCTTATCATATCGAACCTGAAAGAAAGGGGATGTTTTAAGTTTGTTAATTTGTCGGTTCAACTCTTGTTCAAATAAGCGGCCAAGGCCCGGCTGCTTTTCTTCTTAATAATCAATACTTTGCTGAATATCTTCCACAGCACGCCGGTCAATCCGGATAGAAAAACTCATTCTTCCTGATCCTTAAACACCCATTGTTTTCGTGCCTGTTCCCAGGATAGTTGCTCATGTTGTGATTCTGTACGGATACGCTCTCGAACCACTTCTTTATGAAATTCCGGGACCGGATAAGGCTGTGATGCCTCCAGTCCAAGCTGGCTGATTAGCTCCATGAAAAAATCGTATTTATCATCCGGTATTTGTAAAACTATTTCTTTCATAGCCTTCTATTTTGTTGTGTTGTCTTAATATATAAATTATCAACGATAAAATAACAGGAAGCATATTTATCCCGCATTTCTCACCAAGAAATTTAGTTGTGGGCAATCCCGACAGTAGTCGGGAGAAAATGGTTGTGGAAACTTTCCTGAGTATGAGCAAGCCATTTCAGAGACAACGCATCCGCCTGAGGCGGAAAATTTCACAACATCTGACAAGGTGTTTTAGTACTATCACTGAAAATGTAGGTTAAGGCTTTAATAATCAAATTGATAGATTTATTCATATTTTTTTTGAGTACCGAGCGAAGCGATTCCCGTGAAACGAAATGAGGTCATACCTATTCAATGGATAAGCCTTCAATAGCATGCATTAACGCCACATCTGGTGAATATCCGGTCAAAAGTTTCTATTCAAACTAATTTCCTTGTATTTTCATTTTATGGATTATAAAAATATAATAACCCTCGACCATTCCAGCTCACAAATCCTGAGGATTATTCCTTTCAAAGCAACAACAGAAGAGCTTACTTCTTACCGTCGTTAAGCCAGGCCACTTTCTGTTCGGATTGATGCTTCGCACCGATAATGTCACGGTAGAGATCGGGGCGGCGTGCTTTTTTGTAGCGGTGGCCGCCTGCATCGGTCAGTTTTTTAGCGGTGATGGTGGCTGTGGCCAGGTCATCATCCAGTTTGCGGCATTCGGCAATCACATCTCCGAACGGATCAATTATCATCGAGCAGCCGTTTTTCAACTGGTCTTCATCCATTCCGATCGGATTGGCAAAAACCACGTAAGCAGCATTATCATATGCCCTGGCAGGAAGCCATTTCATCAGCCATTGGCGCCCTTTCAGGCCGTCAAACTCCAGTCGGAGAGATGTAGGGTCTTCCCGTCGCTTTTTCCATAGTTCGGGGTCTACGAATCCGGCACCTGGCCGGGTGGAGGGTGTACACATGGTTACATGTGGCATAAAAATGATATCGGCTCCCAAAAGGTTAGTGGCCCTTACATTTTCGATGATGTTGTTGTCATAACAGATCAGAATTCCGCAGGTCCACTCTTCGATCTGAAAAAGACAGTAGCTGTTACCTGGCGACAGGTGGCTGCTGATGAATGGGTGCATCTTCCGGTATGTAGCCACAACACCATCTCCATTTACACATATATAGGTATTGTATAATTTTTGATCTTCATCTTTCTCATATAATCCGGCCAGCAGATGAATACCGTACTTTTCAGCAATTCTTATGAGTTTTTCTGTCGAAGGGCCGTCTGGAACAATTTCTGCAAGATCCAGCATTTCTTCTTTGGAAAGTGAATTGGCAATCGTATACCCGCTGATGCAACACTCGTGGAAAGCTACAACGTTTGACCCCTCTTCTGCGGCACCTGCACATAACCGGTCGATTCGACCAAGATTGTATGCTTTATCCAGGCTTCTGTTTTCAAATTGTACGGTGGTTATTTTAAGGTTTTTCATGGGTATGATTGGATATATTTGTGAGATTTTGAAAAATGAAAGTAATGTAAATCCGGTAAGTTTCAATGATAGAATGGTCCTGCTGATATAAATCTTTTTTACCGCTCATTTCAGCTTCCCATCACGGTTACCACAATTTTTCTTGAACCTCCCCGGTTCCGGTGTTCGCACAGATAGATCCCCTGCCAGGTACCCAGATTGAATTGGCCGCTGGTAACGGGAATGGTTACCGAATGTCCCAGAATAGAGCTTTTGATATGAGAGGTCATATCATCAGGGCCTTCGAGTGTATGCTCAAACAGTGAGGTATCTTCCGGCACCATCCGGTTGAAGTGAGATTCAAAATCGCGGCGTACTGAGGGATCGGCATTTTCATTAAGCGTAAGGCCAGCACTGGTGTGCTTGATGTGGACGTGAGCAATGCCGGTGTTCACATCCGACAGTTCCGGGATATTATCTAAAACTTCCCGTGTGATCAGATGAAATCCGCGCGGTTTTGGGGTCAGTGAAATCTGTTTCTGGAAAATTTTCATAAGAGAACGATTTTGTTCGATCAATTTTAACCGAATAAGCCGGAAATAGCACCGCCGTCATGGCTGATGGTCTGCCCGGTAACGTAGCCGCTGTGAGGAGAGAGCAGCCACACTGCGAGGGATGCAAGTTCTTCAGCCTTACCCATTCGCCTGACCGGAATACCGGCTTCCATCTGCTCTTTGGCTTTTTCTTGGGAGATATTTTTCATACTGCTGTTATTTTTAATCACACGATCAATAGCCGGAGTTTCGTGAGCACCGGGTGCGATTGTATTAACAGTCACGCCTTTCGGTGCAACCTCCTGTGACAGGGTTTTTGCAAATCCTACAACACCTGCTCGAAACGAGTTGCTGAGTGTAAGGGCCGGAATCGGTTCTTTCACCGATTTGCTTTCGATAAAAAGCATCCGTCCATACCCGTTTTCTGCGAAGATCGGGGCAAGGCGAAGGGAGAGATCCACTTTCCAGCGCATAACAAGCTGCCAGGCGGCGTCCCAGTCATCCATATTGGTTTGGAGCGGAGTACCAGTCGGTGGTCCGCCTGCATTCAGAACAATTCCGTGCAGGTCATCTTTTTTAGCAGCATTCTCAATTTTATCGATGGTTTCACTGTAGATCAGGCTGCCCTCGATAATTTCTGTTTTCTCTTCAAAATGGCGATATTTTTCTCTTAATTCGTCCCCGCGCCGGGCTACAACCACAACTTTCGCTCCTTCAATTAAAAGCTGGCGGGTGATAGCCTCGCCGAAACCGCTGCTGGCTCCGCAAACGATAAATCTCTGATCAGATATTTTTAAGTCCATAAATTGAGTTTATTTTTTATTGTTTTAATCTGAACTATTCACCAATACTACTTTTTACTGCCTCTGTAAAGTTCATATTCCAGAAGACGGCATTCAAGTGTTGAGTTAAAAAAAGCTGTGCGGCTTGAGGCTCTCAGACCAATTTTCTTGGCCAGTTTCATATTTGCAGTAAAAACGTAGCCTGTTTTTCCCGGGCATTCACTTTTCATAAAATCCCCGATCTGTTTATAGAGCGGACGCAGATCCCGGTCGTCACCCAGGCGCATACCGTACGGGGGATTAACCACAACTACACCATCTCCATCAGGAATATTTGTCTCGGAAATATCACAGGTTTCAAACTCGATGATGTGATCTACACCCGCCGTCTGCGCATTCTTTTTTGCTGTGATGATGGCGTTCGGGTCATTATCTGTGGCGATAAACTTGCCCATGGGATTACGGTTTACCCTGGATTTTGCATCCGAACGAATCGCCTGATAGAATTCATCATCATATCCCAGAAGGTGCATAAAGCCAAAATTGTTCCGGAGGGAAGCTGGTGCGCGGTTCATTGCTTTCATCACGGCTTCAATCACAATAGTGCCACTGCCGGTCATCGGATTGATGAAGTGCTGGCCGGGCACCCAGCGGGTTGATTCTGTAATACCAGCGGCCAGTGTTTCCTGCATTGGAGCGGAAGTAGAAGATGTCCGATAATTTCGCCGGGAGAGTGATTCGCCGGAAGTATCGATAAAAATACGTGCTTCTTCTCCGGTCCAATAGAGAAACAGAACAGATTTGTTGAGGTTTGAGCCACTGTCGGGCCGCCGACCTTGTTTGAAACGGACCCGGTCTGCCACGGCATCTTTTACAACCAGGTTGGCGTACTGGTCATTTTCGATGGTAGGATGATCCACCCGGGAGGTTACCGTGAAATATCCATCGGGCGAAAACCATTCTTCCCACGGAAGTATTTTTAACCAGTTCCTGAGCTTATCGGGGTTCGCTATATTTTGTTCATCCACAAGATAATGGACCCTGTGAGCGGTTCGGAGCCAAAAATTGAGACTGATGCAATCGTTCAGGGATGCTTCCACCTCAACGCCGGTTTCCCGTTTTGTTTTGATGGAGAATCCAAGATCTCTGACTTCTTTCTCGAGAAAAGGAGCGAGACCCAGTGGACAGGTGATGCTAACGGTACTTTTTTTATGAAAATCTGCCATTAAAAATGATTTTTACACAAAAAAACCGGTTAACTGATATTTCAATCAACCGGTTTACATTCTGATGTTAAAAAATTATACAACCTCAACCAGTTCGATGTCAAACGTGAGATCTTCGCCCGCGAGCGGATGGTTGGCGTCAAGTGTCAGATCAGTATCACCGACTTTGGTAATTCTTACAGGTACAGGCTGACCGTTTGGCTGATTTACTTGCAACTGCATTCCAACTTCCGGTTTAACTCCTTCGGGAAGCTGGTCTTTGGGTACGTTGATGACTAAATCTTCTCTTGCCTCACCATATGCCTCATCAGTTGGGATATCTATTTTTGTTGAATCTCCCACATCCATACCTACGACTGCTTTTTCAAATCCGGGAATGAGCTGGCCTTCGCCGAGGGTAAATTCAAGAGGTTCTTTTTCTTCCGAAGTATCAAAAACTTCTCCATTTTTCAATGTTCCAGTATAGTGAACTTTTACAGTATCACCGTCTTTTGCTTTAGACAAAATGTTCCTATTCTTTTATTTATATATTTAATTAATCTCTAAAGTTAACCTTTTTTACGCAGAATTTTGAATAGAAAGCCGTTATCACCTGAAGAACCAATATCTATTAACGATATTTTATATCAAACTAAAACCATTGCCGTGATCGGCTGTTCGTCAAAACTGCACAGAACCAGTCACAGAATTACCGGGTATTTGCAGAATGCCGGTTACCGGATCATCCCGGTTAATCCGAATGAATCGGAAGTGCATAGCGAAAAGAGTTACTCTTCGATGAATGAAATTCCCGATGATTTAAACATCGACCTGATCAATATTTTCCGCAACAGGAGGCACACACCTGAAATGATGAGAAATATCCTGGAGTGGTCGGGAAAAACCGGGAATAAACCTCCGGTTTGGACTCAGCCTGGAGTGAGCAGCAACGAGTCAAAAAGCCTGGCTTTAGAGAACGGTTTCACATATATCGAAAACCGCTGTATTATGGTTGAGCATGGCAGGCTGGAATAAGCAGGTCAATCTTCTTCCTTGAAGAGCTTTTTTTTGCGCTCTTCAAAAAACTCATCCATTTTAGATTTCAGCACAACTTCAATCTCCTTTTTTTCATCTTCGGGAATTGAGGTAAAAAACTCTTTGATTCTTTCTTCGCTGCCCTTTTTGCCAGCGATAAACTCAATTCCGATAATTGTTTCACTCTGCCAGCGCCAGGCGATCACTTCATTCCAGTGGATGAAGCGATCGAGGAATAGAATTCCCTTTGATCGAAACTCTGGCACCACTTTAAGTGTCCAGGTAAAAAAACCGAAACACATCAGCGAAATACCTGAAGTGAGCCGGATGCCGGTTACTGGCAGATCGATAAGAATAGCGGTTCGGTAGAGGCCGTATATAATCAGTATGATAGCCAGGAAGTTTGGGGCGTGATCAATCCAGAAAGAACGGTGTTGATAGAGAATACTACCTGCTTTTTGGCGATGATTCATCAACCGCAATGCAAAACCAAGAAAAAAACCTGCAACCAGGGAATACAGACTCATCATAAAAGGTGCGGCCACGGATTGCGGGAAAAAGCCGAGAGCATAGGCGATCATCAGGATCGTAAAAAAGATCAGGATGATAAGAACACCATTCAGGATGTTTGATTTGGTGAGCAGATCAAAAGAAAACCATGTCCGGTTACCAGCATAGGCTCCGGAAAATGCAACAAAAAGTAAAAAAAAGGTTAAAAACCACATCTTTTGAACGTATTTTTGAGTCGGATATGTTACTAAGTGAAAACGCGAACTGCAAACTGATTTGAGCAATGGAGAAAAGATTTATACCTGTATCTGTAGATGTGGGAAACAGTGAACAGACACTTACTTTAGGTTGGGCTGATGGTCACCAGAGCAAGTTTTCCCTTTTTGGTCTGAGAAAAAACTGTCCCTGTGTTTCGTGCAGGGGAGGACATGATATGATGGGACTTTTTGAGCCGCAGCTTTTTCTGGTTGAGCCAACACAAACATTCAAAATCATCTCGGCTGAATCGATTGGCAATCATGCTCTTAAAATTACATGGGATGACGGCCATAATGCAGGTATGTATCGATGGGATTTGTTGCGACATATGGATGAATCCGTGAGAAATCTGGAACAAACTTCGAACTAAAAAAAAGATTCTCCGGCACAATACGTTAAATGGCAGGCTTTATGCAGCTTTAAAGCGTTATATGTATTATTTAGGCCGTTCAATGAGGTATGTATCATCTTTTTGAAGGATGGCGGCAGTAAGTCGACAGAATATAGCTTCTGATACTGCTGTTTGCCTGCCGAGAGCTGATTTCTGCAAGCCTGCAGTGAATGATTTCTGAGGAAATTCAATGCTTGATGTGCAGCAATATGTCAAATTCTAAACCTGCAGAATGAGTAAAAAAACGGAACAAATCGATGCCGTTGATGCGGTAATAACCTGGGTAGACGGCAGTGACCCTGAACATCAAAATAAAAGGCAGGAAATACTAAAAAGTTTATCCCTTCAGCACGAACTATCACTTCCAACTGGCCGGGATAAAACCCGGTTTTTAGATAACGGTGAACTACGCTACTGTATTGAATCAATACGCAGGTTTGCCCCCTGGATTCGGACTATCCATATTATTACAGATAATCAAACTCCTGCTTTTATAACACCGGAGTTTCGTAAGGATTACGGAATAAATATCGTCGATCACACCGATGTTTTCAGATCATTCGAATGGGCGCTGCCCAATTTCAATTCACGCACAATTGAAACGGCTCTCTGGAGAACGCCTGGGCTGGCGCCAAGATTTATCTATTTTAACGATGATTTCATTATTACAAAGAAGGTAAGCCGGGACGATTTTTTCCAGGATGATAAAGTAGTTTTGAGAGGAAGCTGGAAGCCGATTCGCAAGTACGGGAGCGTGCGAATGACACTGAATAATGTAGTGAGTTATATCGCAAAGCATGCACTTGGAATTACGCGGTCTATGCACCTGCTGCTTCAGATACGCTCAGCCGAGCTTGCCGGATTTTCAAAGCAGTATTTTCGTGCTCCCCATGTTCCGCATCCTATTCATACCGAAACTCTGAAAACTTTTTTCAAAGCGAACCCTGAGCTGTTCAAAGAGAACATTCGCTTTCAGTTCAGGAATATGGATCAGTTTTCTGCGATCCATCTTGCCAATCATGTTGAAATTCTTAAGCAAAAGGCGATTCTGAAGGATGAATCGGATGCGATGATGATTAACGGAGAAATGGATTTTTCATTTATGGTGAACAAAAAACTGGTACAGCTTAAAGCAGGTGAAGTAAAATTTGTGTGTCTTCAGGGATTTGAAAATTTTGGAGAGAAGCAGCGAAAAGAGATAGAATCCTCCTTTAGTACCGTATTGGGTCTTGCCTGATAAATCAGAACGTTTTTTCTCTGAGCAGTCCGCTTATTCCAACAGCTGTAGCTGCAGTACCAAAAATCAGAAGCCAGACTGTTCGGTTGTCAGGTCTTGCCAGAACATAATCAGCGATTTCTTCCTGGAATTGCTGATATTCATGGTTTCCGAACCATAATAAAATCAATCCAGTAACCAGGCATATAGCCGGGAACCACCGGGAATAGAAAAACCCGTCTGATTTACTGCTCTCAGACATTTTTACAGATTAAATTTTGGGAATTACGATTTTTTGAAAAAGAAACCTACAAGACCGGCAACCGCTGCTGCTGCACCACCAATCATCATCCACATGGCACCACTGTCGGGTGAACCGGTTACAAACTCCTCAATTTCCGAGCCAATAGACTGCTGCTCCTGGTATCCAAAGTATAACAGAATCAAACCAGCAACAAAAAGGGCCGCCGAAATCATTTTTTTCATTTTTGCAGGGATTATGTTCAGTTTTATTCTCTGTTGCCGAAATATTCCTTTCTGGCTTCAAGAAGTTTTAGAATACGCTGCATACTTCTTTTCTTCACGAGTATATCGCGGGTATAATAGATGGTAGAAAATATTACAAATGCCCAGGCTGACAGGCCCAATATCAAACTGATATTATTGCCGTCATTGCCATACTGAATAAAGTGATAAACACTAAGGAATGAAAATACCAGGATCGAAAAAATCACAAAAACACCGATAATTCTGATCTGCCTGAGTGAGTACGTTGCCAGTTTTTTATAATTCCCCTCTTGCAGCCATTTTTTTTGCTGAAAGAGAAGAAAATGATTGTACTGGTTTAACTCCTCTTTTATCATTGCAATAAAAATATCATCTTTCGGCATTGCATTGGAGAAATACTTAACATTCTGATTACTTACAATAATAAATTGAGACCTTTGATTCCATACCAGAATAAATTTGTTGATGTAAATTTCATTCAATTTCGTAAGATTTTGTAAAACAGGAAGTAATCTTCTCATTTAATGACCAAAAAAACAATTTGTCTGGTAATATCGACCTTGGCAGCAATACTGCTTATTCCAATTGTAACAGCAGCCCAGCAGGGTCCAGCCGAGCTTGCCGACCGGTTAAATGACATTTACAGTGAAAGGATTTCATCTATCAATAATTTAACCATCACTGTTGCTTCCGGGAATGGTGACCTTTTTCCGGAAACAACTACACGGTATGTGAAAATTTACCGGGACGGCAGAGATGTACTGGTCACCGAAGATATTGAACTGGACTTGGGTGTTTTGAGCGGAGCGTTTGACGGCCAGCTGCCTGCTCTGATTCGTGCAGCTCACACAATTTCCAACGAAACCCTTGATGGCAGCGATGTTTACAGAATTGAGGTGGATGATGCCAATGCACTTTTTGAACTCGGAACTGAAGATACGGAGTACGCCTACGATGATGTAACGGTTACTCACGCTGTGGTATGGATGCATCGGACGAAATTATATCCGCTGAAACTGGAAATGGGACAAATTTCAGAAGAGGGCTTTAACATTACAGTCACGCTGGTAATGGAAGATTATCGTGACTATTCAGGCCTTCCGGTGCCGCACAGGATTGAGATGAAGGTGGATGGAATGGAAGATCAAATACCAGAGAGTGACCTCGAATATATCCGGCAATATCTTGATAATCTGCAATCCGAACTGGAGGAGATGCCCGAAGCCGACCGGGAAGCTGCAGAAATTCAGATGCGCCCTCAAATCGAGCAGCTTCAACGTTTTCTTGAAAGTGGCGGTGTAGCAATGGGCGGGATGGTTTTTGTTATTCGTGATGTTCAGGTGAATCAATAATTGAAACCGTTTGATGGAGCCTGCTATTAGATTCAGAAGAGATCAAACACGGTTTTTTCAGATTAACGGATTGTTCCGAGTGGATTTTCCGGCATATAAGGTTCGAACGGATACTCATCCGGGTTGACAATCACACCTGTTGTTTGTTTGAATGGCAATTCTGTATCTGCATTGTGAGTTGCTTCCACAAACCAAGCGGTAAATCCATCCTCCGGCGTGCCGACTTCAACAAACAGATTTCCTTCTTCGGGGACTTCAAGTGTTTCTGCTTCCCAGGTCTGGTCGATCACATATAGCCTGAAATCACGGTCATTTGGGTTGTGTACACTCCAGAGAAGCAATTCATCAGGGAGATTATCAGGGTCAAGCTGAATACGGAATCCGTTTTCTTCGGTATTCCAGCGAAAGGTGGGGATGGCTTCATCATTGATGATAAAGTTGTGAAAAGCTGCAAGACTAACCGGGGCATCACTGCCACTAATGGAGTGGCCGCTATTGGGAATATATCTCATATATTTTTCTTCCGGCAGATCATCCCAGTAAAATTGCCATGAATCGGGCAGGAAAAACTCATCACTGGCGGCATTCACGATATATTTTGGCATCTGCAAACGGTCGAGGTAAGAGTAGGGGTCCACAATTTCGAGCATACGGGCAAATTCGGTTGAAAACTGCCAGTCCATGATCTGTTCATCGACATACTCGCTGATGGCGGGAGACCATTCTCCATAAGCTTGCCAGTGATGTTCAAATGAAGGAATGATATTCAGCAGGTCGATCACGGCCGGGGCAATAGCCACTACACGATCATCAAAAATACCGGTCGTCCAGGTGGTCCATCCCCGTTTGGAACCGCCGGTAATCACATAATTATCAACACGTCTATCTGTATGTTCAGTGGTGAAATCTGTGATTGTATCCATCGCACGAACAGCTGCAGTAGTCATGGGCAGGCGGCTCAGCCAAACGGCATCTTCATCCCTGGCACCACCCTCCAGATATTTTCTCCATCCGAAGGCAATCAGGTCATCTTCATAGCGCTGATCCAGCCGGTCATCATCCAGAAAAGTGATCGGTTGAAAGGGGACGTTGTGGAGGTATGCAGTTACTGAATTTGTTTTGATGGCCGTATTCAGTACGAAAGTATTTACCGATTCGGGAAGATCCGTATTGATGCTGCCTCCGCCAATCCAAAGCAATCCAGTGTTATGGTTTACCTGGTCGGGAACTACGATTGTAAGCCAGTGCCACCATGTTGTTTCGTTTACATCTTCTGCAGTAAGCCACTCTTGCGATACCATCCGGATGATGTATGCTGTGTAGCCATCCTCTTCAATGGTGCTTTGCAATTCATACTCATAAGCAGGGTGTACATCAGAAAGGTAGGCTTCAATCGGATTTACGTCGTTATTCTCCGGAGTACATGAAATAGCATAGAGAGTAAAAAGAGATATTGCCAGAGCAGATATGCAGAGTTTTTTCATAGCTGTAAACATTGAGAATGTTGGTTTTTGAACTCTGCATATATACAAATTGAGGGTGAAACAGACAACCCGAAACTTGCTGAATCAAATGAATTATTTTCCGAATGTGAGGACTTTTACTGGGTCGGTCTTTGCTGCTACACGGGCAGGCAGCCAGGAAGCCAGGGCACAAAGCAAAATGGTTACAGTACTCACAATAATAAAATCGAGCATATGCGGTTCAACGGGAGCTGTGCTCATGTAGTAGTTTTCTTCGGAAAGAGGAATAATTTCATAGGTGATCTGAAGCCAGTAAAAAAGGAGCGAAATTGCAATGCCCATAATCAATCCGCTGAAAGCCACAAAAAGTCCTTCCAATAGAAAAATCTGCCTGATCGCTTTACTTTTGGCACCAATGGTTTTCAGAATTCCGATATCTTTCACACGCTCAAGTACCATCATCAGCACTGTGCCGATCAGGTTAAATGCGGCTACGATAATCATCACACCAATTACCAGTGGAATGGTTTCTTCCTGAAGATCTACCCATGCAAATATATTCCGATAACGCTGGTAGATACTCTCTGTTACGTAAGGGAAGCTGGTTTGATCGCGTATCAAAGAGTAAACTTCCTGAATCTGACCGGTGTCAGTCACATTGATTTCCATGGCACTGGCCTTACCGGGACCAAAATCAAAGAGGTTTCTAACCGATTCGATATTTGCAAGGGCAAAATTATCATCAAACCTGGAAATTCCGGTCTGATATATTCCGGTCAGTGTGAACTGCTGAATTTCCGGGGTATTGAAGGGAGTGGGGAGTTCGTCAATAGCATAAAGTGTAACACGGTCACCAATTTCCGCCCCGATGGTTCGTGCAAGAGCGGTTCCCAGAATAATACCCGGCAGGCCGCTTTCCTGTACGCTCAGGTCGTATGTTCCCCTTGTTACGTAGGTGTGCAGGCTGGTTGCATCACCTTCTTCATGATCCCCCTTGATTACTGTGCCGCTTACATCACGGGTTGACTGGACCATAACTTGTCCGAGAATGACCGGCTGAACCTGGGCAACTCCGGGGATATTACTGATGTGGACCTGGAGGGTATCCGCCCGGTTGATAGTATCACTGGCATAGGAGTTGACCGTGATGTGTGGTGCAAATCCTACAATTTTTTCGTTAATGGTGGATTTAAAACCGTGGACAATCGATAGTGCAATCAGCAGTCCTGCTGAACCGATGGCCACACCTCCAATAGCCATAATTTTGATAAAGGAAAGAAAACGCGATTCCCGTTTGTTTCCCTTAAAATATTTGCCGGCAATGTACCAGGTGAATTTCATGATTCCGGTTGCTGATGGCTGGTTACTTGTTGCTGGGTGTTACGATTTCCAATTCGCTTCAACATATTGAATGAATCTATTTATCTCTTACCAAGAATTTTGTACTCCTTCATAAATGATGTCAAAGGCTTGTCGGGAAAATGAAGTTCACTTATCATTTTTAAATGGTCTAATGTTTCGTCACAAGAACTCTGAGCATAAACAAGAAATTTTATGAAATCTTGTTTATATCGTCTTCTGCCATAACCCTCGATAATATTGTCTTTTATACTTTTACTGGATCTTCGAATTTGGCTGCCCTGTTCATAAAGTTCGTATTTCGGAAGTTCAAGACTCACTTTATGTATTTTCATTGCAAGCTTGTAGCTTTTCTGATAGATCTCTAAGTCATGATAATTTTTCATACAAAAATTTTGACTTAAGAAGATAATATTATTTCATAATTCTACACCTTTTACCCGCAACCAGCAACCAGCAACCAGCAACCAGCAACCAGCAACCAGCAACCAGCAACCCGCTACGCTCTTACTCCGGCCTCATCAGCGGGAAAAATAGAACATCCCGGATCGACTCGGAATTGGTCATGATCATCGCAAGGCGGTCAATACCGATGCCGATACCTGCAGTAGGGGGCATGCCGTATTCGATGGCACGGAGAAAATCCTCATCGAGGGTCATCGCTTCGTCATCGCCTTCGCTGCGTAAACGAGTCTGTTCCTCAAAACGTTTGCGCTGATCTACCGGATCATTTAATTCTGAAAAGGCGTTGGCAATTTCTTTTCCGTTGCAGATCGCTTCGAAACGCTCCACCAACCCTTCTTTAGAACGGTGCTTCTTGGCAAGCGGACTCATTTCAATAGGATAATCCGTGATAAATGTAGGCTGAATCAGTTTCGGTTCCACGTACTCTCCGAAAATTTCATCAATCAGTTTTCCTTTGCCCATTCCATCCTCAATGGGGATTTTCAGCTCTCTGGCGATAGTAAGAATTTCTACTTCGGTTTTTCCGTATAGATTGTGTCCGGTCTCTTTTTCAATCGCTTCGTACATGGGTATTCGCGGCCAGGGCCGTTTGAAATCGATTTCATGCTCACCCGATTTTACTTTCGTTGAGCCGTGCAGTGTAACAGCCACGTTTTCAACCATTTCCTCCATGAAATCCATCATCCAGTTGTAGTCTTTGTATGCGACGTAGAGTTCCACCTGTGTGAATTCAGGGTTGTGAAAACGTGAGAGCCCCTCATTACGGAAATCTTTTGAAAACTCATATACACCGTCAAATCCACCCACAATCAGCCGTTTCAGGTAGAGTTCGTTGGCGATGCGAAGGTACAACTGCATATCCAGAGCATTGTGATGGGTAACAAACGGCCGGGCCGATGCTCCGCCATAAATCGGCTGCAAAATGGGTGTTTCTACTTCGAGATAACCGCGCTCGTTCATGAAATCGCGCATCGTCTGCACCATTCGGGTCCGTTTGATGAATGTTTCTTTAACCTCCGGATTTACAACAAGATCCACATAGCGCTGGCGATAACGGAGTTCTTTATCGGAGAATGCATCGTACGTAACCACTTCTCCCTCTTCATTTTCTACCTCTTTGGGTGTGGGAAGCGGCCGGACAGTTTTACCTAAAAATTCAAACTCTTCCGCATGAACGGTGGTTTCGCCGGTGCGGGTTTTAAACACAAATCCTTTGATCCCCACAAAATCTCCGATATCCACCAGTTTTTTGAACACTTTGTTGTATTCATCCACACCCACATCATCACGGCGAATATAAACCTGAATGACACCCTGTGAATCCTGGAGTGTAAAAAAAGATGCTTTGCCCATAATCCGCCGCGTTATCACCCGCCCGGCAATAGCTACTCGTTTGGCGTTTTCGGTGCCCCCGGAAGGATCAATAACGAAAGATTCATCATCTGAAATTTCGGTGGTATGGTGAGTAACATCGTACTGATAGGGGTAGGGGTTGATATTTAGTTCTCTCAGTTGATTTAATTTCTCCAGCCTGATCTGTTGCTGTTCACTGAGTGAAGGATCTGGGTTGCTCATCAAATGTTGGTTCAATTTTTATTTAATATTCAAGCCTAATAAGATAAAAAATTATAAGGGAACTTGGCATTGCGAGTTATAACGATGGATGGATTTGCCGGAAATATCTTTTGAAATGAATAGTTATTATTTTGAAGTATCTTGAAACCTGAAAGTTGTTATTTAAAACACTTGTTTTTCAATGGTATGAACCGGCAATTGATTATAAAAAATTTGAGGGAAAGACTCCTTAAAGAGAAAAAATTGGTGAGAGCTTTATCAAAATAGTAGATTTCAGTAACTGAAAAACAAAGAAACATCTGTGCCCGAACGCATTCATCACCCCGATTTGCCGGAAGAAATTCTGGTTTCTTACCAACCGATCATCATCCCGAGAAAGGGGCTGGATGTGAATCAGCTTGAGGCTCATTCCGGGGCAGCACTTTTGAAAAAATCGGCAAAAATCTGGTTTTCTGTTCAGCAAATGGAGATACACGCCTTAAAGAATGAAAAACCAAGAGCATTCATCAATAGTGAGGAGATTTCTGTGAGTTTTTCACATACAAATAATGCACTCTCTGCTGCGATATCTAAACAGTTTGTTGTAGGTTGCGACATGGAAATGGAGAGAAGGGCAGTTCACCCAAAACTGATGAAGCGAATGAAACATGATCAGGAACAGATGGATCTATATTCCAGAGTTGCCCCAATCCGTATCTGGACATTTAAAGAATCGGCACTGAAAATGATCGGCACAGGCCTCCGGAAGCCAATGAATAGTGTAAAGGTCACCAGGGAGGATTCTTCTCAATTCAGAGTGGAATTTGATGATGGGAAGCGGGCAAAAATTTGCAGCTTTCAGCATAAAGAACACTGGATTTCTATCTGCTATACATTGTTGTAATTACTTGTTGAAGTGAACCCATGATCGATCTATATAACCAACCTCGTAATGATAAAGAATCAACCTTTTTTTATAATGAAAGAAGTGAGTGATGTAACTATCATCGGAACAGGAGCGGTCGGTTCGGCTCTGCTCGATTTTTTCAGGAAGGAACAGATTCCTGTTCGATCTGTATGGAACAGCAGGTCTGGTGTTGTTTATACTGAGAATGGAAAGAAGGTTTCGGTTCAGAATTCTATTCCGCAGTCAGAAAATCAGATCGGGCGTTATGTTTTTATCACCACACCCGATGATTTGATTGCTGTCATCTCGGAAAAGATTGCGGGCCTGCCGATTAAATGGCGGGTGAGAAATGTGATTCACTGTTCGGGAAATCTAAATGCCGGTGAACTCTCCGCTCTTTCAGAAAAAGGAGCCAGAACCGTTTCGATGCATCCGCTTCAAACATTTACAAAAAAAGAGGGTTCAGAACGCCTGGGCGGTATCTCAATCAGTCTTGAAGGGGATGAAGAGCTAATTATGGAACTGAGAACTCTGATCAAAAGAATGGGAAGCAATCCGGTGGAGTTAAGCAGGGAACAGAAACGGGCTCTGCATATAGGGGCGGTATTTTCCTCAAACTATCTCGTGGCTCTGCTCCACAAAACGGAAACGTATCTTGAAGAGGAGGGCATCAAGGGTGGACTGGAGATACTAAAACCGCTGATGTTACAAACAGTTGCAAACATTCTGGAAAAAGGCCCCGTTGAAGCGCTGACCGGCCCGGTGTCGAGAGGGGACGTCAGTTCAGTACAAAAACACCTTGATTCCCTTCGGGGTGACCATAAAACCAAAAAATTTTACAAACTTTTGGGGGAAGAGGCACTTCGAATCAGTCAGAAACGCAGCGAGGTAGATCAGGAGCTACTGCAGGAATTGAAGAATTTGTTGGTGAAGTAGTGTTGTGTCAATGAGGTTAGGTCAGGTCCTTGTCAACGCAAACCCGCCTGAAGATTTAATGGCCGGGATCCCATATTTGACACACTCCCGAATTACGGATTCGCTGGTCGTGTGTGACAAGTGGATAGCCAGAAAGCATCGCTGTGGCGACAATCAAGCGATCGGCAGGGTCTGCATGAAAAGATTCCGGCAGATTACGCTGAGTGAGGATTACATCCAAATCCACAGCCAGTACTGTAAGAAAAGCTTCGTTTGTGGCCTGAGTAATCCAGCTTTGAAAATCGGGGAGGAGAGTTATCCGGGCTTTTCGTTCCAGCATTTCCGTTTCCCAAAGTGTAGTCCAGGAGATGCATAAATTCCGGCTTTCTGCAAGTTTATCCAGTGCAAGGCGTTCCTTTTTACGAAGTGCACCATCCCCCAAAAGCCACCAGAGCCAGATGTGCGTATCAAGCAGAACCATTATTAGTCGGGTTCGTTGACCTGATACGACTGTACCCAATCGGGACCAGAGTAATCATCAAAGGGTGTATCTGCGGGGTGGAGTTCAGAGGCCGAACCTTTTCCTTTCAGTTTTTTCCAGGGAGCCTTTGGAATAGCTGCAGTGTGATCCTGAAATTCGCTTTCAAGCAGTTCTGTAAACAACTCTTTGAGCGTAATTCCCCGTTCAACGGCCTTCATTTTGGCCTTTTTCATTAACTCATCCGGTATGTCGATAGTAGTTCGCATAAAAACATATTATCATATTTATGACTAAATGTATATTTTTTTCAAGAGAAATAAAAGCGGAAACCGGAAGTTTAATTCTGCCATTAACTTTTTAACCTGCATTATTCACAAAAAAATAAATGATTGGTTTTATCGCTATGTATATGAGTAACTTCTATCAGACAAAGATTAAAACTTTATTCAACGTATTGTCACGTACTGCGAAATTTTCCGCCTCAGGCGGATGCGTTGTCTCAGAAATGGTTTGCCCACAACCAAATTTCTTGGTGAATAATGCAGGTTAGATTTCATTAAAATGCTTTTACAGAATGAAAATGAAAAAGAACGACTATTATAAACGTGTTTATGAAATTGTGGCTGAAATCCCGTACGGAAGAGTAACAACCTACGGAGCTATCGCACGTTATTTGGGAGTGGCATCCGGCGCTCGGATGGTGGGATATGCACTCAATAACCTGGCCTCGAACTCTGAGGAAACGGTTTATCCCGCTCATCGCGTGGTGAATCGACTGGGGCAGTTGACCGGCCGTGCACATTTTCCCGGCGATTCGATGCGTGAACGGCTGGAGCAGGAGGGTGTTACCTTCAGTGAAGAGTATACGGTGGATATTGAGAAGCATTTCTGGGAGCCAGGTATGGGTTTGTAATGCTCAATCAGGTTAGTTCCGAAATACTTGCGGAAATTCTCTTACTTTTGAGTTGGCCCGCATTTCTTGGTGAGAAATGCGGGCAAACGGAATAGCGATCCGTTGTACTGTGTGCTGTTTTATTCCCCGAAGAGGACGATCTGAAGGTCCATCACATTATTACCAGTGGGCCCTGTGATGATGTGCCCGCCCGCTTTTTGAAAGAAATGGTAGCTGTCATTGCGGTCGATGTAATGCTTGGGATCAATCCCGTTATTTTTAGCCTGCCGCCAGGTGTTTTGAGTGACAATCGCTCCTGCGGCATCGGTAGGCCCGTCAATTCCGTCGGTGCCAGCACTTAGAAAGGCGATATTTTGTTTCAGATCTTTCAGCCGTTTTGCCATTCTCAATGCCAGTTCCTGATTTCTGCCTCCAAGTCCGTCGCCGGTTACTTTAACAGTACATTCTCCGAAGAATACGAGGGCTTTTTTCTTTGAACCCGAATCCAGGACAGATTCAATTTTTTGAGAAATCTTCTCTTCAAAATCGTCAATCAGGCCAGACCATGCAGGTGAAACAAGTTCGGCTTGATAGCCTTCCTGTTCGATAATTTCCTTGGTTCGGCCGGCTACTAAAGATGCCGAGGAAACGATCCAGCTAAAATGCTGATCAAAATCGATCGAGCTTTCGATCTCATTATTTTTCTCCTCGGCATTCAGCCCATTCTGAAGATGTTTTTTTACTGATTCAGGCATATCGTCCAGGATGGAATATTTTTTGAGTACATCAACCGATTGACGAAAGGAGATCACCTGGGCTGTTGTAGGGCCGCTGCCGATATATCTGAGATCGTCATCCGGCACGTCCGAAATCACCAGATCAATTAACGTAGTATGGTTCAAATGGCTCAGAAAGCGTCCGCCTTTAACCTGGGAGAGTGTCTTCCGAACGGTATTAACCTCATGGATGGACGCCCCCGATTGCAGCAACGCCTTAAAAACCTGCTGTAGTTCAGTAATAGAAATCCCTTCAACCGGTAACGCAAACAGTGCGGAGGTTCCGCCCGAAATAAGGTTGATCACGATGGAATTATCAGGGATTCCATCAGCAAATGAGACAAGTTTTTTAGAGGCTTCAAAACTTTTTTCATCGGGAAGCGGATGGGTGCCTTCGAGCATCTCGATGGTGGAAAGATCTGCACGGGAACCGGGTGGTGCGATGATCAGTCCGGATTTGATCCGGTCTCCCAGAATATTTTCCGTGGCTTCTGCCATTGTAGGAGAAGCTTTCCCGGTGCCAATCACGTAGATGTTTTGCCCATTGTCCGTTCTGAACCTGTGATCATTAACAGAAAGCAGGTTTTCCTCAGCATTCCAGCGCAGAATTTCCGGAAAAAATTCACGGGGATTCACATTCTTCAGAATAGATCGGAAAAAGCTTTCGGCCTGGTCTGTAAGATTCATGAGACTATTTTCATTTTGCAAATGATTGATTTATAGCATTTAAAATACGATAAATTGGAAAGTTTTTTGAATGGTGATAACACTGGCTCATTAATAGGGTATTTATGTAGCGAAATACTGCCATGTTTTGGATTAGTGAATATGAGTGGGAGTGACGGAGTGATGGAGAGGATTAGGGTGAGGTAGGGGTTGGTTCCAAGCGCCGCGCTTTCTACTCTAATGCCCTTGTCGTTTCGACCGGAGCACCGGCGGGTTTGCGGTGCGTAGTGGAGTTCATCTTTTCCCCACGGAGCGAAACGTAGTGAAATCTCTTTGTTATCGGAGGGAGCATGTTGAGGCGTTGTTTGGGTTAGTCCTGCGAACAAGGAGGTCTCTCCATGCACTCGCTCCGCTCGTTTAGTCGAGATGACAGGCTCTATTATATACAGTAGGCGGCGTATAAGATTCCCAAATTTGCAACGCCCTGATTTACACCGCTGCATAATTATGTGACTCGGGATGAAAAAGGTTTTGGAGTTGCGGATTATATTAAATAAAAAATGTTTATCAGATTCAATAATTCAACAATTCTTTCAATAATCTATAAGTGTGAGTGTTCATCAGCGTAAATCAGCGAGAGATTGAACAGCCCTGTCATTTCTTCTGAGATTTTTTATCTGTATAAACCTTTGATGAAGAGAATCTTCAAAGGATTTTAATGTCGTTTAGTGAACCATTTTCAATCTGAACTGTACGCTTGGGAAATTTTCGGATGGTTTCGTAATCATGCGTCACCATTAGTACAGCCATACCTCGGTTATTAATCTGCTGAAGAAGCTCCATGATAGAGCTGCTCGCGTCTGGGTCGAGGTTACCCGTGGGTTCGTCAGCGAGCAGAAGGCGGGGTTCGTTGGCAAGAGCCCGTGCGATCACAACACGCTGTTTTTCTCCGCCTGAAAGATCATCTGGCATCGAATTTCGTTTGTGGCTCAGTCCCACCAGCCCCAATACTTCGAGTACCCGGTGTTTAATAAATCGTTTTTTATGGCCAGTTACCCGAAGGGCAAAAGAAACATTTTCAAATACATTCCGATCTGGCAGGAGCTGAAAGTCCTGAAATACAACACCGATTCTCCTTCGCAGATAGGGTACTTTTTTATCAGGGAGATTGGCTACATCGTAATCAGCCACACGGATCATACCCTTGTCAGGTTTTACATCGCAATAGAGAAGTTTCAAAAATGAACTTTTTCCGGCACCGGTTTTGCCAATTACATAGCAGAATTCACCCGTTTCAAGATAGAAGTCGATACTGTCAAGAACGCGGTTCTGACCGTATGTAACCGATACGTTATTAAGCTGGATTACACCGTTTCCTGTCATTGCAGCACCATCGTTATTCGTAAACTTTTCAGATGTGCGGGTTTCAATTCAAATCCGTCGTAAGCCTGCAAAATAGTAAAATCTGTTTTTTTTATGAGCGCTTCTATTTCGGACTGAGAATAAATTTTTTGCTGATGTTTCTCCTCATATTTCTCAACTGAGAGGCCTTCTTCGCCATTTTTTTGTTCGATCTGAAAGATATTCGTATGAATTTTTGAAACCGGATCGAACGAACTCTCCCGCTGGTAACGAAATTTATTTTTCACGTATTTCACCTCATTGTTTAAAAATTTGATTGCTTTCCGGGAGTTTCGCGGAGTGGTAAAATCATACACAAAAATGCCGTCCGGGTTCAGAACTTTTTTTATTTCTTTGTGAAGTTTCAGGATATCCTCTTCATTGTGAAGATAGTTAATGCTGTCGAACACCATATACACCACATCGAATTTTTTTTTCAGTTGAAGGTTCAAAAAATTCATTGTTTTGAACTCAATCTGGGAATTTACTTTCGATGCCTTTTTTTGTGCAATACGGATCATATCTTCCGAGGCATCCGTAGCGGTGATGTTGTAACAATCCAGTTCTTCCAGCGAGAGGGCGATGGTTCCGGTGCCGCAGGCAAGTTCCAGAAGATTTTCGGCTTCGGGTCTGTGTTCAAGGATGATTTCGTCGATATAATCGGCCCAGGTTTCGTAGTCCACGTCAGACATCACCCGGTCGTAAATATCGGCAAGGACGGTATAATTAGGTTTTTTTTTGAAAGAAATACTCATGTAGCGATGTTATTTATGCGGTTAATGGCCATTTTCACCGCAAGGTTATATGCTTCGATGAACGAGTGTTCATCGGCCTTATTCTTACCGGCTATTGCGAAGGCTGTTCCGTGATCCGGTGATGTACGGATGACCGGTAAACCAGCCGTAAAATTCACGCCCTGGCCGAATGAAAGTGTTTTGAATGGAATCAGCCCCTGATCGTGATACATTGCAAGCGTTGCATCAAACCTTTTGTAGAGGTGATTGCCAAAAAATCCGTCTGCTGCAAATGGCCCTTCTGCAACTATTCCTTCTCGTTGTGCCTGTTCAATGGCGGGTTGTATGATTCGCAGTTCTTCATCGCCGATCACACCGCCATCTCCCGCGTGCGGATTCAGCCCGAGTACGGCAATATTGGGTGACGAAATGGCAAAATCCTGCTGAAGGCTGCGGTTCAGAAGCTGCAACTGTTCAATAATCGAATCAGTTTTTATGGAATTTGCCACATCTTTTACTGGAATATGGATCGTGGAGATGGCAACCCTCAATACCCGGCTCACCAGCATCATCACCACTTTTTGGGCGGATGTTATTTCAGCAAGAAATTCGGTGTGGCCGGGTGTGGAGAATCCGGCTTTGGAAATCGCTTCTTTCGAGATAGGGGCAGTAACCAGTGCGTGGCAAGTCCTGTTCAGGCAAAATCGTGCACCTGTTTCAACGGCTTTCATTGCAGCCGCTCCCGCTTTTTTAGATACAGATCCGGATTGCAGAGAAATTTCGTCTTCTTCGAATGGATCGAACAAATAGATGTTTCCCGGTTTTAGCGATGTCGGGGTACTGATTTTTGTAAAGGGAAGGGTATCAGCAAGCTGTGTGGAGTAGTGTTTCAGTACGGTTTCACTGCCGATCCAAAGCGGAATAGACTGCTCAAGATCGGTTTTGGCAAGTGCTTTGAGAGCTACTTCCGGGCCGATCCCGTTGTAATCTCCCATACTTATAGCGATAATCGGTTTCATACCGAAAAATAGCAAACTGGGCTGCCCCGACAAAGTTATTTGGCATAAATCTGTCGGGGCAAAAAATTGTTATGAAGACTCTGACACCAGCCTGAAATCACCAAATCCGGTTGTGGCTTCAAATATGAGTGTGCGGTTGGGGTACTCCCATACTTCCCGGGTAGGAGCATTTGCCGGCAGTCTTCGTTCTACATTGTTTGGGGGACCGTAAACGATGTATGCGCGCCCCTGGTCGGTATTATAACCCGGTGTTTGCAGAGAAGAGAAATTCTGATATGCATAATCGATTCGCCGGTAATATTCTGCCATCAGCTCATTGTATTCGGTATCAGGGGTGGGGTCTCTTTCGGACCAAAACTCCCTGAATTTTCGCTCCCGCTCTGAAGATGAACCGGAGTTAATCCTTCTGAGCTCACTATCACTCACAATAAACCGAAGCATCTCGATGGCTACATCGAGATTATAAAGGCTTACAGGCATATCCAGCCATTGTGAGTTGATGGTGCGTTCACCAATAGCCTCTTCATTGTCGTCAGCCATCAGGCGCAGCCGGTAGCGTGCATTTTCAAAATCCTGGTTTGGAATGGTTACATGGGCGTAACGCACACCTTCTTCCTGCAGATTGGCACTTAAATGAAATCCGTCTGAGGATTCTCTGAACGAGGCTGAGTTAAAATGTATGATCTGGTCATCAGTGATTTCTATGGAATGGCGTACATCTCCAACTGTTGTACTCTCGCCTGAAGCCATTCTATGGAGATTTAATGTGAGTGTTTCAGCTTCGAGATTTTCTTCTTTTGGAAGCCGGATCAACAGGCTGTAATCCTGCCCGTAGAGAACATTGTTTCCATAATTAAGCAGTGTGGCATTGATGGAATTACCCGAAATTTCATATTCGCTGACGATGATAAATTCTGCATTTTCACTTTCGCTGTAGTCCGGAACCCTGAAGGAGCGGCGGGTTGATGGCTGCTCACGGACCGAACCTGCCCTGGCGAGCTGTAATTCGTAATGATACTGGCCGGAATCAAGTGTAGTTAAAGTATGGCCCTGAACGTAATCAAATCGTGATTTGGTGGCTTCGAATGAATCTACCCAAACTGTATCCTGCCATGTATCGCGGAATACGGATGTAGCAGCGCTGGCACGGCGAGATGTTGGTGCTTGCCCCTCAAATATCTCTACACCCATACGTATAGGGGCATAGTATTCGGCATCACCAGAGGGTGTTGACATGCCGGGCCGGGCTCTCAGAAAAGGGATGAAATCGTAATCGAGCCGAAACAACACGGCGAGTTGTGCAGGGCCATCTTCCGAAGGAATGACAATATGATCTATATAGGCTGCCGGCTGGTCGGTGCGCTGAAGCAGCGATTCATAGGTAGTGGCTCCCCTTCGCTGGGCTTCGGCATCAAACACAGAGAGAAACAGCAAAGCTGCCAGCAGTATGGTTAGTCTGTACATAGTCTGTAGGGTTTAATTTAATTCAAATAGATTCGGGCACAATAGTCTGATATACTTGGAACGTGAACATTACAATGAGTATTATCAATCCTGAATAAATAAAATTAATTCATTCTGATCATGAAAGAAAACCGGATGCAGGATTTGCTTGAAGAGCTAAAGAAAGAAGAGGAGAAGATTAAAAAAGGAGGGGGTGCTTCAAAAATTGAAAAAGAACACATAAAAGGAAAGATGACAGCAAGAGAACGAATCAACATGCTGCTGGATGATGATGAAGAGTTCTGCGAAATAGGCCTTTGGGCTGCCTATGGCATGTATAAAGAAGAGGGAGGATGCCCTTCGGCCGGTGTGATAACAGGAATCGGAAACGTTTGTGGCCGGTCATGTATGATTGTAGCCAACGATGCTACTGTGAAAGCAGGTGCGTGGTTCCCGATGACGGCCAAAAAGAATTTACGGGCACAGGAAATTGCTATCGAAAATCATCTGCCCATCATCTATCTGGTTGATTCTGCCGGGGTGTACCTGCCCATGCAAGATGAAATATTCCCGGACAAAGAACATTTTGGACGAATTTTCAGAAATAATGCCGTGATCAGTGCAAAGGGAATTCCGCAGATTGCAGCGATTATGGGAAGCTGTGTGGCTGGCGGGGCATACCTGCCGATAATGAGTGACGAAGCGCTCATTGTGGATGGCACCGGCACTGTTTTTCTGGCGGGAAACTATCTTGTCAAAGCAGCCATCGGCGAGGATGTGGACAACGAAACCCTCGGCGGGGCAAGCGCTCACACAGAAATCAGCGGGGTAACCGATTACAAGATGAAAGATGACACCGAATGTCTGCTAACGATCCGGAGTCTTGTGGATAAACTGGGACCATATAATACTGCCGGATTCAACAGGAAAAAACCGGTTGCCCCGGAGCTGAAGATGAATGAAGTGCTAAACACTTTCCCTGAAGATCGAACAAAACCGTATGATATGTTTCCGATCCTGCAATCGATTGTGGATGCGGGGAGTATCACCGAGTATAAAAAAGGCTACGGACAAACCCTGATAACCACTTATGCCCGGATCGATGGATGGAGTGTGGGGATTGTAGCCAATCAGCGGAAGATTGTACGTACAAATGCCGGTGAAATGCAGATAGGCGGAGTGATTTATTCCGACAGCGCCGATAAAGCCGCCCGGTTTGTGATGAATTGTAATCAGAAAAAAATACCAATACTGTTTTTACAGGATGTAACCGGTTTTATGATCGGCAAGCGGAGCGAGCACGGAGGTATTATTAAAGATGGTGCGAAAATGGTGAATGCCGTGGCAAATTCAACTGTACCGAAAATTACCGTGATAGTAGGAAACAGTTATGGGGCTGGCAACTACGCTATGTGCGGAAAAGCGTACGACCCCCGGTTTATCTATGCCTGGCCCACCGCTCAAATTGCAGTGATGGGAGGGACACAAGCCGCGAAAGTGCTTACTCAAATTCAGGTATCGTCACTTGAAAAGAGGGGTAAAGAACTCAGGGATGAAGATAAAGCCGCCATTCTTGAAAAAATAAAAAGCCGTTACGACCGCCAGACCGACGTGCGATACGCTGCTGCACGGCTCTGGGTAGATGGTATCATCGATCCGAATGAGACACGCCGCAGGGTTTCACATGCTATCGAATGCGCCAATCACAATTCAGAAATCCCGGGATTTAAAACAGGTGTGATACAGGTTTAGATCTCGCTTGTGACACCCTTTATGTGTCTTGGTACTGGTCTACTTCGCCACCCACTACGTTGAAACTTCGATGGTCAGGAAGGCTACGCAGACTGGAGGTGCGGGATACTGGGTACTGGATTTATCAACCCCAGATCCTTTGCGCTCGTTGCGCTCTTTGCGATTACCCTCCTGCCCGAACATTGGCCTGTACCTGATTTAAATCGAGCCACCCAACTGGCAAGAACCGCAGAAGTACCTGCCTCTCAAATAAAATTGAACATCTAACCTCCGATTTAAACCGATGTTTTTCATAAATCGAGCCGGAGGTTTTAGGTTTTGGTCTTCCTCTTGTCCCCGGGTTCCGCAAAAGTACTCCACCCGGGGCTATTTGATGGCCGCCCGCTTTGGGGCTAATTCAGGGGTAAGCACCAAACTATATGCAATGTGTTGGATCTTGCCATAATATCGAATATCGATCCATCGAATATCGAGTATCGATTAATCGTTATCCGGGGATTTCAAATCTAAATGAATGGGAGGTCTTTGACCCAAGCGACCTGCCCTAAAGGGATCGCTGTGCGACAAGAGTTCCCTTGTGCTTTTCAAGGGCTCCTGGCAGAGTCGCGACACATTGCTCTGATATGCCTTAAAGCCAACCAATCACTCAATCCACAACTCACCGAAATAACGGTTTCTGCGACTTGCAGGAACTCCGCTTCGCTAAGTACTCTGCCAGGTTGTTTATTTCAAAGTTGAAATGAATGACCGATATTATGGCACAAACGCCTCACATGTGCCAGTTGCAGAATAAGCATATCTCTTTTGTATCACTTAACTATTTGACTGGTAATAGGCTGGATATCGCACAATCCGGCATTCACTTGCAGATGATAAATGATCTGCCCTGAGTAAACGAACTGTTAATTCTTTTAAGAAACAGACCATTTAAACACCGAAGAGTCGATTTACAAAATTTAATAGGGTCAAAATTACTTAACACCAAGTTTACGTCAGATTAACACAGGGGTAATATAATCCGCTTTTCTTACCTGCATCACAATCAATGATGTGTTAACAAATCAAAAAACACAAGACCAATCTATGAAAACAGAGATAATTGCAGTTATATTAACAATTCTGCTCACTTTGGTAATGGCCATTGACCTTACGGCACAGAGTGAGAACAACAGAGCAAGCATCTATGGTATTGTAACTGATGCTGAAACCGGAGATCCCTTAACCGGTGCAACTGTAGTTGTTCGTGGTACAAATATCGGCACATCCACAGACATTGAAGGGCGTTTTCGCCTTCGCAGAGTTCCAGCAGGCACACAAAAACTTACCATAAACTATATTGGCTATGAGGCTTTTGAGGAAGAGATCGTTCTTGAAGGGGATGTACAGCTTCGTAAAGATGTCGCTTTACAAATCGGCCGGCTGGAACTGGAAGGTGTGAATGTTGTGGCACAGGCCATTGGACAGGCAGGTGCATATAATCGCCAGCGAAATGCACCCAATATTATGACGGTGGTCTCCGATGAACAGATTCAGCGGTTTCCGGATCTTAACGTATCGGACGCACTTCGCAGAATGCCGGGGATTTCCACAGAAGAATTCCGGGGCGAAGCAACTGCGATGTATGTGCGCGGTATGGCTCCGGGCATGAACACAGTTACACTCGATGGTGAAAGATTAGCAACAACAGGAACCACCGACAGAGATGTTGCTCTTACTGGGCTGTCATCTGATCTTGTTGGCGCCATTGAAGTTACCAAAGCAATCACGCCGGATATGGACGCTGACACCGTTGGCGGTTCTGTGAACCTGGTTGCAAACCGAACGGTTGGTGATCAGCGAATTTTTAATGTAATGACATCTGGCGGATGGCACAATTTTGCAGGTATCGGTAATCCAAAAGCCAGCGTTCATTATGGCCGTTCAAGTGGCAACCTAAGCTATTCGCTTCGGGGAAACATTGGCCGTGAAAACCGAAGGATGGACGATATTCGCCACTTCTGGAGCGAACAGGAATTTAACGGCCAGATGATCGACCGAATCGATCAGATGAGAATTGGCGAATATGAGTTTCAAACAGACCGCTACGCTCTTGCAGGCCGGCTCGATTACAGGCTGAACGACAATCACTCACTGTTTGTGCGCGGTATGTACAACATGAGGGATAAACGCGGCATCCGTCACCAATTCAGGCTTCGTCCAGATCGCGGAGACATTGTTAATTTGAATGGATCTGTCTACGAAATTTCAGGAGTAAGGGTTGAACCGATTGGCCGGCGAAATCATATCCAGAATGAACTTGCCAGTTTAACAGTAGGCGGCGAAAGTGATTTTAGTTCCATGACGATGGATTATAGCTTCACCTATTCTTATGGAACACACAATTCCCCATACCAGGAATATTTACGATATCGGGTAAATGGCATGGATATGACGTATGATGTTTCTGACAGAAATTCTGCTATAGTTAGCTGGATAAACGGTTCGGAAGCAACGCTTTCAGATCCAGCAAATTTCAGTATGACCCGCTACGAAAACCGGATTGATGATGTGGTAGATAACGACATCAACACTCGTGTGAACTTTACGATGCCGTATAATCTTGGGAATGCAGCCGGTAACTTTAAATTTGGTGGTCGTTTCTTCCATAAGCAAAAAGACCGCGACCATGAAGTAATCGAATACAATGATATCAATGGCACATTTTTGATGAGCGAAGTGGCTTCAAGTAATTTTAACCGGGAACTGGTTGATGGCAGGTACCAGATATTCCACACAGTTGACTGGTCGAAAGGAGTTCCGTTCAAGGAAGCAAACATGAGTAATTTCCAGATGGATTCTGATGATGAACTGGAGTTCTATCTCATTTCTGATCCCTCGGACTACATTGCCACTGAAACCGTTGCAGCAGCCTACCTTATGACCACCATCGAGTTTGATGACTGGATGTTTCTTGCTGGTGTACGTGCCGAAAATACCGGTACCACCTATAAAGGAAATCGTACACTGATCGACGAAAACGAACAATTTGCGGGTCGGCAGCAGATGGAAGAGAGCGGTACATATCTCAAATTCTTCCCGATGGCTCACATTCGTTACAATCTCACAGATCGTTCAAACATCCGTTTGGCGTGGACCAATGCCATTGCCCGACCATCATTCACTGACCTGGCACCTTTTGAAATTGCCAATTTTGAAAGCGAATCGGTACGTCGTGGTAATCCTAATCTGAAAGCATCGCGTGTGATGAATATCGACCTGATGTATGAGCAGTATTTCAGAAGTGTGGGTATTTTCTCAGCCGGATTGTTCTACAAGAGCCTGCAGGACTTTGTGTTTGAAGAAGTATCTGTGGAATCTACAGGGCCGTTTGAGGGATTCCAGGCTAGAATGCCACAGAATGGAACTACTGCAGAAGTTTGGGGCGCTGAAGTTGCCTGGGAGCAACGACTGCACTTTTTACCCGGTTTCCTGAGCGGTCTTGGTATCTATGGCAATTATACGTGGTCTGGCTCCAACGCCCAGCTCCGAATTGACAGGGAAGTAGAACTGCCGCGTCAAATTCCGCATGTTATCAACACAGCACTTACGTTTGAAAGAGGCGGTTTTTATTCGATGCTGTCATACAATTACCAGAGCACGTATTTGTATCAAGTTAGTACCTCGCAAGTTTCGAACCACCGAAGTCACCTGTTCCCGACCAATGACAGGTACATGCGATGGCAAGACAGGCTTGATCTGACCCTCAGGTACCAGGCAACCGATTTCATCCAGATATTTGCTGATGCCAGGAATCTGACAAACTCTCCGCAGCTTTGGTATGATGGCGGCCCGGAGTTTCACTACCGCTCATCATTTAACCATGTAAATGCTACCATGGGAGTTCGTTTAACTTTCTAATTTGAGTTTGGTATTAATTGATTTAGGCAGGTTTTAGATAATTTTGTCTTTTTGGACAGCCTCAAACTCATTACACAAATTCTTATATCGTAATTACTAAATATAAAATTTGAAAGTGGCACGGGCAGAAATACTCGTTCCACTTTTCTATTTCTGCACTATTGAGTTAAAAATCATCAGCCGTTAATTTGATTCAATCTGAACAATATGAAACGTAAAGATTTTCTGAAAACCGGTATGGCTGCCGGCTTGGGGGCAATTTTCCCATTCAGTCAAAGCAGTGTATCTCCATCACCCATTATCAGGGAAGCGAGGAATATCATCTTTTTTGCTTACGATGGATTTACCTGGGAGGATTTTTCCTCGGCTCAGCACTACAATTACAGGAAAACTGGCAAGCCTTTACATCTTGAAAAGCTCTTTAAAACCGGTTCAGCAGGCAGCATGCAAAGCCATAGTTTAACAAGTATGGTCACCGATTCAGCAGCAGCTACATCCACCTGGGCAACGGGCCGGAAAATAGTAAACGGGTCGCTTTCTATTTATCCCGATGGTGGTGAACTCACAACGATTCTTGAGCTGGCAAAATCAAAAGGAAAGGCTACCGGAATTATTTCAAATACTACCATCACACACGCCACACCAGCTGGCTGGATTGCAAAACAGATCAACCGGCGCGATGAGGAGAATATCGCTGAACAGTATGCCAATTTTAAAGCCGATGTGATGATAGGAGGTGGTATAGAAGCATTTGACCCTGAGTTAAGAAGTGATGGAACAGACCTTTACAAACCTTTTTTGGATACAGGTTATCAGGTGGTGAAAGGCCGGGAAAAATTTGCACGTATCCAATCAGATAAAATACTTGCTACATTTAATGAAGGGCATGTTCCGTATGAAATTGACCGCAGATTTCGCGGTGCTGATGCCCCGACTCTCTTGGAAATGTCAAAGAAGGGCGTTGAGATTTTGGACGGTTCAGACAATGGATTTATACTACACATTGAATCCGGACGGATCGACCATGCCAACCACCGAAATGATGCGGGTGCATCTCTCTGGGAAACCCTGGCGGCCGACGAAACTCTGTGTATGTTGATGGAATACACAGATCACACTCCCGGAACGGTATTGATTGTTGCCAGCGATCACGGAACCGGTGGAGCAAGTGTTTATGGTGTGGGAGAGCGTTACCGTGCTTCGAGTAATATTCACGATCTGCTTGATCGGAGAACGGCCTCCTTTCCCTGGATTATGGATCAGCTTGGCAATTCACCTGAAACTGCACTTATTCTTGATGTGATTGAAGATGCTACAGGGGTTCTTGTTACCCTATCGGATGCCGAACTTTTGCAACAAGCCATATCAGGAGAAATTAACATGCCCGATGCTGCTGCATTTCCGCGTCAGCCCATTGCAACGCTTGGTTGGATCTTAAAGGGAGGGTCGAATGATGATCCGACACATCTAAACATCAATTATGGGACAACCCAGCATACAGCCGGTGCTGTTCCGGCAGCCGTTTACGGTAATGGAGTGGAGGTGAAACCGTTCGGGCTTGTGGATAATACCGACTTTTTTTATTGGATGACCAGTGCACTTGGCATCAATTACAAAAATCCGGAAATGTCAGCAGAAAAAGCACTTCAGTTTTATTGACAGATGAGATTTTTGCCTCTGAAATCTATCTGAAAAAAATTTTTAAAAAAATGAGTACGGTAGCTCACGGCTGAGCTCTCTTATATCAAACCAGGGTTCAAAAAGAAAACAGTTGTGAGCAGAGAATTCTATACCACAGATGAGCTGATCGAAAACCAGTCGTTTTGCCGGATGGTTAATGGAACAGCTGCAAAAGAAGAAATCGAGCACTGGAGCCAGTGGATAGAACATAGCCCCGAAAACAGGGAGAAAGCTCAAAAAGCAATTCAGAAAATATCCGGTTTCAGGTTTGGTGATCCGGACTTTCCTGATATTGAGATGCAGTGGGACCGCCTGAAACGGAAAACTGTCAACCGAAATAAAAAACGGTATTCGGGCAGGGGATCTTCCGGGCGCCGTTATTCGATGTTTATCCGGGTTGCTGCTATTTTGTTGTTGGGATCTTTGGCCGGAGTGGCTTTCTACAATTATTTTGATATTGATGAACCTCCCCCGCATGTTGAACAGATTACTGAAGAAAATACCATAGTCACCGGAGAGGGTGAACTTAAAACCCTCTCATTTTCGAACGGATCGAGAATTGTACTAAACAGCAACTCTTCTCTCACTTACACCCTTGGCCTGCTGCGCTACGAAACCATAAAAATCACCCTGAATGGAGAAGCGTGGTTTGATGTGAAAAACAGCCGAAAAGATATTCCTGCATTTGCAGTAAGTACCCCCGATGGAATCATCCGGGATATTGGAACCCAGTTTCTGGTTACTGTTCGGGAAGGGAGTTCAAGAGTAGTCCTTCAGGAAGGGTTAGTTGAGATTGAACAAAATAATTCAAACAGAATCAATCAGGCAGGAGAGGCCGATATATTTCAGGTAAAAAAAGGAGAGATGGTAGAGTTTGACCGAAGTAGTATCCTGAGACGAAAGATGGTAAACCCCACCTTTTATTCTGCCTGGGCCACGCAGTATATGGAGTTTGACAGAACCAGTATCCATGATTTTGCACGCTATGTTGAAAGTCGGTTCGATGTAAATGTAAAAATTGCGGGTACGGATCTGGCCGATATCACCCTCGACGGGGCTGTTTATTTCAGAAGCCTTGATGAGTTGGTGTTATCTGTTGCCGAAGTAACCGGGATTCCGGTATATCTGACAAAAAGACGATGTACTGTCTATATCGGAAAACCGTGAGGCACGAGATATCTATAAATCATAACCAATAAAGCTAAAAATGAAACAATGAATACAAGCAAAAAAACAGGAAAAGTGGATTGCATGAAGGTGATCATGATGTCATTCGCATTTATGCTGATTGGCGGTGTGAGCTTTGCACAGACACTGGGCTCGCTCTATCCTTTGAATCAGCAGGAAAACAGCATGCTTTTTGTAGAAGATGGAATGGAGCTTAAACAAGCACTTGCACTGCTTGAGAATCATTTTAATGTGGTGTTTCTCTATCGAAGCGAAACAGTGGACGGTGCTGTTGTAAATAAAAACAGAATGCTGCCCGGGAATGTAGATGCAGCTCTTGAAACGCTTCTCACCGGGAAAGGTTTGACATTTAAGAATCTGAATCCGAAAACCTATGGTATCTATGAAGAAGGCGGTGAAACCACAGATATTCCCGAAAGTGCTTATGCGGTTCAGCATACCGTAAGCGGAACGATTGTTGATGCACAAAGCCGGGAAGCGCTTCCGGGTGTGAATATTGTTGTGGATGGAACCACCACCGGTACCACCACCAATCTTGATGGTGAATTTGAGTTAACTGTATCCGGTCCGGATGTAACATTGGTTGTATCCTACATCGGTTATCTAAGCCAGACCATTAATCTGGATGGCCGCACCGAATTGAATATTGAATTGAGTATGGACGTATTCACAGCTGATGAACTGGTTGTTGTTGGTTACGGAACCCAGAGAAGCGGTGAAGTTACAAGTTCTATCGCCACAGTGCGATCCGGTGATTTTAACCAGGGTGCATCCAGCAGTTCGCCCATGCAGCTTGTACAGGGCAAGGTTGCAGGACTGGCCATCCATCGTGCAGCAGGTGGAGACCCCACGCAGGATGTTCATATACTGTTACGCGGAGTTTCTTCTGTTCGCGGTGATAACTCACCTCTGGTGGTTATTGATGGTGTTCCAGGCGGTCAGCTCAATACCGTTTCTCCGCAGGATATCGAATCGATCGATGTGCTTCGGGATGGTTCTGCTGCAGCGATTTACGGAACACGTGGTAACGCCGGTGTTATTATCATCACTACCAAAAAAGGTCAGGCCGATAATCACTCTATCTCCTATTCAGGTCGTTCTTATACAGAAAACTGGCACAATAAACCTCGGGTCTTGAATGCAAATGAGTACAGAAACCTTCGAACCGAGTTTCAAAACTCAGGCAACCCGCTTTTGGAGAGCCGGGCGTCCAGTATAGTGGACTTTGGTCATGAAACCGATTGGTTTGATGCAATCACTGAGGACTTTCCGATCAGTCATGAGCATTTTCTCTCGATTTCAGGAGGAAGCGCGAACACAACCTATTACGGCTCGATTAACTATCGCGATTTGCAGGGATTCATCCGGGAGTCGAGCAACAATATTCTGAATGGCCGCTTGAACATAACTCACTCCGGACTGGATGACCGCATGTCGGTAGATGTGAATATCAGTAATACACTTCGCAGAGGTAATCCGGTAAACTACCAGGCCTACCGCCAGGCACTGGGCCGCAACCCGACCATGCCCATTTATAACGAGGACGGCACGTTTCATGAAGTAGATGGATGGGAAATGTTTAACCCTATTGGACTTCTGGAGCAGTTTCAAAGGGATGATGAAAACCGAGAACTATTGGCCAATACCGGCATCAGGTTTTCTTTTACCGATGCACTCGACGTTTCTGTCAGGGGAGCTATGCAAACCAGAAACCGCATGGAGGGTTTTTATGAAAGCCGAAATAGCTGGCCAAGTCAACTGGGTGGTTATCAGGGAAGTGCAAGCCGAACTGCCTCTCAGTGGACAGACCGTACCTTTGAGTCCTATTTAAATTATACTGAAACCTTTGGAACCGGCCATAATTTTAGCGGCATGGCGGGGTATAGTTATCAGGATTTTGAGTATGAAAGTTTTGGAGCCAGTAACCGATATTTTCTGACTGATAGTTTTGGGTATAATAACCTGGGTGCCGGATTGCATCTCAGTGAAGGTATTTACCAAAATGATGTAAACAGTTATAAGCGATCCAACAAGCTGGTAGCCTTTTTCGGTCGCGTTAACTATAACTTCAATAACACATACATGGTCTCTGCCAGTCTGCGCCACGAAGGGTCCTCGCGGTTCGGTGACGGAAATAAATGGGGTAACTTCCCCGCTGTCTCTTTTGGTTGGGCTGTCAGCAATGAAAGTTTCATGCAGGATTTCACGGCCATTGACGAACTCCGCCTCCGGGTGGGTTACGGTGTAACCGGGAACCAGGGTTTTGATGACTATATATCCCTGGAAAGATTACAGCGATCAGGTGTAATGTTCTACGAAGGGAACTGGATTCCGGGCTATGCTCCGGGCAGCAACCCCAATCCAGATCTTCGCTGGGAACGAAAAGGCGAAATTAATTTCGGTGTTGATCTTGCGATGCTCAATAACCGTCTTAAATTTAACGTAGATGTTTATGACCGAAGCACCAAAGATCTGATCTACGAATATCCTGTGCCAGTCCCTCCAAATCTTTATCCTACACTCTGGACAAATGTTGGAGACCTGAAAAACAGAGGTATTGAGTTTACTGTCAGCTCTTCACCGATAGTAACACCCAGATTTTTCTGGAGAACAGATTTCAATATTTCATACAATACCAATGAGCTGGTTTCATTGAGTGATGATATTTTCAGCCACTCGCCACTGGACCATACGGCTCTTGGAGCACCGGGCATGTCCGGTCATACGGTGTTCCGGCTTGAAGAAGGCGAGCCTATTGGAAATATTGTTGGATGGAGACACGCAGGTTTTACCGATGATGGCCGCTGGTTATTCTACAACAAAGATCGCAGCGAGACACTGACAGCCGATCAAATTACATTCGATGACCGTGTGATAATTGGCAACGGCCTTCCTAAAAGCATCATGGGCTTTACCAACTCATTCAATTACAGGAATGTGGATCTGAGTCTGGGTCTTCGGGGGTCATTTGGTTTCCACCTGGTAAATACCCGCAGAAACTACTATGAGAATGTCATAATGATGCCTACCAATATCCTGAAATCTGCCCTTGATATTCCAATGGTGGATGACCCTCAGTTCTCGGATTACTATGTGGAAAGAGGTGATTATGTGAAGATCGATAACCTGACTCTTGGGTATACTATTCCTGTTTCTGGAATCAGGTATCTGAGAGTGTACGCCAGCGGACAGAATCTCTATACGTTTACCGGCTACAGCGGGCAGGATCCCGAAATCGGGATTGAAGGTTTGGCTCCCGGTTTTGATGTGCGATGGATCTATCCAAGCGTAAGAACCTTCACTGTTGGCATTGATATTCAGTTCTAACTAATTGATTAAAAGAAAAAGGAATTTTGTTATGAAAAGAATTGCAATAGCAAGTTTAATCGGATTACTATCAGTAATCGTTATTATAGCCTGTACGGATCTGTCTGAAACTGTGTATAGCGATGTTCTCGCTTCCGAGTTCTATCAGACAGAAGAAGAAATCATTGCGTCGATGGCTCCTGCGTATGGGGAGCTTCGCAACTATGTGAATTCGAATCTTTACCGGGTCCGCTCGATGGGTACCGACGAAATTGTAACTCCTACCCGTGGACGTCACTGGTATGACGGAGGTGCGTTTCAGCGATTCCATGAGCACAGCTGGTCAACCGATCATAACTGGCTGCGTGGTTCATGGGATACTCTGTTTGGATGGGTGAACCGATCCAATATGCTGCAGTTTCAGTATGCTCAGATGACGGGAATGAATCCCGAATTGAGGGATCAGTTTACGGCCGAACTGAAAATGATACGTGCTTTTGCCTACTATCAGCTGATCGACTTTTTCGGGAATGTACCGATTGTTGACCGGTTTGATGTACCAGAAGATTTCAATGCTGCCAATAACTCCAATTTCGAAGCCGGACGAACGGAAGTGTTCAATTTTATCGAGCAGGATATTTTGTCCAATATTGATAACCTCAATGATAATGTGGACCCGTCCACATACGGCCGGTTTCACAAATATGCTGCACATGCAATCCTTGTTCGGTTATACATGAATGCGGAAACATGGACCGGCACACCAAGGTGGGATGATGCCATAGCTCACGCCGATGCTATTATCAATTCAGGCCATTTTGACCTGGAGCCCGATTATTTCTTTAATTTCTCATTAAATAACCGAAGCTCCAGTGAAAATATATTTGTGGTTCCGTTTGAGGATGGCCGTACGGGTGGGAATATGTCCAATATGGCATATATAAATCATCATCATTATCAAATGGGCAGATATTTTAATGCACCACGCGGAGGAAACAATGGAATCAGTGCAATACCAAGCCATTACCGTTCATTTGATGAGGCAGACCGGCGCAGAAATGGCTGGCTGACCGGCCCGCTGTACGATACATCAACCGGTGCTGCACTTGTTTGTACAGAGGAGAGTGCGCCTAACCCTCTGAACTATACCGTTGAATATGATAATATCTACGATCCAACAGATACGGCGGTTTATGACTACAGAAATGCTCTGGAATACCATGGAGCACGTATGGTCAAATGGGAGATTAATTATAATTCCTCTGCCGGGAATGATCTTGCAGTGATACGTTATGCTGATATCCTGTTGCTCAAAGCTGAAGCGCTGATGAGAAAAAATGGCGGTTCAGCAACTCAGGAAGCTGTCAATATTGTGAATCAGGTCCGGGAAAGAGCATTTGAGAATCCTTCTCAGCACGAGTATACAACCGCAACGTTAACGTTGGATGAACTGCTTGCTGAACGTTCCCGGGAGCTTTACTTTGAAGGTGTGCGCCGCAACGATCTTGTCCGGTTCGACAAATGGGTTCGCGGTGAGTGGGAGTGGGCGGATCGCTCAAACGAAGGTGATTACAGAAATGTGTTTCCGATTCCCCTGCACCACATCAATGTAAATCCGAATCTTACCCAAAACCCGGGATACTAACCGTAATATGAATCGACGTAATTTTATAAAAAATACAGCAGTAACTTCGGCAGGGGCTATCTTCCTGCCGAGGTACGTTCTTGGAGGAAAAGGCTATCAGGCCCCAAGCGATACGCTTAATATCGCTGTAATTGGAGCCGGCGGCCGGGGAGCAAGTGTGATGAGCCAGCTCACATCCCAAAATATCGTGGCTATCTGCGATGTGGACTTTAACCGGGTTGAAGGAGCATTTTATAATAACCAGGGTGAATTAAACGAATCGCGCCGTCCGCTGAAAGAGGCATACGATAAAGCGGTTCGCTATCACGATTTCAGGGATATGCTCGAAAAACAGAACGACATCGACGCCGTGGTGATCGCCACACCCGATCATACTCATGCACCGGCAGCCTCCATGGCTATGAAGCTGGGTATGCACGTATATGTGGAAAAACCACTGACCTGGTCGGTCCATGAAGCCCGTGTTCTTCGTGATCTTGCTCAAGAAACCGGCCTGGCAACACAAATGGGCAATCAGGGACACTCTGGCGATGATGGCCGGAGGCTGGTTGAACTGGTCAGAGCTGGAGTCATCGGTGAGGTGTACGAATCACACATCTGGACAGATCGTCCGCGCTGGCCGCAAGGAATGCCTTATCCCGGTACCCCTGAATCTATTCCTGACTACGTTAACTGGGACATGTTCCTGGGTCCGGCACCCTACCGGCCATACCATTCAGCATTCCATCCCTGGAACTGGAGAGGATGGGTCGACTGGGGAACCGGTGCCCTTGGTGATATGGGCGCTCATCTGATCGATCACGCCAAGTGGGCCGTAAACCTGGGAGCACCCAAAGCGATTGAGGCCAGCGGATCGCCTTTTGGAGAAAATCAGGCATCTTACCCGCTCTCCACTCTCATTCACTACGAGTTTGAGCTGGAATCCGGAAATACCCACAAGATGAGCTGGTACGATGGCGGGCTGCTACCGGGCCGCCCTGAAGCCGTACCTTCCAGCGTGGAGATTAACCGTGGCGGCGGCGGAATGCTAATAGGTGAAAAAGGTGTGGTGATGTACGATACCTACGGAAACAATCCGCGCTATTTCCCTGAAGGAATCGAGCAGGAGTATAGCAACGTGGAACAGTCTCTGGACCGTATCGATGTAAGCCATGGGATGAACTGGGTGAATGCCTGTAAAGGCCTCAACGAACCGAGTTGTCCGTTTGATTACGCCGGTCCGCTTACTGAACTGATGCTTCTTGGGGTAATTGCTCTCAGAACAGAGTACGGCAAGAAGTTTTACTGGAATGAGGATGCCGGTCAATTCAGTAACTCAACCGATGCCGACCAGTTACTGCATCGTGAATACAGAAGAGGCTGGGAGCTCTGATACCATGAAGTAAATTTCTGAAGTGTAAAAAACATGGCCATTCTTTCCGGAATCCGGAGGGAATGGCTTTTTAATTTTTTCTCATGAATACCAAAATCAAAACCACATTTTAAAAAAAAACCAAAAAATGAAAAACGTCATCGTATTTTCCGTCACATTTTTTGCACTATTGTTTTTCACTGCTTTTACTGCTGCTCAACTTCACGCGCAATCAGTTTTTGATTATGAAGTTCACGATACCGAACGGGAACAACCACCCATCGTAGATCCCGGTCCAGCACCGGCTCAGCCAATGCCGGTACCATCCGATGCCGTCATCCTGTTTGATGGTTCCGACTTTTCCCATTGGGTAGATAGTAACGGGGAAGAACCGGAGTGGCTTATTGAGAACGGATACATGGAAGTCGTTCCACGTACGGGATCGATCTTTTCAAAGGAAGAGTTCGGGGATATCCAGCTTTATGTAGAATGGGCCACACCTGAAGAGATTGAAGGCGACGGTCAGGGACGTGGTAACAGCGGGGTTTTCTTCATGAACCGCTACGAAATCCAGGTACTCGATTCGTATGATAATCTCACCTATCCCGACGGTCAGGCTGCTTCAGTATATGCGCAGTATCCGCCGCTTGTAAATTCAAGCCGGGCTCCGGGTGAGTGGCAAAGCTTCAACATGATTTTTCGCAGGCCTCTGTTCGACCCGAACGGAAACCTGAGAGAACCAGCTAGGGTTACCGTTTTTCACAACAATGTACTGGTTCACGATAATGTTCCGCTTATCGGTCCCACCGGACAATCAAGGGCGCCGTATCAAATGCATGAAGATAAAGGGCCGATTCGTCTGCAGGATCACCGCGATAAAGTACGGTTTCGAAACATCTGGGTTCGGGAGCTTCCAGAACGCAGGGAATAAAGTCGAAAAGATTTTTAATTTAAGCATTACCAAAAAATCTGCAGATATCTACCCTGACTGTATGCGATCAAAACCCATGGCGAAATTCTCAGTTACGTTTTTTATCGGTTTGATCTTTCTGATCTCATGCAGCAAACAGCCGGAGCCGGTTTTTACCCTGCTTTCATCAAGCCACACAAACATCGATTTTGTAAATAAAGTCGAAGAAAGCATTGAGTTTAACATTCTCAACTATCTTTATTTTTACGATGGAGCGGGAGTGGCCGTGGGTGACATCAATAATAACGGACTTCCCGATCTATTTTTTGTAGGCAACGAAGTGGAGAACCGGCTCTATCTGAATAAAGGGGATTTTGTGTTTGAAGATATCACTCATTCGGCCGGGGTTGCCGGAGATCCCGGTTCGTGGTCCAAAGGCGCTACCATGGCGGATGTGACCGGGAATGGCTACCTCGATATTTATGTGAGTAGGGTGAACTTCCTCAACAAAAAAGGAGCCAATCAGCTTTTTATCAATAACGAAGACGGAACCTTCACTGAACGCGCCGCTGAATTCGGACTCGATTTCAGGGGATACTCCACCCAGGCCGTTTTTTTCGATTACAACAAAAACGGCAGACTCGATCTATTTCTGCTGAACCACTCCTTCCACAGTGACAAAACCTACGGCCCGGCAGAAGAACTTCGCCAGATCGATGATCCCAAAGCGGGCGACCGCCTCTTCCGGAACGATGGTGATCGATTCACCGAAGTAACACATGAAGCCGGTATCTACACCAGTGCACTGGGGTATGGCCTGGGAGTGGCCGTCAGCGACATCACTCTGAACGGCTGGCCCGATATCTACGTGGGCAACGATTTTCTGGAGGATGATTACCTCTACATCAACAATGGGGACGGCACTTTTACCGAGGCTCTTTACACCTCCGTCGGCCACACCAGCCGCTCATCGATGGGCAACGACATCGCCGATATCACGAATAACGGATTAGTGGATATCATTTCGCTCGACATGATGCCCGAAGATCATGAAATTTATATGCGATCCGGCGGACCGGATATCCAGGAGGTGTACGACCAGAAAATTGATCTGGGTTTTGGCCATAAAAATGCACGCAATACTCTTCAACTAAACCGGGGTCATCTGCCAGACGGCACACCTGTTTTCAGTGAAATTGCATTTCTGTCAGGAGTGGCCAAAACCGATTGGAGCTGGGCTTCCCTCTTCGCCGATCTGAACAACAGTGGCTGGAAAGATCTGTTGGTTACAAACGGAATGGTGCGCCGTCCGAATGATATGGATTTTGTGGTTCACAGCGATTCGTTTCCAGAGAGTGAGATGGAAGATCCAATGAGCCCGGAAGAGTTCGAGTCCATACAGATGATGCCTGAGCTCCGGATCCCGAACTATCTTTTTCAGAACAACGGTGATTTGACATTTACTGACAGAACTACGGAATGGGGCCTTGGCCAGCCGGCCTTTTCGAGCGGGGCTGCTTATGCCGATCTGAACGGTAACGGCCGCCTCGATCTGGTAATCAGCAATCTGAATGGGGAGTCCTTTATCTATCGAAACACTATTCCGGAAGAGGCTTCCGGTGCCAGCTTTATCAAAGTGCAGCTTCGTGGTGAAGGGTTCAACACCAGCGGAATCGGCTCAAAAGTAATTTTTTATAAAAATGACCTGATCTATTTCCAGGAACAAATGCCTACACGGGGCTACCAGTCGTCGGTGGATCATATTCTTCATTTTGGTTTCGGCGATCATCAGGAGCTGGATTCCCTGGTTGTGATCTGGCCGGACGACCGCTTCGAGGTGCAGTACAATATTCCCGTCAATCAGACTCTTACATTGGATCAACAAGATGCCGGCGGCCGGTTCGATTACAGTCAGTTTCGCAGGTCTTGGAATCGTGCACTTTATCGGGATGTGTCCGATCAGATTGACCTGGACTATCACCACCGGGAAGTTGTTTTTGATGATTACGCCCGTGAACCGTCGATGCCGTACCGGCTCACCACACAGGGGCCAGCGATGGCAGCGGGTGATGTGAACGGGAACGGACTGGATGATCTCTATCTTGGCGGGGCGAAAGGTCAGCCCGGCAGCCTGTTTCTGCAGCAGGCCGATGGCCGTTTTGTCCGGTCACAGCAAGATCTTTTTGATCAAAATACCGGTTCTGAAGATGTGGACGCCATCTTTTTTGATGCAACCGGAAACGGTCTGCCTGATCTCTACGTGGTGAGCGGCGGCGGAGAACTCACAGGCAACGATTCCGGTCTCAGGGATCGAATCTACATCAACAACGGTGAAGGTATTTTTGAAAAATCAGCCAATCGCCTGCCCGAACTGTTTGTGAACGGATCGGTTGTGCGTGCGGCGGATATTAACGGGAACGGACATCTCGATCTTTTAGTGGCAGGCCGCTCGATTCCGTTTCGGTACGGATTAACCCCGCAACACGCGATCTTACTGAACGACGGGAACGGGTATTTTCGCGATGGCACAGAAGAAATAGCCCCGGACCTGAGAAATTCGGGGATGATTACTGATGCGCGATGGGCTTACATTTCAAATAGTCAATATCCCGATTTAATCATCGCAGCTGAATGGATGCCGCTGCAATATTTTTCGAATGAGGACGGGCGGCTGGTAAACCGCACAAGTGAAGCTGGGCTTAATAGCTTCAGAGGGCTTTGGCAAAGCCTGACGGTGGAAGATGTTACCGGGAACGGGCTTCTCGATATTGTTGCGGGAAATTTTGGCCTGAATTCCAGGATTCAGGCATCGCCCGACAGGCCATTTCGTCTTTATCTGAATGATTTTGCCGATATCGGTCAGCCAGAACCTGTACTTGCCTATTACCGGAATGGCGATTTTTATCCGTTTGATCAGCATGAGCTGCTGATGCAGTTCGACCGCCTTGCCCGTTCCATTTCAAGCTACAGGGAATATTCTGAAAAAAGTATTCGCGGACTATTCGGCAGTGAAAAAGAGCGTAGTTCCCTTGTGCGTGATCTAACCGATTTGAGGACCTCACTTTTTGTAAACAATGGTGACGGTACGTTTTCGCGAAAAACACTGCCTAATGAAGCTCAGTTTTCACCTGTCATGGCCATTCATACCGTTCAGAATGAAAAGAGTGGCGGAAAAGATCTGATCCTGGCTGGAAATCTGCTGGATGTGAGGCCCGCAACCGGCGGCAGGCAGGATGCCGGGCTTGGCCTCTTTTTGAGAAACAGCGGCGGCGGAGATTTTGAGCCTCTGGAACTTCAGTCAAGCGGCATTTTTATGCGCGGTGAGGCAAGGGGAATCAAGGAGGTTCGAACTCCTGACGGTACGATGCTGATCATTGCAAGAAACGATGAACCTGCCAAGTTTTTTCAACGGAATGAATAAAAGTTTGTCAAAAATACGACTTGTCGTGATTTCTTCACATTTCCCCTCTCAAAGAGGAGATTGTAAGGCCACCACTTCAATTTAGCAAAATAATACCTGATGGTTCGTAAACTTTTCCTTGATAACGCATGCATCCCGCTTATGCCCTATAATTCAAGTTCCGAAAAATGGCGATGAAGTGGCTACAAAAAAATGAAAAATTACTTCCATATTTCAGATTTCCACTAAATAAGAATTGTGAAAATAATAAATTATGAATTTCAATATGTGGAAATTGTTTGAGAAATTTTTTAACAGGCCTTGAATCGGTTGGCGGGAACAGGGTGTTTTCAGCGACGCTATGGCAGCATTTTATACCGGCTGGATCTTTGATTATGGGCAATGAGTGTGATGGACCATTACCCCGCGGTTCCTAGTGTTATGTCAAAGATAAAACGTCGGGTAAGCCATCTGACGAGTTTTTCAAAAAATATACCAATGTAGATGATTGGGATGATCCCGGATCGACTCGTCTGATGACTCTCTCACACTTTTACAGTTGACACGA
>JAFIFB010000048.1 GCA_020832285.1 Balneolaceae bacterium
AGCTCGGGGTAACATGCATCGCAACATCACAGGAGAGTCCGTTTTGCGGACGGCACTAAGGATCGTAGCTTTTTTACAATATCAATTGTATCAAACGGGATCGGATGGTTTCGTCCCATCCGGGACTTTTCGTTTTTAAAATCCCATTCAAATCCCCGTGATGAATCTCGGGGCTATGTTCGCGGGTCCCTACTATTGTGCCATATGGCGTAATAGTAGGGACCGGGTGATGGGGCAGATCGAACAATCTCCTTTTTAATGAACCAGGTCTTACCCGTGAATCTGGATGAATTCAGATAATCCGAAAAATTTGAATACCCTCACAAATCAACTTAGAGCCAGGTTCACTCATGGATTTATAAATCATTATATTTTAGCATGAAAATCGCCAAACCCTGAACCTCAAACCTTCACGCGTCAACCTTGATTCTCACAGACACCCATTGCCACCTCTATTTAAAACAGTTTGATAAAGATCTTGATGATGTTCTCCGTCGTTCGGCCGATGCTGGTGTTAAACACATTTTTCTGCCTGCCATTGACTGGAAGTCCATCCGGGATATGGACAAACTTCAACACCCGGAAATCACCTTCTACAAAATGGCGGGAATTCATCCGTGTAGTGTTGAGAACGTCTGGCCGATAGATGAAGAAAAATTAGCCGGCCTTTGCAATAGTGATGAATTTGTGGCGGTCGGTGAAACCGGCCTGGATTATTACTGGAGCACCGATTTTGTGAAAGAGCAAAAGAAAAGCCTCCACCTTCACTGCGAAATTGCCAAAGATACCGGCAAGCCGGTGGTTCTACACAACCGGGAAAGCACTTCTGACCTGCTCGATATCGTAGAAGAGGAACAGGACGGTTCGCTGAAAGGTGTTTGGCACTGTTTCACCGGAACGGCTGACGAGGGTAAACGTGCACTGGATCTTGGATTATATCTTGGAGTGGGGGGAGTCTCTACATTCAAAAATGCGGGTGTGGGCGAAGTGGTTGCCAAAATGTCACCGGATCGACTGATTCTTGAAACCGATGCGCCCTACCTGGCCCCGGCTCCCCATCGCGGGAAGCGAAATGAGCCCTCCTATATCAAATTAATTACCGAACACTTGGCTGAATTGAAAAAATGTCCGGTACAGGAAATTGCAGATACAACGACCCGCAACGCTTTTCGTTTATTTGGTATAAAAAATTAGGTTGAAGGTTTGCAAAAAGCTTCTCTCAATGCACAAAAATACTCAGATTTTCCGGCAGTGCAGCGGTATAATTTGAACCTCCCATCATCGCAGAAAACTCGTTCCTGGTTTCTGTCTCCGACCGCAATCGGGCAAATTTCAGTGCTTTTTCTACATCATCCAGGCCAATCAGTTTTCGCAGTTCACGATCGTAATCCTTCACATTGGAGTGGTGCCAGAGAAACCCGGCAAATGATGACTGATCTCCCGATACTTCAGAAAATGCCGTCATTGAATCGGAAGACTTCGGAATATTTTGGTTCAAACCGAAGAACCGGAGCATCTTTTTCACGACAATTTCACTCGCTTTCCATTTTGCCTGTTTGGAGTAACCCGCAATGTGAGGGGTGGCAATGAAAGCATTCCGGCCCGAATCATTCCCAAAAACCGGTTCACCTTCCCAAACATCCAGGATGAAATCGCGAACAAGGCCGTCCGACTGAGCCTTCAATAGTGCTTGTTCATCCACCACTCCCCCCCGTGCGGTATTGATAATCAGGTCAAAACCCCGGCTCAGCCATTTTTCGCTGCAAAGATGAAAGGTGGAATGGGTGCCGGAACGACTCAGCGGTGTGTGGAATGTGAGGATATCACAAGTAAGAAGCTCTTCCAGCCCGGCTGAACTGAACCCGGGCTCCCGCCTGGCTTTAGGCGGATCATACGAAACCGTTTCGATGCCCAGCTTTTGCAAGTACTGTACCACACTGCTTCCGGTATTTCCACAGCCCACAATCCCGATTTTTGTTGATTGAAAATCTGCCTTTCGCTCATGAGCCCACCGATGCAGCACCGTAACTACATATTCGCCCACCGCATTGGCATTGCACCCCTCCGATCGTTCAAATGTGATTCCCTGATTTTCAAGATACACCTGTTCCACATGGTCAAATCCGGCTGTGGCAGATCCAATAAATTTGAGCCTGCCCGTTTCCGGCAGAGTATCAGAATTGATTTTTGTGACCGTTCGGATCAGCAGGACATCAAACTCCACAGCATTCTCAGGAAAGCCATCATCGGGATTGTAACGAATCAGTTCCACCTCAGCTGGCATCATCTTGTCAAGCTTGTAAAGATATTGATCGGCAAGTATTTTGATTTTCATGGGTGAATGATAGGGAAATGACTAGAACTTTTGCAGTTTTAAAGTACAGGAGTAAACCCATTTTTTGATTTAGAAATCATTTTTATCGGCCTCTCTACGGAAGATATCCAGGAGATCGATTACAGCGAAGATTTTCTTTTATAAAACAGAGAAATTAAAAATTTTGGGTTGAACAAAGGGACTGGTTAAGGAGTTACTTTATCGGTTGGACATTTTTCTGTTTCTCTGTTTGTCGGTTTCTCTGTTCTTCTTCAAGGCCAGGCAAAATATATCTCAAACGATTTTCACGTATTGAACTCCGTAAACTATTATTTTCATTTTTCTTATTTAGTTTAAATCTAATATTTAGGGATAAATTCTCTTAAAGCAGGTTTGAAGCTGGAGACAGATTCAACCATTTAAAATTGTCAAAAACCCATCTTTTTCAATAATATTCCTGAAAGAACAGATTTTTGCATAATGTCTGAAAAAAATTTCAATGCGGTTACCCTGATTCGAAAAAAACGGGATGGCAAAAAATTGTCTGCCGAAGAGATTGAATACCTGGTCCGGGCCTACACCACTGACAGAATTCCCGATTACCAGATGAGCGCATTTTTGATGGCTTCATTTTTAAACGGGTTGAACAGAGAAGAAGCCGCTGCATTAACCGGTTCGATGCTGACCAGCGGGATTGTTGTTGATCTGAGTGATCTTCAGGGAAAAAAAGTGGACAAACATTCCACCGGAGGTGTTGGGGATAAACTTTCCCTTATCCTGGCTCCTATTGTTGCATCCTGCGGAGTTCCCGTACCCATGATTTCGGGGCGAGGACTTGGCCATACCGGCGGCACACTCGATAAACTGGAATCGATCCCCGGATTTAAGGTTGATATAACCCTGGATCGTTACAAAGAGATTATCGGGCGGCACAACCTCGTTCTGGCCGGTCAAACCGAAGAGATCGCTCCGGCAGACAAGCGTCTCTACGCCCTGCGTGATGTAACGGCCACAGTTGAATCGATCCCGCTGATTGCTGGAAGCATCATGAGTAAAAAGCTGGCTGAGGGAATAGACGCTCTCGTGCTCGATGTGAAGTTTGGGTCAGGTGCTTTTATGAAGGATCATGCCGATGCGATGACGCTGGCCGAAACACTTGTGGGTATTGGCGAAGAGTTCGGGAAAGAAACCATCGCTTACCTGACCAGCATGGAACAGCCCCTGGGCTATGCCGTGGGCAACTGGCTGGAAGTAAAAGAAAGCATCGAATCGCTGAATGGAAACGGCCCGGAAGATGTGATGGAGATTACTCACCTTCTGGCAGGAACCATGATTTATCTGGGAAATAAAGCAGCTTCGACAGAGGAAGGCATCGAAATGAGCCGGAAGGCTGTTCAGGACGGATCAGCCATGCAAAAATGGATCGATATTGTGGAAGAACATGGAGGCGATACAGACGTTATCATTGATCCTGATTCTTATCGAAGTGCGCAGTTTGTGGAACCGGTGAAGGCCGAAGCTTCAGGAACAATCACCGAAATGGATGCATTTGCGATGGGAATGGTTTCTGTGGAACTGGGAGCCGGACGAAAGGCCAAAGAAGAAGATGTGGATCCTGCCGCCGGTTTCATACTTTATAAAAAAATCGGTGATTCTGTGAAAGCCGGTGAAACATTTGCCGAACTTCATACGAACAAGAAAGATGTAATGAAAACAGCAAAGGAGGGTATGAAGCGTGCAATAACAATAGAAAACCGAAATGTAAAACCTCTGAAAATGATTACACACAGGGTAGATAAAGACGGAATTCACGAATATCCGGGTTAAACCCACATTCTCACAAATAATTATGAGAAACTCTATCCATTTTATTGTTAATGTTTTAACCTGCATTTTCAGTGATAGCGTCAAAAATAGAGTATCATATTCTGCGAAATGCAGGTTAAACCATTGCGAAAAACCCTAAAACCATTAACTTTGTCTAAGGCATTATAAATCAGGGCATTAATTTAATCAATCAACAATACTATGTTTAAACGTTTTATCAGAGCCATCAAATCGATGTTTGGAGGAATGGTCAGTTCTATGGAAGATCCCAAACTGATTCTTGAACAGAACATCCGTGAACTGAACGACCAGATTCCGCAAATGAATGAAAATATCGCAACGGTGAAAGCCAACGCCGTGATGTTGCGGAAAGAAGTGGAGCGGAATGATAAAAAAATCCAGGAAATAACTTCTAAAATTAAAGCAGCCATCAACGCCGACCGGGATGACCTGGCTCAAGGCTACGCTCTTCAGCTTGAGAAAGTAAAGGAAAGCCTGGAGCAGTCGAAACAGCAGTTGAAATATGCTGATCAGGCGTACGAAAAAGCTATTAAAGTGAAACAGGCTTTTATGCGCGAAAAAGATCGCAAAATTAAAGAAGCGCGCGAAGCCCTGCGTGCCAGTGAACGCGCCGAATGGCAGTCCCGTGTTGCCGATGCCCTGGAATCGTTCGAAATGGGCGGGCTGGATCAGACCCACTCCGAAATGGTGAACAAGCTGAACGAACAGACAGCGCGAAATGAAGCCCGAATGGAAATTGCCCTGGAGAGTGTGGACACTCATTCGATGGAAATAGAAGCGAATGCAGAAAAAATTCGTGCACAGGAGCTGGTAAACCAGTTTAAACAGGAAATGGGTAAAGAAACCGCATCGAAAGAGAAAAAAACGATTGAAATTGAAGACACTCCCCCCAAAGAAAAAGAAGAATCTCAGAAGACGATCGGAAAGGAAAAAACCAAGTCGTAATACAGTAATACAATAGTGCAGCCATGAGCAGCAATAGTGAACAGGAACGGGAACGTCTCAAAGAGGAGTACAAAGAGCATTACCGCAAAATCCGCGATGCAAAAGAGAAAATACGCCGTTCGAAGTATGTTCAGAATGTGAACGAAGCGATGCAGCGGATGAATACCGACGAATTGCTCTCTTCAGTTGATGAATTTCTGGGTAAAGTCCGAAGTAAGATGTCTCATATCGAAGCGCGGCTGGATGTGGCAATGGATGAGATTCTCGACTCGCCCGGCAGTAATGAAGCCGAACTCGACGCAGAACTCAAAAAAGAGACTGCACGCGACACTCTCAAGCAGATTAAAATGGAGATGGGCCTTCTTTACAGGGAAATTGAGCAGCAGGCTGAAGAACTTCAAGCCGAAAAAACCGTGGGCAGGAAAACAGAGTCCGGCCCCGAAACTCCCGATAGCAAAAGCGAGGCGTAAACACCGGTTATGAAAGAAGAAAAAGATTCATCCATAAATTATACCAAAGAGGCTTTTCTGCACCCGGTAAACCTGGTTTGTCTGCTCACAGCCACAATAACGGCACTCGTTTTAAGCAATGTCGAGTTTGTTTCGCACGCCATTCTCACATTTACATTTGGTGTAGAGCTGATCTATCTTGGAGTGGTTCCAAAACTTCCTGCATGGCAAAAAAATGTACGGCTCAAAAAACGAAAAGAGCAAACTGAAGATTCAGGCGACAAACGGATTTTTTACCAGCTTGACCCCCGTTCGCAGAAACGGTTTCTGGTACTCAAGCATATCACCAAAGAGGTGAAGAAAAATTTTGATAATCTACCCTACTCATCGCGCGGAATGCTGGAGCATATCCAGAAAAAGATGGAAGATCTCCTCACCACCTACCTCACTCTGCTCGATATGAACCGGCGATTTCGAATTTATATGAACTCAGAAGTGGAAGAAGAACTTCGGCGGGAAGTGAAGAAACAGGAAGAAAAAATGGGAACAATCGATTCCGAGAAACTGAAAGCCACCAAAGAACGGCGCCTGAAAATCATGAACAAACGGCTCAAAAAGCTTGATGTGGCAAGGGAAAAATACCTGATTTGCGAAACTCACCTTGAAACGATTGAAGATGCTATCCGTTATATTTACGAGCAGTCAATGACGATGCCAAATGCCGAAGATGTGGGCATACAACTCGATCACCTCCTCTCCGAGATGGAAGAGACCACAAATATTATTGAGGACCTGGATCAAAGCCTCCTGCCCGGTTTTGATGAAATGGATCGCGAACTTGAGCTTGCACAGCTTCGAAAAGAGGCCGAAGAACTCCATAAAGAGACCGAAGAAAAAGTAAAGAAATCCGTATGAAATTCCCCGAATTCAAACATCTTCTCTTCGAAACTGATGCCGATGGAATTGCGCTGCTTACCATCAACAGACCAGATAAACTGAACGCACTTAACAACAAGGTGCTGGAAGAGCTGGATGCAGCCATTTCGCTGACGGAAAACAGTGATGATATTCGTGTGCTCATCATTACCGGAGCGGGAGAAAAAGCATTTGTGGCCGGGGCCGACATCAAGGAGCTAAGTTCGCTGAATCGTGAATCGGGTGAAAAAGTCTCATCGGCAGGGCAACAGATATTTAACCGGATTGAACAGTGCTCAAAACCGGTGATTTGCGTAGTTAATGGCTACGCTTTGGGAGGAGGCGCCGAACTCGCCATGGCCTGTCACATCCGCATCGCTACGGAATCAGCACAGATCGGCCTTCCGGAAGTTTCACTGGGGCTCATTCCAGGTTATGGCGGCACGCAGCGCCTGCCACACCTTGTAGGCAAATCAAAAGCGATGGAAATGATATTAACCGGCCAGCCGGTAGCAGCAGATGAGGCAAAAACAATTGGCCTGGTGAACGATGTTAAACCCGTAGATAAAGCCCTCGATCACGCAAAAAAACTGGCAGCATTCATGATGAAAAACGGGCCACTTGCCTTGTCTTATGCTATCTCCGCTGTAAATGCCTCCCAATCCAATCATGGATTTGCCCGCGAAGCCTCACTTTTCGGCCGCCTTTGCGTGACCAAAGATTTTAAGGAAGGAACATCGGCTTTCCTCGAAAAAAGAAAACCCGCTTTTAAAGGATATTGATCAAACTGATTCGCTTTTCACCTGTTTTGATTAACTTAATTACTATGTACACGTTTCATCATCACCAGAAATTAACCCCGATTCCAGCCTTTTAACGGCTTATTGCATGCCAGAATTTTTATACATACTTGCAGTTATTCTGATCAGCGGTTTTTTTTCCGGGTCCGAAATGGCGTTTGTAACTGCTAACAAACTGAAGATCGAGATAGAATCCCGCAAAAATACGATCAAGGGAAAGGCTTTGGCCTATTTCAGCGATAATCCGGAAAGGTTTCTTACCACAACACTGGTTGGTAACAATATCGTAAATGTGATCTATGCCACATTAATGGCCATCTTTCTCATCGAACCGATTCGTGTAACCTATTCAAACCTCTTCGGTGTGATACCTTCCGGTGCGATGGTTCTGCTCATTCAAACCGTGTTTGCCTCTGTAATAATCCTTCTTTTTGGTGAAATTTTATCAAAAGCTATCTTCAGGGTTCAGGCCGATTTTCTAATCAAATTCATTGCGGTTCCGCTGCGGATCACCAACTACCTGCTCTGGCCGCTTATTGTTGTGAGCAACAGAGCATCGGGAATGCTCGTAAAGTTTTTTAAAGCCGGTAATGAACGAAATGAAAAAGTGTTTCGCCGCCAGGATGTAGAGATGATCTTCCGTGAACTGCGCGACAGCGGAGGAAGCCAGGAAATTGACCATGATGACTCCGAGATTTTACACAACGTTCTGGAACTTTCGAACAAGCGCGTGCGTGAAACGATGGTGCCAAGGACCGAAATGGTGGCAGTTGAAAAAAATTCTTCCATCGAAGAGCTGAAAAAAGCATTCATTGAATCGGGCTATTCAAAAGTGCCGGTCTACCAGGATACGGTTGACGATGTGATCGGGGTGGTATTCGCATACGACCTGTTCAGCAGTCCGGCCAGTATCAGTGATATCATCCGGCCGGTGAAGCTGATTCCATCAAGCAAAAAATCGAAGGATCTCCTCACCGAATTCCGCCAGAGCAATATCTCGGTTGCCATCGTCATTGATGAGTATGGAGGAACAGCAGGCATGGTTACCATCGAAGATCTGATCGAAGAGGTGGTAGGAGACATCCAGGATGAATACGACAAAGATGATGATGTGGTAAAGAAACTTGCACCCAACACATTTCTTCTCTCCGGATCTGTTGAGCTGGACGAGCTGATGCAGCAATACCCCGAAATTGAACTGAAATACGAAAACGGTGAATTTGAGACCATTGCAGGATATATCATCCATCACACCGGACGCATACCTAAAGTAAATGAGGAGCTGCAAATCCACGGAAATACATATATTATCACCAAAGCAAAACAGAGCCGCCTCGAAACTGTGAAACTGATCATAAACTCGGGAGATTAATGCTTGAGAACTATCCTAACTGGGCTCAGCAACTCGCCAGAAAATACCTGAGCCGAACACTGAACCAATTCATCATTCACGGCAATGTGCACGACCTGGTGCCCGTCAAAACGGACAAGGGCATGAAGTACCAGCGGCTCAAAACGTTTATGGCCGAAGAGTTCTTTGGCGCACGTGATATCGTGGTGTTTTACGACCGTGCTTCCGGCATCTATTTCCGCGACCAGGAATCTCAGCGCGATTTCAGCCGGGCACTTTCAGGGCGCGATTCGTTTGCAGGCACCGATTATGCCAAAAAACTTCCCAAAGATCCCGTTGGAGTGTTTTCGGTGCTGGAGCAGTATTTTCGCTCGAGGCTCGACCAGAAAAAAAGCATGGCACTCATCATCGATTTTGCCGAAACCATTGTACCGGCCAATGAAGCGGGCAGTACAGGATCCGAAGACCGGAACTCCCTCGTTTATCTGCTGAAATGGGCCCATGATCCGCTATTTCTGGCCACTGATTTTACAACCGTTCTCGTTACAGAAAACCTTTCTGACCTCAACAGAACCCTTATTCAAAATCCCTACTCATCCGACGTTCGGATTCCACTGCCCGGAGAAGATGACCGTCTCTCCTACATCATGCAGGAACAGGACCCTGAATCTTTCGGTGCTATTTCGGATGTATCCAAACCGATAATGGCACAGATGACCGCCGGACTCGGTTATCTGAAATTAAAAAGTATTCTTTCCAACGCAGTTCAAAATGAAGAGAAAATAACCTTCGAGTCGCTCACAGAAACAAAAAAAGAGCTGATCGAAGCCGAAGCTTACGGCCTGCTGGAGTTTGTTCCGGCTGATGGTTCGCTCGATCAGGTTGCCGGCCACACTAAGGTGAAAGAGCATCTGCGAACTGCTATCAATGCACTTAAAGCGGGCCGCCGTGATGTTCTGCCGATGGGCTACCTGGTTTGCGGCCCGGTGGGCACCGGCAAAACTTACCTGGTGACCTGCTTCTCCGGTGAGGTGGGTATACCGATGGTTAAACTTAAAAATTTTCGCAGCCAGTGGCAGGGCGTAACGGAAGGGAACCTCGAAAAAATCCTTGGATTGCTGCGGGCTATGGCACCCGTTGCCGTAATGATTGATGAGGCCGATGCTTACCTCGGTGATCGCGCTGCATCGGGCGACAGCGGTGTTTCGAGCCGGGTATTTTCACAGATTGCCACCTTTATGAGCAATACTCAGCATCGCGGCCGGATTATCTGGTTTTTGATGACCGCCCGGCCCGACCTGATGCCGATTGACTTAAAACGCCAGGGCCGTGCCGAAGAGCACATTGCCCTGTTCCCGCCCGAAACAGACGCTGAACGGCGCGAACTGTTTGAAGCAATGAAGAAAAAAACCGGGCTGAAACTCTCCGAAGAGTATATTCCCAAATCGGTTTTAAAGGGAGATGTAAACTATTCCGGAGCCGATATGGAAGCCGCACTTACCAGGGCCAAATTCCGTACAGCCTCCGAAAGCCTTGAAAAAACAACACCTGAAATTCTGGATCAGGTTTTTTACGACTTCCTCCCTCCCACCTACCCCGAAGAAGTGGAGCTGCAGACACTCACTGCGGTATCGGAATGCACATCAAAAGCACTTTTGCCCGAACGATTCCGTAAATTAGACCGCAACAACATCCTGAAACGCATTCAGGAGCTGAAGAAAACCATTCGATAATGTCAGAAGATTCATTAGAAGAAATTCGCAAGATTATTGATGATCTTGATGAAACCATCGTAAAAGCCCTGGGTGAACGTCAGAAAATCGTTCAGCAGGTTATATCGGGAAAACTGGAGCGGGCCGATGAAATCCGTGACCCCGAAAGGGAAGAAAAGCTTCTCGAAAAGATCCGTCGAAAGGCACCCGAAGTGGGTATGGATCCTTACTTTCTGGAGCAGCTATTTCGGGAAATTATTCAATATTCAGTAAGGTATCAGACACATGCGCTTGTGGATCATCAGAATGAAAAATCGCAGGAGCAAACGATCCGTGTTTCTTATCAGGGAACCGACGGTGCGTTCAGCCATCAGGCCGCTATGCGTCATTTCGAACAGAGATATTCCAACGTGGAGTGCATAGGCTATACCCGGTTTGAAGAAGCCGCTGACGCCGTGGAACGCGAGGATGTGGATGTAGCCCTCCTTCCTATCGAAAATACCACAGCCGGCTCTATTAATGATACCTACGACCTGCTGAATGAAAAAGCCCTCTATATTATCGGTGAGGAAGTTCTTCACATCAATCACTGCCTGATGGCCCCGGAAGATGTTCAGATTGGCAACATCCGCAGGATTTTATCTCATCCTCAGGCTATTGCTCAATGCAGCCGCTTTTTAACTTCACTCCCGCGATGTCATGTGGTATCGTACTTCGACACAGCCATGGCAGCACGCAAAGTTCGTGATGATGCCGATCTTTCCCAGGCCGCAATTGCCAGCTCGTATGCAGCTGAAATTTACGGTCTGAAAATTTTGAAAAGAGATCTCGCAAATCAGAAAGAAAATTATACCCGCTTTGTCGTTGTAAGTAAAAAGCCGCTCAAATGCGATCCTCAGCTCAACTGCAAAACATCACTGATATTTGCTACGATTGATGAAAAAGGTGCTCTTCTGAAATGCCTTAACCTTTTGGGGGACAGTGGAATTAATATGACAAAACTGGAGTCCCGACCCAGAATAGGCCATCCCTGGCAGTTTCTTTTTTACCTGGACATCGAAGGCAATCAGGATGATCCGCGAATTTCCGATGCTCTCCAAAAACTGACAAAGAAAGCTCAATATTATAAAATTCTGGGCAGTTACCCGGTTCGTGAAGGGAAATGGTAGAAAAAGCACCGGAGAATTTTTTGTCTGATTGGATCTTCCTTTTTCGAACTCAGATGGTTTGAAGCATTTAAACTAAATCGTTAAACCGAATATCGAGTATCTCCTAAATCGTTCAATCATAATGATATTCGATTTTTGAGATGTAACGATTCTGCGATTTTCACTTTTCACTTTTCACTTTCATCACATCTTCCGTGGTTAAACCAGGCCATAGAGATCATCTGACTTGGAAAAAATTTAAAGTTTATCCAGATAACCAAGATCATTCAAAAACTTTTCCTGTCGCCGGATCAGGTATTCCGGAGCATGAGTGAGAATAAAACGATAACCGTAGTGAAAAAGCGGATTTTTGGAATGAGCCGCTTTTCCGAATCTCCATGAATCTGCCACAATTTTCATAACTTTCCTGGAACGCATCTGAGTATATTTTCTGCATGCTGTGTGAAAATCGTCCCCATATTTCCGGAGACAGAGCGCCAGACACCAGGCATCTTCAATAGCCTGACAGCCGCCCTGACCAAGGTTTGGAGTGGTCGCGTGGATAGAATCCCCCAAAAAAACCACCTTGTTCTTATACCAGGTCCGTTTTTGTGTACCAAGATCGGCCATATCGTTGCGAAGTACCGGGCCAGAGGTATTGATCAGATTTTTTAAGGCGGGGTGAAAGTTCCCGAACAGATCAAGCAGTTCATCAATTACGGTTTCCGGATTATCCCGGCCGCCGGGAAGTGAAGGCTTTACACCGAGCCAAAACGTTTGCCCCTTCTCAAACGGAAGGGCTAAAAACCTGAGCCCTTCATCCCAGATTTCCAGGTACGAATTTTCAAACTGATCGGGGAGCGATTCCGATGAAATTCCGCGCCAGATGGTTTGATGGATATAACGAACAGAAATTTCGGGAAATAACTGCTGCCGTATCACCGAATGGATCCCGTCAGCGGCCACAGTTTGAAGAGCTGAAATTTCTTCTCCGTCTGAGAAACGGATAATACAGCTTTCCTTATGTACCTGAATACCAGTAACTTTTTTTGAAAGATGAATCTTATCGGCTGGGAGATTTTTCTTGAGTATATCAATCAGACGTGCCCTGTGGATACAGATTATCTCTGAAGAGGAAGCGATTTGACGGCGAATCTTTAGCTTTTTATCCGGCATAAAAACCTGTTTCAGATTCGTGCTTTGCTCTCTGAGCAATGCAGCCAGGCCCAGTTTTTCAAGAATAGTGATGGGTGCCTCCGAAAGGCCAATTCCAGCACCTATTTCAGTTAATTCGGGTGCCTGTTCATACAATTCAAACGGGATACTGTGGTGATGCAGAGCATTTGCCAGAGTCAGCCCTCCGATACCCCCGCCAATAATTATTACCGGGCTTCTGTTCATTCGGTCAGATCTAGTTTGTGAGTGTTAAAATGAGTTCATCTTTAGAATCCCGGAAAGTTAATATTCAGCCGGGGTATATACATTGATTAATGAAAGGAATTTTTAAAAAAGAACTACTCCGGGTAGAGCGGTTCGTTACCTCCCCGCTCCCCCACAGATCCGTACGAGCGGAATTACCGTGGCATGGCCATCCCTTTGGGGCATACGGTTCCTCCATTTGTGGTTTCGCTAAAAGCATTTATGTATAATTCGCGGTGATTTTAACGGGTATTGTTCAAGGAGCTGACCGGTGTACATTTCCCAACACCATTTCGGTTTACCTCCACGCCTGTTTAACCATTTATGGAGTTGTCGTCTTGCACAGTGATGGTAATGCTTTAATCCCGGAAAGTTGAACGTGATTCCATAATACCCATAGTGGCCTTGAAGCTTCCGGTTGAGTTCGCTGATGAATTGCTCTACAGGCTTATGCCTGTTTACCTTCATCCACTGATTCAACCTTTGCAAGGAGGCCTTCAGCTTTTTCTTGCTGGTTTTGCGCTTGAGAATCCATTTGCCTTTGCGGCTTTTACCCATGTAGTGGGTAAAGCCCAAAAAGTCAAACGTGCTTGGCGTGCTCCTGTCCCGGTTGTTTACCTCAACAAGTTTGGTTTTCTCCGGGTGCAGGGTTAAGCCGTATTTGCCCAGGCGTTTGCCCAGCACCTTCATCACCCGCTCGGCGTCCTGCTTGTTGTCAAACAACAGCAGGAAATCGTCAGCAAAGCGAATCAGGCCGCTTTTTCCTTTTAATCGTGGCTGGATGACTTCGATAAACCACTCATCCAGCACATAGTGCAGATAGATG
>JAFIFB010000062.1 GCA_020832285.1 Balneolaceae bacterium
ATAAAAAGCAGATCGGATAGAATCCGCGTAATGATCTTCATATTTGGCACAATCCTCTAAAGCTCAACCATAGCAGTTTTCCCGATGCTAAGCAGTGATGTGTCTTCAAGCGCCTCCAGTGCCTGATCACTTGGTGTCTGAGTTACAAAACTGTGATAACTGCTTGCAAAATAGTTCTCCCTGAACAGGAAAATAGTTACTTCTTCACCTTTCGGATTGTGACAAAAAAGCCTGAGGATACCCTTCAATACAAAATAAATTTTGGTTTCTGTTTCACCCAGGCTTGTCAAAAGGTGATTTGCAGGTACTTTTTCAGGCCTGAATCTTTTCTGAATTTGTTCCCACTCCCGGTTGTCCAATGGAGTGATTTTTTCAAAGGTTTCTCTTAGCGAGTGGTGCATGATTTAGGAATACTGTAGGCACATTAAAGTATTGAAGAAATTGCTCTGTTTATTACGGACATGATCAAAAACAGTTTCAGGAGTTAACCTGATCATCTCACATACACCGCCTTTAGGCCCACAAACTATTGGATACCTTAAACGCCCCCTGTTCATTAACTCTCTGCATTCAAACTAAAGTTTTTCATGGAAAAGAGCTCCTCAAAACCGGAATTCAGGTACGTTTCTTCTCCAGCCTCTCAAACAACTCTATACCGTGCTGATTCCAAAACGCTGCCCCGGTTTATTCAATCATCGGTTAACACCTCCGTCAGAATTACTGTTATCCATTATTTTCCTGTAAAAGTTAAGATGAAAGTAAACAGACCTGTTCCAGTAGTCATGATCGTGACCGCCCGGTTTGGCAAGAAAATGAACCGGGGTTTCTTTTTCCCGGAAGTGTTCAAATAGCTTCCGGTTCATCTCATACAGGGGATCTCCGGTACCCACGTCCAGGAAGATCGGTACAGAATGTTTGCTGAATTCGTTGATGGGATTTATCAGAGAATGATCTTTCCAGTTACCGGACTGTTTTTTGTGTGAACCCAAAATCGATTCCAGAACATCGGCAAGGCGGCTGTTTCCAAGAAACTGGTGACTAATCACATTCCAAAACGGATATTCAAACTCCACAGCGCCGCTTGTGCTGCCCGCAACGGCAAAATAATCGGGTCTGGACAGCATCAGGTGTAAGGCACCGAACCCTCCCATACTCAATTCGCTGATAAAGATTTGATCGCTGTTTATGCTGTATTGCAGATGTAGAAATGGCACCAAATTTTCAAAAAAGAAAGACTCATACCGTGAAGATTCATTGACCGGACTGTTCATATAAAAAGACCGAAACCCATCCGGATTTGCAATAATAACGTCGTACTCATCAGCCACTTTCTGCAGATCGGTAATCTGACTCCATTGATTGAAATTTGAATTAAACCCATGGAGAAGGTAGAGCAGTGGGTACGATTGCTCATGAATGTAGTCTTTTGGAGTAATGACATTGACAGAGACAGGGTCTGGTAAATATTCCGACTCAAGTGTTTGAGTTGATGTATCTGTTTCCTCAACATATAATAGCGCAGGCAGTATCATGATCAGGATATCGGGCATGGTGAATTAAAATTAGGTTGAAGGTTATGTATAATACTTTTTCAGGGAAGAAGTCGGAATATGACTTAAAAAGTCACATTATATTTTACTTCAACCCACCACTAGAAACACCACACCAACCAGGGCAACAGCCACACCTGCCATCTGTTTTTGACTGAGACGTTCTCCCAGAACAGCCAGTGCAATCAGTGCTGTCGGGATTGGGGAAAGAGCGCTCGCCACAGATACGATGGAAATTAGCCCATCTAACACTGCCAATCCAAATGCGATAAATCCCAGCCCCTGGCTTAGTCCGGCTAATACGGTAGCCTTCCAGGAACTTCCGATTCCCGGCCAGGCCCCTGATATGAATAGCTGTACGATCAGTAACGGAGCCAGCGAACCTGCCGCCGTAGCAAACACCGGCCAGAGCGGGTTCACCGTTGTAGCCAGCCCTACAAAAACAAAGGAAAACCCAAAACAGATTCCTGCAATGACTCCGTCATAAAGTCCGGATTTATTTGCAGAAGATCTCTCTTCCGGATGTGGTTGCTCTTCTTGATCTTCTACACCACCTGTTACCAATACAAGAGCCCCGATAACAATCATCACTCCAGCTATCGCAATCCAGGACGGGCGCTCCCCAATCATTAATCCGGAAGCGAAGGGAACCAGTGCGGAAAAAACACCCATCACTGTTGCTGTAAGCCCCATAGAACCATTTGATAAAGCCCGATAATATTTGATAATTCCCAATCCTACGGCAAAACCTGCTGCCAATCCCCATAATAATCCGTGAACATCCGGACTTCCACCCAGAAACAAGGCGATCATTCCGATTAAGATGGCAGCCGTACATTGCGAATAGAACGATACCGACATAACCGGACTTTTTTTTGAGGCAAGTCCCCCGAAAAAGTCGCCGGCACCAAACCCTATGGCTGTTAACAGTCCAAAAAGTAAACTCATAAATATTCTGATCTTTTATTGATTATTTTAGCTAAAGATCAGGAAGAGTTCGCCCAAATTGATTATCCAAACCAACTTCTTAATGGTAGATTCTGAGGGTTTTCGCGATAGCGGAAAGGCGTGAGTCCGGCCTGTTTTTTGATTAATCTTACAGGTTCAGGCTGAAATGGACATAGTACTCTGCTACAAGCTTTTCAGGGCTTCAGTTTCCAGGAGTTTAGCTGTCTTGGACTGACAAAATAGTGTGAATCAACTTATTACTCAAGCCAGTGTCAAGTAAGCAGCTCTGGTATATACCTGGCGAATAGCTGATTTAAAAAAACACCTATTTGATCCATTTTTTTCATCATTGACTTCTGAAACGGTTTTTATTTGCCTAAGTTTAGTAGCAAAGCAAAAAATTATAGATCCATACCCTGTATTCCAATTTCGTTAATACGTTGAAATTACTTAGCAACTTAAGACAACACTTCATTCCTGTTCAACCCGCAGTAAAGGGAGTTGATAAGAATATTATATACAGAGAAATAGTACCTGATATTAAACTACAGCCATTCATCTATTGCTATTGGGAACTGAGAACCTCACAAGACCTTGCTTCCTCATTCGATTACAAGGTTGTTCCCGACGGGTGCATTGACATTTTTTTTCCGCTTGAAAAACCGGATCAATCGTATGTGATGGGATTCCATAATCTATACAAGGAATATACACTTGGCCATTCTTTTCAGTACGTCGGCATTCGTTTTCTACCCACAATATTTCCACGCTTTTTTGGCATCAGTGCCGATGAGATCAACAACAGGTCTGAAGCACTGGAGAATGTAGTTCCTGCAGTTGCGTCATTTATTTCAACTCATCTTTCGCCCGATAAACCACTCCTGACAATCAAAAACACTCTTGACCGCTATTTTCTTAATCATCTCGCCCAAACCGATGTTATCGGTGACCAAAGAGTAATAGAGGCGGTACGTATTATCCTGGAAAATGCCGGAACTATTTCGGTTGCAAGGGACCTGAATACAGGTCTTAGCCGGCGACAGCTTAGAAGGCTGTTTAGAGTATTTGTAGGAGGCGCGCCAAAATCATTCTGCAAAGTTATTCGCTTTCAGTACATTCTTAAAAAAAATTTCACCTTAAAGCACATACGCAAATCCAATCTACTTGATGATGCCGGTTATTATGACCAGGCACATTTCATCAAAGAATTTCGGGATTTTTACGGTGACTCTCCAGGTCAGGTACTTGGACAAGATTGTAATTAATGTCCGTTTTTTACAATCACACTAAAAACGGGTTTCCTATCTTGCTACAATAGTTAAAGAGAACTACCACAAAATAGTCGGGAGTCGGCACTTCAATAGTCTGTCATGATTCTGAACTTGCCATCAATCTTCCTGCTCTTGAACCTTTGGATTGCTTTCAAAAGCATAAACACAAACATATAATAAGAACAACTGACAACCATGAAATTAAACGCCGGTATAATAACTAAAAAGTTGCAGGCAAGCAGGGCATTTTACACTCAGGTGCTGGGTTTTGGTGTTACTTTCGAAAATGATTTCTACTTGCTGATGCATACTCACGGAAAACAGTACGAAATCAGCTTTTTACTACCCGGCCACCCGAGCCAGGACACCGTTTTTCACCAGCAATTTGACGGTATGGGGGTGTATTTGACCTTAGAGATCGACGATGTGGATAGTATGTACAATGATCTTAAATCTAAAGGAGTTGAGATAAAAGTGGAATTAAGAGACGAACCCTGGGGAGACCGTCACTTTGCAATAGTGGATCCGAATGGAGTTATGATCGACATTGTACAATACAATTAAATATGGCGATCAAATACAGCATAACCGAAAAGTTTGGGGTAAACCTTGCCGAACTACTATCCCGGAAAATCAAAGCCGTATATCCCGGCTTTAAAATCTCAGAATTTATTTCAGCTGTTGAAAATAAATGCCCCGGGCTTACTTATACTCAAAGAGTGAATCTACTTGCCGACGAACTTCATACAAGCCTGCCCCGGAATTATGAAAACGCTGTTACTATTCTAATGAAGATACTGGAAGAAGAGAATACTGATGAAACAGGTATGTTCACGCATTATTACTGGATCCTGCCTATCGGCAAATATGTGGAAAAATTCGGCCTTGAGCATTTCGACCTTTCTGTTCACGCTATAAGCGAGATCACCAAACGCAATACGGGCGAGTATGCCATCCGTCCATATATTCGAGCTTATCCAAATAAAGCACTCCAGCAAATGAAACGATGGGCAGTATCGGATAATTTCCATTTACGAAGACTCTCGTCGGAAGGACTGCGGCCAAAACTGCCCTGGGCGACAAAATTAGACACATTTATCGACGATCCCGAATCGGTGTTCGAGCTGTTGGAGCTATTGAAGGAGGATCCCGTACGATTTGTAAAGAAATCGGTGGCCAACCATTTGACTGACTGGCTGAAAGTAAACCCCGAACCCACTATCCTGCTAATTCGTAAGTGGCAGCAATCCAGGAACGATCATACACGCTGGATCCTGAAACATGCCACGCGGAAAATTGATTTGGATGAAATTATGAAGCTCGGAAACCCATCCTAATTTATATATTCTGACGCCTCTCTATTTAGGGTTTTCACGGTATCGGAGAGGTGTGAGGCCGGCCTGTTTTTTGAAAAACTTTACAAAATTAGACGGATCATCGAAGCCCAGTTCAAGTGCAATATGTTTAACGGTTTCGTTTGACTGAAGAAGCAAAGACTTCGCTTCCAGAATCTGGTACTCCTGAATCAGTTTATTTGCCGGCTTACCGGTTGATTGTTTTACAGCTTCTCTCAGGTATGATGGACTGATATGCAGTTTTTCGGCGTAATCCTTCAAATTAAGCCTCTTTCGATACTCTGATTTAATCAAATTTTCGAATTGATAGGTGATCTCTTCAGCGCGATTCAGTGATCCGTTTACCCTGAAATCAGGCTCCAGGTTACGTTTGGCTTCATTCAAAAGGATCGTAAGATAGGATGTGATGATTTCAATACTCCCCTCCCTGAAATTGCTGTACTCATCATGAATTCGTCTGAACAGGTCCGTAAAAACTTCTTTCTGTTCAGTTTTTAAATAGTACACCGGCATGGAGTTGAGATTAAAAAATCTGAACGTGCTGAACACTTCACATGAGAGTTCACCCGCACCAAGTAGTTCAGGTTTGAAATAGACCATGTAACTCTCAACCGGTTTTTCAGCACTCTTCAGTTTCCAGGAATTTATCTGTCCCGGGCTTACAAACAAGAGGGAATCATTATGCTGATTGAACCTCCAGTTACCTACATGGCAATCGTCATTCAATCCGGCTGTATAGCTGATTTCAAAGAAGTTTTGGCGATAAGGCGCCACTGTTTTCTTGAGTGAAAGAAAATGCTCTTCAAGGTTAATGATGTGAAAAAGGTCGGAATGAACGGAATCATCCGGCAGTATCACGTCTACGAGTTCCTGCATCCGGTTGTAGTATTCGACGGTCATCTTTCACTGTATATAAATGTTAATATGATAAAAGAATTTATAAAAAACTGGATGTGATAATCACAAACTGCATTTAAATCGATCAGGGTTTGCTGTTAAGTTTTAATTTGACTGAAATGGATTTGAACCTCAGGAAAACTCAATCAGAAAAAAGAGTGAGAGAATAAAAGCGGGTACCAGGATAATAACCGGAATAGTAGGGTTCACTTTCTTTAAAACCGAGTTTATTGTATAGCTTCTGGGCTGAATGCATACTTGGTAAAGTATCAAGGCAGAGATGTTTATACACTGCTTTCCGCGCAGTGTGAATGAAAGCCTCAACAAGTTGTTTTCCAATGCCTTTTCCTCTGTAATCTGAACGAACATATAAACGCTTCAATTCACCCCTTTCCCTGTCAATAGAGCGCATGGCTACTCATCCTGCAAGGTTTTCATCAATCCGGGCAAGAAGTAATGTTCCGTAAGGAGCAGTATATGGCTTTGGCAAAGCTTTGAGTTCGTTTGAAAAGCCCTGGTATTTAAGGTCTGTCCCAATCTTCCCGGCATACTCAATAAACAACATACGTGCTTCTAAAACTTGTTCAGGACTTATGGCTTCGTATAATTCAATTTCTGTCATGATAAAGAAGATCAACAATTTAATAAAGTTGAAATCCCAAACTCCATCCTATCCACAACCGTAACCGGTTACTGCCTAAAGAGCGGTCATGAACTGTGTATGGAATGTGGGATGCCGATAAGTTCTCATCCGACACGGAAATATTGAAATTTGGGCCGGTAAACAAGCTTAAATTACCATTTATTGAACGTGTATAATGAATTCGCCATTGTATATTATTACTCATTTTAGTGGTCCACTTACCATCATGATTTACATTGTAATAGATCAGGTCGGATTCAATTCCGGTCCCACTTTCTTTAAGCTGGTGGTGATATCCGATACCAATACCAGTCTGCCATAAATGATTTCCATGGAATGTATTGTAACCAATGCTTATGACATTATAAATTCGTTCGGTCCCTATACGTACTCCACCGTTAATAAATCCCGTTTCGGTTACCCACAGATCCATATTATTGCGACCACCTTTTACAAAACTCATCATTCCAATAATCGTTGACTCGGTCTCATTCCCAACAAAATTAATAAGTCCAATCTGGGTGCCTTCTTGATTTTCAGTGACATTCAACACTCCAAACTGCATACCGGTATGGTTTTGGGATATATTCACTGGTGAAATAGTTACACCATGCGCTTCTTTTGAGATGTTTGTAACACCGGACAACATCAGGCCACTTAGCTGATTATTGGTAAAATTCAATCCTCCCGCAAATAGAACACCACTTGTTTCATTTAAGCTGATATTGCTAACGCCGCCGATCATGAATCCTGAAGAGAATTGATGGGTGTAATTCAGAGCACCGCCGAGCAGCACGCCACTTGCTTGCTGTTTGTTAATATTGGCAAGTCCGGACAATTGCAGCCCGCTTATGTCATAACGATTGCTGTTAAACATTGTACCGATTTCAATTCCATGGAACGCTCCATTATTTCCACCTATGATATTGAAAGAAATTTTAGAGGTTGAGTAAGAGTCCGAGGAACTAATTCCGGGCAAAAGTGAAACCTGAAAGGTGTGATTGATTCCGGATATCGGGGTTGAGGTTTGCCCGGCAGCATTTTGGTACACCCCGAAGGATATCATAACGAGAAAGAAAATTTGTATGGGTTGATATTTTGATTTAGACGGTTTTGGGGTGTACTGTTTTTTTCTTGGTTGCATGTTGATTATAGATGATAATTGTAATTTGATGAATTATATATTGCTCAATAAGAAAGACCTGGATTATCATGTATATAGGTATCATCAGTGAGTTGCTTCAACATAAAATCAGCAACATCCATGCGGGAAATTTTGAGGCTGAGATTTTTCTCATCAAATGAAAATCCATGCTTGTAAACACCTGTTATCTCACCATTTGTAAATGCACTTGGACGAACAATAGTCCACTGAAGCGGGCTGTGTTTAACCAGGTCTTCCTGCTGTAAATGGTCATTGTATGCCTTGCGCAGCAGCAGGCCGAACATGATATATTTCCAGAAAAAATTCAGGTTATTTCGGCTTTTTCCAGCCCCGAGGGTAGAGAGGCAGATGAGCCGTTGAACTCCGGTTTTTTCCATCGCCCGGATGATATTCCGTGTGCCTTCAGTTCGCACGGTCCCTTCACTTCCTGCCCCAAGAGCACAAAAAACCGAATCATGCCCGGCTATGGCTTTTTCCACAGCCACGGGGTCCAGTACATTACCCTGAATAATTGTCAGATTCGCATGTTTCATGTTCACTTTTTCAGGGGTACGAACATATGCCGATACCTGATATTCTTTTTCAAGTGCCTGTTTAACCAGCAATTTACCGATGGTTCCTGTTGCGCCGAATATGATCAATTTCATGGGTTGATTCACTCTTTGTTAAATAATTGTGATTTATTGAAAACAAAGATAGGGACCGTTATCTGCTGAAAATTGAATAAATCCGACATGACAAAGATTTTTTCAGAGGCAGCAATACCCTTATATCCGGCAAATTTCCACAACTTGTTGTTTTGGAGAATGATAGCGCCCGGGCACCAGGCCGGAAAACTGTTTGAATTCGCGGATAAAATGAGCCTGGTCGGAGTAGCCCCGATCAAATGCAACATCGGAAAGTTTCTGATAATTTCCGGAACGGAGTTGGCGTAATGACGATTGGAAGCGTATAATTCTCGAAAAAAGTTTCGGCGACACCCCTGTGAACCTTTTGAACCTGCGTTCGAATTGCCGCTCCGATAGTTGAAGTGATTTATACAGTTCGGGTATGGTTATCATTCCGTCGGATTTATGAATCAAATTAATACAGTATTGGATGGCACAATCCGTTCCGCGGCTCCTTTCTTTCTGAATTCGGATCATAGATGAAAATTCCGATAACTGATCTGCTGAAGGTGTCATAAAATTTATTCTACCGGTAATTTCCGGCCAGACCAGGTTCAGGTTTGTTGTTTCGTTCGTTATTTCATCAGCATCAAAGCCAAACAATATATTAATAGCACCGGGCTGAAAAACAACACCTGTCAAGCTCACATCACCCGAGCAATACAAGTTATCATATGAGGTTGCCTGGCCATAGATGAAACAGGGCGGATGTGGTGATGTCAGCCGTTTATCAAAATGCTGAATAATTATTCCCGGACATCCGTCTGCCATAACACGGAATGTAAATGGCTCGAAAGTTGCCTGATCGGTATTGACAGTCCAAAAGCTTTTTACAACATCTTTCAGGTCCTTCGGCGGTTCTGAAATCGTAAAGGCGATATGGAAAGTGTTTTGCATGCCTGATTGAAAATAATTAAGAGTTTTATGGAGCATAACATCACTCTCCAAAAATTATATCATGCTATACTTCATATCATTTTTAGATTAATTTTAGTTATTTACCGTTATAAAAAACGTTCCACTTATGACCGTCCGGATCGGCAAATCCACATCCGTACCAGGGACTTTGCAACTCGACCGGTTTTGCAAACACTCTGCCACCGGCTTTAACTACCTGTTCAGCCCATGTATCTACCTCCTGGCGGCTGTTTGCTCCAATTGTGTACATAATTTCATTTCCTTTACTAAGATCTGCTACATCTCCCCCTGACGCTTCTTTAAACATATCCACTTGAAAAAAATGAATGATTAAGTTATCACTTCCGGCAAAGAAACTGACTAAATGCCCGCTTTTGTGGTCACCATTAAGCTTGAAACCAAGGTTATCATAAAATTTTCGTGTACGTTTAACGTCTTTAACTGGTAGGTTTGCCCAAACCTGACGGTTGCGGATGAATGATTCTGTTTTACTCATTTCGACTGTTTTTTTCTAATTCAATCAGGACTTTCTATCTGTCCCGAAAATTTTTATTACCAATTCGGCATTTCAGATCCTCTGTTGGCTTAAGTGATTCATTACCTGTAAAGAGAAGCGGTAAAATCGATCTTGCTTCAGTTCAATAAAGGTATGCAGAGAACTGCACCGAACCATTAACAATAGATAAGAAAGGGGCTATTTTTTCATGACCCTTTTCCGGATTCTGCTCATCGACACGTGTGTGATCCCGAGAAATGAAGCAATGATGTAATGTGGTCCCCATGATATTTTTCGAACTGTAAATATCGCTCCTCGGGGGTGTACATAATCTGGGAAGTGAATATTCTCTGAGAATTGACAAAGCGCTGATTGGCTACAATCCGTTTTATGAGGTTCATTTTTAGCACAAGCCGATAAAGTTCATCCATAGCAGTTTTGCCGATGCTAAGCAGTGTTGTGTCTTCAAGGGCCTCCAGTGCCTGATCACTTGGTGTCTGAGTTACAAAACTGTGATAACTGCTTGCAAAATAGTTCTCCCTGAA
>JAFIFB010000073.1 GCA_020832285.1 Balneolaceae bacterium
GGCACTACGCTTGCCTTTGCTTGTAATCGACTTGAGTTGAGCCACTTCCTCTTCCGTAAGGGTTACTTTGTATTTCTTCATGATGGTTTTTGCCATAAAATACTACTTTTACCCGAAATAGTACACTTGACATAACACTAGAAAGCCGAAACTATTCCAAACCGGGCTTTTTTTCCGTTATTCCGAAAACCGTGAAATTTCTTCATCGAAAGTATGAGCTTTCGAAAAAAAGGTAACAGGTTGACTGCTCCAAAAACTATTCTGTTCGCAGTGCAACTATAGGGTCGAGCCGGGATGCTTTCCAGGCAGGATAAAAGCCAAAAAACACGCCTACTGCCGCTGAAACTCCCACAGCCACAATCATCGCTTCAGTTGAAAAGAGTGCGGGCCAGCCAGCATAATTGGCGATCACTTCGGTAGAAATAACACCAAGTAAGATGCCTCCGATGCCCCCTAGCAGACAAAGTACAACTGATTCAATTAAAAACTGTAGCAGCACATCGGGCGACTTAGCCCCAACTGCAAGGCGAAGGCCAACCTCACGTGTTCGTTCGGTTACACTTACAAGCATTACATTCATAATTCCTATACCACCCACAAAAAGGGAAATCCCTGCAATGGAAGCGAGCAGCCATGTCATTACTCTGGAGGTTTCCGTAGCCGCCTGAGCTACATCTTCCTGGGTTTGTACGGTAAAATCATTTTCCTGATATGGAGCCAGCCGATGGCGTTCACGAAGCAAATCAGTTATTTTTGCCTGGGCAATTTCCATCGACTGCTCATCATACACCTGAACATTAATCACCATGGCATGAGTACGGCCAGAAATCCTTTGAAATGCCGTGGTATATGGTACGATGACAATATCATCCTGAACAGAACCCATCAGAGACATTCCCTTTCTGGATAGAACACCAACAATTTCTAACGGAACACCCCGAATTCGGATGGTTTCTCCAATCGGATCGGAACCATCGAACAATTCTTCAATAATGGTTTGTCCTACCACAGCAACCAGGGCAGATTGCTCCACTTCGTCTTCGGTATACATTCTTCCGCTCTCAACCGGCCACTGCCGAATTTGAAGATAATCATGAGACTGTCCGTACACTCTCGTATGATAGTTTTTGTTGCCATAAACAATAAGAGTTTGTGACCTTACCTCCGGGCTGGCCGCAATCACCTCAGGAATTTCATCCCTGAGTGCCCTTGCATCCTGAGTTGTCAACGTATTTGCACTCCCGCCACCGATACTCACTCCTCCAAGCTGCCTCTCGCCGGGGAAAATGAGTACAACATTCTGCCCAAGGCGATTCACTTGTTCTTTTACTTCAGAACTGGCGCCCTGCCCCAGACCAACCATTGTAATTACCGCAGCCACACCAATCACTATCCCAAGTGCGGTAAGAACAGTTCTCATTCGGTTCCGGCTCAAGGCCTTTATAGCGACATAAGGAACGGCTGAAATTTTCATAATTTCATCTCATTTTCAAGTTCAAGGTCTTCCTGATCAATCCAATTGGCAAGAGCCTCTTTGGCATTTGCAGGAGTAACTTTTTTATCAGAACGTAGCAGTCCATCCCTCAGGGTGACAATTCTTTCTGAGAATGCTGCGACCTCTGGCTCATGAGTTACCATTAAAATGGTGAGCCCGTCCTGGTTTAATTTTTGGAAAAGATCCATAATTTCAAGGCTTGTGCGGCTGTCAAGATTTCCGGTTGGTTCATCTGCGAGCAGAATTTTTGGCCTGGAAACCAGTGCCCGTGCAATTGCAACCCTCTGTTGCTGTCCGCCGGAAAGTTCATTAGGGTTGTGATCGGTTCGATCACCCAAGCCAACTATTTCTAATGCTTTACGCGCACGTCTATGTATATCTTTCCAGCTCAAATTATCGCTGTTGTAAAGAAGCGGCAACTCTACATTCTCAAGCGCAGTTGTTCTCGGAAGGAGATGAAAGCTCTGAAACACAAAACCCAAAGTTCGGTTTCTGACGCCTGCAAGTTTACTTTTATCAAACCTTGAAACATCTTCTCCATTAAGATAATATGAACCTGCCGTGGGCTGATCAAGACAACCAATCATATTCATTAATGTGGATTTCCCTGAACCGCTTGGACCCATAATAGTTGCAAACTCCCCCTCACTAAACTGAAGATCTATTCCTCTAAGTGCCTCAACAGCTAATGCCCCGGAGCGATATACCCTGGTAATTCCTTTTAAATCTACAATTTTCATATATCAATACTGAGCCTGATTTCCACTGAACAGACTTCTCCGTTCCCCTTCGTCCTGTCCGCTCAGCGAGAGCCCAACTGCCAGAACATCGCCTACCTGAAGCCCATCAATAACTTCAGTGTACACACCATCACTGAGTCCTGTTTGCACTGGGTGTGCAATCAATTCACCATCCTGGAAAAGATAGACTCTGCCGTTTGAATTTTCATCCCCGGGGGGATCTTCAGGGCGTATATTATCCGGCAGACGTGCCCTCAGTGCAGAGTTCCTTACCCGAATCACATCGTGGCGCTCATCAGTAATCACCGAAACTTCGGCCGTCATTCCCGGTTTTAACAGACGTTCATCGTTATTCACAGCAATGATGGTTTCGTAGTGAACAACATTGTCCTCAACAATCGGAGAGTTTCTTACCTGGATCACTTCCCCTTCGAATGTTCTCTCACGGTAAGCATCCACCTGGAAACGAACTCTTTGTCCGTCAGACATGTCTCCAATATCGGCTTCAGAAACGTTGGCATGTATCTGCATCTGTCCAAGGTCAGCAGCAATTTCAAACAGAATCGGTGCACTTAAACTAGCTGCCACAGTTTGTCCTACATCAACATCCCGGCTTATGACCATTCCATCGGTTGGGGAGGTAATCGTTGCCCTGGACAGTTCACGTTCGGCCCGCTCAAGGGCATGTCGTCGTACACTCACCTGTGCTTCGGCCTGTCTTAGTGTTGCACTGGCCTGTTCCACATCAGACGGAGATACAAACTGCCGCTCCCTCAATTCATTCATACGTGCAGCCTGCATTTGTGCAAGTTCAAGGCCTGCTTCGGCCGATTGCAGTTCTGCGCGTGCAGAACTCACTTCCGCTTCAAACGTAGAGGGATCAATTCTTGCGATTACCTGCCCGCGCTCAACCACACTGTTGAAATCCACAAAAATTTCTTCGATAATGCCCGAAACCTGGCTTCCCACTGTTACTTTTTGAACTGGCTGCAGTGTGCCGTGTGCTACCACACGTTGTGATACATCACCCCGATCCACCGTTTCTGTATGCAGCGGAGGCAATTCGTTGCCCGAACTATTCATCTGCTGGAAGCCCCACCAGCCAAAGGGCGCAAGTATAATCAGCAGTACTATAAGTATTTTCCCAATTTTCATTTTACTATATCCGGCTTTATTATTTAGCGATGTATATTAATTATTAACGGTTGAATCATTCAAAAATGCGAAATTTTTTTATTTAAAAAGTGTTAAAAATTAATTGATGAATTCTGTGCGATCAAACTGCCACTAAAAAATCAAACCCTCAAGTTATGTGTGATTTATCAAAAAACCTTTTTTGCTAATTCCCGGTCTTAAAATAATTTCCCAATCGTGGACGAACGAGTTCGTAATATCAAAATGAGAATAATCAGAAAACCGATACCCGACTGGCAAATTCTGACGGCAGAAATTATTACAAGAATTCATGCAAAAATTTAACATCAAAACATTTACATAAACAGGAACAGTTTCGCAACTGTATGATCGTTTGCATGCTACTTCAGATCCGGAAAGTCTTATTCTATTGACTGAGCAGAAACTAGTGTCATGTCAGTTGTAGTGTAAAAGTGTGAGAGAGTCATCAGACGAGTCTATCCGGGATCATCCCAATCATCTACATTGGTATATTTTTTGAAAAACTCGTCAGATGACTTAACCCGGCGGTTTATCTTTGACATAACACTAGTAACAGAGAATCTTCCGTTTCGCCCGAAAACGACTACAACGGCCTTGAACCGAGGAGCTACAAAGTGGGTGTTTCTGGCCTTGTACCTCAAAACTACCCTTCTCCTGCCGATTCGGACTGGGAAGAACTGTTCGATAGTCTGCCCGATTACGGTGATTATTTGGGAATGCATGTTGGCTGGAACTGGCAGAACGTCCGCTTGAGTAAACCCTTCCATAAATTTTATAACTTTGCTGAAGATAAGTTACCTTCAGGACATGGATGAACAGACACATCAACAAAACCAACAGCCATCCATTACGGCTATTTCACTCATTTCAGGAATCATCTGGCTGGTTATCGCCACTCTTTTGATTCTTTTTGTACAAGAAACAAGCTTACTCCATATTCTGTTTCAGGGTGAACAATTTTCAATGCAATTATTGGCTGGAATCATTTCAGGAGGAGTATTCGGTGCTTTCGGGGTCTTGATGGTCCATGTCCCAAAGTTGAAAGCCGTGCTGGAAGATTATCACATCATCAAACAACTAAAAGAGCTAAAGCTGAACAACACTGATATTGTTCAGGTCTCTGTTGTAGCCGGGATCACCGAAGAAATTTTATTCCGCGGAGCCATTCAGCCAATAATCGGAATTTGGCTTACATCATTGTTGTTCATTGGTATACACGGTTATATCCGGTTCAAAACCATCTGGCATGTTTTATTTACAATATTCACCTTTTTGCTGAGTATGGTTCTTGGTTGGTTGTTCATCTACTTTGGACTGGTAGCTGCCATAACCGCCCATGCTGTTTATGATCTGATTGTGCTATGGAAATTCAGAGAAGTTTTTCAGCGTTGATTTTTTTGAACTTCACACATTCGTAAGATATTTTATAGTATTGTGATGATGCCTATTTGTCTAACCTGCATTTTTCACCAGGAAATTTGGTTGTGGTCATGGCTCTGCTATAGCTTAGCAAGCCATACGTATAAATCAAACTCGGTACAAAGTGGGTAAAAATTCGTTGAATAAAATTTTAATCTTTGTCTAATGGTTTTTACTGAATGAATCAGTTATAAAACCCGTAAACAATTTTTTTATGAATAATGCAGGCTAAATTAACTGGTATTTCGTTCACTTTATGCAATCTGAATTCCCCTATTTGTAAATTTTTAAAAATCCATGAAATTTGTCCTGGCATTCGTAATTCTCCTTACGATAGACGGGTATTCTGCTTCTTCCTCCATTTCAGAACCCGAAGATGAAAACCGGCGGCACATCACTTTTTACAACACATACGGCTATCTTGATGGCGATACCTGGATCGTGCCTGCACGCGTCTGGGTAAACAAAAAACGGCGCTGGCTTCAGGGATTTGTCACCTGGATGCTCGATCTCACCAGTGATTACTCCGGCGAACAGATTGATATATTTTATAATCGTCTGCACGATATTGCCGCTGACAGCAAGAGCAGACGCACCGTAACGATTCGTTTTAAAGATGATCCGGACGAACACACCTTCCGAATCCGGAATGAAAACGGCGAAACTCCCCGAAGCGACCGGAATGGCCTCATCAAAGGAAATCTCGAAATCCCGATAGAAAAAGCAGAACGATTTCTCGATTATCAGCAATCGGAGGATGGATGGCTCACCGTAAAAGCCACATCAAATCGTTACCGGGGAACCGGCCGGTTACAACTTGTTGAACCGGAAGGAATTTCAGTCATATCCGATATTGACGATACTGTAAAAGTTACCGAGATCCCTGCCGGAGCCAAAGTGGTGGTTCGAAATACATTTTTTAAAGAGTTTTCCGCAGCACCCAGAATGGCTGACCTCTATTCAGAATGGCCAGAGGCACGATTTCATTACGTTTCGGGTGCACCCTGGCAGTTATTTAACCCGCTGAGTGGTTTTCTTTTTGGAGAACGGGCTGGTTTTCCCGAAGGCTCCCTTCACATGAAAAACACTCGGAAAAACCCGCTTACAATCAGCACCTGGCGTGATTTGAGGGAGCTGATCACCAACGAAAATGTTACATTCGATCAGAAAATTGAACAGATTGCAATCATTTTTAAACATTTCCCTGACCGGCAGTTTATCATGGTAGGCGATTCCGGTGAACGTGATCCGGAGGTTTATAACACCATTCTTGAGCGATTTCCCGATCAGGTGAAAGAAATTTTCATTCGCGATGTGACTAACGACCGTGAACACAACCCCGAGCGCCTGGCAGGAATGACCATCATACCCGCTCCCACTGTGTTCCGCCCCGGTGAAGCTCTTTACGACCCCCGAACAGTTCATATGGATGATTGATCACCTGCAGTCACTTTTGCAGCTTACCAATTTTCACAATTTTTATCCTTTGGGTTCAATATATTCGTTCTTCTAACCTGCAATATTCACCAAGAAATTTGGTTGTGGGAAAGGCGTCTCAGAATTGGTGGCGGAAACGTACCTGAGTACGTTGAGCAAACCATTTCTGAGACAACGCAGCCCAAAGGTAAATTTCGCAGTACGTGACAATAAGTTGAATAAATTTTAATCTTTGTCTGATAGAAATTACTCATATACATATCGACAAAACCAAACATTTATTTTTTTGTGAATAATGTAGGCTAAAATCCAAAACAGAAAACAGACATTTACCTTCCGGGCTAAACTGTCGCATTTCCAAAGACAACTTTGGATTAAATTTTAAATCTATTCTAATGAAATCACTGATTCGATCTTTCTTATTTATTTTCCTGTTCACTGGCAGTGTAGCCGTCACTGTTGCTCAGGACAGAGATGAAATAATTGGCCAAATTGTCCAGGAAGCCACGGAGAATTCCCACCTCGAAGAGCTCGGCTACTATCTGATGGACGTCATTGGCCCAAGACTGGTTGGCACTCCTCAAATGCAGCACGCTCACGACTGGGCAGTTGAAACGTTTGAAAACTGGGGAATTGAGGCCGAAAACCAGGAGTATGGCGAATGGCGGGGCTGGGAACGCGGAGTAACTCATGTAGACCTTGTTTCCCCAAGAGTAGTTACTCTTGAAGCGATGCAGCTTGCCTGGAGCCCCTCCACTCCTGAAGAAGGCATTACCGCGGGTGTTGTAATCATTCCCGATGTGGGCAATCGTGAAGAATTCCTGGAGTGGCTTCCTGAGGCAGAAGGTAAATTTGTGATGATCTCCATGCACCAGCCAACCGGTCGGCCAGATAATAACTGGGAAGAATTTGCTACAGAAGAATCCTTCGAAAGAATGAAATCAAAACGAGATTCTGTTACAAGCAATTGGGAAAGACGAATCCTCAGCTCAGGAAATACTCCCCGAACCTTGCCGGAAACACTTGAGGAAGCCGGTGCAGCCGGTATAATCATGTCGAACTGGAGCCAGGCATTTGGCACCAATAAAATTTTTGGCGCACACACCAGTGAAATTCCCACCATCGATATTCTTCTTGAAGATTACGGGATGCTTTACAGAATGGTTAAAAACGGTGCTGAACCTGAAATTCGTGTTCGCGCCGACTCCAGGGAGCTTGGTATGGTACCCACCTTCAACACAATAGCTGAAATTCCCGGAACTGAAAAACCGGATGAATATATCATTCTCTCGGCTCATTTTGACTCTTGGGATGGTGGTACCGGAGCTACTGACAACGGGACCGGCTCTATTACCATGATGGAAGTGGCACGGATTCTGAAACAGATTTATCCTAATCCCCGCCGTACCATTCTTGTTGGCCTTTGGGGCGGAGAAGAACAGGGCCTGAACGGATCGCGGGCATTTGTAGAAGATCACCCGGATATAGTGGAAGGCCTTCAGGCGCTTTTTAATCAGGATAATGGAACCGGGCGAGTGGTCAACATTAACGGGCAGGGATTTTTGCATTCTTATGAATATCTCACAAGATGGCTCTCAACCGTCCCACAGAATGTACGCACTCATATCGACACCGAGTTCCCCGGAATGCCAAGTGGTGGTGGTACCGATCATGCCTCGTTTGTGGCTGCCGGAGCACCTGGTTTTTCGCTCTTTTCCCTGCACTGGGATTACTGGAACTATACCTGGCACACAAATCGCGACACCTATGACAAGCTCGTATTTGATGATTTGCGAAATAATGTAATCTTGATCGCGACTCTCGCCTACATGGCCAGTGAAGACCCCGAATTTATGCCGCGTGACAAAAGAGTGATGCCTGTCAATCCTAGAACCGGCCAGCAAGCCCGATGGCCGCAACAACGCTCACCCAACAGAAGCGGTGGTCAATAAAATAAAGCGGGTCGCTGATCCGCTGCATAGGTATCAATCTATAACCTTTATCTTCAATTCAAAAAAGTGATTTGAAAAAAAACGGCTTCAGAAATATGAAGCCGTTTTTTTTAAATCTTATCTGAATATAATTTCAGGCCAAATCAAACAGGCCGCCTACCTCGTATCAGATCAAGAAGGATCGAGATAACTGCAATTACGATGAGCAGGTGTATAAGTCCGCCCAGTGAATAACCGATTACACCAATCAGCCATCCGATAACCATAATAACTGCAATTAGATAGAGTAATGATCTCATAATACTTTTTCTTTTATTTATTGTTTTAGTGACTACCCGAAAATTATATTATTCTCGGGTGCAGACAGATATATTCATAGTTCAGATTGAATTTACTGCCTCTTAGCTGATTAAAAGAGATCTTGTGCATCCTCTTTCCAATCGCTGAACCTGGACGAAATACTGTCATGCATCTCTTCCGTTCGGGACTTTACATCATCCCAGGTATCTTCAGTTGCGTTTTCCAGATCATCAAGAGCACTTTCTACGTCCGATCGGTCGTCACGAAGTTCAGCGTAGGCGTCTTCGAGGCTTTCATCGGCCTCATCACCAGCATCTTCAATTCTGGAACCAAGTTCATCGAGTTGTTCATCCATTTCATCCCGAAGATCTTCGAGATTACCAGCCAGTTCATCTCTTTCCTCTTCAAAAGAACTGGTTATTTCTTCAGTCTGCTCCTCAAATGTGCTGCCCAAATCCTCGTCGGAATCACTCTCACATTGTACTAAAAATGTGGCAGCTGAGATTAACAGGAATGACAAAAGTATTGTTTTCAAACTTGAAATTTTCATTATAAATTTTTTCTGTTTGAGTTATAAATTACTATCGGTATAAGACTTCAGCTATCAAGTATAGATTTGATTTCGCTGCTGAGTTCCTCTTTACTCTTACCCAGTTTTTTCTGAAGCTTGCCAAAAAATTCATCTTCTTTTCCTTCAATATAAGACAGGTCATCTTCGGTGAGCTCTCCATACTTCTGCTTTAATCTCCCCTTTAGTTCGTTCCAATTACCTTTGATTTCTAAATCATTCATAGCAATAAATCTTTATTATTATTTTAGTGTTATCAATAACTGAAACAGCTATTATAACAAAATGTTCCCTGTAAGCTTTTAACTTTAATTGTTTTACATTGAAGTAACAATAAAACGAACCTGATCTTTCTTCTTTTTAATTGTACTGAGCGGGAAAAATTCAGCTAATTTTCAGCGGTTAATATGACCGAAATATTCGATGGCTCCCGTCAGATAAACCAGTAGTGTATTCCAGTTTAGGGTCACTTCTATGGTGGGGTAGCTGTACCAGTGATTAAGATAGGTTATAGCAGGAGGGTAAGAGGAATAGTCACATCCATCCTGTTGACCGGGTTGGGGTCCCCGCCTATAACAAAACCCGGAACAGGATCTTCATTATCGTCAGCGGCCGACTGACGGTGGTGTGGATACATCGGTGGCTTGCTTCCAAATCCGGTAACGAATGAATAACCTGTGGCACTTCTTTCGAGAATATTATTAAAATTGGCAGGACTGCATTAATGTAATTTTGAATTAAATTTTCGATATAGATTTAATTTTCATTCAAGCGTTACCAGTGCAATCCACTGTCCGGCAGAAGGTGTCGTCAGATTTATTTCAGAGTGATCAGTAACAAGACCCCCCCTCTTTTTCCATTCAGCCTCATCGATGCTTAGCCAGTTTATAGTCAGGTTGCCCTCATATTGAGACAAGTCAAGATTAACCGAACCGCCATCCGGGAAATAAACGACGTACTTTTCTCGATAGATATATGCAAGATATGCTTCATTTTCTTCACGGTTACCGAGCAGGCTGCTGTCTGAATCCGGTTCGGCACGAAACACGTCAAACTCATCCAGCAAGAGCCTTGCACTTCGTATTTGGATCTGGGCTAATTCGTTTAAACCAATACCGATATAACCGTCTGTCGGGCCAGGGCGGTGAAACCGTGATGAAGCTACACCGCCAAGAATATTCCGCCAGAACCTGTTGGTACCTTCAATAATACCGCTGCCAAGAGCTTCTCCTCCGTAAATCTTATTATTATTCATTGGTCGTGGTGGTTCAGCTACCATCAGCCGGGCAGCCTGCATGTTATCCCAGTGGGTTTGCCCATTCAGATGGTTATTCTGGGATGTATCCACAAAATCGAAAAGTTCCGGATAGTTGAATGTCCGCAGATGCATCGGATGAGTCAGGTCGTGCTGATTCCACATTTCTGTCAAAGATATACCAACTCCGGCACTATCAGCTTTTTGATGGATGAAATCAGCCCAGTGGCGGCTCCACTCTTCCTCTGCCGTACTTTCGTTGCTGATGCAATAGAGAATATGCCCATAATCAAAAGTCAGATCAAGAAGTTTGGATACAAACGCCTCCTGATAAGACAGCACAATGGGGGAATCATCAAGCTCAGGTATCGTGCGAAATATGGGATATCTCTCCCAGTGTTCTTCATATAGGTTGGTATTCTCTTCTGTGTAGTTCATATTATTGCGGGGATTATAGGGATGGGCAGACCAGGCCTCGGCTGCATAAGCTCCTTCCCATACCTCACCCATATCCCAGCGATCCCAAACCTCGATTTGCACGATGATATCAAGTTCGGCGGTCATTCTCAGAAAGTCTTCAAAAAGCTCCCAGTAGGTCTTGTCCCACCTGTTGAGATCATAAAGTCCTGCTTCTTCATCATAATAGAAAGGGTATCGATTAATGTCGTTATAAAGATCGCTGTCGGGATCAATGCGGTCGCGGCTCGACATGGTATTGCGCACATAATTTCCGCCTACTGAAACAAGAAGGTTCAGATGGGCTTCAAGGCCGGCTGAACCGATATTCGGGTGATTAAAAAGGTTGTCCTGATCTGATCCACCCAGCAGCATAATGGGCTCTCCCTTATACTGCCAGTAACGTTTATCCTCCGTCCAGGGTTGAATTCGCCATTCTTCACGATCGGGCTTTGTGGTAATCTGTACAATATTATCAGTTAACTCTTCAGATAAGGAAAGTTGATGGAGTGGAACGGATGTGAATTTGTTTAATAAAAATGTAAACAGGACAGCCAGAAATAATCTGGGAAAATATTGATTAAGGGCATTCATTCGATAATCATTTTACTTTTCAATCATTGTTAATTTAGAGATATCTGGCAACCTATTTCTATACTTATAAGCATTCTGAACAGATTAATATATGATTTCCAAAGCATTTTCATACACTCTCAAGAATTTCAAAAAATAATTCCATTGTTGATATCATCATCCTGATAATTTTCGTGAAACGCTCTGTTTGATTACATTCAGTAAAGTTTAATCTAATTGGAGAAATATCCATGAAGTATTCACACTACCAGTTTTTTTCCCGCTGCTTTTCCAGCCTGTTAATTACAACTGTATCTATGTTCATGTTTATCATAATTATAGGATGCGATGAATCTGATACATTAGAAAGAACAGATGATTCCGGTACACTGGTCGTCCTAAACAAAACCGATTATACAGCGATGATAATTGATATGTCCACCCGGGAAGTATTGAATACACTTCCAACGGGTGTGGCTCCTCATGAAGCGGCTATTTCACCCAGTGGCTCCATTGCAGTTGCATCCAACTACGGGGAATATGATGGTGATCCGGGACATACTCTTACTGTGATAAACCTACAAACCGGTGAACTTGACCGGGAAATTGACCTTGGTGAATATACCCGTCCTCACGGCCTTGCCTGGTTTGATGATGGAGAGCATCTTGCGGTAACCGCAGAAGGGCAACAGGCTCTTATTGTGCTGCACATGCCAACCGACGAAATTGTAAAAGTGATAACCACAGACCAGGAACGTTCTCATATCGTTCAGCTATCTTCAGACAATACCAGGGCTTTTGTAGCCAATATCGATTATGGCACAATGAGCGTCATTGACCTTGAAGCAGAAGAAGTCATCGCACTGGTTGAAACAGACGACGGGGCTGAAGGTATTGCCATATCGCCGGATGAATCGGAACTCTGGATTACTAACCGTTATGCCAATAACATCTCCATTGTTGACCTCGAAACGTATGAAGTGATTGAAACACTGGATGGCGGCGAATTCCCAATTCGTGCAAACTTTACTCCCGATGGAAAGTATGTGCTGGCAGCGAATATGAATGGAGGGGATGTTTCGGTATTTAACGCAAAAGATCGAACCGAAGTAAAACGAATTGATCTTGAACCAGATACCGATCAAAACGCACGCCCCGTGGGGATGCTGATTATTCCAGGAAACCGGATACTTGTTGCAGGCACCCAAACAGACCGGCTTTACATTATTGATCTGGATAGTTTTGAGATTATTGATCACATCCCAACTGGTGCAGAGCCCGATGGCATGGCATTTACTAATTAATGTGAACTCGATATAAGAATTTGTGATAAGAGCATGAGGCTGTCCAATTCATAGAACTGATATCGAACTTACGTTAATTAACGAATATGATTATTTTTGCACGATTCTAATCAAAATTATTGTTAGCCGGTCTGGAACCCTTTAATATTTTCTATAACTCCATTTATCAACTCTGTTCTCGCTTCCTTACTCGACCAGGTGATATGAGGAACCAAAACCAGTTTCTCTTTATTTTTAACCTTTAACAATGGATTATCCGAATCAATCGGTTCGGTTTCAAAGACGTCCAGGGCTGCTCCGGCTATCTCTCCTTCGTCAATAGCACGCGCAAGGTTGGCTTCGTTCACAATACCTCCCCTACCGGTATTGATGAGAAGTGCTTTCGGTTTCATCTGCTTAAGCTCACTGTAGCCGATGAGGCCTTCCGTATTTTCATTTAAAGGTGCATGGATTGAAACAATGTGTGAGGTTTCCAGCAATTCATCCAGCTCAACCTGTTTGTAGGGCTGATCGGTATTTCTGCCCGATGTTGAGTAGTACACCACCTCTGCACCGAACGCTGCCGCAATCTTTGCAACCTGCCGGCCAATACTTCCCAGTCCGATGATTCCAAACCGTTTACCGTTCAGCTCCCAGAACGGACGATCCAGGTTGGTGAAAATATTGCTTTTCGAATAGGCTCCGCTTTTTACAAAATCATCATAAAAAGGGATATTTTGAAGCAAGTGCAGAATTAGAGCAAATGTACTTTGTGCCACACTTCGCGCAGCATAACCGGCCACATTTTTTACCGGAATTTCTGCTTTATTTGCCGCATCCCGGTCAACATTGTTCATTCCTGTGGCAGCCACGCAGATCAGTTTAAGTTTCTCTGCTTTCTTGATATGGCCAGCATCCAGCACTACTTTATTGGTGATAACAATTTCTGCATCTTTTATTCTCTCATCTGTCTGATCCGGTGAAGTCGTTTGATGGAAGGTTGCATTTCCGAGTGACTTCAGTTCATCAAGGTTGGGTACTTCTCCAACAGTTTTGGCATCGAGGAAAACAATATTCATAAACTGGATAAGATTCTTTTATATTTGAATCTGTAATATAGAAATTACTAGCCACTATGGCTCATCGTATCTGTGTTGATGCTACATAAATAATTACCATATCGTCACTTCGAGCGCAGTGTGGAACCTAACTGACGAACGAAACCGAAATGCATTATCTAATTCAACTGATTTAATATAGTGATGTACTCTTTTGGAGTGTAAACCGACAGCTCACTTAGCTTGAAATCCTTCTTATTTCTGCTGATGATGCTATCAAGATTGCTGGTTAAAGCTGATTGGTGTAATACTGAATCTTCATAATCCTCAAAACCGGAGTGAAGTGCATCAAAAAGCACCTGTTTGTTAACAGTGGAGATATTGAACAGGGTTAGCAGGGATTCGATGTGTTTAGCAGCTTTTTGACCCGACAATTCTTTTCCCAGTAAATAGGCTATTGTTGTGACCGTTGTGCTACAAATCCACCCTTCAATCTCCTCTTTTTCAACTTTGGCCAAACAAGCTACCGAGTATTTGTAATAAGGCTTTCTTTCGATTAATACATCCAAAATTACATTCGTATCGAATAACACCTTCATGATAAATGCTTTTTCTCGAGGTGTTTTTTATAGTCAGTCTCATCTATCTTTGTTTTTAAAATACCTGATAGTGAAGATACCTTAGGCGGCAGTTCATCCGATTCATCATCGTCACTTTTTGATTGAAGTGCTTTGAAATAATCAGATACCATCTTTGACACAGAGGTTCCTTCTTTTCGGGCATACCTTTTAGCGTGCTGAATCAAGTCTCTGTCGACTCTAAGTGTGAGTTTATCTTTCATAAAGTGGACGTATACTTTTATTATTAATATACGTCATTGAATATTTTGTCACAAAAATGTGTGATAACTGTTTTTTTAATGGTAATTCTACCAGATGAGACCAACCATTGAGTTCCCGACTTCGTTATGGTTCATTTTGTTCACCTGCACTCCGATCGAACTGACGATGAGGGCACAACTAACATAATTCCAATATCGTCACATCGAGCGCAGAGAGGAACGAACGTGACGCCCTTTCAGTCGAGGTGGTGCTTGATCCAAACTTTGTATCGAGATCTCGACTACGTTCCTTCGCTACCGCTCAGTCTCTGCACTCGATCTGACGAATTAATATATTTAATATTGACCGATTACCCCGGATGCTGCCAGGGGCTTCTGTATTCGCGCTTTAATAGAGCGGAGGCTTTGGGATTATCACGGATTGTCTTTTCCTGATGATCCCATTCCACCACACCCCCGGTTTCATAAGAGATTGCCGCAAGCTGCACAGTTGCTGCCGATAAAAACGAATCATACACTTTACTGCTGATGCCGGATTCATCACGGCGTTTAACCGCATCAATAAACTCTTTCATATGAAGCTGCTGCATTCCGCCTTCAGTTGAAATCTGCATCTCTTTTTTACGGTTTTCATCGCCAGTTTGCCAGGTAATGAACCGGTTGTCTGATACAAAAAGACTGGCTTTATCACCGTGGTAATAGATCCCGTTGTTGTAAACCGGATTCTCCTCCAATGAGCCCCACATTCTGTGCTGCCACACTACAGGAAGCGATCCAAACTGCATGGTTGCATTCAGGGTATCGGGAGTGGTGATCCGATCTTTCAGTGAATAGATGCCACCGGTTGCGTGAATTCGGTCGGGAATTGAAAGTCCGAGCGTTCGACGAATAATATCGATGTGATGGATTCCCCAATCAACCAAATGCCCATTACCATACTCTTTCTCCAGCCGCCAGTTAAAATGCCCAATGCTTGGACGGTAGGATAATTTAGGAGCCGGACCGCACCAGGCGTCCCAGTCCAGCGAATCGGGTGGATCTTGAATAGTGTTGTCACCCGGATTGGCACGATAATGAATCTGAGCCACTACTTTACGAATCTCCCCGGCTTTTCCATCTTCTATAAACTGCTGGGCATATTTGAATGCAGCACTTTGTCTGCGCTGAAACCCGACCGCCACAATGTTACCTGCTTTTTCAGCTGCTTCAACCATCGCCAATCCCTCCATCGGATCGTAACACAGCGGTTTTTCTATAAAGATATCGAGGCCTTTTTCGCAGGCATCAATAAATTGAAGTGCATGCCAATGTGGAGGTGTAGCGATGAAAACAGCTTCAAGGCCATCCATCTGAAGCAGGTGCTCATAGTTTGAAAATGTTTGAGGCCGACTACCCTGTAACTCTTCCAGCCGGTTGGCGCTATTGCCCAGATGTTCCGTATCCACATCACAAACCGCGGCGATTTCCACACCGCCAACATCCAAGGCTGCCTCGCTGATCACCATGCCATACCATCCGGCTCCGATTAATCCTACTTTCAGTTTTTCTTCTTTCCCAAAAGGATGTAAATAAAAAGAGCCTGCCATACCTGCGGTTCCGAGTGCGGTTTTTTTCAGAAAGGTACGTCGTTTCATAATGGTGAAATTTTATGTTGATGTTTTTTAGCCAGAAAAGATCTGACTTATTAAGAATTAAGAGTTCTAAAAGAATTTTTTTGGGTAAAATGATATGATAGGATCCGCTCCCTGCGCTTTGGCCAGATACGAACAATACAGGTCGGTTTACCCTTTTGTATCAATCTATCCACAGTTTACCTTTCCGGATCTCAATGGCAACCCCTCGAAACTGTGTTCTGCTTTTTCAATACTACCCGCCTCGGGATGTTTTGGATTCCATTCTATCCCTCTTGGGAGGTGACTTCAGTTATCTGAAAAATAACTACCTACAACACTTCCCATAGAACCAACTTAAGAACTAGTGTCCTGTCAACTGTAAAAGTGTGAGAGAGTCATCAGACGAGTCGATCCGGGATCATCCCAATCATCTACATTGGTATATTTTTTGAAAAACTCGTCAGATGACTTACCCGACGTTTTATCTTTGACATAACACTAGTTGAAGTATAATGATTAATTGGCTCCTCTATAAGGCCACCAGGGATTTCTGTAATACGGGGATTCGACTACAACTTCACGACCACCTTTTACATACGTGAGTCTCGCTTTTATCCAGTGCTCTCCCGCCATGAAATCTTTCTCAATCTCGTCAGTTATAAATTCTTTGGGGATTTGAGTAGCTTTGGCTACAATTTCATTGTTTACAATCAGTTCGAGCTTTCTGATTTCAATATCTGCCGGGCCGCTTTCAATGTTAACTTGCATTTTTTCACCAATCGATGAGGAAAATTCAATATCTATTCATTGTTGATCTCCACAATCACATTCGTATAGCCGGTTTCAAGTACCCAGTTGGCAGCATTTCTCACAGCCTTTTTTACCGCTTCCTCATCTTGCAGTGTTCCGTCTTCACCGAAATAGAAAAACCCTAAAATCACCACCATTCCCAATTCATCAGCCCGGTCGAGGATTCGTTCAGCCCGCTGCAGAAACGGCTCTCTGAGTGAACCATCAGCATTGAATGATGAATTATCCCACGGAAATCCGCTGCAATAACCATATGGGCACCCACCCTGCAAATTCAGTGTAAAACCAAGCAGGCCATGCTCTCGCCAGGATGCCATTGCACGAACAAATTCATCGGTATTTCTGTCGGGGTCCCAGTCGCCGGTATCCGGATAGTTCCATTGGCCTCGGGTTTTTTCATTCAAATCGTCAAATATTCCTTGAACCAGACGGGCATTCATCAACAGACCTTCCACTGGATATTCTCCGCCATAGGAAGTTACCCAGGTTTGTCCTTCATAGGTTGGCGATCCGTTGATGTAAAACTTTTCGCCATTAATAGTAACTTCAGTCTGCCGTTCTGAAGTTTTTGTTTTGTTTTCTGAATATTGATCAGATGCCACAACCGTGCTTGTGAGAGTCAAAAAACATAGAGCAACATTAAAACAGATGGATGACTTTTTCATGGTTGATTCCAATGAATTACTTTTGATATAGCTTTAGTATATGAAAAGAGAAGGAATCAATCACTACAGGTCTCCCGCCCATAATGTCGCGTCATAGATAATATCACGCGTAATCCAAAACCCAATCAGAAATATCGCTATACGACTGTAAATCTGTTTCGTTTTCAGAATCAAAAGATTCATGTGAACCTTCACATCCAAAGATAAAGATTTATGAAAATCTGATAATCAGGAAAACTCTGAAAAAATGGACTTCACTTAGATTATATGTCGTTACTTTTAAATGAAAAAATCGATTTAGGATTTTCCTGAAATATCAGATTAAAGTATTCACCCAAACCCATCTTCTGTAGATCATCCTTGAACTTTGTAACCAAAAAGTCCAGGCCCGGCTCACCCCCGTACGACTTCCAGTAAGCATGTTTGGCCGCATCCATTCCCATTGTGATTTGCCGGGGAAATTCTGGCAGCAGATTTTCGAGCAATTTATACGTCCAGTTTTCTTCGCTTGATTTCCAGCGGAAGGCGCTGTCGTACTCCACAAAAACTCCCGATTTTAAAATTTCGCGGTTATACTCCACGTCTTTAAACCGGTCTACATGAGAAAGAACCAGATGAGACAGATCGGCACCGAGCTGGTCAAAAAGTTCAATCTGGGCCAGTGCATGTTTTCCGTAATTTGTGTGTGTTAAAACAGGTACGCCGGTCTTTAGATGAGCATTTACCACAGCCCGAAATATTTTTTCCTGATGCTTTGTGATTGGCTCATCTCCTGTAGCCAGTTTGATTATTCCAGCCTTGTGAGGACTGCATTCCACAATCGGTCCGCCATAATCGTGGAAGTCAATTCCTGTTTCGATATCATCAACAAAAAGCTGTGCAAGCTGATCTTCCGAATAATGATACCGCCAGTGATCAGACGGATAATAGATTTCAAGATGAATACCGGTAGCTGCGATAATCTGCATACCCGACCTGCGGGATACTTCTGCCAGCTTTCTGATGTTTCGTCCCGCATTTACAGGCATTGTATCCACCATCGTGCGAACGCTCTGCTGGTGCAATAGCTTTAACTCTTTCACTATTTTATCCAGATCGTTTAGAAGCAGGTTCTTGTCATTAACCGTCGGATAACTATCATCAATCACAATGTGTTCGTGGGAGTAACACAAACCCAGTTTATCGGAGGAGATATCACCCAATATGGTTCGGATAAAGGGAAATGTGTGGGTTGAATTCATTTATCTGAGTTTGGTTAGAGAACCTTTGACAAGTAAATCATTCCATTGCACTATATGGCAAAATAGTGAGACAAGCTCCCCAACGGATAGGACCTTGATACTTTCGCATTAAAATTTGGCTTTTCAATTTCCACGCCTTCATTTGTTACCACAGCTGCAATGCTGACAGGACCTTGCGGACGCTGTCAGGTTGCTATATTTGATTGTTTTTCCAACCGTTACGGCTGATGTCGGCTTCTTTATCAGGTACTTCGAGGATAGCCCCAAGATCAGCCAGTTTTATTCTCAGCCTATCTATATTCAGCTCACTTGCTCCGCTGTCGGTTTCGAGCGAGAGCAGTGCAGCGGTTCCTGCGGCCTGCCCCATCGACATGGTCTGGGCCATCGACCGGCAGGAGGCGTGAGCATCGTGTGTGGCGGAGAAACAGCGTCCGGCAACCCACGTGTGGGTGCTTCCCCGCGGAACGAGAGTCTGATAGGGAACACCGTAGACATCGCCACCGGGAATATACTCCCAGACGGTCTCCGGGTCGCCATCTTTTCCCTTCCGGTGATCTTCAATAGGAGCACCACAAAAGAATACATCCTGATCCGATTTTTTCGCTGAGATACAATCCTCTTTCGTCAGACGGTACTCACCATACACCCGTCTCGTTTCTCTCACACCGATCTGATGAGACATCCCGATAATTTTTGCCTCCTCATAACCAGGCACCATATCTCTTAAAAAATCTTCATAAATAAATGCCTGCCTGCGCCCTTCAATTTCTGCATTCGTCAGATCGTGGATATCCAGCGCCATCAGGTCAGCCACTTTTACGGCCACCGTTGAGATACAATCTTTCTGAACCATCTCATGAGCGGAGCCTGATTTTCTCGGCAGCGGATGGATGCCTTTCTCCACCGCTTCGGCCATTTTTTCTTTCATCATGGATTTGCCACCGGCCTCCCGGAATCGTTCCAGATCAACCTTCGCCATCCGAAAGGTCGTGGTCATGCTTTGGGCTGGTTCCAGTTCTCCTGCCAGTTCATACGAAAGATTACTCAGGTGGCAAAAATCGGCATCGCCGGAAGCATCGATCACCCGCCGGGCCTTAATTTTATAGAATCCGCTTTTATGCCATACAATACAGATCGTTTCATCGGCTTCTGACTTTTCAACATCAACCAGCACTGTATGAAGTAAAAACCGTACACCGACCTGCATAAGTTGATTGTCCCACACGGTTTTGAGCCGTTCGGGATTGTAGGTCACCCCTGTTCCTGCACCGTATGTGTTTGGGCGAAGGAAAATATCATTTGTTTCATCCAGTGAATTCACAATGCGGTCGGGAATACCTGAGACAATTTTTTTGGGATAATCTCCCGGTGTGAAAAATCCGTAAAATGTATCAAGCATCTGCGTAGAGGTTCCGCCGGGAAACCCATATCTCTCAACCAGCAGAACACTGCGTTTTTGTTCTTCTCTTGCTGCAAGTGCGGCCAGGCAACCCGCCGATCCGCCCCCGATAACAAGAATATCCGTTTCAGCCAGTACCGGTATGTTGCTGTAGTTGAAGATGTTCATTCAATTAAATTTTTAAATGATCTGTTGAAACGCAACTATTGCAGGTCCGATCGGAGCCGGAAAGATTAATTGTATACAGAACCGGCATGAGTCCGCCTGATCCTCGCAGGATTTGGTTGTAAAATTTGGAATTTAACATTTGTGTAATCATCTATTTTTTACAATCCAACAACATTTACAGAACCTGTCTAATAGGAGCCCGATTCATTGGGCAACGTACTTTTTTGATTCGAGTTAAACCTGCAAAGTTTCCAGTCAGAAACTTTGCAGGTTTTATCATGATTCCTGATTCCCTGCATTTTCATACAATTTAGTCATTCGTCGGGCGTGTTCATCATATGCATTTTCAAACAGTTCGGCTGATCGTTCTGCACCCACAACTGAACCTCCGGTGAGTACTTTGGGCGGTTGTCCGGCATCTGTCAGCCGCTGAGCTATTTCCGCTTTGATGGAATTGACCAACAGAATTCCACCAACAGATGAGCCGGGAGCAACGGGCGTTTCGAGATTTTCGATCTTTACCATCGCATCACCGACCGGGGCGCCTGTGTCAAGAACCATGTCGGCGAAATCACCCAGTTTTTTTCCGTCGCTTCGCTTACTGGCACTGGCAGCGGAATGATCTTTGGTCAGTATGGCAACAACTTTTACGCCTTTTTCCTGGAAGAGTTCAGCCATCTCAACCGAAACAACACTCGTTCCGCTCGAAGATATGATCATTGCACTGTCCACATTATTTACATCGAAGTTTCTGAGGATACGAGCGGCAAAACCGGATACATTTTCAAGAAACATCGCCTGTCGCTGTCCGTTAGCCCCCACCACAAGATTATGAAACGTGAGAGAAAGCTCCACGATGGGATTAAATCCTGGAAATGAACCGTAACGCGGCCACATCTCCTCCACCATAATCCGGCTGTGGCCCGAGCCAAACAGGTGTACCATCCGGCCGCTCAAAATGGTTTCGGCAAACCAGTCTGCAACCTGCTGAATCTGAGCCGCCTGATTTTCAATCGTTTCGATGATTTGTTTTGATTTCTTTAAATACTGATTCAATGGATTCATTAAAAAAAGTTTATTCACATTAATAAATAGTTTTATCCTGGATTATTCATGAACACTCTGGCTGGACACTCCTGTTGACGGTATCAGATAAAATTGTATTTAAAATTCAGTTCACTCAACAGTCCGAAGGGACGAAGCCAGCGTTCAACTGCAAGAATTAAAATAAAAGAAAACCTCATATGGTGGATGTTTCTTCCTATCATTCCGGTTTCCGTTTTAAAAACGATAATGCAAAACCGGCGGCACCAATCGCTCCTGCATCGTTCTGAAACCGGGCTTTCCTGACAGGAGTTTTCACCCCGGCAGGACGCCACTCCACATCATTCAGAAACCGTTCGAGTGGTTTGAACAAATCTTCGCCTGCCCGTGTGATGCCTCCTCCCAGAATCACCACTTCCGGTGCGAATGCATTGATCAGTGACCCGATTCCCAGCGCCAGATTTCGAACAGAATCGAGCCAGAGCCAGGAAGCAAATGAATCACCGTTTAGTACATCATTCAGAAGTTTATCCGTGGATGAATATTTACCATTAGAGCGCCGCTCAAGTGAGGCGTTGCCAATCGCTTCTTCCAGAGTTCCGGGCATTCCGGTAATTCCTCGGTGGCCTTTTTCATTCAGGCAGATGTGCCCCAGATGTCCCGCCCGCTGAAAGTGCCCCTGGTACAATTCACCATTGATTAAAATACCGCCTCCCACACCTGTACCGAGGGTCAGCATCACAACATGTCGGAACCCCTTCGCGGCACCGAAAGAACTCTCAGCTATCAGCGCTGCCTGCGCATCATTAAGTACTTTTACAGGGACTTTTTCAAGCGCGAGAAAATCATCCCAGTAAAAATACTCCAGTCCCTGTAAGCGTCCAGGCATACAGGCGATACTCCGGTTGGCTTCATCGGCAATGCCGGGAGCCGACAGCCCAACAGCACTGATATCTCCAGATGACCGGTTCCTGAGATCTTCAACCATTTCACGAACTGTCTGCTTCCACGGCTCCCCTTCACCTTCATCACTGTCTTTGGTAGGGAGTTCCATCCGTTCAGAGATATTTCCGTTTTCATTAATCAGCACTCCTTTGATATTGGTGCCGCCCAGATCAATCCCTATACAGAACTCTTTCTCCATCAACCTTCCTTCTTACTTTCTTTTATTTGATTCATAATGAACTGCATTTTACGTTGATAAGTAAATTCACTATAAAAATTGAATTATCTGTTTGGCTTTATGCTTTTACGATTTCATGCATTTCAATGAAATCCGGATCAATGATCACTCCCAAACCAGGGCCTGTGGGCACTTTTATCGCCCCATTTTCATCTATTGTCAGGCTTGAAGTTGGACATTCCATTTCAAATCGCTGATTGAAACCTTTGAATTCATGAAAAAGAGCGGCATTGGGCAGAATTGATACAAAATGCATCATATACAGATAACCCAGTCCCGGTCCGGACATATGGGGCGTACACTGGATGCCTGCAGCATCCGCCATACGGGCAACTTTAACCGACGGGATCATACCGCCAAAATAAAACTGATCGGGCTGCACCACTTGCAACGCGTTGTTTTTTATCAACCACCTGAAATTGTGCAGACTTGGCTCCTGCTCCCCTCCGGCAACAGGTATCTCAAGAGTGTCAGCCACCTGTTTTGTCTCTTCATACCAGTCAAAAGGAACCGGTTCTTCGAAATAACCGTAGTTGTATTCTTCCATCAATTTTCCAATTTCGATTGCCTCTACACCAGAATATCCTCCATTTGCATCGGTGTACAGGGTCATTTCATCGCCAAACGTTTCCCGAACAAGCGGAATAAGCCTTTCACTCCTGCCAGTCGGAAATTCACCTTCGTGCATCCGGCCGGCCACTTTAAATTTTAATGCTTTGAACGGCCATTCCCCAACGTGCTCTTGAATCCGTGCTATTGATTCTTCTGCACTTCTTCCCCTGTTGTTATTCGCCAAATACAAAGGAATACTCGGCTGATGAATATCTCCGATCAATTCCCCCATCGATTTATCAGCTATTTTCCCAAGCATAGCCAGCTCGACAGTGGCCACCGGCAACCAAAGGGCCAGTCCCTGAAGTTTATAATTGTGCAGATATACATCCCTCATGATCTCTTCAAGTTGAACAGCGTCTTTTCCGATGAAGAAAGGTTGGACACGTTTTACAAAAATGGGATATAAAGATGTCATGTAGAGATCATTGCTCACACAGATTCCTTCCGCACCATCACGCGAAACCACCTTGCAAAGAATGCTGTCACCATAACGCAACAATGAAACCTGTTCGATCATCACCGGAGTTGAAAATAGTTCCTTTTTCAAAACAGGGCGGGATAAAATCTCATCGAGTTGTGAATATGTGATTCCGGTCTCCTTTTCTTCTACATTTCCATGAGAGTTCAATAAGAATGGACTGCCTGCTGCACCCAGTGAGGCTTTTTTAAGAAAATTTCGTCTGTTTATTTTCATAGCTGCTTATTGTTTTGCAAACCTTTGATTTCTTTTTTCGACAGATGTTATTTCATCCCATTACAATTTGACGAGGCTGAATTTCTTAAACAGTATAACCGCTTTCAACCTTCCTCTTTATGTTGATATTGGCCTTCACTTAAATCCCAGCCACCGTCTACACTTAAAATCTGACCGGTAGTAAATCGCGATTGGTCAGACAAAAAGTAACATGCAGCACCATCAAGATCTTCTGGCGCACCAATTCTTCCGCCGTCAAGCGGCTGTTTGGTTTTTACAAACTGCATAATCTCCTCATCGCCTGCAGCTCTTTTTGACATCGGTGTGCGAATCAATCCCGGCGTAATCACATTAATCCGGATATTCTCTTTTGCATAATATGAAGCTATGGATTGTGTGAAGCCGATAACCGCACCTTTAGCAGCGGCATAAGCGTGTGTAACAAAATATCGGGGTGATGGTGAGAAACCCAAAACCGATGCCATATTCAGGATCGAACCCCCTTTTCCTGCATTCTGAAGTTCACGAACGGCAGCCCTGTTTGAAAGCATCAGAGAAGTGAGGTTCAGTTCAAAGGTTTTATTCCAGCCATCAAGTGATAGTTCGTGCAGAGGACCATCTCCCATTTTTCGTCCACTCCCACCGGCTACGTGGTATAATCCATTGAAACCGCCAAACTCCTTTTTACAAAATTCAATTGCCCGTTCGGCGACACCTTCTCTTGTGGCATCACCTTTTAAAGTTCGAACTTTTTTTCCCTGTTCATCTTCGAGTTTCAAACATGATTCTTCATCCAGCCCGAGGGACGTAACCCTTGCGCCTTCACGTATAAACGCCCTCGCTGCAGCAAGGCCAATACCCGTTGTACCACCAATGATGACGATTTTTTTATTTTCCAGCAGCATTTTAAAATTATGGCTTGGTTTAACTTAAATCTTTATTAATGTACATTTCTTAAATCTTTGAAAGATAACAATATGCCATCTTGATAGGGATTTTTGGCTCTATTCAATTAACTGCCAATCAGCTTTTCTGAGACTTCCCCGCTTTCCTTGTGTTTGAGGATCACTTTCTTTCGCCCGTCAGGCAGGCGCTCTTCTTTGATCAGGTAGTGACGTTCGTCATATTCGTTGTATTGTTTCTGGTCTTCTTCTGCCTCTCTCCCTCGCCAAAGGTCAAGCGACACCGGCTCCCACTGCTTCGATTTTGCCGAACGGTAACAGGCATCCATGATGCAGTTTACCACGTAACCGTCATAGAACGTTTCCATCGGCTCTTCACCGTTTTCCATCGCGTTGAACATGTCAGTAAACATATCGATGTACCCAAGTGCCACCACTTCATCCCCCACCGGAAACACCCAGCCCTCTTCGGTTTCCGCTTTTTCGGCCACGTAGGAATCGCGATTGCCAGAGGTGTACATCTCAAATCCGGTTCGCAGGAAATGATCGAGCCGCAGAGAACCTTCCGTTCCGGATACTTCATCGCGCAGATCCATTCCGCCGCGGTAGTTCCAGCTCACTTCAAACTGGCTGATGGCTCCGTTGGCGTATTTAATCCATCCCAGGGCGTGATCTTCCGCCTCTATCGGTTTCACTTGTGTTTCAGCCCAGCACATCACCTCTACAGGGCGAACATCCTTACCGATAAAGTTACGGCCAATCTCAATGCAGTGGCACCCCATATCGATAATGGCTCCTCCGCCAGACTGTTTGGGATCCCAGAACCAGTCGCTGTGCGGACCGGGGTGGGCTTCACGGGATCGTGTCCAGAGGATTCTCCCGAGCGCACCATCTTTCACTGCAGCAAGGGATTTTAGCGTTTTTGGCGTATAAACAAGATCTTCCAGGTACCCGTGAAACACTCCGGCCTTCTCTACCGCTTCGAGAATCTCCTTCGCTTCCTTACCATTCATTGCAAGAGGTTTGGTGCATAGAACCGCTTTTCCTGCTTTCACTGTTTTGAGGATCGCCTCTTTATGTAGAAAATTGGGTAGTGCCACAATTACCACATCAGAATCCGGATTTTGTATGGCCTCATCCATATCACTCGTCCACGAATCAGCACCCCATTTTTGTGCAAACTCTCTGGCTCTTTCGGAATTTCTTGAGTAAACATTCACCACCCGGTCCCTGCTTCGCTGGCCGTGGAGTGCCATCGTGTAAAACATTCCGATCAATCCGGTACCGAGCATTGTTATTTTCTTCATATCAAAAAAGGTTAGTACGTTTTAGATTTTTTTGAAAGGATTTTACCAAAACCATGCAAAAGGCCCCGGTAAATTTCAGAATCTGATAAGATCAGGATTTCATTACTTTCTCTAATACAATAAAGCTAAATAATTGAATCATCAATCAACAAAATAATGGAAAAACTCCAGCAAGTAACCAAAAGTAAGAGTAAAATCGGTCAGTATACCAAATACAGATTGTTTTAGCCTTAACCACTCGGCCCCATCCCCCGGCACTCTACATATCCGTATCAGAAACATGTACGGATAAATCATATGCATCTCATTTAATTATTCATGTATCTGACAGATGGTTTAGCTATTTTTAGATCTTCATTCAAGCATCTGCTGACTCATCAAAAGACAAAGTGCAACGATCTGATTTTCTGAAAACCGCCGGACTGGGAATAATACCCAGTGCATTATTAAAAAAAAATTCTGCTGAACCCCGGGAGCTCACAAAACCAAAACGATTAAAACCGGGAGACACAGTAGCTTTCACTGCTCCTGCAGGATTAGTGCGTAACAGGTCTGACTTCCAAAGAATGCAGAAAGCTATGGAATCACTTGGACTGAATGTAAAATTCGGTGAATTTGTGAGAGAAGGATTTGGATACCTGGCAGGAAGGGATTATCAGCGGGCACTGGATCTCAACCGCTTCTTCTCCGACCCCGAAGTTGATGCCATTATTGCCGTACGAGGCGGCTGGGGTTGTGCAAGAATTCTGCCCCATATCGATTTTGAACGGGTACGAAAACATCCAAAAATTTTTTGTGGATTTAGCGATATCACCACACTCCATTTGTCATTCCTGAAAGAGTGCGGACTGATAACCTTTCATGGGCCAAATGGTGCTTCAGAATGGACTGATCTCACAACACAAAGCTTCAAACGTGTATTGATGGAAGGAGCTCCGGCCGTATTTCAATCCAAAAGCAGTACAACAGTCATCAGAGGCGGTGCTGCAGAAGGCAGGCTTATCGGAGGGAATCTGACAATATTGACCACTTCCCTTGGCACATCTTACCAGCCCGATACTGAAAATGCGATACTCTTCGTGGAAGATATAGGAGAGCCACCATACAAGGTGGATCGCATGCTCACTCATCTCGCCCGGGCAGGAATTCTGGAAAAAATTACAGGATTTGTATTCGGGCAATGCACCAATTGTCCTGAAACAACTGATACCAACTTCACCCTTTGGGAAATTCTCAGCCATCACATACGCCCGCTTGGAGTACCGGCCGTCATGGGGGTTGATATCGGGCATGATGATGATAACTTTACAATACCGATGGGGGTTGAAGCCCGATTAGACGCCAATACAGGAATTATTTCACTCAAAGAGCGGGCTGTTGTATAGCCTGCAATTCTCACTAAAGAAATTTGGTTGTGGGCAATCCCGATCGGGCAGGAAAAATCTCTTGGTGAGTAATCCGGGCTAGTGTTATGTCAAAGATAAAACGTCGGGTTAAGTCATCTGACGAGTTTTTCAAAAAATATGCCAATGTAGATGATTGGGATGATCCCGGATCGACTCGTCTGATGACTCTCTCACACTTTTACAGTTGACAGGACACTA
>JAFIFB010000081.1 GCA_020832285.1 Balneolaceae bacterium
AATCGCCGGGGCGCGGTAATGCCCGCTTTTGAACTGCGTCAGCAGCTCCGGCAACCGTTCGGCCCGCTGCTCATTGTACTGGCTCCAGCTCAGCCCGTCCACTCCGGGTGCCCCTTTCTTATTCAGGGCATCCAGGCTTTCAGCCAGCAAAGCCACATCAATAAAGCTGTGCAGGTTCGTCAAAGGCTCATCGGGGTACGCCCTCGCCCTTTCCGCTATATGTAAATCGACTGTTGACATAGTGGTCAATGACTCTGGTTCATGTTATGTTTCTGAGTTACACGTCCACAAACAGGTGCCCACTGCATGTCGCCATACAGATTTTCCCTTCCCTGGCAGATGGGTCTCGTGGAGCCAATTCCCCATCCTTCAACGGTACTATGGAGGCACTAAGACTGCCTTCGCCCTTCTCCTAACCTTCAGTTTCCCTCGGCTCGGATACCGCTGCGCTGTTGCCTTGTTTCTTCGTCCGGGGTGGCAACAGGTACCCCGGAGCGCCTGGACTGTGGTTCACCGGTCAGCCCTTAACCGGAGCTTCGCGCGGAGGCGGGATCCCGAAAGCGTTCGGGACAATTTCCCATGGAAACCTCATGTGGGTTTGCCCTGCTCTCAGGCCCCGGCTGTCATGCTTACGACTCACCTTGCTAACGCCGCAGCACTGCTGCTCCTGCGTGGGCTAAAAACAAAAGCTCCAGCGAAAAGAAATATTTCGTGGCTCAATCACACGGCTTTCCCACTCCCTGTCTACGCTTCGTGCCAGCCTCTCAACTGACTACGCAAGACTCGGTTTCGGCTGCTGGTTAGGCTTTACCGAATGGGATTTGGATACCCATAGGTTTCCTGTGAAAGGTTTCAAAGAACGTAAATTGCCAAATCCCCCTTTCATGGGCTTAATTGGCGCAATAGCCCACATTTCTCACAGAAAAAATGATGAATAAATCTATCAATTTTTATTAATGTTTTAGCCTACAATTTCAGCGATTGTACCAAAATTACCCTGTCAGATGCTGCGCTCCGAGCGTAAGCGATTCCCAGGAAGTGAAATTGCCCGTGGGCTGTGTTGTCTCGGGAATGGCTTGCTCAACGTCCGACAGCTCGGACTGTTTCCGCCACCATTTTCTCCCGACCGCCGTCGGGATTGCCCACAATCAAATTTCTTGGTGAGAAATGCGGTATAGAAAAGAATAAAAACAAAATCATTTTACAAAACGTTACGCAGTTTGTGAGTGTTATTTCATTGTTTTTCTTATTCACATTTCTTATCTCTGTAACAAGTTTCTGTTGAGCGGGTTTGCCTCAGAATTTTTCCGATTAATTAATAGTTAAATAACTGTATTCACTATGAAATCTATGTTCAAATCTACAAATATTTTTTACATGCTGTTAACTGCAGCTTTAAGTTTTACTCTAATATCATGCGCATCAGACAGCAATGCCAGTAACGACGATTGGGTATCTCTTTTTAACGGGGAAGACCTTACAGGGTGGGTGATTCCGGAAGGGGATGGCGGTCATTGGCAGGTTATAGATGGTGTAATCGATTACGATGCAATGAGTCAGGCCGAGGGAAGCAAAGACCTCTGGACTGAAGACGAATATGAAGACTTTACCCTTCGAATCGACTGGAGAATAACAGAAACACCGTTCATCAATGAAAATGTTCGGTTGATTCTACCGGACGGCAGCCACAAGCTGGATGAAAATGGTGAAGAAATTCGAATGTCTGTACCAGACTCCGACTCCGGGATCTACCTGAGAGGAATGCCCAAAGCACAGGTAAATATCTGGACCTGGCCAATCGGCTCCGGTGAAGTTTATGGATACCGAATGGACTCCAGTATGCCCGATGAAGTACGAGCAGGTGTTACACCAAACAGACATGCTGACAACCACATTGGTGAATGGAATACGTTTGAAATTACAGTGATTGGAGACCGTCTTACTGTTGAACTGAACGGCTATACAGTGATTGAGGATGTACAACTTCCCGGACTGGAAGACAGGGGTCCAATCGGCCTTCAGCATCACGGACATTTAGTTGACGGAGAGTGGGCAAGTTCTCCATCCCTTGTTCAATTCAGAGATATCTACATCAGGGAATTGTAAATAAATTATAACTGCATTGTAAAAGCCCTCTGATCATTCCGGCAGAGGGCTTTTTATTTTGACTGATTTCCACTTACTGAATAACTCAAATACCTAAAAATCTTAAAAATCGATCTCAATGGCTCGTAAACAAAGATTTGTAGCCACTACATCGCCATAATTCGGAACTTGAGCTTATTGGGTCCATTCATACCAAATAAATAGTTTCCGGCTTTCACTCACTCCTGCTCCAGCAGCAAATTGGCCAGCTCTTCTCCCAGGTGATTTTCCATCAGCTCGCGGTAACGTGTTGAGTTGATATAGCCGCCATTCGCCAAAAAGAACTCTTCCATCACTTCATGCCAGTCGCTTTTGAGCGGCATGATTACTCCAAACTGTTCCGATGCCTCATCTCCCGCGGCATGCCTGCGAAGTGGCTCCCCCCTTTCCGCCGCACGCCAGTAATTATAGATGTCAACATAGGCAAAGTATCTGTTTTCAGCAGCCGTGCGCTCAATAATTTCGTTGTTGGAATGGGCATACAGCATATCGGCCTGCGGAATATACTGATCCAAAATACCTTGTAGCCGGTCCTGATGAAGCGTACCTTCAAAAGCGAGTGCATTCAGCCCGTCAAATGTAGATTCAATTTCATCAAAGCTGCTGATTTCGGGAACATCGCTGTGAGTGATCAGAGTGGCGATATTGGTCATGTAAGGCGGGCTGAATGCAAGCTCACCCCTGCGTTCTTCTGTAATAGTGACATTGCCCACACCAAAAACCCCGCCCCCGGAAGACTGAACAAAAGAGTAGAACTCAGAGAACTGCTCAACCGGCTTGTAATGAATCCGGATTTCCACGTCATATTCTGAGTTAACATAATGCACAAAGTCGCGAACCAGTTCGATTGTAACTCCCGTCAGATTTCCGCTTTCACCTTCATAAGAAAAACCATCGCTTGGAACATAAACCAGAGTGATGGTTCCTGTTCCGTGCTGATTCACATCATTCCAGGCTGCTATTTTAGTGTCTGCTACTTCGGAATCTCCGTTTCCGCAATTGGTGATAAAAAGTGTAAGTAGTGAAAATATCAGAATTCTCATTTAATTACTGTTGGTTGAATTTCATTCTGCCGTTAAACTAATGTCGTGTCAACTGTAAAAGTGTGAGAGAGTCATCAGACGAGTCGTTCCGGGATCATCCCAATCATCTACATTGGTATATTTTTTGAAAAACTCGTCTGATGACTTAACCCGACGTTTTATCTTTGACATAACACTAAATAAGAGGCTGGCTCAACAAAAACAAGCATCCATAAAAAATGGTTTTTTTGACTTGAAGCGGAACGGAATGGAGTTTATTTTTGGTTAAACATTAAATTAATTAATATTAACTCAAATATAGCGAAATGAGTACAGCAACAATAACCAAATGGTCAATAGATACCGCTCATTCAGAGATCAATTTCAAAGTAAAGCATCTTGTAATTTCAACAGTTACAGGAAAGTTTAATGAGTTTGATGCAGTTCTTGAATCGGAAAATGATGATTTTGAAGATGCACAAATCCGCTTTGAAGCCGACATTAACAGCATCGACACGAATAACGAAGACCGGGACAATCACCTCAAATCGGATGATTTTTTCAATGCTGAGGAACATCCCAAACTTACATTTGAGTCACGTTCATTCAAAAAGTCCGGGAAAAATGAATATAAGCTGATTGGTGATCTTACGATTCGCGGAAATAGCAAAACCGTAGAGCTGGATGCAAATTACGGCGGCACCGTCCAGGATCCATACGGTCAAACCAAGGCAGGATTTGAAGTCTCAGGAAAAATCAACAGAAAAGAGTTTGGTTTGAAATGGGATGCTGTTACCGAGGCTGGTAATCTGGTTGTTTCAGATGAAGTGAAACTGGTCTTTAGTGTACAGTTTGTAAAAGAGGAAGAGTAAATTCCCCCATTTATTTACTTCTAAAAAAAAGCCCAAATCAATCATGATTTGGGCTTTTTTTATATCGGTTGAAAGGAATAAATTTAAAGAAATCAGTATCGGTAGTGATCTGGCTTGAAAGGTCCTTGCTTTGGTACACCGATATATTCGGATTGTTCATCCGTAAGTTCTTCTATCTCTACGCCGATTTTTTTGAGATGTAGCCTTGCAACTTTTTCATCAAGATGTTTCGGCAGTACGTGCACACCAACCTCGAAATCTTCGTTCCAAAGTGCGATTTGAGCCAGTGTCTGATTGGTAAAGCTGTTGCTCATTACAAAACTCGGGTGGCCGGTTGCGTTGCCGAGGTTCATCAGGCGGCCCTGTGAAAGAAGGATGATCTCTTTTCCGTCCTCAAACCGGAACAGGTCAACCTGCGGTTTGATATTCTCTTCTTCGGTATTTTCTTTGAGCCACTTTACATCAATTTCATTATCGAAATGGCCAATATTACCGACAATAGCCTTGTCTTTCATCAGCTTAAAGTGTTCGCCGGTTAATATATCTTTATTACCAGTGGCTGTTACGAAGATATCACCTTCAACTGCGGCATCTTTCATACGTTTTACTTCGTAGCCGTCCATTGCAGCCTGCAGGGCACAGATTGGATCAATTTCGGTAACAATCACACGGGCACCTGCTCCTCTCAGAGAAGCTGCCGATCCTTTACCAACGTCGCCGTATCCGGCCACAACAGCAACTTTACCTGCCATCATCACATCGGTTGCACGGCGAATTGCATCAACACACGACTCGCGGCAGCCATATTTATTATCGAATTTGGACTTTGTAACAGAATCGTTCACGTTAATGGCAGGCACAGAAAGAGTTCCTTTTTTCATGCGCTCGTAAAGCCTTAAAACACCTGTTGTGGTTTCTTCGGAAATTCCCCGGATATTTTGTGTTAATTCGGGATATTTGTCGAGTACCACATTGGTCAGATCACCGCCATCATCAAGAATCATGTTCAGGGGCTTGCCATCCGGGAAAAAGAGTGTCTGTTCAATACACCAGTCGTACTCTTGCTCGTTCATCCCTTTCCATGCATATACAGGAATCCCGGCTTCGGCAATAGCAGCAGCAGCGTGATCCTGTGTAGAATAGATGTTACAGGACGACCACTGAACTTCAGCACCCAGTTCTATGAGTGTTTCAATCAGAACAGCGGTTTGAACCGTCATGTGCAGACAGCCGGCAATACGCGCTCCTTTCAGTGGTTTATCTTTTCCGAATTCTTCCCGGGTGGCCATCAGTCCGGGCATTTCAGCTTCTGCAAGGGCAATTTCCTGCCTGCCAAACCTTGCAAGGCCAATATCTTTTACTTTATAAGGTAGCTTTTCTACTTGTTGTTCCATGAGTTTATCAAGTCCTTTTTTTTAAAATTCATTTTGAAAACACTTTTATGGAGTAAAGTGTTCAAATATCTGTCTGTCGTTAGAGATTGAAATTAAGTCTCAGATCAAAAATATTCATTGATCAATTCTTTGGCTCGGTTATAATCACCTTCACGCCCGTATGATCCCATTTCAAGTTTTATAAAATTCCCATCCGGGTCAACATACGCTTTGAAGGGAATGCCCTGCCCGCCAAGTTTGTTAAAAATTTCGTTTTCATCGTAAAGCCATACAAAGTCGTAACCGTGCTCTTCTGCAAATTTCCTGGCATCTTCGGGCGTCTCAGTCATGCCAACGGTAACAGCAAACACCTGGAACTCCTCAGGGTATTCCGCCCGTAAATCTTCCATTGCAGGAAATACCTGAAGACAGGGGCCACACCAAGATTCCCAAAAATCGATAAGTATCAGGCTCCCCCGGTAATCCTCAAGACGAACTTCGTTACCGTCAAGGTCAGCAAATACGGCATTTTCAATAATCGACTCCGGCGATCCGTCTCCACTGCTCTCTGAAGCTTGATCACGATCATTACCGCAACCGGCAAATACCAGTGCAAGTGCAATAAGAAGAGATGTAAAAATATAATGTGGTGCTTTCATGCGTCAAAATTTTATTAAACCTAAAAATAAGGGTTATCAGACTAAAAGTATAACGATTCTGCCTCTCAGAATATATATCGCTATTTGAGCTGATTCCTGCATTTCATCATACTTAAATCATTTCAATTGTTATATTCAAGAAAGATCTCATCAAATAGAAATTATGGTTTACGATTTTACGATTGCAGGGGCGGGCATTGTGGGACTTTCGGCAGCCTTTAAACTAACTAACGCATTCCCCGATGCTACTGTTCTCGTGCTGGAAAAAGAAAACAGGGTTGCAGCACATCAAACGGGGCACAATTCAGGTGTAATTCATTCGGGTATTTATTACCAACCCGGCAGCTACAAAGCGCGAAATTGTGTAGACGGCAGGCGTCAAATTGTGAATTTTTGCCGTGAGAATGACGTACAGCATGATATATGCGGTAAAATTATCGTGGCTTCGGATGAAGAGGAAGTTTCGAAATTGATTTCCATTTACAAGCGCGGACTGGAAAATGAAATTGATGGAATCCGTCTGATTGACGACAAGGAAATGAAAGAGATTGAACCCTATGCCAGGGGTGTGCGTGCCATCCATGTTCCCTGTGCAGGAATTGTGGACTTTCCCGGGGTTTGTGAAGTACTGGCACAAAAGCTGAAAGATGCCGGAAAATCTGTTATGTTTGAGCATCCGGTTCAGGGAGTTTATCAAACCAACGGAGTGCTTTCCATTCAAACCCCGAAAACGGCTTATAAAACCCGGCATTTTATCAACTGCACAGGACTTCACAGTGATCGAGTGGCGCGTTCAGCCGGGGTGAAGCCCAATATCAAAATTGTGCCGTTCCGCGGAGAATATTATGAGCTCACACCCGATGCCGAGCATAAAGTAAAAGGCCTGATCTATCCGCTGCCAAATCCCGAATTCCCATTTCTGGGAGTTCATTTCACAAAAATGGCCAAAGGCGGCGTGGAGTGTGGCCCCAACGCTGTGTTGGCATTTAAACGCGAAGGATACAAAAAAACCTCATTCGATCTGGCCGATACAATCGATACGCTCGATTATCCCGGGTTCTGGAAAATGGCAGGCAAACACTGGCAGATGGGCCTGGATGAAGTGTATCGTTCTTTTTCAAAAAACGGTTTTCTTGAAAAGCTGAAAAAGCTGATTCCATCTATTCAGTCAGATGAACTGAAAGAATCTCCCTCGGGTGTACGAGCAATGGCACTGCTTCCCAATGGCGACCTTTTGGACGATTTCTATTTTGAAACCACAGAAAGAGAAATCCATGTACTGAATGCACCCAGCCCTGCTGCCACAGCCGGCCTTGCAATTGGAGATGAAATTGTTAAAAAGGCGAAGAACTCATTTGCACTCTGATTTTCTGTCAAACCACTAATCAAGAAAATCAAATTTGTTCCTTGTTAACAATTATTTAGTTCCCCGGTTGAATTGAAGCAGATTTCGGCTTACACTTTGTTTTTAAATCACTACTCATTACTAATCAAGCCGATTTGTCTGCGATTCATACCGATATTTTAACCCGACGGCTCTATGCCACAGATGCATCCATTTACGAGGAACTTCCAAAAGGTGTAGCCTTCCCGAAAAACGGGAGCGATATTGAGCAACTGGTAAAGCGTTCAGCATCAGAATCATTTTCCATCACACCAAGAAGTGCAGGCACCAGCCTTGCCGGGCAAACAACAGGTAACGGTGTAATTATCGATGTGTCCCGATATATGACCTCCATTAAAGAGATTGACCCGGTCAAACAAACCGCCAGGGTTCAGCCTGGGGTCATCCGCGACACACTGAACCGGGAAGCTGCCAGATATGGCCTTCAATTCGGGCCGGATACAGCCACCACCAACCGTTGCATGATTGGCGGAATGATCGGAAATAACTCTTGTGGTTCGTTTTCCATCAAGTACAAAACCACCAGAGAGCATGTACTGGAAATTGAAACAGTACTCAGCGACGGCACCGTGGCGGTTTTCGCTCCACTCACAAACCGGGAACTTGAAAAAAAGTGCAGGCTGCAATCACTGGAAGGGGAAATTTACAGGGAGATTCTCGATCTGCTGAAGACTCATAAAGATCAGATTGTCAAGAACTATCCTCATCCCGCAATCATTCGCAGGAACACCGGTTATGCACTCGATCGCCTATGTGAAATGGAGCCGATTACACCGGGAGGCCGTCCCTTTAACATGGCTGAGCTTCTTTGCGGAAGTGAAGGCACCCTGGCGATGACCGTATCTGCAAAACTGAACCTGGTTGCCCTGCCGAAGGAAAAAATACTGATCATTCCTCAATTCCGTTCCCTGCACGAAGCGATGCTGGCTGCGGTTGAGGCGGTAAAATGGGAACCGTCAGCAGTTGAGCTGGTTGATGATATCATTCTCAACGCCACCAAGGGAAACATCGAACAGAATAAAAACCGTTTTTTTCTTGAGGGAGACCCCAAATGCATTCTGATTATCCAGTTTGAAGGGCACAATTTGGATAAACTGGCTGAACGTGCGGCAGGAGTTCAGAAAAAACTGAAGGAACTGAACCTTGGGTATACTCAACCCATTTTAAATGACCCAGCATTGATGAACCGGGTTTGGAACCTGCGAAAAGCGGGCCTCGGCCTGCTTATGGGGCTCGGTGCTGACTCACGTTCTCCCACTTTTGTGGAAGACACCGCCGTGCGGGTTGAAGACCTTCCGGCCTATGTCCAGGAATTTCAGCAGATCCTGGACCGTCATAATACCACTTGTGTTTTTTATGCCCATGCATCTGTTGGTGAGCTGCATTTGCGACCGGTACTGGACCTGACCAAACCTGAAGGCATTCAAACAATGAAGCAGATTGGGCAGGAGGTGGCTGAACTGGTAAAGAAATATCGCGGATCTCTTTCTGGTGAGCATGGAGATGGCCGCGCAAGGGCACCCTTCATCGAAACCGTACTGGGCGCTGAGATGATGCCTATTCTGCGCCGTGTAAAGGCGATCTGGGATCCTGAAAACCGGTTCAACCCGGGCAAGATCACCAATGCAAAGCCAATGGATACCGATTTACGCATTTCCCCGAATTATACTCCTCCGAAAGTTGATACCGTGTTCAAATGGCGGTCATCTGCAGGTTTTGCCGGGGCGATAGAGCAATGCAACGGAGCCGGTGCTTGCAGAAAGTTGCCGGATAGCGGTGGAACAATGTGCCCCTCTTACCATGCAACCCGGGAAGAAAAAGATAACACCCGTGGCCGTGCCAACCTTTTCCGTCAGCTTTTTTCAGGGAAACAGGCTGAAGCGTTCAGCTCGGAAGATCTAAAAGAAGCGCTTGATCTCTGCCTGAGCTGCAAAGCATGTAAAAGCGAATGCCCCGCTAACGTAGACATGGCCAAAATGAAAGCGGAGTTTTCGCACGGCTGGCACAAACAAAACGGAACGACCATGAGCGAACGTTTTTTCGGAAGCCCTGAAAAATTCTATCCCGCGGCATCTTTTTTTGCGAAATCGGTGAATGTAATAAATCGGCAAAAACCAGTAAAAAAACTTCTGGAAAAATTTTTGAAGGTGGATTCCCGCAGAACACTTCCTGAATTTGCACCTCAAACTTTTGAAAAGTGGTATCACAAGAACAAACATGTGTATGCCAATCCTGCCGGCAAACAAGTGGTGTTATTTGCAGACATCTTCACTAATTACCACGAACCTGAAGTGGGCATAGCTGCCGTAAAGGTTCTGCATTCGCTTAATTACAAGGTTATTTTTCCCGGAATATTCCCCTCGGGCCGTCCGCAAATTTCGAAAGGACTGCTTGATGAAGCCTCAGAAATTTGCCGGGAAAACATCCGCCGTTTTTTTCCCTTTGCGGAACAGGGAATCCCGATTATCGGTCTTGAACCGAGCGAAATTCTAACCTTTCGCGATGAATACCCCGATCTTTGCAGCGATTCGCTACTTGGTAAAGCCAGGCTGCTTGCAGATAATACGTTTTTGTGGGATGAATTCATCAGTTCAGAACTGGCTGCAGAAAAACCAAAGAGTATTGGTGCAGGAGAGAAAGTCTACATCCATGGCCACTGCCATACCAAAGCCCTGGTCGGCAACGATCCGCTGATTTCCTCATTTCGTCAGCTCGGGTTTGACCCCATCCCTCTCGAAACCGGTTGCTGTGGTATGGCTGGAAGTTTCGGTTATCATAAAGATAAATTTGATGTTTCGATGAAGATCGGTGAGCAGGTTCTGTTTCCTGTTCTGAAAGAATTACCAGAAGGTGTACTTATCTGCGCACCTGGTTTTTCGTGCCGGCACCAGATTTTTGATGGAGTACGTAAAAAAGCGAAACATCCGGCAGAAATAATAGCAGCTCAACTCTGAAAAGTGAATTCCAATATTGAGAAAAAACCACAATATTACTTTATTGCTGATATAGTAATTGCAAATCTTCCGCAGCCTGCATTACAAACAGGTTCTCTTCACCGAGAGCATCCAGTAGCACGCGGTAGCTCAGTGTAATGAGTTCAATAGCTTCAGCCGATTTTTCCTGATATAGCAATGACCTTCCAAGATTTGACTCCGCAAATGCAATTCGCCAGTCACCCTCTTCATATATTTTTTTTCGGATTTCAACTGCTTCAAAAAAATAAGGCTCGGCTTCTGCAGGCTGATTGGTATGAATCAATGCTCTGCCTAATGAAAGCAGAGTGGATGCGATGTCGGGATGCAGCTCCGGCAGGGAGTTTCTGCGCTGATGCAGTGCCTGCTCATATAACTTGACAGCTTCGCTATAGTTTTCTATTAATCTGTAAAGTTCGCCGAGATTGTAATAAACAACTCCGATAAAAGGATGTGTCTCCGGAAAGATAGCCTGCCCAATTTCAAGAGCACGGCGTAAATCGGCCTCGGCAAGGTCATACTCTTCTCTGTCCTGGTGCAAGCCTGAATACCCATTTAATATGTAAGCCATAAATGGGTGCTCCTCACCTAATACCCGATCAACCAGCTCCACAGCTTCTTTAAAGAGTTCATCTGCTTCATCAAGCTCACCATCTTTCTGGAGCAGTATCGCAAGATTGTTCAGATTAATCGCCAGGTTTGATCCCTGCTCCGGCTGCTGCCTGCGAATGTCGATAATTCGACGATACATTTTGTAAGCTTCCTCTTTTTCCCCAAGTTCTTCGAGGGACATAGCCAGGGTATTCATAACACTCGCTGTTTCAGGATGTTTTTCGCCATTTTGAGAAATACTAAGTTCGAGTGCCTCACGTGCAGCATCCGCAGCCGCTTCAAAATTATCGAGCCGGTATTCCAGATTGGCAAGTCGTAGCATGGCTGCAGCGTATCGCGGAGATTTTTCCCCTATACTGCGAAATGCATCTACAGATTTCCCGATTGCAAGATATGCATCTTCATAAAGACCAAGATTACTATAGATATTGCCAATCATACTCAGTATCTGAGCCTGCAGGCCTGGTTCTTCTTCTAATTCAGTTTGAACCCGCTCAAAACCCTGATCGAGAAGTTCCCGGGCAGTCATAGATCCGTCATTCGCACGGTTTGGGTCGGAACCTTCAAAAATTTGAGCTAAAAAGGCAGATACCTGCTCTGCTTCGCGTGCATTTTGCTCGGCCAGATGTGCCTGCCACATCGTTGCAGATATTCCTCCTGTCAGCGTAAAAAACACAAAAATTGCGGCAACAACACCCCATCTATTTCGGTTGATGAATTTTCGGGCACGATAGCCAAATGAATCCGGCCTGGCAAATACGGGAAGTTTTTTTTGATGGCGTTCAATATCGGCTACCAGCCTTTCGACCGATGTATAGCGCCGGTCCGGGTCTTTTCGAAGAGCCTTGTTAATGATTGCATCCAGGTCTCCTTTCAGTCTCTTTGTCAGATCTGATGGCTCAGAGTTGCGTTGTTTAGCAAGTTCAGCCCTCTCCTTATTGTTTGAGTGCGACGAATATCGTCTGCTGGCCGGTAGTGGCTCAACTTCAAGCACCCGTTTCTCAACTTCTTTATATGAAAGGTCATTGAGATACAAAGGATGCAGGCCGGACAGGAGTTTGCTCAAAAGGATACCCAACGAATAGATATCGGTTGAAGTGGTTACCAACTTTCCGAAAATCTGTTCGGGAGAGGCGTATTCAAGGCTGAGCATTCTCATACCCGGATGGGTTTCAATGACAGTGCTTTCGTAGAGATTCGGATCCAGTAATTTTGCAATTCCGAAATCGAGAATTTTAACCCGTCCCTCTTTTGTAACCAGAATATTTTCAGGTTTTAAATCACGATGGACAATCAGTGAGTTGTGAGCGTATTGGATCGCCTTGCAAATAGTGATAAACAGTCCCAGGCGCTGTTCAATATTTAGCTTCCGGTTGTTGCAATATTCCAAGATCGTCTCTCCTTCTACAAATTCCATCACCATGTATGGAATACGATCGGCTGTGATTCCACTGTCCACAAACCCCGAGATATTGGGATGCTGCAAGCCGGATAAAATATGCTGCTCCAGTCTGAACCGCTCCATATGAGAAGGTGTGAGTAAACTTTTGTGGATAATTTTCAGAGCACCCGTTTGCTTGATTCCGCTCTCATGCACCCGCTGAACTTTATAAACACGTCCCATTCCGCCATGACCTATCAGTTCAAGAATTTCCCAGCTGCCAATGGTCTTTCCCTCAAAATAGTCTTCTCCAAATTCTTGCTCTGCTAACAGAGAATCGAGCTCTTTGATCAGCTTCTCATTTTTGCCAAGCCGTTCTTCAAAAAAAAGGTCCGATTCTTCGAGCTGTTCAAGCATCTCCCTGATTTTTTCTTCCAGCTCTTTATCATCGCCACAAACACGCTTGATGTAGTCGGTTCGCCCCTCCGGTGGCAGGGTGAGTACCATATCGAAAATCCGGCTCAGCTTCTTCCAGTCGTTATGTTTCATTTACCCCTTTCTGTAATTGTTCTCAGCAAAAACTTCAGTAAAAACATGGTATTTATGCAACTCCTTAAACAATACACAAGTGTCATGTCAATTTTTAAAGTGACGGGTTAGACCTGACAGCATTCCCGGCGCTTTTCCGTCCCGAGCAGTCGGGATGTCAGCGTCGGTAACTTTGGGTAAAGGGTCGCACAAAATCCAACGCTGTCAGATCCAGTAGGTGCTGACAGGTTTTAACCGAAATTTCATATTTGACGTAACACCAGCCCTAATCCACTTAACATATTGCTCCATAATCTTACATAAACAGAAATACCATGTATTAGGCCAACGCATGTTTACGAAGCTTTTAGTTCATTATAAAGCCATAATTTTGCTTTCGCCCAGTCACGGTCAACCGTACGGGTGGTTACCTGAAGTACCTCCGAAATTTCAGGAATCGACATGCCACCGAAAAAACGCATCTCTACAACCTGTCCCCGTCTTGAATCAATTTCAGAAAGTTTTTTGATGAGGTCGCTCATTTCGATAATCTCTTCTGCATGCTCTTCCAGGTCGAGCTTCTCCTCATCCAGGGTAATCGCACGATTTTTCCCGCCTCTTCGCAATGCAACTTTCTTACGGGCATAATCTACCAGAATTTGGCGCATACATCTTGATGCTATTGAATAGAAATGTGCCCTGTTCTGCCATTCAACCTCTGATTGCCCCAGCATTTTGAGATATAATTCATGCACCAATGCCGTTTTCTGCAGTGTATGTGCATTTCTTTCATAGGAAAGGTGTTTTTTAGCAATATTTTTCAGTTCTCCATACACGTGAGGATATAGAGAATCAAGAGCTGCCTTATCTCCATTTTGTGCTTCAGCAAGTAACCGGGTGATTTCTCCTATTCTTTTCAAAAGGTGCAAATATAAAATTCATGTCGTGATTAGAATTCATTTTGCGCAATACCCATACAGTTTTATCAGCCAACGAACCCTCAATCATATCAAGAAAAATTTTACTCAACTTCATGAACTATCGCAACTATTTGAGGCAACAATTTAAATCTTTGTAATAACCGTGCAAGTCATTGTCTTTCAATACACAAAAGGATATTCAGGCTTTCATCGGTTTTTACATTAACATCACAAAACAGGCAACCATTGGATTTTCTTACATTTAAACCGAAATTTTGGGCTGCATTATGCATCATCTTGATGATAACTGCACCGGCTTTTTCGCAAAGCGGATCATTTTGGGATGACAGTGATCTGAGCCTGTTCAGATCCGGTGGTAGTATTGGGCTTACTGCATCGACATATACAGCACAAGGTATTGACAATCGCAGGCCTCCGGGAGTTCTTCAAACCAATGCCAATTTCAATTTTACAGCACTTGGCCTGCGCAGTGGTTTTAACCTGAACTACTCAACCGATGATTCCGGCTTTCGCCAAAACATGAACTCGATAAACTACAGTGCCCGCTGGCGATGGCTTACTTTTCGTGCTGGTGATGTTAATACGCGCTTTTCTGACTACAGTTTAAATGGAACAACCATCAGGGGCGGATATGCACGGGCAAATCCCGGAAATTTTTCAGTTGAGGTAATTGGCGGAAAATCCAAACGGGTGGTGCGGCCCAGCCTGGAATCTGCATTTCGTGAACCTTCCTTTAATCAGTGGGCCTTTGGAACAAAAATGGGGATCACCGGAACGAATGGCAGTTATTTTAACCTCAGCACATTTTATGCGCAAGATGATGCCGCTTCCCTTTCAGGAGAAATAATTGAGATCAAACCTCAGGAAAATTTAACGCTTACCCCCGATTTCAGAATGAACCTGTTCGACGGACGCTTTACCCTGGAGAGCCAGTTTACCGCTTCGGTTTTTACCCGTGATCTTGAGGGAGAGCCATTTTCATCTTCCGATCTTGGAATCCCCGTTTTTTTCACCGCAATTTATCAGCCCCGGGCCAGTACGCATGTTAACTACGCCGGTAAAGCTCTGGCAGGTTTTCGGTCCGATTTTTTTGATATGAACATAGGTTATGAGCGCATTCAGCCCGGGTTTATGTCGCTCGGACGGGGCACAGTTCGCAACGATCTGGAAACCATTACACTTAGTCCGGCTTTTCGATTTTTTCAAAATCGGTTATCCATTCGCTCTGATGTAACCCTGGGCAGAGATAATCTTCTCGGAACCCGCTTTCAAACACAATCCAATACCGGCATTGGCAGCAATGTACAGATGGTATTCAGTGAGACCTTTCACCTCACAACTTCTTACAACCTGTTATTGAATGATATAACCATGAACCAAACAGATGGTATCGAACAGCCTGCTGGTGGTCAATCACAGGTTTCGCAAAATTTTATGCTCCAGCCCAATTTTACCATTCTCGGGGAAGACTTCATTCATAACATTGCTGTAACCGGCGGCTACCTTAGCATCAACAGCTCATTTACCGGTGATCCGCAAAACAGCAATTCGTTTTCATCTGTTTCGTACACCGGCATGCTCAGTTATTCAATTACGCTGCCGGCGGGATTGACCCTGAACAGTTCCGGCAACTATTTAACGAACTCATCAGATGGCGGTGACATTCGAAACATCGGGATCAATCTCGGAACCAGTTACGCTCTTTTTAACCGAAAACTGACCCTGGGCCTGAACCTCGGGATCAACCGAAGCAGGATGGAAAGAGAAGTGATGAACGGCTCCGCCATCACCAACAGATTTCAACAGCTTGTTGGCGGGATCAATTCATCTTACCGGCTCACGGACAAAGACACCTTCAATCTCACCCTGCGTTCCCGCAACAGCCGGGTTTTGGACGGAGCCGGAAATGACTTTACAGAACTTGAGGGCAGTTTCAGATATCAACGAACATTTTAACCGGGTTTGTATAAAGAATGATTTCAGGTTTTACATTTAAATCACTACTTAATAAGGCAGCTCTTTTATTAATGCTGACAATCGTTCTTCAGGGCTATTCAGATCGTGCTTATGCTCAGAGTACATCACAGGTAACCATTGTGGGCATACCTCCGGTGCTGCCCAGTCCGTTTGCCGAGGATATCGAAAACAGCTTTGTAAACGGCCAGTACCAGATTATTTTCAATTACACCAGTTTCAGCACTGTTCCGGTTGATTTTATATTCGATTTTTCCGTTTTGAAGGGAGGGCAGACAATCATAGAAATTTCTTCCCTTCCATCACCATTTACACCAGGTACCTATGTATTTACCTCCTTTTTTGAGGAGTTGATATTTCCGCAGAGAGCGAATGATGTTTTCCAGCAGCTTGAAGGAAGTATCCGCAATCAAATCATTCAGACCGGAACCGTTCCGGAAGGCAGCTATTCGATCCTAATCAATGCCCGACCGGTATCACAACCCAACCTGGTTTCGATTGCAGGAAACGCTCATTTCATGGTTCAGTACCCGTCACCTCCTATTCCCATTTCACCGGCAAACGGTTCCAACGTTATCATGGATATTCCCATTTTTGCCTGGACCCCGGTTGTAAACACCGCCGGAATCCAGATGGAGTATGAACTTTTATTGGTTGAAATCAACCAGGGCCAATCGCCGATTCAAGCCATCAACAGTAACCGGGAAGTTGCCCTTGTAACGCTCATGGGCAATACCACCCTGCCTTACACGCCGGACTTTTTGCCGCTTGAAGAAAACAGCGAATATGCCTGGCAAATTACAGCGAAGGATGCCATGGGAAATGTACCGCTGCAAAACCAGGGGAAGACGGAAATCTATACATTTACGCATAAATTGGCAGAAGACGAGGGGAACATCATTGCCGATTTTTCCCTTGTTGAAGAGATCACACTCATCCCTCAATTTGCCAAACTCACAGGCCTCGCAGAACTTACGGTCACCGAATTCCCGACCTATTATCTGCTCGACGGACAGGCTGCACTCAATCTTGAATTTGATGGAATGCAGGGTCCCTTTGAAAATTCCGTGGCAGTCAATAACCTGATGGTTCAAAAAGGATCTCTTGCCAACCCGGTTATTTTGGGAGGCTCAGTGAGCGGATCGGCTGAACAGCTTGCCCTGCTGCTTCCTGACGAAAACCCCTGGATTGAATTTGAAGAACTGTTCTGGTCATTCGGGCAAAATTTTGGTGTAACGGCATCTCTTCAAACACCGGGCAGCCAGTGGTTCGATGCCACGGGCGAACTCACTCTCACACGGCAGGGCCTCAGCGGATCGGTTGAGATTTCCGAACAGCCGCTGGTTCAGTACAGCCGTGATTTCCTTGAATTCGAACTTTACACGCTGGGAGTATCCTACCCTGAAAATCGGGTGTGGGCCACCGGTGATGCCAAAGTAACCGGACAAGAAACGCCCTGTGAGCTTCAAAACTTTGAGATGGGCGACACTCATTTTTCGATCGGCCTGCTCTGTAACGAAACCTTCCAGATACCGCTTGTAAACCAAAGTGACCTGCTGCTGATGGAGGTGGATCGTGTAATGGGCAGTGTCTCCATCGATATAGAAACCGAAGAGTTTGGGTATGATGTGGAATTACGCAGCCATCTCGGTTTTAAAACCATCAACAACCAGTATTGCGGCACCCGGGCAAAGGTGAATATGCACAGCGAAGAAGGCCTGTCCATAACCGGTACACAAAACTACTGTCCGGAATTCAACCCGAAAATTGACCTCGGTTTTGCCAAACTACAGCTCGAAAACACCGAACTCACCGAACTGAGTTACGACATGGGCACCGAAGAGTGGGATTTTGAGCTGGGCCTCGATGCAATCCTCGAAGTGGATGCGTTTGATTCGTGGACCTCCCTCAACATGACCGATATCAGCGTAACCCGGCAGGGAATTGAATTTAATGAAGTCAATTTTCATGAAGATTCTGTGCTGCGTCCGCTGCCCGTGTTTAATGCACAGTTATTTCAAATTACCCTGAACACATTCAGCCTGAATGCTTTCACCTTCCCGCTGTTTGATTGGGACGAAACCCTGCCCGGCCCCTGGGATATTGCATTTGAAGGCAGCGCTGTGGTTCAAAACGGGTTTGGTGCACCACAATGCCTGCTGGGCACAACCCTCGATCTTACAAACGGCCGGGTTGATCAAAGCCGGGTTATCGGTAATCTGGCACTGGGCAATTTTGACGGATGCGAATGGACAGTTGGCGAGGGAATTACCATTCAGATAGATGCTATTTCGGGCACTGCGGGGGTAAATTACCCCGATTTTGATGAGATTGAACCCTTCGGTCGGCTGAACCTTGCAGGAGCGGTTACTGTTGGCCAGCCTTTTACATGCGACGGGCTGGAACCGATTGCTTTTGAAGATGACCAGTTTGTGCTCTCCGACGGACTGGAAGGAACCCTCGAAAATGTGATCCCCGGTTGTCCGCTGGATATCGGGCCGTTTCAGGCGGAAGTTTCCCAATCCAATATTGTTTTTAGTGTGGATGAGGATGAAGGCCAGCAAGCCATCATGAACACCGAAGCCACTCTTACGCTGCCCGATGGATTAGAGATCGATGGAACCGCAGCCATCGACCTGATTGCCGGCTCCATCAAAAGTGCATCCTTTATTATTGATGAGCCGTTCGACTGGCACATCCCCTCCGCAGAAAACCCTGTACTCAGTTTCCGGATTGAAACTGCGGAAGTAACCGGGAATGGCTTAACTATAGAAGGCCGGCATGAACTTATTCTGCCTGAAACCAACATGGGTGTAACGTTCGAAGATTTTTTGTTTGATTTCGAAACACTGACCATCGAAGATGGCCGCATTATTTTTGATGATGCCTTCGCATTTGAGGCAGGTATTGCCGATGATCTTTCCGGCCTTGATTTCAGCGTTGTCCCATCAGGTTCAGTACTTTCGCTGGATACCGGAATTTTGATGGAGCTTGCGGGCACAATCATCATCGACAACCAGGGGCTTCGTCTCATAGGTTCGGCTGACATCGCGGATGCTCAGATCAAATTTAATGGCATCGATTATGACTCTGCTGTTACAGTTGAATATACCGACGACTTCCGGATGTCTCTCTACCCGTTTGGCGTTTCCAGCGGTCAAGCCAGTTTTTACTATGATGGCGATCTTTTTGCATTTGCCGATCCGGCAGGTTTTCATCCCGTATGGGCCTTTTTTGCAGACATCCTGATTCCTGAGCGCCTGCCGATGCCAAATGAGGATATTGCCTATATTCAGCTTCGGCAGGATGATGAACTGCTGGTGAGTGTCACAGAAAATGAAGACGGAAATTTTGTAATTTCGTCTTTGCCCGGACAGCCGCTCACACTTGTGGTGCCCTATCTCAATCCGGCAAATCCGCCTGTTTTGGCCGATATTTTATTGAATAATCTCACCATCACGCCAAATCCGTTCAACCCCGAAGTGGTTTCCGGTTCCATTACTGCTGCAATTCCGGAAGATGACCCGCAGTTCGACCTCAGCCACCTCAATATCCCGTTGGTTCCCAAAGCGATAGAGTACGGAAAAAAGCTTGTGGACGATGTAGAGAGAACAGCGCTCTATCTTTTGGGCGATCTGATTCTCTTTGATCAGCAGCTGGCCGATGAGGCTGAAGTGGCTTTCTACATTCAGGGGGATGGATATGTACGGGCCGATTTTGATGTCTCCGGCATGAACGCGGAGCTGTTACTAACACCTGGCGAAGAAGTTACAGTTGGGGTTACCGGCGTACGTGGTACGTTCGATTTGATGATCAACAACCCGGTACCCAATTTTGATATTTCTGTGGATGGCAACCTGAGAATTGAAACCGAACTGGGTGCACAGGCAACTGCTGAACTGACCATTCGTACTCAAAATGGTAATGCAAGCATCACTAAATTTGAGCCCGAACTGATCGCTGAACTTCCTAAAATCAGAATTAATGACCGTTTTCGGTTTGGATTGGAAGAGATTCTCTCCATAGAAAATTTCAGTTATGAGGCCGGAGAAGGATTTGAATTCGCCATTCTCTTCGATATGATTCTACACACCGAACTGGCCGATGGCGGGGAGCTCGATTTCCCTGTTCGCGATATTGAAACCCGGAATGATGGCATTCGCATATCCCCGCAGGATATTAATGATGTCAGCATTCCGGGCTTGAATCTGCCCGAAATTGAACTGGCCGGGTTTGATTTAAAACCTCTGGCATTTCGCACACCTGAACTCTCCTGGACATGGGGTGAGACACCTGCAATAGGATCAGATTTTTCGATGGATTTTTCTGTAGACCTGCCCGAACTCGGAACTGTTTCACAAAGCCTTCCGGATGGTTTTCTATTAACGAACGTAGGCTTTGATGATGGATACCTCACAGGCAGTGTTGCGCCGATCGGGTTTTTAAGTCCGATTGAAATTCCTATTGCGCCGGGACCCGGTATCAATTCACCAACCTTGTTAATCGAGGAAATAGCGGGTGCGCTGAGCAAGCTGGAAATTGAAGAAGGCTTCCGTCAGGCCGTAGATTTTAGCATCAATGGCCGTTTAGGAGATCTGCCCGCTTTTTCTGTAAGCGATCCGTCTGCCTGCTCAAATCCTGAATTTTCATTGTCTGTAATCCAGGGGCGCGCTTTTGAAGGTTCCATTACCAATATGCAGCCGTGCGGCACGCTGGAGCTGGGCCCGGTTACGCTGGAAATGACCACCGCCAATCTGAACCTCTATCTCGACGAGGACGAACAGAAAGCCGAGCTTGAAGGGGGCGTACAGGTATCGCTGCCGGTGCCAATGGGTCAGCAGCCTCTGGTGGTTTCCGGCGAATTGACGCTCGATGCCATCAGTGGAAAGATCAGTGACGGGTCGGTAACCATCAACCAGCCGTTTGCACTGAGCAAGCCGAATATTGAAAATCCGCTCTTCTCGCTGGGTGTTGAATCCGCGGAATTGAGCGCGGAAGGCCTGAAAATTACCGGTGAAGGAAGCTTTGACCATGATCCGGTTTCGGTTGAGGTTACTTATGATGACCTTTTAATCGGCCTTCCCTCTTTTGAAATTGTGAGCGGATCAGCCACCATATCCAGTGGTATTGCCGTAGATTTTACAACAGGGCCATTCCAATTTACATTTGCAGCAATCGATTCGGAAATGCCCACAGGCAACGCCCTGCGCATGAATCTTGATGCTGAGATTACCCTCGACTCAAACGGGCTCACATTCAACGGCTCATCCAACGCTGAACTCAGTTTCAATGAGCAGATGTACAGTAATCTTAGAGTGGAACTGGTCGACAATTTCGCCATGAGCCTGAACGGGCTGGCCGTTACCCGCGGCCGCGCAGAATTCTACTGGGATCAGGATGGGCAGCCACAGGCGGAGGAGTATATTGCGATGATTGATGAGGACGGATTCCATTTTGGCGCCGGTTTGATTGCCTTTTTGCCTGAGCGTATTCCGCTTCCCACCGAAGAGATCGCCTATATCGACATAAAGGATGATGAGGGAAATCCGCTGATATCGATTGAATCGAATGACAACGGCGGCTATACATTGACCACTGACTCGCAGCCATTGTCACTGGTTATTCCGGCTCTGCAACATGATGGAAGTAATCTGGAAGTGGATATCCTCTTCTCTTTGGTTACAGATGATGCCTACAATGTAACCGGCGGCATGCTGGCATTGCAATCCGAACTTAGCCTGCAGCAGAACCTCAACCTCCCGGTATCCCTCACAGAACTTTCCCTTGATTCCGAAAACGGACTCAAACTGAAAGCAGGCCTGCGGTTCGATCTTCCGGCCATTTTCAGCGGAATCGAAGAAAACGATGACCTGGATGCCGTGGTTCAGGTAACCCTCAGCCAAAACGGCATCGAATCCGGATCATTTACTCTTGAAGCAAGCCCTATTTACACATTCAGTGCGAATGGGGAGGGAGAGTTAGCAGGAGATGCATTTAATGTAAGCTTAACTAAGATTGAAGCATCTTTTGGAGACCAAAACAGTGTCGGGATTGAGGGCACACTCAGAAGCAGCCTTATCATGAATGAAGGAGATGAATCCATTGCATTTGATGCTTCGTGGGCAGATGGCGCATGGAGTTTTGGAATTGATGATTATGATCCCGGAGAATTAACCCTTGGCTCCGCCACTTTCCGCCTCGATCAGGAAAACCCGTTAAGTTTCCATAGCGATGATGACTCTCTTTATGTAGCCCTCAACGGGCAGGTTTCGTTTCAGGAGGTACTGGCTGATTCGATTATAGTAACCGTTCAGGATCTGAAAATTGGGGTAACAAATTATCAGGTAAACCCTTCTCTGTTATTTGATGTGGGTGAAATTACGGGTGAGTTAAGCGATCAGGTAATTACTCTTTTTGAAGGAGCAGTTGTCTTGAATTTGAATGGTATCACAGTAGCTCTGATTGGGCGTGACCTTGTATTGTCATCAGATGGCGATCTGTCATTTTTGGACCAAACTATTGGTTTTGAGGATTTCAGTCTGTCCACCTCAGCTCCGCACATCTCTATCGGTGAGATTTCCATTGATAATCCCATTCAGATTATCAGCGAATATCTTGTTTTAACAGAGTTTAGTTTTGATTTTGAAGATGGAATACGTGTAGATGCCGAATTAACCGTATCGTTACCGCAACCGGCTGATATTGAAGATATCGTTGGAAACTTGAGTATCTACAGAAATCTGGGGGGAATCCAGGTAGAAACCGATGGGCTGCAAGTAAGTTTTGATGATAAATCTACAGATCTTGGTGGGTTTGGACAATTTCATTTAACTGGATTGCATGTGGGAATTGATCCAATGAATTGGCAAAATTCAAAAATCGGAGCCAATGGAAATATTACCATACCTTCCGAAACCGACCCTGTTATCTTCTTTGGGGAGACCGGAAACATTGCGGAAAGTCCCGGACTGTCTATTGACCTTGAAGGCAATGTTGCATTCAATATCACCGGCAATGTAGCATTCGACTATGAAATGAGCTTTTTCACCATTGCCGTACAAGCCGAAATGGTAGCTGAAACCGGCGGATTTGAAATTGAACTGAGCGGAAATGCATCAGTAAATATTCCGGGAGTGGATTCCGGAGAAGCTGAAAATGGGTCAGGCGGCAGCATCTCTTACAGTGGCATTCGTATAAACCAAACAGGCATCATCGATCGCGGCAGAATTACCGGCGGCAGTATTTCAGTTGCCGGAGTAGCCTCTTTGGAAATCGGGGAGTTTATCTATAAACAAAATGAAACCATTAACCTGACAAATACGGATGATAAAGACCCGGCAGAACTGAGGGAGGGGGGGGATTTCGATAATGTTGAAACCGAGGAGCTATTCGTCGATGAGCTGATCTGCATGGGTAATTGCATCGAGTTTGGCGGTAGCAATTCAGGTGCAGCACTCTCTTTAACCATCAATGGCGCTAACTCGGAAAGTGGCGAAGCGATCAGTGGCGGCGTGGAAAAAATTCTCTTTTACAGAAGCGGGGATAATGTCTCCCTTACCATCGAAAGAGCCGGCCTGCAAATCGGAGAGAATTTCAGCATTTTTGCCAGCATCAACTACGAACAGGGGTATGACGGGTTTCTGTTGCGTGCGGCAGCGGTAGGTGCTTTTGAATATAGGGATACCGCTATAAAAGCCGCTGTTGCAGGCAAGTTTGCAAACACCGGCGGCCAGACGAGCTTTGGTTTGTTTGTGGCATTTGAAGCAGGCCCGGGTATTCCTATTGTACCGGGAGTTGTAACACTGCGAGGTGCAGGTGGCGGATTTTTCTACAGGCCCGACGACCAGGATTTTAACATGGTTTTTGCTGCCATTGCCGCTTTTGGCCACGAACTGGTAGACGCCGAGAAGGCCAGACCAGCAAATGCCAAATTTGCAGCCATGCTGTTTGCCAATATCGATATTGGAAGTGCCGGGGGCGGCGCGGCCGTGGTAAACGGTACTACCTATTTCCAGATCACCAGCCAGAGCTTTTACATCGATGCGCGCGTAACCGTATTGGGTATGGATGGTGACGGCCTTGCAGGAACCACGGCACAGGGTACACTGATGGGCAGCATCGCAAAACGGGAGGGTGGCGAATTTGCCATGCAGGTAAGCATCACGGTAGATATCCGCGTGCCGAATATACTACGGGGAGAGGGTGAGATTACCTTCTTTATGAATAATCTTCAGGGACAGAACAATCTGGTCTGGGGAATCGTGGGAACCACATCGCTGAATGTTTTTGATGGGGTATTAACCGGCAAATCAGTGTTTGCAGCAGGTAATCCAGGATTTATGCTTCAGGTGGATATTGGCTTCAACATCAACATTGCCATCATGAAAATTGAGAGCCGGGTTGGCGGTGCCATCTGGGTAATCACCGATGAGCAATATCAATTTCCATTCGGTGCGTATGTAACGTTCGATGTGGAGGCAAAGATTCTGGGTGGACTCGTCACCATTTCAGCCGGCGCACAAGCGGCGTTTGTAACCAAAAGGCCATCCGGATTTGAGCTT
>JAFIFB010000085.1 GCA_020832285.1 Balneolaceae bacterium
ATGTAATGACTTGGGATCAGGGAGAAAAAAATCAGTTTATCGAATCTTACGGCTTAGAGGCATATAAATCATTGGTTGCAAGGCATTTCAAAGATGGCCATGCCGAATACCAAGCCCCGGAAACTCAATCCGATATGCCAACAGATCACGAAGTAAGAAACTGGACACCAAAGCAGCGCGACAATTTTGTAAAAAAATACGGCCGTGATACATATCAACAGCGGATGGCCAACGCTTTCAAAAATGATAAGGAGCCTGTTAATTAGCGAAAAAGGAGCGGTTTTGATTAGAGGCCGTTCCTCTTTTCGTTAACCCCCTATCATATCCGGTAACTTTAACAGAAACATTAAGTAAGATAAATTTGTAATGGCTGATAAAAGAAGCAGGAAACGCAAAGCATACACCATTGAGCAAGTTCAATTAATCGGCTCTCACGCTTTACAGGAAATGGAACGTATCCTGTTATCTGATAGCGATAACAACGAAAAGATACGAGCAGCCAATGCTATTTCAACGCTCATTAATTCGTACCGGCGACTTGTTGAAACCAGTGAGATTGTGGAACGCTTGGAAGCACTTGAGGAAAGGCAATTGAGAAAGGTGTCCTGATGAAAATTGCAGACAGAATAAAAAGACTCGAACAGCAAAAACAGCCTGAGGAGTGGCCAGGCAGTATCACAATTTTTTACGACGGTGACGAAGCACTGGTTATAGAAAGAACTATGCATAACGGCCGGGTAGAGCTAACCGAGAGAGTTATCCCAGCCAGTGAAGCAAAAAAAATTGATCATCCAAACATGCTAATCATTACAAATGAACCTGAATAAGAGAATTGAAAAACTTAAAGTTGAGAACCCGGAAACATTGGATATCGAAGCCGAAACACTATTTGACCGGCTTCCTGAATTGATCAGTGAAGGAAAAACAGAAGTGCCTGAATTCTTGAAACCAAACTTTGAAGGATATGAATCTTAACAACCGAATAGACCGACTCGAAGAAACATCTTCAAACGGCCTACCGTATCCGCTCAATTATTTGAAGGGAAAAATATCAAATGATGATTTTCAGTTTATCAAAGATTCTGAAATCCGGTTCCGGGATGCCATGTTTATAGACTCTGAAGGCGAAGAAATCGAACGGTACAGAACAATCTGTGAGAATGCAGGATTACTTCCACCGCTAAATTTTGAGCAATGAATTTATCGAAACGAATTTCCGAACTCGAAAACCGATTAGCGCCAAAAACTCATTTACCAGTGGCATTCATCTTTTCTGATTGCTGCTATTTGAAGGGCAAGCGGTTCAATTCTGAAAGTGAACTGAATAAGCAGGCCGGTACTTGTTTTAAGATTTATGCAGATAAACCAAAAGGCGAAAAGCCGGTGGAATTATGAACATTGAAAAAAGAATATCCCATTTAGAAGTAACAAACTCACCAGAGACGCTACCGGAGATTGAAATCACGTTTGTAAGCTGTTCACAGCAGGTAAAGAATCCTGAACTATTCAGAAAAGTACCTGATGAAATAACCATCGCAGGGAAAAAGGCGTATCGACTCGAGCCGAAAGATTCTAATTTCACGTGTGATTGCCATTGCTGTAAAAGCAAAGCAAATAAACTTTAATCTTTATTTCATCCCTAAAAGGCTGGCAGTTGGTTCTGTTGGCCTTTTTTTATGGACTTATGATATTAATGGCCTGGAGATATAGCCTTAGAATTGAAATTTGAAAGCCGTTTCTGAGCCATGAAGGGCATTTTTTGAAAAGAGAGGCAAAACAGCAATTCTGTATAGTTTTAACACTAAAAAAAGAGCCAGGGAACCTTCACCACAAAGGAAAGCCCTGGCCGGAATAAAACACACTACTATTGTAGCACCACACTACAATATAGCAAATATTGATCAGTGATTGAATCACTATATCAATTCCTTATCTCAAAAAAGTGGTAAAAGTGGTAAAAGTGAGGTTCCAACAAAAGAGTTTATTTTTTGCCTTCACCACTCAGAACCAGCAAAACTACCATTTTTCTGGTAACATTGTTGGTAACACTACTTTATTCGATCAATAAAATCAATAACTTACAACTTTTATTGTGGGTGGTACAGGATTCGAACCTGTGACCCCCTGCTTGTAAGGCAGGTGCTCTAAACCAACTGAGCTAACCACCCGAATAGTTCATTAAATCGTAAAGAGCAGTAAATATACAAACTCTTGGAATTCAATAAAACAGTTTTTCATAAAGAAATTTTTCTTTATTTATGGTCTTGCAGTTAATAGTGTTAATTTCTCGCAAAAAAGGGGTATGAATCCGCCATGAGCAGTTATGATCAAAACAGAGAGGTTGTTTTTGTAGAGGGAAAACGAACTCCATTTCTTCGTTCTCAAACCCAGTTCAAAGATTTTTCTGCATACGACCTTGGAAGGCTGGCAGTTCAGGGGCTGATTACAAAAACAATTCCGGATCTTAACCACATTGGCCATTTATATTTTGGCAATGTTATCCAGGATATCAATACAAGTAATGTGGCTCGGGAAATTACACTGGGTGCCGGCTTGCCAGAGTCCTTACCGGCAACATCGGTATCAATGGCATGTATCTCTTCCAGCGTGGCGATTACATCCGCATATAACGCTATAATATCAGGTCAGATTGATTGTGCCATTGCCGGTGGTGTGGAAGTGATGAGTGATATTCCTGTCAGGTTAAGGAAGCCGCTCAGACAAAAACTGCTCCAGGCTCAGAAATACCGGAATGTTTTTGACTGGTTTGGTTTTTTGAGAGGACTTTCTCCGTCTGATTTTTTGCCTGAAATACCGTCTATTTCGGAATTTTCCACAGGGGAAACGATGGGACAAAGTTGTGACAAAATGGTGGGGAAATATGGGATTTTGAGAAAAGACCAGGATGCATTTGCATTAAAATCTCACCAAAAAGCAGATGAAGCAATGGAAAAAGGTTATCTAGAGCATGAAATTATCCCGGTTACCATTAATAAAGGTAAAAACTTTATGACCTTTGATAATGGTATCCGTGAAGACACCACATTAAAAAAGCTTCACTCACTACCACCCGCTTTTACAAAACCACACGGGAGTCTTACTGCGGGAAACTCTACCTTTCTGACCGACGGAGCATCCGCCGGGCTTTTAATGGAAAAAAGATTTGCCCGAAATTTTGATTACAGTCCAAAAGCGACCATTCGAAGCTTTACTTACACCGCCCAGAAACCGGGTGATGAATTGTTGATCGGACCAGCTTTTGCCATTCCAGCCGTACTGGATGCAATGAACCTGAAACTTGATGATATTGATGTTTTCGAGTTTCATGAGGCTTTTGCAGGCCAGGTGCTTACCGTACTAAAAGCACTGGAAAGTGCCGAATTTGCCAGGGAACGGCTGAACCGGACATTACCCATAGGCAAGATTCCAGAGGAGAAAATCAATCGTTGGGGTGGTTCTCTGTCTATCGGCCATCCTTTTGCTGCTACCGGCATGAGGCTTTTTACAACTGCTGCCAACAGGCTAATTCATGCAGACGGGCGATATGCCCTCATTGCGGCCTGTGCTGCGGGCGGCCAGGGACATGCAATGATCATTGAGAGATATAAAGGGTAATATCGGTTTTGCCGCATTTATTTTCTAAAAAATCGACAACAAGATTATGCTTCAAAACAACATATTGAATATTAAAATCATCAAAAAAGTAGCAGTTGTAACGCTTGACACACCAGGTGAGAAAGTGAATAAGCTGAATGAAAAGCTCATTGACGAATTTTCTGGTTTTTTGGACAAACTGGAATCGGACCCGGGAATGGACGGGGCCGTTTTGATGAGTGGGAAAGAGGAGAATTTTATTGCCGGAGCCGATATTGAAATGTTCAAAGAGCGGGGAACTGCCGAAGAGCTTGAAGAACTCAGCCGTATTGGAAATAATATTTTATTTCGTGTGGAGAATTTTTCCAAACCGATAGTAGCGGGTATTCACGGTTCCTGTATGGGCGGGGGTACCGAACTGGCACTGGCCTGCCACTACCGAATTATTTCAGATCATACTTCCACGAAAATTGCCCTTCCCGAAGTAAAACTGGGACTCCTGCCCGGTATGGGCGGAACCCAGCGCCTCCCCAGATTAATTGGCATCCAAAAAGCTTTGACTTATATGCTCACCGGGAAAAATATGTACAGCAGACAGGCTGATAAAATGGGTTTTGCCGACGAAGTGACTCATCCCCACGCCATCAAAAAAGCCGGAGTTAAGGCGGTTATCCGGCTCAAAAAGAAAAAGAAGAAGAAAAAGGACAAACGCACATTTATCGAGAAGGTGGTAGAAGGTAACCCGATCGGGCGAAATACTATATTTAAAAAAGCCCGCGAACGTACTCTGATTGAAACAAGGGGTAATTATCCTGCACCTATGAGAATTATTGAGAGTGTGGAATACGGGTATAAAAACGGGTTCAAGAATGGGCTGAAAAATGAATCGAAATTATTTGGAGAGCTGGCTGTAACCCCGGAATCGAGAGCGCTTGTACAGCTTTTTTTTGGTATGAATGCTGCTAAAAAAAATCCTTTCGAAAAAGAAAAAAAACAGGTTAAAAATATCGGTGTACTTGGTGCCGGATTGATGGGATCCGGAATTGCCGAAATTACAATCGAACAAGGACATCATGTTTGGCTCAAAGACCAATCTCTGCCCGATGCCATGACCGGAGAACTTAAGGTTCGGCGAAACCTGGATCAAAAAGTATCAAAAAAAATAATTTCGGAATTCGAGCGTGACCGCCTGATGAGTCAGATTCACACAACTGAAAGTTATGATCGATTCCAAAATATTGATCTGGTTGTCGAAGCCGTTTTCGAAGATATTGATATAAAGAAAAATATCGTCCGTGAAATAGAAAATTATGCAAAAGAATATACAATTATCGCCTCGAATACCTCTTCGCTGCCCATATCAAAAATCAGCTCCGAGGCATTCTGGCCCGAAAAAATAATAGGCATGCATTACTTTTCTCCGGTATCAAAAATGCCCCTGCTCGAAATAGTAAAAACCGGGGAAACCGCAGATTGGGTGATCGGCACAGCTTTCGATTTGGGTCTCAGGCAGGGAAAAACAGTTATTGTAGTGAACGACGGCCCCGGGTTTTACACCACCCGAATTCTTGCTCCTTTCATGAACGAAACACTGTTTATTCTCGAAGAGGGGGCTTCCATTGAACAGATCGATAAGGTGATGAAAGATTTCGGATTTCCAGTGGGGCCGATTGCCCTGTTTGATGAAGTGGGAATTGATGTGGGTGCACATGTGGCTGATGTGCTGAGTAAAAAGTTTGAGTCCCGCGGTGGGAAAACCAGCAAAAAAGCCAAAGAACTTTTAGATGCGGGATACAAGGGGCGTAAAAACACGAAAGGATTTTACAAATATGAAAAAGGATCGAAAAAGAAAAAGGAGGTAAATGAAGAGATCTATAAATTTTTCGGTGGTTCAAAGAGAAAGTCGTTCAGCGCTGATGAAATTGAGGACCGCCTGATTCTGATGATGCTGAATGAAGCCGTCTATTGCCTTCAGGAAGACATTCTTGAAAAACCGGTTGACGGAGACCTGGGTGCTGTTCTTGGTCTCGGTTTTCCGCCATTCCTCGGTGGTCCATTTCGCTATATCGACAACACCGGATCAGAAGAAATTCAGAAAAAAATGGATTCGTACTATGAGAAATACGGAAAAAGATTCAAACCTGCCGATTTACTTGTTGAAATGACACGACGAAACGGGAAATTTTATGAGGATTAGTCTGGTCTCAATATATTTGAATTCACATCCCACTCACATTTTTCCTGAAAGATGAATCAGATAGTACGTATCTGTAACACACTGACATCCCTTTACTAAAAAACAACTACACCCGCTTATGAAAATTCGATCCAAACTTCTATCCGGCTGGCTTGGGCTCAGCCTGCTCCTAATTGCTTCCAAAGCTATTGCCCAGGTAAATACATCAAATAGTTCAACGTTTTTTTCAGAAATTTCTGCCGAAGATACCGGGTTTGATGCTGACCGGCTTCAGAGATTATCAGACATGCTATATGAATACAGCAGTCAGCAGCGAATCAGCGGGGCCGTTACTCTGGTTTTACGCGATGGACAAGTCTTATTTTTTGATGCGACCGGCTACCGGGATGTGGAAACCGGGGATGAAATGCCACATGATGCCATTTTCAGAATTGCATCGCAAACAAAAGCGATAGTCAGTGTAGGTGTTATGATTCTCCAGGAACAGGGAAAGCTGCTGATTTCGGATCCAGTTGGCCGCTACCTGCCTGAGTATATGGAAACAACCGTGGCTGAAGCCCGCGATGATGGGAGCTACGAAGTTGTGCCTGCAAACAGCCCAATCACCATTCGACAACTGCTGAAACACACTTCCGGTATAGGGTATGGCTATGGAACAGCGCGGGATTTATGGGAAGAGGCGGACATACAGGGATGGTATTTTGCCCACCGTGATGAACCGGTTAGAGAAACCATACGACGCCTGGCTTCACTGCCGATGGAGTCTCACCCCGGGGAAAGTTATGTATACGGTTATTCAACTGACATTTTAGGGGCATTGATTGAAGTTGTGAGTGGAGTCAGTCTGGAGCAGTTTTTACAGGAAGAAATACTGGATCCGCTGGGAATGGCCGACACGCACTTTTACCTGCCGCAGGATAAGACAGATCGTCTGGCAACGGTCTACTCTGCCACAGAGGATCGGGGGATTGAACGCGCACCCGATCCCGGAGGAAATGTGGGACAGGGGCACTACGTTAACGGCCCTCAAATCAGTTTTTCAGGCGGAGCCGGACTGCTTTCCACAGCAGAAGATTATGCACGATTTCTCCAAATGTTGCTCAATAGCGGTGAACTGGATGGTGAGAGAATTTTGAGCCCTTCCACGGTTGAGCTTATGACCGTGAACCACCTTGACGGGATTGATTTCCGGGCCGGAGCCGGTTTCGGACTTGGCTTTGAAGTAGTGCAAGATATCGGGTTAAGAGGCTTACCCGGTGCTGTGGGTGATTTTGGCTGGGGCGGAGCATATCACTCTACCTATTGGGTAAGCCCGAACGATGGGCTTGTTGTGGTATTTTTAACCCAACTCATTCCCGCAACCGGATCCGACCTGCACGGAAAGATAAGAACCCTGCTATACCAGGCGATGATTGATTAATTGAAGCTCCCTCGACTGCCGATTGCATTTATCGGCTGTCGAATCTAAGGTTCAGGCATCATCTCGCAACAAAAATGGGAAACTTACTCGTTTGTGGCAGCTCATAGGTACTGGGATTAACCCCTCGATATTGGTGATTGCTTTTTCACGACCTCTTGCCTCGGGGGATGATTTTGTCGGCGCATTGGTCCCGGGGCGGCGCATTGCTCGTTCGCTGGCGCTCACTGCCATGCTGACCCCGGGCTGTGATATTTCTCTCTTTCAGAGCTGCATTCCCTGCGCGAATGCATGTAGCGAGGGATGTGGCATGGCCATCCCGTGGGGTTTTCCCGCGAACAAGGCGCAAACGGTCAACTGCATCAAGATTTCGATGACCAGGAGATGTTTGCGCTATTTCTCGATTTTGAATGAGGAGTTGTCAACTGTCTACTGCCTTATTGTCAACTTATTTTGCACCATTTATCATAATCGAAATCTTTAACTGGTGATCAAAGCCTTTTAATTCGTCAGCCGGAAAAGAACCCGGCAGACGAAGGTCTGTTCCCGATTGGGTTTAGCCCTGATGATAAACAGAAAACATCCCTACACATGCCCCTGGGCAATCATCGCATCGGCTACTTTTATGAATCCGGCAATGTTTGCTCCGTCTACGTAATTGATGGAATCGCCGTTTTTGCCGTGTTCAACACATTTTTCATGGATGGTTTTCATAATCTCCACAAGTTTTTCATCCACATCATCAAAACTCCAGGAGAGACGTTTGGCGTTCTGAGTCATTTCAAGTCCGCTCACTGCCACACCACCCGCGTTCGACGCTTTGCCGGGACCATACAGAATTCCGGCATCGTGAAACACCTTCACTGCTTTATCGGTGCAGGGCATATTTGCACCTTCGGCCACACAGATAACATCATTTTTGCAGAGTGATTCCGCATCCTCTTTTTCGATTTCGTTTTCAGTGGCACAGGGCAGTGCAACATCACAATCCACTCCCCAAGGTTTTCCTTCACTGAACTCGCAATCGTATTTCTCAGCATACTCTTTAATGCGCCCTCTTTTTTCGTTTTTCAGTTTTTTTATGAATTCAAATTTCTCCTCATCAATGCCTTCATCATCAACAATAAAACCGCCTGAATCGGAGAGGGTTACCACTTTTGCACCGAATTCTATCGCCTTTTTACAGGCAAACTGGGCTACATTTCCAGACCCTGAAATCACCACGGTTTTTCCTTCGATGGAATCGTCTTTTTGCTTCAGCATTTCCTCAACAAAATAGAGCAGTCCGTACCCTGTGGCCTGCATCCGGACTTTGCTGCCTCCATAAGCCAAGCCTTTGCCAGTCAGAACACCAGTGAACTCGGCCGTTAATCGTTTGTACTGGCCAAACATATAACCAACCTCTCGCTCTCCCACACCAATATCCCCTGCAGGAACGTCAGTGTCGCTCGAAAGATAACGGAAAAGCTCGTTCATAAAACTTTGGCAAAACCGCATGATTTCTCCGTCTGACTTGCCCCCCGGATTAAAATCGGATCCGCCCTTTCCTCCACCCAGTGGCAGGCCGGTAAGTGAATTTTTGAAAGTCTGCTCAAATGCCAAAAATTTGATAATGCTTAGATTCACGGAAGGATGAAACCTCAACCCACCCTTGTACGGACCCAAAGCACTGTTAAACTGAACCCTGTAGCCGCGATTTACCTGGTACTTGCCGTCGCCATCTTCCCAGGGCACGCGGAACATCACCATACGTTCCGGTTCAATCAATCGTTCCAGCAACCCGCTTCGCTGATATTTTTCATTCTCCTTTACAAAAGGCACTACCGATTCCATTACCTCCTGCACAGCCTGCTGAAATTCGGTTTGATCGGGATCCCGTTCTTTAACGAGATTAACGATAGCGTCGAGGGAAATGGATTCTAATGTTAGGTCAGACATATTTTTACTTTAAGTTATGTGTTTTGTCACTCCATTGTTTCTTCAATTTTCTGAGCCTTCTTTGGCCCAGGAAATACTTTTCCACCTCCACCATCAAAAACACGAGAAATCCTCCACCTAATGGGAAAATCCAGTACCAGGCAGTGTGCGGAGCTGTGCCAAACCACTCATTCATAAATGGCGCATACGTAAAGATGAGCTGGAAAACGATGAGCACGCCAACCGCGTAGAATGCATATTTGTTATTGAAGAATCCGGCCCCAATCGAGGGTTCGTGCATCCGCCTGCAATTGAACAGGTAGAATAGCTGCCCGGCCACAAGGGTGTTTACGGCGATGGTTCGGGCGTCTTCAATGTCATATCCGTTATCTTTTAGCCAGTAATAAAGTGAAAGCGTAAGACCGCCAATCAGAAACGAAACAAACCCAACCCGCCAAAGAAAATAGCCACCCAGAATTGGTGCATCAGTGGCTCTTGGCGGACGCTTCATTACTCCCTTTTCACTCGGTTCAAAAGAGAGTGCCAGTGCAAGTGTTACAGCCGTAACCATGTTCACCCAAAGAATCTGTACAGGTGTAATCGGCATGGTGATTCCCATTATTACAGCCGCCATAATCACGAATGACTCAGCACCGTTCGTAGGCAGGATAAATAGAATGGCCTTGCGAAGGTTGTCGTAAATTGTGCGGCCTTCCTCCACAGCGTTGGCTATAGAAGCAAAGTTGTCATCAGCCAAAACCATCTCGGAGGCCTCCTTGGTCACCTCTGTTCCTTTGATTCCCATCGCGATTCCCACATCGGCGCGTTTTAGTGCAGGTGCATCGTTCACACCGTCGCCCGTCATGGCACAGATCAACTTTTCTTGCTGAAGGGCTTTCACGAGGCGTAGTTTATGTTCAGGACTTGTGCGCGCAAAAATATCGTACTCTAAAACGGCTTTGCGAAGATCATCATCATTCATCTTCTCCAGTTCGGCACCGCTGATGGCTTTTTTGCCATCACCAATGCCAATCTCTTTCCCGATGGCCCGTGCGGTGATCAGGTGGTCTCCAGTGATCATTTTTACGCTGATTCCGGCATTATGGCAGATTTTTATCGCTTCGATGGCTTCATCGCGTGGAGGATCAATCAACCCAATCACTCCAAGAAAAATCAACCCGCTATGCACATCATCATGATCAATGTTGGTTAAATCATCATCCACAAACTTCAGGGCGGCAGCAATCAGGCGCTGGCCGTTATCCGCCTTTTTCTCCATCTCCTTTTCCCAGTATTCTTTGTCGATCTGCTCTTCACCATCGGCGGTGCGCTGTTTTTCACACAGGTCCATCAGAACTTCCGGGGCGCCCTTCACATACATCACCTTTTTTCCTTCCACATCGTTTAACGTGGCCATGAAACGGTGATCCGATTCAAATGGAATATGATCAATCCGTTTCGGCTCAAACTCCTTAAAACCGGCTTTGTACGCCAGGGTGATCAGTGAGCCTTCGGTGGGATCGCCATTCAACACCCACTCATCACCTTCTTGTTTGATGGTGGCATCGTTACAAACCCGAACGGCCTTTACCACTTCTGAGAGCAGGCTGTCGTTTTTCACATCCACCGTTTCGCCCTCTTTTTTAATAGAGCCTTCGGGTTGATAGCCTACTCCTTCAATTGAATAAGAAGCTTCGGATGTTACCAGTGTTGTGGCGGTCATCTCGTTTCGGGTAAGAGTCCCCGTTTTATCGGAGCAGATTACGGCCACAGAGCCGAGAGTTTCCACGGAGGGAAGTTTACGAATGATGGCATTGCGTTTTGCCATCGCCTGCACACCCACGGCCAGGGTAATGGTCATGATCGCAGGGAGGCCCTCAGGAATGGCGGCTACAGCCAGCGAAATTACGATTAGGAAAAGCTCGTCAACTGAATAGTCGCGCAGGAAATAGCCCAGTGCAAAAAAGAGTGCTGTGAGGGCAACAATTACAATAGATAGAATTCTTCCGAACTCATCAATCTGGCGCAGCAACGGTGTGGTAATTTTGTCCACATCGCTCATCATCTGTTTTATTTTGCCAAGCTCGGTGCTGCTGCCGGTTTCTGCCACTACACCCAGTGCCCGTCCGTTCACAACAGAAGTGCCTGAAAATGCCATGCATTTCTGATCACCCGGCACAGCTCCTTCTTCTGCAGGTTTAATCGTTTTCTCAACCGCAACCGACTCGCCAGTGAGTGCAGATTCTTCAACCCTGAAATTCCTTACATCGATGAGGCGCAGATCTGCAGGTACTTTATCACCAGATTGCAGGGCTACCACATCTCCGGGCACCAATTTTTCGGCATCAATCTCTTTCCGTGTACCATCGCGGATTACATTTGCCTCCAGCGAGAGCATTTTTTTGATACTTTCCAGCGCCTTTTCCGCCTTTCCCTCCTGTACATAACCGATTATGGCATTAATGAGTATTACGGCTACAATCACCCAGGTATCAATCCAGTGGTCGAGCAGAGCGGTAATCACCGCTGCCACTATCAGTACATAGATCAGTACGTTGTGGAAGTGCATCAAAAATTGAACGAGGGCTGATTTCTTTTTTCCTTCCGGCAGTTTGTTGGGTCCGTACTTTTCAAGCCGATCAGCAGCTTCATCCTCAGATAGCCCCCCTTCCTTCGTCGATAACTGTTCGAGTACCGAATCAACTGACAGGCTGTACCATTTTATTTTCTCTTTTTCAATTTCATTATTTACTTGGTCGCTCATCAGCGCTGCGTTTTCTAATTTTTTTAAATTTGTTTTTTTTAATCGATTTGAGTTAACCTGAATTATTCACCAAGCCCACTTAAAAATTGCACAGTAAAAAATACTTGAGTTTAAATTTTCATTGTATTTTCAACTAAATAATCGTTTTATATGACTTTAAAAGTCATTCAATAATAATTTGTGAATAATACAGATTAAAATCCCATTGAAACAATGAACGGTACATCATAGTAAGTATCTATAGTCAAAAACCTTTAGAGTAAAACCATTAAACAATGATGATATCTAGTTTGGCCTAATAAATAGCCTGACGTAATAAAAAAGGTTCATTTTATCGCAAAAGAACACTAACTAATCCATTAATATGAAGACAAAAATGATAAAGCTCATAATCTGCAGTTTCATACTATCACTTGCCATCCAGGTAAATGCGAACGCACAATCTAATAGTCTCACAACTATTATTAAGCAACATTTTAATGAAACCGTTCAAAATGTAAAAAGTACGGATGATGCTGAACAGAAAAGAGTGCATCTCGAAAATTCATTTTCTGATATCTTAATCGCAATTGACCGGGTTGAAAAATCTTCAAGCCTGGATGAGGAAGATGCAGAACAATTGGCAGCCTTAAAGGCATTAGTTTCTGATAAATTAAACCAATTGAACGGCATTGACGGATATGATGAAATTCAGGATGAAGATCTTGATGATTTTACTGATTACTCCCAGCAGGATATGGAACAGGCCAATCGCAATATAACCATAAGTCTGACGACGGCACTGCTGATTGTGATTATTCTGTTGCTGCTCTGATACTCCTAAAATCCGGGGCTGCTTTAAAACTCAAAATGCCGATATGAAACATCAAAACTGGATAAGTAATTAAAGTGGCCCTGATGAAAAATAATAATCTTGTGATCCGAAATTTTTTTACTGCCACTCTTCTCACATTTGTATTTGGATGCAGCCACTCATCTATAATAACCGAGAGAGAAGACGTTCAAGGTCCTGAATCAGACTATTCGGTGATTATTGTTATTCATGGTGATTCGGATTATTTGTATCACACCGCCGAAGGAATGCCTGTTCAGGCCAATGAAAAAGCATTGGAGATGGCCCTAGATATTGCCAGAAAAGGGAAAAAGGGAGAGTTTTTCATTATCCATCAACAGCCCAAAAAACGTTTTATGTATATGATCTCGCGGCGCAGCAGCGAATTATATCATTTCAAAAATGGTGAGATTTTTCAACATGTAAAATACAGGAATGAAGCAGATGATGAGCCGTTTCTAAGTACAGAAGCTCATCTCTACCGTGAACTGTCCGGGTCACCGCAGATTGAGAACCGGCAGCTTTATTTTCTCTACTTTGGACATGAAATTCCGGTTGAAGGTAAGAGCAGGTATTTTTCGAGCCGTCCCAAAATGACGGTTAATACGGAAAGTTTTGCCTCAGGGCTGCAGAAATTTTTGAATAATAATGAATCGTTTGGCTTGGTTACTCTATCAACGTGCAGTAACGGAACCCCTCAAATGGCCAGACACCTGTCTCCATTTACACATTATCTGCTCGCGTCACCTCAAAATCTGCATCTTTCATACTTCAATATCGGGAAACTGAATCGGCTTGAATCAAACCCGAAAATTTCTCCGGATGAGGTTGCAGCAGCTATGGCAAAACAGAGTTATCAGCGCCTTTCGGATACCATTCAGACTGTGGTTTCCCTGAGTATTTACGATCTGGAGAAAACAGCAGATTATCTGGAAGGGTTTTATTTAAAGTATGAACGGCATTTGTCAGAAAATCAGCCGAACCTTTACCGGGAAAACATCGATTGTGGCGGGCTTCCATTTTTTGATAAGGAGAAATACACTGTTGGAGTTACTACTTTTTTTCGTGCACCCCGTTTCGGTTCACAGGCATCAGGAGAAGATCATTCCGGATGGGGTTGCAAGGGGAAATAAAAGTCGTACTGAATTTCTGATCTCTGTTTTGAACAACTTATTTCTTATGTTTAAGGCTAAGCCTGAATTATTCACAATTTCAACTTCACCTTGCCCGCAATAAATACTTTGGTGTTTAATTCAGGTAAAACTAAATCTAATATTTAGCTATGCGATATCTTTCCTTTTTATTCATATTGATGATTTTTACAGCAGCGTGCACTTCTGATGAGATTGAGGAGCTGACTGACTATCCCAATTCGCACCTCTTGATCGAAGCAGAAGAGCTGTTCGAAAAGCTGCGAACTGAAAATATTTTACTTATTGACGCCCGAGAAGAGACCGGAGATACTCTCTTGCCCGGAGCGACACATTTTGCTGCGATTTCCGAATTGACTGAACCTGATTATGCGGTGGACCATTTCCTGATTGGGCCGGATACATTCCAGGAAAAAATGCGGGGGCTGGGTCTTAACTACGATAGCCGGGTGGTTATATATGATGATGGAAACCATCTCTCGGCCGCACGCCTCTTTTATGCACTGGATTATTACGGATTTTCAAATACTTCACTGCTTCACGGTGGCCTCCAGAGCTGGCTTGCTCATGACCTTCCGCTGGGAACTGATTTCATGACGAACCAGCCGGGAAATTTCAGTTTTGATGCACAAGAAGCCCGCTTTTGTGATTTTGAATATATAGTAGAAGCAGCTAATTCACCCGATAAAATTGTATTTGATGTTCGCTCTGCTGATGAATATACCGGTGAAGATAAACGTGCAGAATTTGCCGGACACATCCCTAATGCAGTAAACCTTGAATGGAATAAAGTACTGGAAACAGACGGTATACCATATTTTTTGCCTGCCCGTGAAATTCAAAGGCAATATACAGAACTTGGCATTACACCGGATAAAGAAGTGATTCCGCACTGCCACACTAACGTTCGGGGTTCACACGCATATTTTACACTTCGTTTGATGGGGTATGACTCGGTACGCCCGTATGAAGGCTCCTGGTCGGAATATGGTAACCGGCCCGATGCAATTGTGCAGTAATTCCGTATGATGAGACCTGATACGCTTCGGCAACTCGAAATAAAATGCCGTGAATTCATCAATAGCAGGGAATCGGGAGAGGACAGTGCTCACGACCTGGCACATGTACAACGGGTTGTTTCTAATGCCAGGATGCTGCTTCAAAAAGAAATAGCTGATGAAGAAATAGTTGTTGCTGCAGCGTGGCTTCACGATTGTGTGATTCTGCCGAAAGATCATCCCAAACGGGCAAAAGCTTCGGCCTTGGCTGCTGAGCAGGCTCTGAATTTCCTGAAGTTAAATAAATTCCCCGTAAGCAAACTTGCCGGTGTGGCACATGCGATTGAGGCACACAGTTTTTCTGCGGGGATTGTTGCGGAAACGACTGAGGCGAAAATCGTTCAGGATGCCGATCGTTTGGATGCTCTTGGTGCTATCGGAATAGCGCGCTGTCTGATGGTGGGGGGACAATTGGGCCGTCCTCTCTATAATTCGGAAGACCCTTTTTGTGAAAATCGAAGTCCCGATGATTCAGAGTGGACAATCGATCATTTTTACACGAAACTGTTCAAGCTTCCCGAAGTAATGAATACCTCCGCTGCACGTGAAGTAGCTGTAAAAAGGGTTGATTTTATGAGGAGTTATCTTGACAAACTGAGAGGAGAAACCGGGGGTAATGAACTCTGAACGATTACTCAGCAGCAATTTTACTTCTCTTTTTTTCGGTTGATTTTTTGAGAGTGATGATAAAACTGGTGCCCTTGCCTGGTTCGCTTTCCACCCTGATTGTACCTCCCTGCTTCTCAACAAATTCCCGGCAAATCGACAAACCGAGTCCTGTACCCATTTCGCCCATAGTTCCCTGCGTGGCAAAATGAAACGGTTTGAAAATTTCCTTCTGCTGTTTTGGGTCAATTCCCTGACCGGTATCCTCAACCGATAATTCAAGGTGACCGTTAATCTCTTTTGTGAGTACGGTTATCCGGTCGCCCTGTTCGACATATTTCACCGCATTCGATAGCAAATTTCGTAGTACTACTCGCATCATGTGTACATCAGCCAGGGCAGTTATATTCTCATCGGTAAAGTTCTGCACATGCACTCCCTTACTCTGGGCACTTTTGCTGATTTCGTGTATTGCATTCTCAACCAACTTTTCCATAGAGACTACTTTGAGATCTGCTTCAATTCCCTCTTTATGGCTTTGGGCCCATTCCAGATAGTTGGTCAAAGTGTTGATGCCCTGCTGCAACTGAAAATCAATCTGGTTCAGAGCTGAATCGATGTCTTTCTTTTCCAAAATATTCTCACGAATCATGTATACTACTCCCTGCATATTCGACAGCGGAGTGCGAAGGTCATGCGCCAGCACAGAGAGAAGTTTATCTTTGACAGTATTTACCTGCGATAGCTCTTCAGTTCGTTTTTGCAAAAGGTTATTAGCTTTTTTCTTTTTTCGATACAAAACAAAGACCATAATCAGCACAAGAACAATCACAGCCAAAAGTGAGGAAACGATCAGCGTATGCCGCTGCTGTGCTTCCATGGATTTCTCAAGAATCTCGCGGTTTTCCCGTTCAATTCGCAATCCCATCAAAGCCTCTTGTCTGGCTAACGCTTTTTCTCGATCGGTCCGTGCTAAACTATCCGTCATTGAAGAAAACTGCTTAAGATGTTCATAAGCCCGGAGAGTGTCACCGGCTTCTTCATAGGTTTGATAAATCCTTTCGAGGGTGGCTAAAACTGATTCGGATGCGCCGGCATTTTTAGCAATTTCAAGTGCACTTTCGTAAAGTTCCAATGCATTGTTGTACTCTCCAAGATTTCTGTAAACATCAGCCATTCCGGATTGATTGAAATAACTGCCGATCATAATATTATGTTTACGGCTCAGTTCAAGAGATTCTTCAAACAATTCCATTGCCCGGTTATACTCTTCCATATCAATGGCCAGCATTCCCAGATTATAAATAGCCTGCATCCGCGAAAGATTATTTCCTAAACCTTCAGCAATTTCGAGTACACGAAAGTAGTTTTCCTTAGCTCTTTCAAATTCACCCATCTCCCTGTAAAGCCCGCCCAGACTCATGTGATTAGTAATCTGGTTGCTGCGATTATTAATTTGGCGGTTCATATCGAGCGCACGTTCCAGGTAATTTTCAGCAATTTCAAAATTTCCCTCATTTTTATTAATGGTGGCAATATTATCGAGCACCACGGCAACAATGAGTGTATCGTCGATCTCTTCGGCCATTTCAAGGCTATTAAGAAAATGATCCAGGGCTGACGGTATGTCACCCAGTGAACTGTAATTCAAGCCAATATTTTGGGTAATACCTATCTCCATCCGTGTCTCTCCGCGTTCAGCAGCCAAAGCACGCATATCGAGATAATATTCCAAACTCTGATGGTAATTTCCTGTCATAGCATGAGCATTGGCAATATTATTCCCGATTTGAATTTCGTGGGGAGTATTCCTGAAATTTTCAAAATTCGGTTCTATTTCATTTAAAACAGAATCGGGCATTCCACGATCTAAGTAGTAGTTGCTCAGGTTACTGATAGCAAATGATTTTCCCTCAATGTTATTCAAAAGTCTGGCAAGTTGAATAGCTTCATCAATCAAAGGCTTTGATTCTGCCAGTTCACCTGATTCCAGCAAGTTCTTTATTCTTTCATTCAGTTTATGCAGATAGGCCGTATCCTGTATTGCAATTTCAGTTTCTGATTTGATTTCAGGAATCGCGTTTTGTGCATAAACGATATTCCACCCAGTCATGGTTGCTAAAACTGAGCCAATTAGAAATGAGCTAAATATTTTGGTTATATGCTTCTTTTTATTCATTCAAGCCGAATGATATTTTCATTTCAATCCCGCAAAATACTATAATTATTCAAAGTTTGAATTATAAAAAATTTTATCAAATAAAATTGGGGGAATGAATATGATGAGCTTACAGAAACTGGTGCCTATTCCCTTTCCATATATTTGAATCACTCACGTAAGGTGATATAAGTTTGCAACTTTTCAATCGAGATTTTTAAAGCATGTATTTTAAATAGGACCAAAGTTGGTTAGAAATTTTATCAAAGAATTGTAATCTATTGTCGTGTCAAAGATAAAAAAAGGAATATCATAGAGCGAGTTTTTCGGAAAATGAGCCAATTAAATTGATTAGGATGATCCTGATCGAGTTGTCCGAAGACTCTCTTACACTTTCACGTATGATATGGGACTATCTTTTGAACAAGTTTATCGTTTTACACTATCGAGCATGCCAGAAGCGATAGACTTCCACCAGTAGTTAAATGCCGAGCGTTCTTTATCGCGTTCAAAGTCAATAGTACCGGTTCTTGGTTCTTCGATTCTGTTTTGAGAATGAATCCGAAAACGATTGGCAATGAATGAACGCAAACGTCTGCGCCGGGTTTCTTCCAGGGACCCTTCATCCAGAAATCGAATTTCAAGGTCACTGTAAATGAACCTCAGCTCTCCATCGGCTCTCTCTTCATTGGCCCCGAAATAAAAATCGGCCTGTTCAAGCCTGCCGCTTCTAACCCGGACAAATATCCACTCTTCAAGAGATGCATTCAGCTCTTGTAAATCAAAACCTGACATTGAACCGACTATGGTGTGATCAGATGTTTCATTCATCGAAAATGAACCTTCAAGGCTGATGTCAGCAATTCCCATAAAACGGGCACGTACCCTGGCTTCGATAGTCTCATCCATACTTCTGTTTTGCACTTTAGTGATAGTCAGATCTGTATCGTTAAAGTAGATATTTCCCTTTCGCCCCTCATTTACAAAATCTTCGGTATAGCTTAAAGACCCGTTATTCCACCAGACTGAGTCAATCTGAACCGTAAAGGGCAGTTTTTTCAGGTAATCAATCGGTAACGAACGTTCATCTCTCTCTTCGCGGGGGTAGGATTTGTCCCGGTGAATATCGATGGATGGTTTTTCAATTCCCAGGCTTTGAGCTACAAGCTCATTTTCGGCAAGCCATCTGTTCACATCAAAACTTTGTGCTGTAAATTCATCAAACGAAACATCAAAACGATCGGTTTCATAGCCGATCTCTCCGGCCATTTCATTGGCCGATAGGTGGGGTTTTACAAAACCTCTGCCCGTCCAAACGTACTCCTCGAGACTGCTGACCGAAACACTGTCGACTCCGATGGAGTAATGCCCGTTTGATGTATGATACTGAAAAAGTGATGACTGAAACAGCAGGTGGTCGAAATAGGTGTGAAACGGTTCTTCGATATCACTGACAGAAAAATTGTCAATTTCTGAATAGATGTGGTGTATTTCGTATGATGGCTCTTCACTGTCTCTTTCCCTGAAAATAAAAAAATTGGCATCATCTACCGTGATTTTACCGATTCTGAATGGAGGGGGTTGCCGGAAAGGAGTAGCATCAGCCAGCCTGCCATCACTTATGGGAACCAGTTCAAAATCAAGCCCTTCGATTTTAATATCTTCAAGCCCCCACTGTCTGGTAACCAACATTCTGAAGAGGTTAATACCGGAAAACTCAAGGCGCCTGATCTCGAACGCCTTCACTGCATCTGCTGATTTTTCGGGGGTGTGCTCTTCAAACGGTGTGATATGAACCAGCCTGATATCTCGAATTTCAAGTCCGGCAGGAAAAGTTGAGAAAGAGAAATCTCCGAATTCAATTTCTGCATTAGGGGCAAGTTCTGTGTTGATAACATCAAGCAGCCTCTTTTCGGCCATATCTTCAATCCGGAGCAGAAAAAATGTTGTTGCAGCAATCAACAGAAAAAGGAAAACGAGCAATGCAATTCCCTTTTTTGACCTGAAAAAGGCCCTCTTTTTTTTACTGTTATCTTTTTTTGAAGGCATGAGAGCTTTTATTCTGTGAATACAGACACAGCATTAATCACGTTTATAAACAATTTAAAGTATACACTAAATCCCTGTAAATGAATAGAACCGGAAAAATTTTATATACGCTTTTTCAAAAAAACCCCCGGATCGGGCCGGGGTTTAAAAGGGGTAAATCGAAGATTCTCCCAGAGTTTTCCAGATGACACGACACTAGGTTAGTCTCTTGGTGGAATAGGCGGGTCCCAATGTGGTATTTCGGCCGAAGAATCTCCTGTCATCAGGTAGGTGTCGAACCATTGCAGCATCCGGTAGGTGTAATCCAGCCTTGAAGCCGCTCTTGTATTGCCGTGCCCCTCTCCGGGATACCATACCAGCCGCAAAGGTACTTCAGGCCGGCGGACTTTCAGATGGCGATAAAGCTCCAGAGACTGTCCGGGATGTACACGTGTATCCTCCGAACCGTGCATAATCAAAATCGGGGTTTCTGCACGATCCACCCAGTAGATAGGGCTTCTCCGCAGATAATCCATCCATTTTTCATCCGATTCCCACATTCGTTCGCGTGAGTGAACCAGGTACAATTCTTCGGGGATGTCGCTGGTTCCCCACTTGGAGAGGTTATTGCTGATACCCACAAACATCACAGATGCTGCAAAACGGTCGGAGTAGTATGTACTCATCCATGCTGAAGCATATCCACCATAAGAACCGCCGGTAACTCCGATCCGGTCTCCGTCGGCAATACCACGTTCGATCAGGTAGTCTACGCCGTCTACAATATCATCGAACTCTTTGCCTGCAAGGTCGGCCTGACTGCTGAAAATAAACTCAGTACCGCGCCCGGTGCTTCCCCGGTAATTTGGATAGAAAACGGCATAACCTTTAGCCGCTGCCATCTGACCCGGCATAGAGTAGCTGGTGAGCCAGCCGTTGCTGTAGTGGGCTTCAGGGCCACCGTGTACCATTGTAATGACCGGTACGGGAGTTCCTTCTTCATACCCGACAGGATAAATCAGCATTCCCTCAATGTTAAATTCACCATCCCTGGCTTCGTAGCTCACCACCTCCTGCCGACCCAGTACAAGTCCATCGAGCCAGGGATTGTTGTAGGTTATTCGCTCGGGTTCTTCAGCACCGCTTTCCAACAGATAGACTTCAGCTGGATGAGAGGGAGAGCTGGCTGTAAAAGAGAATGAACCGTCATCCGAATTGGAGAACGATCCGATAGCATGTTCTTCCGCGCGGAAGTAGGTTTGTTTTCCTGTTCCGTCCACACCAATGCTCCCAAGAACAGAAGCGGTGCTTTCACTGGCGAGAAAACGAATCCGCTCATCATCGTGCCAATCGATCTGTTCATATTTTCCTTCAAAGTCACGGTCTATAATAGCAGGTACACCGCCTTGCGCTGATGCAATCAGAATTCGGCCGTCAATCGGGTCGTGAATACTGGAACCGGCCCGAAGCGCCAGTCTTTGCCCGTCGGGACTCCAGCTAATCTGTCCTATTTTTCCTTCATTGTTGATTTCTGCAACAATTTCTGTGGTTTCTGAATCCAGAACAAAAACCTGCTGAAACATATAAAAGTCATCTATATTGGGTGTTGGAGCTGCCGAAACGGCGATTTGATTTCCATCCGGGCTCCACTCCATCATGTATATAGATGCGTCTAACTGCAAACGCCGCGCTTCCTGAGTTGGGTCAACTACATTGGCGATATAACCCAGGCGCTGGGGCAGGTTCTCCTCATAGACTTCCGCCTGATAGGGCAGCGGACTTTCTGTCAATTCTGCTTCATCGGGCGCCACAAGGCCAATCTGGTTACCATCCTGATGCCAGGTATAGAGCAAAATATTCCGATCAAAACTAAATATTTTTACAGCTTCTCCCCCGTCCAGCGGTACTTCGTAGAGTGAGCGGGTATCATCGCCGGAACGCTGGGTTAAAAAGGTGATGGTATTTGTACCCGGCCGGAACTGTACAGATGCAACCGAGCTGGCAGAGTAATAAGATTTTGAAATACTCTCTTCCACATCTAAAACATAAAGGTGAGTTCTGTTTGTGGAATTCTCCTTGTAAGGATCAGCGGGAATACTCTTGGTATAGGCAATAAAACGTCCGTCATCAGAAATGGCGGTGCTTGTAACGGTTTCCATTTTTGCAATGTGTTCGGGGGTCACACCATTTTGAGCAGCCGCATCAACCGGTATTAGTAAAAAGAGTACCAGAACTGCCAGTGGAAAAGATAGCAGGCGATTCTTTTGTAGTTGTAAATGTTTGAAATGTATGTTGTTCATGAACTCGATCATTGATTTATAGTTGTATTGGCGGAAAAAAATATCTGGTTAAATCACTTTATAAAACCCTGAAATTTATTATTCCGTTTGAAGGACGTAACAGTAAAAACGGGACACAGAAAATGTAACGGCTTACCTGTATATTTCTTTCCCAACATGCATAGTTTACTTCCAGAAGGATAATGATTCCTTAATCCAAATTTGTTATCCTTCAAAGCGGAAACCTAAATATAAACAGAATCCCAAATTAAGATTTTTGTAATGAGTAATAAACAGTTTAGCCGTCGCGATTTTTTAAGAACCGGAGCGTTATCGGGGCTGGCCGCTGGAAGCGGCCTTCTTGGAGGTAGTGTAAAAAAAGCATCAAAAAAATATAATCCCGGCGATGCAAAAAATGTGATTTTCTTGGTTTCCGATGGAATGAGTTCAGGAACACTTGCACTTGCCGACCTTGTGAAGCAGGAACAGTACGGAGAAAAAACCAACTGGATCAAACTATACGAATCAGACCGTGATTATCATCGCGGCCTGATGGATATGGCTGCACTCGACAATCCCGTAACCGATTCCGCAGCCGCAGCATCTTCCTGGGGATGCGGACACCGGATTATCAACGATGCCGTGAATTGGGGGCCGAATGATGAAGAGTTCAAACCCATCTGTGAAATCTTCCGGGATGCTGGAAAAGCCACCGGCCTTGTTACAACTACCAGAATGACCCACGCCACACCTGCCGGATTCTCAGCAAACGTTCCTGCACGCGGTATGGAAGACGAAATTGCCAGTCAGTACTACGAACGGAACTTTGACATTCTGATGGGAGGCGGAGACCGCCACTTTAACGCCGATACGCGGGAAGACGGAGATGATCTTTACAGCAAATTTGAAAACAATGGCTACACGGTCGTGAAAAATAAAAGCGAGCTGCAGCGCGCCGGATCCGATGGGAAGTTGCTTGGTATTTTTTATGACTCTCACCTTCCTTACACAATCGATCACAAAAATATCCCCGGCCTTGAAGCCCAGGTGCCCACTCTCGCCGAACTTTCCAAAGAGGCTCTGGATCGCCTTGATCAAAAAGAAAATGGATTTATCCTTCAGATTGAGGGAGGACGTGTAGATCATGGTGCTCATGCCAATGATGCTGCAGCAATGATTTACGACCAGATCGCTTTCGACGACGCCGTAAAAGTGGTAATGGACTACACCGAAAACCGGGATGATACACTTGTGATTTTGACAACCGACCACGGCAATGCAAATCCGGGCTTGGGAGCTTACGGTTCGCGCTATGCAGATTCTCCGGTGCGGCTCCGAACCCTTCACAATTATCAGCGGAGCTTTGAGTGGGTTTATGACGAGCTCGGCTTCCATTGGTCTCACGATGCTGTGGGTGACGATGCTACTGTTAAGCAGGTGAAAGATCTGCTGGAATTTGCAACCAATACTCAAATTAGCGAAGATGAGGCGATCATGGCTTTTCAGGCGTTTAAAGGAGAGTTCAGGGCGCCATTCCGTGACCGGCAGGGTCCGGCTGGTGTTTTGTCAGGAATTATGGCCAATTACAACGGCGTCTATTTCATTACCACTACTCACACCTCTGATTATGTGGAAATTGCAGCTTGGGGTCCGGGAAGTGAGCGAATCCCAACTTTCGTACGCAACACCGATCTGTTCGATCTGATGGTAGATATGGCAGATGTCCGGGCCTACGCAGAGGGGTAATGCCCACTTCTGTATCTTTTTTGTTGGATGGTATTTCAACCAGATAATCCACTTCCGCAGGGATTTCTTGTTTTTAATTGTCCGGGTCGGCAGGAGTGGTTTAGTTTTATCAAAAAAGAAAAACATCCCAAATAATCATAATCCTGATTTCAAAATTCAACAAATTCATCCGGTATGCTAAAGTCCTGTGAATGGAAAGCGTGCCATTCGGGTTTAAATAATAATAAGCTCAGGAATAACACTACATCAAAAAAGATTACTTTTTATATCTTCAGGAAAAGGAGCTTACAAAAAAAGCAAGGAGTCTTATGAAATCTACTTTCATTCATGCAGTGGTTGCGCTCGATCATTCGGAAGCAAGCGAACTTATAATTGAAGCTGTTCCACACTTTAAAGAAATGGGAACGAAAAAAATCACTCTTGTAACCGTTGTATCTATTCCGTTTACGGGTGAGCGTACCGAGTTTAATACAGAGAAATACAGTAATAAACTGGAAGAGTATAAGAAGCAGCTTGAGGAGCATGATTTTATTGTAGAAACTGATCTGAGGTCGGGCACATATTTCTATCCGCCCACAGAAATTCTCACTTCTGCCGATGAGCACGATGCCGATTTTGTAATTATTGGCAGTCGCGGGCAAAGCAAGGTTCAGGAAATGCTTTTGGGAAGTACTGCAAATGAAGTTCTTCAGCGGTCAAGAATGCCCGTCTTTTTGATAAATATTGAGATGAAACAGGATGAAAATAATCCTGATGAGCGGAAACTTGTCATCACCCGACCCATAAGCAATGTTTTAGACCATGTTCTTCACGCTACCGATTTTTCCGACACTGCTTATCGCGCTTTTGAGGTGATTAAAACTCTGGATGAAGAAGGAAAAATTAAAAAAATATCCTTTATTCATGTTCAGGGGCACCACGCCATAGCACTGAAAGACCCGGCAGCATTTGAACAGCTCAGTGAAAAAAGCAGAGAACAGCTTGATGAGATTAGGAATGAACTCTCTGACCATACCCGAAACAACTCAGAAATTATCATCACATTTGGTACTCCCGGAAAAGAAATTGTGAATGCCATCGAAGAAAATGATGTAACCCTTGTAGTTATGGGAAGCCAGGGCAAAGGGTTTGTACATGAATTCTTCCTGGGCGGGGTAAGCTCGCAGGTCACACGCTATTCCAAAGTTCCGGTAATGCTGGTTCCGGCAAAACGCGAGGAGTAACACTTTTTGGCGGTTAAAAGCTGGATTATCGTCTGCAAGGATAATCGTATTTAATAAAAAACGTGAGTTCGACATAAGAATTTGGAAAAAGAGCCTCCCCTCCCTCCGGCGAAAAACACGTTGCAAGGAGGAGTGCTCCTTTTCAATACCTTGATAAACTTAAAATTTTTAGGTTTCAAGAACTTGAAACTCACTTCTTGGACAGTCTCGCTTTCTGGTTGTCAAATTCATAGAATTTATATTGAACTCACTTTAAAAAGGAATTACTCCCCTATCAAATAATACGTCGGTGCTTCCGGGCCAACCGGCAGGCCAAGGCCAAATACCCAGAGATAAAACAAAATAATCCATCCGATAAAGAAGAAGATGGAGTAGGGAAGCATCATTGCAATGATGGTGCCGATGCCGAGGTCTTTATCATATTTGTTGGCAAAGGCCAGGATCAGCCCGAAATAACTCATCATCGGGGTAATGATATTTGTAACAGAGTCGCCGATTCGATAGGCGGCCTGAATCACTTCGGGACTGTAACCGATCAGCATCAGCATCGGTACAAAAATGGGAGCCGTAACCGCCCACTGTGCTGAAGCCGAACCCAGCATCAGGTTCACAGATCCGGAGACTAAAATAAATCCGACAAAAATAATCGGCCCGGTCATCCCGATATCTTGAAGAAACTGAGCGCCTTTCACGGCAAAAATCTGTCCAAGATTACTCCATCCGAAATAAGCCACAAATTGTGCAGCAAAAAATACAATCACAATATAAAGCCCCAGTGTAGACATCGCACTGGCCATGCCTTTAATTACATCGCGGTCGTCTTTCATGGTTCCCACAAGACGGCCATATACAAAGCCGGGAATCAGAAAACAGATAAAAATAAAGGTGACAATGCCATTCAGGAACGGAGAGTTGAGCATTTCGCCTGTTTCGGGATTTCGCAGGACACCGTTTTCGGGAATGATCGTCATCGCAAGCACACCGAACATAATGACAACAGAAATGCCGGTCCACTTCAATGCGTGGAGCTCTTTGGCCGTAAGTGGATCCATCGAAACATCTTCGGAGAGATCTTCCATCGCCATGCTTTCGTCATACTCACCCAGTTTAGGTTCCACTATACGCAGGGTTACGAAGGTTCCCACAGCCGTAATAAAAAAGGTGCTGATAAACATGAAATACCAGTTCACAGCGGCGTGCACGGTATAATCGGGATCGATTAGATTTGCAGCTTCCTGTGTGAGGCCGGCCAGCAGCGGGTCGATGGTGCCGATGAGAAGGTTGGCGCTGTATCCACCTGAAACACAGGCAAACGCACATGCAAGCCCGGCGAGAGGATGGCGTCCCATCGAATGAAAAATAACGGCTGCCAGGGGTACCAGTACCACATATCCCATCTCTGATGCGGTATTCGAAATAACCGCGGCAAAACAGATTGCAATTGTAACCAGGTTTTTCGGGTTTAGTATAAAGTTGATGATTTTCATCGGAATTGCAGTGATGCCTGATCCGGTTTTGCCGTTCGGTTTGATAGAAGCCGCTTTCAGGACAATTCCACGAATACAGGCACTGATCAATCCAGAGTGTTCGGCAACACCCACTCCCAGCAGGGCCACGAGCACTACTCCAAGCGGTGCGAAGCTGGTAAAATTTGTGACCATATTTTCAACGATCATCCGAAGTCCATCACCATTCAAGAGGCTCACAGGTTCGATGATGCCGTCGGGTGAACGCCCGGAAGCTCCTTCCGGACGGGGATCAGGAGCTGTCCAGTTCAGCCACTCGGCCACACCACTTAGAAGAACCACGCCGAGGGCAAAAATTGCAAAGAGCGTTACAGGATGGGGAAGCAGGTTCCCGAGCCATTCCACAAAATCGAGAAAACGGGTAAACAGGGTTTTTTGGGAAGGATCGTTTTCCGGGACGTTAGGGTCATCTGTTTTGGGGTATTCGCTCATAGTAAATTATATTTATCGATTCTGCAAAAAGCCGCCATCTTGGATTTTTATAACTTTAAAGTAAGATGAATTCAGATTTCAACTACTCATACGTATCGGACTCACGGAGATTTCATGAAAAACAAACAACTTAGGAATTTTTAAGAATTCTTCCCACGATAAAGGTTTCCTGAAATGTGAACCGCATAGAGGTGCAATCATTAAAAGTGGATTTGAATACTTCTGCAGTCGATGAGCTTAATTTATGCAGCTTTATCTCAAAAAGTTGGAGTAGAAAATGCAGGTAAAATCAGATAACATCACCCGCACAAATAGATATAAAGCCTTTATTTACATTTTAAGCACAGGTAAAAATCAGCCAATTACCGGATGAACGTTAAATACTTTCAGGGTTTGTCAACCGGATGTTTAAAAGATCAAGCCATTTTAAAAGTTTTTTTAAAAGCAGAGCCAACCGAAAAGATTTTTTCCCGGATATGCTTTTTTTCATCTGTTCCGGTAGAAATTACTTTCTGAGGTGGCATGTTCATCAATACACCCAGATCATGTCTCAGAAGTTGTTTGTCAGAAACCATTTTAGTTTTTTCTGAATTAAACATTGTTGACAAACGCTGAATGTAACTGAGGTGATTTTCCCCGGGTCTCCAAATAGTTAGGCTGCCATTTGAGGTGCTTTGGAGGGGATCAATACGCTTGATCTTTACGAGCGATTCCCAGATTTTTTTATCATACTTTAAATAAGTAAAACAGAATTTGTAGATATCCTGATTAGCAAGAATCCCGAATTCGCTGTATTTTTTTTCCCACTGTTCACAAAATCTTTGCCACCTTTCCCAACCTTGTTGATAAGTGTCATCTATTCTGTCGGAAGTAAAAACACTTCCTATACTTTCTGCCAGTTCAAGCCTGTGATTTGAGGATACCAGTTCGAAAAGTCTGGATTTAACATCATTTATGGAGAATTGAAAATCTGTATTCGTAAAAACCTGACCCACTTCACTATTAAGGCCTTTAATATTGGAATGTATAATCAATTTGATATCCTTAAGTCCCCGGATATACAACTCATTCAGAACTGTTTTCCAGGAAAAATCCGTTTCATTTGTACTATAAAGTAAAAGTAACTCCCTGGTGAAATTTCTTCTGGTAGCAAAAATACCAAATAGGTTTTTGTCCGGGAAATTTAAAGAAGGCATGCCTCTAAGGGAGTCGACATAAATGATAGGGTAAACCGGATCTAACTGGTTTTTTGAGCAATAAATTAACATCCCGGCCAACAATTTTGTGTTATAAACACGAAGTACTTACAATTAATTAAAAGTTTAGAATTGACTTACTTCGTTAATAGTTTACTAAAATTAAATTTACTAAATAATGAAAATAACATATAGAAATACTGAAGGTTTTGCAAGATTTTTAATTGTTATTGAGTCAAAAAACTGCTTTAGTTTGGAGCAGATAGTTGATATAACATTTAAGATTTAAATAAAATTAAGGATATTTATCTATGAATCCAGAGATGAATTCGATATTGCGGATCAGATCTATAAAGATTTAATATCAAAGGTTTACAAACTTCAAACTTTCTATAGATTGCGCTATGTGTACAAAATGAATAAATCATGAAAAAGTCTGGATATAGGTATTTAGTGCATCAAATGCTCTGTTTTAGAGGACAGCACCATTTTGATCTGATAACGATTATTCTGATCTTTACGGGTAATTTAGTTCTCAAAATAATTGACTAAAAATCACATAAAAAGAAGAGTATCAACATGGCAAAGGTAGAAGTTTTGATGCCCCAGATGGGCGAATCGGTAATGGAGGGGACGGTGATTGAGTGGGCAAAAAAAGTGGGTGACAAAGTGGAGGTGGACGAAACTCTGCTTGAAATTGCCACTGATAAAGTAGATACCGAAGTGCCATCACCAGAGGCTGGTGTATTGATTGAAATTTTGGTTAAAGAGGATGAAACTGTGGAAGTAGGCCAGCCGATTGCCGTGATTGATACCGAGGGTGACGCATCCTCGGTGACCGATAACTCATCGTCCGATGAGAAAAAAGAGAAAGATTCTGCCGAAACTGAAGGTGAAGATTCGGAGGAAAAAGTCCAGGATGCCGAACCTGCTGCCAAAACAAGTTCAGATGGCCGGAGCGACGATGAAGGTAAGCGTATTGAGGTAGTGATGCCCCAGATGGGCGAATCAGTTATGGAAGGTACGGTAATTGAATGGGCCAAAAAGGTGGGTGATAAAGTAGAGGTAGACGAAACTCTGCTCGAAATTGCTACTGACAAAGTGGATACCGAAGTGCCATCGCCAGAGGCAGGCACACTGATAGAAATTCTTGTAGAAGAAGGGGATACCGTGGAAGTCGGGCAAACTATCGCCATCATTGCCACCGGAAAAGCTGCAAATGCCTCTTCTAAAGAGAAACCATCCTCTTCCAAAGAAACTGCTGCATCAGAGAACGGTTCTCCTAAAAAGGAGGAGGCTGAAACGGTGGCAGCCGGATCGGAGCCGCAGCGGGAGGGTTCAGACGGACGCTTCTATTCACCGCTTGTTCGCTCTATTGCCAAGGAAGAGGGAATCAGCATGAAAGAACTTGAAACGATTGAAGGCAGCGGGAAAGGCGGACGGGTTTCCAAGAGTGACATCCTGGCTTATCTGGAAGACAAAAAAGCCGGAAATGTGAAACCTCCTGCTGAGCAGAAGACCAGAGAGTCAGAAAAATCGGCTGCCGATGCAACCTCATCTGTTACAGGTGAAAAAGGAAAAATTTCTGCCGGTGAACTGAATTTATCACGACCCCATGAAAAAGTGGAGATTGTAAAAATGGACCGTATGCGCAAGATGATTGCCGAACACATGGTCCGGTCTAAGCAGACATCAGCTCATGTAACCACCTTCAGTGATGTGGATGTGAGCAACATTGTAAGATGGCGGGAAGCCAACAAAAACAAATTTTACGAACATACTGGTATAAAGCTTACCTACACTCCAATTTTTATTGAAGCGTTTATTCAGGCAATCGGTGAATTTCCACTGATTAACAGCTCAGTGGATGGTGATGAAATTCACCTGAAGAAAGATATAAATTTTGGTATTGCCGTGGCATTGGGCGAAGGTGGTAAAGGGGGGTTAATCGTGCCCGTTATCAAGCAGGCACAGGATAAAAACCTGGCAGGACTTGCAAAATCGGTAAATGACCTTGCAATTAAGGCGCGAGACAAAGATCTCAGCCCTGACGATTTAGTAGGCGGAACCATCACCCTTACCAATTACGGAAGTGTGGGAAATCTGATGGGAACCCCAATCATCAATCAGCCGCAGGTAGCTATATTTGGAACCGGGGTCATTGAGAAACGTCCTGTTGTCATTGAAACGGAGCAAGGAGATGTGATCGGCATCCGACACAAAATGTATCTCTCTATGAGTTATGATCATCGAGTTATTGATGGGGCACACGGGGGAGCGTTTATGAGCAGGGTAAAACAACTACTCGAAGATTTTGATCCGAAAAGGGCAATTTGAATGTGTTGATCCAGGGAAAAGCGGTAGAGAAAATCTGACGCTTTTCTTTTTTCGGAATCCCGGGAAAAGGGCATGTCAATAAAACTACCAGCATGGATATCTGCAAAACGATTGATGAAACAAGGGAAACGATCCGTAAACTAAAAGCCGGAGGCAAACGCATTGCTCTGGTGCCAACTATGGGAGCTCTTCACCCGGGCCATCTTTCTCTTATTCGCCTTGGCCGGCGCTACGCAGACCATGTAGTCGTGTCAATTTTTGTCAACCCTGCTCAGTTTGGTCCTAACGAAGATTTTGACACCTATCCCCGGGAACTGGAGGAAGATATTAAGAAGTGCCGGAAAGCAGAAGTTTCTCTTGTTTTCGCACCGGATAAAGATGAAATTTATGACGATGAATCTTTCTTTACAATTCGCATCAACCGGCTGAATGAGCAGATGTGCGGAGCCAGCCGTCCGGGATTTTTTGAAGGTGTGATGCTGATTGTAAACAAGCTTTTTAACATTATCACGCCAGATGTAGCCGTTTTTGGCCAGAAAGATATTCAGCAGTTCCAGATGATCAGCCGTATGATCGAAGAGTTTAATCACGATATTGAGCTGGTAATGGGAGCGATTCAGCGTGCCAATGACGGATTGGCGCTCAGCAGCCGCAACGCTTATCTGAGTACAGAGGAGAGAACAACCGCTCCGGGATTATATCGTGCTCTGCAATATATCGAAAAACAGATCAAAAGCGGGGTACATAAAACTACACTGTTAATCGATCATCAGAAAAGTGAACTGGAGGCAAAAGGTTTCAAAATTGATTATATTAGTTTGTTTTCCCTGAAAACACTAGAACCTGCAGGTACGTTACAACATAATCAGAAATATATACTGGCTGGTGCTGTATGGCTTGGGAAAACCCGGCTGATTGATAATATACTGATCGAATTATAAGTAAGCTTTTGAGCCATGAAATTAACCATGTTTAAATCGAAACTACATCAGATGAAGGTTACCGAGGCCAATCTGATGTATGAAGGGAGTATCACGATAGATGAAGAACTGCTGGAAATAGCCAACATTCTGCCTTACGAAAAAGTAGCGGTTGTGAATATTACCAATGGTTCCCGACTTGAAACCTACACCATTCCCGGAGAGAGGGGAAGCCGTGTTTGCTGCATGAACGGAGCCGCTGCACGGTTAACACAGATTGATGACCGTATTATTGTGATTGCCTATGCTCTTTTAGAATCCGAAGAAGCCAAAAAGCACAAGCCCACTGTGGTGATTGTGGACGAAAACAACGATCCTAAACAAATTCTTGAACAGAGCGTGGAAGGTAAAAGCTATAGCCTTAAAAATGGCCATTCTGATAGCTCTGATTAAATACCTGCTGCTAACTTTTTTTAAGCTTGTGTATCCCGCACAGGCTTTTTTTGTTTTCTAAACCTGGGAAAACCCGATTTATTTTTACACAATTTACAATTTTTGTGAAACTGCTCTGCTACTCTGTATGATGTTCCGGGTTTTCAGTTCAGAGCCCATTTTATTAGTTTTTTATGCCAATCTGATAATCTCCCTTTCGCCTTAATTTGCCTGATTTGATTCAAATTTCAAGCCAGGCTAAAATTTTTTCATTTTTATTTAAAATTAACTTCTGTTTATTCAAGAATTTAATTATAATACGCTTTCAATTATTATAATGGTAGTATTTACGATCGGGTATGTAGATCTATTCAGTCTCTTATGTATTCCTTTATGGGATAAGCAAGAGTTTTTATAAAAATCTTGGCAAGAGAAATAATTTTATTCCTTATAAAAGGTTTTCAACTAAGCGGATCAATCAGGGAATGTAAAAAAATAATCTATCCATGAGCAGAAAAATAATATATACTGTTCTCTCTATAGGCTTTCTGGTTGCAGTTTGGGCTTTTTTAGGAAAGGATTCAGGGGAGCAGCTTGACATATTTGTCAGTCCGAAAGAAGGTGATTTTAAAGTAACCGTTACGACTACCGGCGAACTTCGTGCCAAAAATTCTATTCAGATCAGGGGCCCGCAGGGTGCACGCGACATTCAGATCTGGAATATGACAATTCAAAATCTTGTGCCCGAGGGAACCATTGTTCAAAAGGGCGATCCTGTGGCAGAACTGGATCGCTCAGAGGTGATGACCCGCCTGCAAAATGCTCAGCTGGAAGTACAGCGTGCGGAATCCCAGTTTGAACAGGCTCAATTAGACAGTTCTCTCACACTTACCCAGGCACGCGATAATCTTGAGAATCTCACCTTCCAGCTCGAAGAACGCCAGATTGCAGTAGAGCAGTCGGTGTATGAATCTCCGGCTGTTCAGCGTCAAACGCAGATTGAACTGGAACGAACCGAACGACAGCTTGCCCAGGAGAAACAAAATTACAGAACGAGAGTGCTTCAGTCTGAAGCGAGTTTGAGAGAAATTGAAGCTACACTTACCCAGGAACGCAATAATCTGGAGCGTATCATGCGGGTAATGAACGGATTTACTATTCTTGCTCCTGAGAACGGAATGGTGGTTTATACCCGTAACTGGCAGGGTCGAAAAACAACAACTGGTAGCACTGTTAATGCGTTTGATCCGGTTGTTGCCGAGCTGCCCGATTTCAGTGCGATGGAGTCGCTGACCTATGTGAACGAAGTGGATATTCAAAAAATCAGGACCGGCCAGACAGTTCAGATCGGCCTGGATGCGATCCGTGATAAAGAGCTGACGGGCGTTGTAACTTCAGTGGCCAACATCGGGGAACAGCGCCCGAATTCCCACTCTAAAGTGTTTGAGGTGAAAATTGAGATCAATGAATCGGACACCACTCTTCGTCCGGCTATGACCACAAGCAACGACATTTTGATCGAAACCATCGAAAATGCACTTTTTGTGCCGCTTGAGGCAGTGCACGCATATGATTCGAACCATTTTGTCTTTAAACGGGATGGTATTCAAACAGTGATGCAGCAAATAGTGATGGGAGCCGCCAACGATAACGATGTTGTAATCCTGGAGGGACTCACCCCAGATGATCAGGTACTCATTTCCATGCCGCCCGATACCTCTGGAATGAGAAAAAATATGTTACCGGAAGATGTGCTTGACCAATACCTGGATGAGCAGGAACCGGAAGAGACACCGGAGCAGGAAATTGAAATTGTTGAATTGCCGTAATCGTAAACAAAGAAATAGAGAGCGATAAATTCTTATACCCTGAACCTGATTATCTATTCGAAAGCGGACTATGATTCAAATTTTTCTTTATAACCTGGATATTGCGATAGAGGCGATTAAACAGAACAAGCTTCGTTCCCTGCTTACCTCCCTGGGGATTATTTTCGGGGTTGCATCTGTAATAGCGATGCTCGCCATCGGAAGCGGTGCCCAGCAGGAGATACTTGCAAATATGCAGCTCCTCGGTACCAACAATGTGATCATTCAGCCCGTGATTGAACAGCGAGAGGGAGAATTAGATGATGAAAAGGAGGAACTGTACTCCCAGAGGAGATATTCACCGGGTCTTACGCTCGAAGATTTGTACAGCATTCAGCGGTTAATTCCTCATGTTCACTCCGTTTCGCCCGAAATTATTTACGATACTCAGTTCATTCGTTCCGGCCAGATGCGATCCGGAAAATTGGTCGGTGTGAACAGTGACTATTTTGAAATCAACAACTTTGAAATTATTTCAGGAAGTAATTTCACATCCACACACTTTCAGGAAGCCATGCCAGCGGCAATAATCGGTTATGGAGTCCGGACCCGTTTTTTTGCCGGTGAAGATCCCCTCGGTAAAAAAATCAAAGCTGGCAATGTATGGTTCACAGTTGTGGGGGTTCTGCAGGAACGGCAGCTCACTTCCAGTCAGATTGAAAACCTCGGAATTCGTGATTATAACATGGATATTTTTGTACCCGCAGAAAGTATTTTGCTGCGCTATGGAAACCGTGCAGTGGTTACCCACCGTGATATCCAGGCCGAACAGGCGCAGCAGTCGGGGAGCAGCGGGACTTCTGTAAGGCCAAGAGATGAAAATTATCACCAGCTTAACCGTGCGATTGTGCAGGTTTCGGACAATACATACAGTGTTACGGTTGCAGAAATTATCTCCCGGATGCTGGAACGCAGACATAATCAGGTCGTCGATTTCGAGATTATCGTTCCGGAACTTCTTTTGCAGCAGGAACAGCGTACTAAACGAATTTTTAATATTGTATTGGCATCTATCGCCTCCATTTCACTGTTGGTGGGCGGAATCGGTATCATGAATATCATGCTGGCTTCTGTGGTTGAACGCTATCGTGAAATCGGGGTAAGGAGAGCCGTTGGAGCGAAACGGCAGGATATACAGCTTCAGTTTTTAACCGAAGCACTTGCTATCAGTGTTACGGGTGGATTTGTTGGAATTGTTCTTGGAATCGGGTTCAGCTACATCATCGAAATCACTGCTGGGATTACCGCAATTGTCACACTTGGATCCATCCTGATCTCTTTTGGAGTTGCCACAGCCATTGGTGTTATTTTTGGTTTTTTCCCGGCCAAGAGAGCTGCAGAACAGGAACCGGTTACCGCACTCAGACATGAATAAGGGAAGAATTGAAATTGAGCATCAAGTTAACGAATCAAACTCTGCGAGTATCTTCAGCGGATTAACTTACTCAGGTTATGAAATACAAAATTCTTAACCCTGTAAACAACTGTTACAAACCATAAATCGATAACTCAAATTTCTGAATGACATCATCCATCATGAGGAAAAAACAAACTTTCTGCCTGCTTCTTTTTTTGTTGATTACAATGCCGGATTTGCAATACGCTTATGCCCAGGAAACGGAGGAAATCCATACGATGACTCTCCGCGAAACTATCGGCCTGGCGATTGAACTCAGTCCGCTTTCACGTTCAGCCCGTTACTCTCTTCTCGCCAGTGAGTGGCGATACAAATCGTACAGGGCCGACCTTTTTCCCGGTTTAACACTGTCGGGAGATGCCCCAAACTACCGGCGTGCATTCCGCGAGAATTTTAATCCCGATGGCACAACTTCACTCATCTATTCGCAGCAGTCGAACGCTTCAGTCGGTTTATCGGTCAGTCAGCCTATTATGCATACCGGAGGGAACCTCTCTCTTTCTACAGGAATTGCACGCCTGGGTATTTTTGCAGATGAGAACACTTACCTCTGGAGCTCCACTCCACTTGTTGTTGGCTACAGCCAGCCCATTTTCCAGTACAACGATTTGAGATGGAGAAACAGAATGGAGCCACTCCAGCTTCAGATTGCCCAGAAGCAATACGTGGAAGCGATGGAAGACCTCTCCTTTACCGTAACCCAGCGCTATTTTGATGTGTTGCTTTCCAAGATTAACCTGGATATTGCAGAGTTCAATGTTGCGGTGAACGACTCCATCTACAACATTTCGCAAGGCCGGTACAATGTTGGAAATATTGCAGAAAACGACCTGCTTCAGTCGGAGTTACAGTTACGCAATGCCGAATCGTCACTGACACAGGCACAGATCAATTACGATCAGCAGATCAACAACTTCAGGCTGCTTCTGGGGCTTGATCCCGGTGCCCCGATTGATGTGGAAATTCCGGACGAAATGCCTGATTTTTTTGTGGACGAACAGACGGCCCTGGAGATGGCAAGGCGAAATAACAGCACCTCCCTCGATTTTGACCTTCAAACAATCGAAGCCGAACGCAACCTGGATATGGCGCAAAAACAGAGCTCTTTTTCAGCAACTATACAGGCCAATTTCGGGTTGAACCAGACCTCTGAAAACTTTTCCGATCTGTACCAGGAGCCGCTCAACCAGCAGTTTGTAACCCTTAATTTCCAGGTACCAATTTTTAACTGGGGCAAAAACCGTGCGGAAATCAATTTTGCCAGAAATACCCAGCGACAGGTTGCTGATGACATTGCTTTTGAGCAAGCACAATTTGACCTCACGGTTCAGAATATGGTGGCAGAATTCCGTCAGCTGCGGGAGCAGGTAACCCTGGCCGAACTTTCCGACCAGATAGCTGACCGGCGTTATGCTGTTGCCCGGAACCGGTACCGCATCGGCCAGATAGACATCACCAACCTGTTCATAGCCCAAAACGAACGAGATGCAGCCCTGCGAAACTACATCCAGTCTCTTCGCAATTACTGGATGAGCATTTACAACCTCCGCCGCCTCACACTTTTTGATTTTGAACAGGAAGCGATGATTCGACACGATTTTTAGGTGAGATAGAAGGATATTCAGCCTAATATCGTGTCAATGATAAAACATCGGGTAAAACCCGTGCCAAGGGCATCCCCTTGGGGCAAAGTTTATCACTTTCTTCAAAATTGGAAGATTTTAAATAAAAAAACTTTGCAGGTTTCTTACGAAATTTCAGGCTACCAGTTACAGATTGTTTTAGCCCTATCCACTTGGACCCACCCCCCGGCCCCTTCCTATGCCGCAAACACACGGCACAAGGAAGGGGTGACTCTTTTGTTGAGTGTTTGCCTTCGAAATAGGTGAAAGCCCCTCCTTGCGGCGTGCTTTTTTCGCCGGAGGGAGGGGTTGGGGTGGGTCCACAATGATCGAAATTATAACTCTCCATATAGAAGTGGATTTCAGTCACTTCTGAAATAGTGTTGCCCTTCTTTTTTGGACAGAATTAGTTGTTACACAACACTAATCCATCTTTATATAAAATTCTTCTGCCCTTTGCCGTGCGATTGCTGCCTCTTCGATTCGGTTTAAACGTTCGAGTGCCTCTGCCCGAAGAAGATGAGCATCTCTTGCAAGGTACGAATCAGCAAAGGCCCTGACGCTTTGGGAAGCGAGTTTATACGCTTCTTCCCAGTCTTGCGGATCATCAGATTCGAGCAGGTTTTGAGCTTTTTCAAAATTTTCTTTCCAGCGGAGGCCTTCGGGCGACATTCTTTCCGCTGCACGAAAAACTTCAAAAGGCGGCAGCTCCACGCGGCTGTGCTTATCATGAACCGGAAGGGATTCTTTCTCAAAATAGCTTAGTATGGCCCGATAAAGAGACTCCGCCTCAAGCTGATTGTAATCGGGATTTTTAAGGCGCTCTTCCTCACCCAGATTTGTAAAAAAAGAGGCTTCAGAGATTACTCCGGGAATCCCGTATGAGTGGCGCAGAACAGCGGTTCCTGCAGTTGGAAAGATGGTGTGATCGGATGCCACAACAGCCGGGCCTTCACCGTCAAACAGGTCTTCGCGCAGATGAGACGCTATGCTTTTTGCAAGCTGCACACTGGCCAGATTTTCACTGGCATTCCCATGAAAATAGACGATAGGAAAGTTGGCAGTGGTATCGGCAATGGCATTGTGATGAATGGAGAGAAATAGGTGCGCATCATAATCCAGTGCAAGTTGTGCACGATCAGCCAGTTCAACGTGAGTATCTTCTGTGCGGGTCATAATGACAATGGCACCGCTATCTTCCAAAAGAGTCTGAAGTTTCAGGGCTACACGCAGATTGATCCACTCTTCCCGTTCACCTGTGGGGCCAACACGATACTGATCGGTATCGGCCGTGCCGCCGTGTCCGGGGTCAAGTATGATGGTTTTTTCATGAAGGAACAGCGGGTCTGTTTCACAGCTCAACAATAAAAATATGATAAAGAGTAAAGGAAAATATTTGAACATTATTTTTCTGCTTCGGTTGAAGGATGATTCTGCTATATTTGAGCGAAAGCTTATCAATTCAATCAATAAACTGAAAAGAATGCGAGATAAAAATTACGATTTTGAACTTGAATTCACCGTACGTGATTATGAGCTGGACACACAGGGTTTGGTGAATAATGCCGTTTATCAAAACTATCTGGAGCATGCCCGCCATGAATTTTTGAAACATATTGGACTGAATTTTAATGAGCTGCATGAAAATGGCACTGACGCGGTGGTGCACAAAACAGAGCTTGAGTACAAAAGAGCTTTAACGGGCGATGACCATTTTGTGGTGCGTGTGCGTGCTGAACAGCAAGGAAATGTTCGATTTATTTTTTACCAGGACATCTACAAACTTCCGGAGGATGAGCTGGCACTAAAAGGAAAAGTAACGGCCGTATTTATGCAAAACGGAAGGCCTGTCCGACCACCGCAGGAAGTAAAGAATGCACTTTCTGATTTTAAATCTGCGGATTAAAATCTTAAATATCTCCACTCTCTTTTCTCAATTCCCGAGCCATCAGAAATAAAAACCATTCCTCCGGAAAGACTGGTATATTTTTGGTGCTCGCTAAATTGATGCAGGCGGTTTACCGCATCGCGGCCGGGATGACCGAAACGATTTTGAAACGCAAGTGATGCAACCGAGATCTCCGGTTCAACATACTGCATAAAAAGTTCGGTTGAGCTGGTATTACTTGCGTGATGGCCCACTTTGTAGAAATGTGAGCGCAGAAAATCACCATAGCGATCAGCCATCTGGCGTTCCTGTCTAACCTCGGCATCACCACTGAAGAGAAAATGCTTCTGACCATACACAAGTTTCAGAGAGAGGGAATGATTATTAGGGTTGGGGTCTCTGCGAGTATCTGCCTCCGGCCCGATTACAAAAATACGAATTGCCGGATCAATCCCGATCATATCTCCGGCCACAGGATATTTTACAGGTACGGAAAACTCTTCAGCCAGTTCCATATAGCGGGCATAAATTGCGGAGTCGTAGTCGTAATCACTCTGGTAGATTACGTCGATGTCGATAGATTCAATCAGGTCGGGCATTCCGCCGATGTGGTCAGCATGGGGATGTGATAGAAAAACTGCATCCAGCCTATTGATACCCAAGTGTTCGAAGTAAGGAATTAGTACCTGCCGGCCGCTGTTATTCATGGGAGACCATCGGCCCGCATCAATCAGCAGGTGTTTACCCCCGGGTGTTTGAACATGAATGGCATCGCCCTGTCCTACATCCAGTACAGTGATCTCCAGCTTTTTATATTCGGGATGATGAATAATCCGCTCTGCAATCAAAAAGTTCAGTGACAAGAGCAAGCCGATCAACATTTTCCAGCGGTATGTGGGGATTCGAATCGAGGCGATAAAGAAAATCGCAAAAATCCAGACCAAAAAAAGAGGGAGTGTTGCCTGTTCCACAGTGATGTAGCTATATGCCTGCCCTCCCAGTGCGGATGCCACGGAATGGATCCAGTCGAGAGAAAACTGAACAGGAACTGCACCTGCATGCAGCATTGCCGGTAGCAGCGGACTGAGCAAAACAAAGAGCAGGCCGACCGGTACTGTAAAAGATAAAATAGGTACAACCAGTGCATTGGCTGCGGGGCCGATAATAGAAAACTCACCAAAATAAGCCACAAGGATTGGGAATAGCCCGGCCTGAACCACAATGGAGACAAGAATAATGCTGATGAAACCACCGATAAAACCGTAGCGATATTTTTGAGGAATGAGACGCTGCGCTTCAGGCATCAGCAGCAGAATGATGAATACAGCAGAAAATGAGAGCTGAAATCCTACATCAAACAACTGCTGTGGCTGGATCATCAAAATAATAATTGCAGCCACAGCTGTCAGATTAACTGAGTTTCTGATCTTGTGAAAAAGTTTCCCATAGCACAACAGCCAAGCCATCAGCGAGGCCCGGCTTACAGAAGGACTGAACCCGGTAATTCCTGCATACCCGAGCAGCAGTGTGGTCAGCAGTATCAAACCCAGCCACTTGCCGGTTTTTGATCCCCATAGATAAGGAATCAGCAGCCAGAAAGGTGCAACGATAAATCCAACGTGCAAGCCCGATACGGCCATAATATGAGAAAGCCCCGCCCTTGCAAATTCCTGCCGGGTATCGGGAGTCAGATCTTCCTTGTAGCCCAAAAGCAGAGCTTTGGCAAGATGGGCATGATCACTTTCGAAAAGAGTGTCGGCATTGCGCTGAACGGCTTCCCTTGCGGGTGCCCAGCTCAGAAGGTTTCGGGCTGGTGTGTGCTCAGTCAGTTCCAGTAACTCTCCGTGTGCAGAAAAACCGTGGTCGAGAAGCCAGCCTCCGTAATCAAATTCGTGAGGATTTCGCTGTTCCGGGAAGCTATAAAAGCGTATTTCTGCCTGTATTTTACTTCCCTGCTGAACAGACGGGGGCGAACTTTCCGCTCCATACAACCGAATATTCCAGCTCTCCTTCCAGTGCACACCATCATAAAAACGAATTTCTGTAACCTTCACTTCATAAACATTCCGCCCTGTTCCGCTTCTGCCGGTACCTGTTACAAGGCCGCTGATTTCAGCATTTTCCCACTCATAAAGTGAAAGAAGTTCTGCCTTTATTACATTATTTCTGTCCCCTTCCGACAATACAGAAAAGAGAGCTGAAGAAGCTGAAAAAATCATAAAAAAGTAGAGCAGAACTGAAATCCTGCCTGCTGTGAGGACTTTCCATCGGCGGAACAAAAATTCAGAACTCAGCCAAAGAAGTGTAAATGTAAAAAAACCAATCAAGGTGATTTGTGCAGAAATTGAAAGATAATGAGCCGATGTAATTCCAGTCATCATAAGCAGCATCAGTCGCACAGCCGGATACGCTGCAAATGGTATTTGATATGTTTGATCACCTCTCATATCCGTATGAACCGGCATGGGCCAATTCCTTACAGTTTTTTTAAAATTTTTTGTGGGTATGATGAAAAAGAAGGGCGATATAATTATGTTGAGTATTTCAACGTACTGATCGACTTCTGATGAAAGATATATTCTCTGTAATACGCAGAGTTGGCCTGCCGGCTTTTATTCTGATTTTACTTGTTGCTGAAGTTAGCCGGAGTCAATCTTTGGGTGTATCTCCATACAGCTTTAAAGCGATTGGAGGAGTACAGGCAACTTCTGAGTTTTATATTCAGCATGAGTGGATTGGCGTTCACTACTTTCATGCATGGGATAATGAGAAATTTATCACCGAGGAAGACCAGGTCATTACGCAAAAAAGTTCATCACTGGCCTTGTCGGTCTCTCCCTTGCAGGCCACCCATTTTAATGCAGGTATGATCTATTTTAAGAATAAGTTTCCCGTTACCGTCGGGAACCGGCTCCACTTTATGCTCTCCCTCTCACTTCCCCTGGACCGTTTTACGATCTCCTATAAACATATCAGTAACGGATTCGGCCTGATTTATGAAATGAACCCCGGGCTGGATACGATTTCAGTTCAGATTAATTTTTGAGTCTGATCGTAAATTAAAGACAGAAACAGTCTAAAAATCAAAAAAACCCGGCCTGCCTGGCAAACCGGGTTTTAAAAATATTTCGATAAAAACTCAGAGATTAATCTTCAATCTCAAAATCATCCTGTTGGGGAACGGCTGACTCGGTTTGAGACGGAGCAGAAAAATCTTGTTGTTCAATCGGTTCACCTCCCATGCCACTCTGCTGAATGGTACTTTGTGCAGCGTCTCCGCGGTCAATGGCAAAATTAGCCAGCACACTTAACCCTAAAAACAGGGCAGCGAGAATTGAAGTTGTTTTTGAAAGCAAGTCGGCAGTTCTTCGTGCTCCCATTGATGAACCGCCTGCCATTCCGGCTGCAAGTCCACCTGACAATCCCTCCTTCTGTCCGGGCTGAAGTAAAACCACAATGATGAGCAGAATGCAAATCAATGTGATCAACGATATGATAATTGCGTAAAGCATAAAATTTATTTATTCAGTTTATTGCAAAGAGATTAAAAATATCACTATTTAAACATTTAAAAAAGTACTAACCCGTATATCTCACCAAGAGATTTTTTCCTTAGCAAGGCGAAGATAAAATGGCAGCGGAAAAGTGCCTGAGTACGTTGAGCATGCCATTTTAGATTCAACGCAGCTGAGGGGATAATATCGCAGCCCCGACAGCTTGAAATTCTAAGACTCAAAAATCCGATCTTAAAGCATTATAAAGAAAATAGTTACATTAAGTTTAACAAATTTACTGTGAGATATCCGGGTTATCAACATAACGCAGTCTCCCGGAAATATTGCGGTAATGTATCCGAAAAACAGCCCGTACAATCATGGATGAAAATAATGCAGAACCATTTGAAGAGCTGCTGAGCGAGACCTACCTCCATTACACCAATCTGATTGAGAGCGTGGCTATCATTTTGATTCTGGTCGCCATCCATTTTATTGTAAAACGCATTGTGCGGAGACAGATAGAAGATGAAACGGCCCGCTACAAATGGAAGAAAAACCTGGCCTATTTTCTCAGTTTTCTGGGCTTTATACTGATCGGGCGTATCTGGTTTCAGGGTATGGGTTCTGTGGCCACGTTTCTGGGGCTATTGTCGGCAGGCCTTGCCATAGCCCTGCGCGATCCTGTAACGGATATGGCCGGCTGGCTTTTTATTATCTGGCGTAAACCCTTTGATGTAGGTGACCGGATTGAGATTGGTATACACCGGGGCGATGTAATTGACGTGCGTTTTTTTAAATTCACTATTTTGGAAATCGGAAACTGGGTTCAGGCCGATCAGAGTACCGGCCGGGTTATACACATTCCTAACCACTATGTGCTGCGCGAATCAATCGGCAATTATACCAGTGACTTCGATTTCATCTGGAACGAGATTGTAATTGTTATTACGTTCGAAAGTAACTGGAAAAAAGCGAAGAAAATACTTACAGATATTGTTCAAAGCCATTCTGAAGATTATGTGGCTGATGCCGAACAACAGATCAGCAGGGCAAAAAAATCGTACCTGATTCAGTACAAAAACCTGACTCCTATCATTTATACCGAAGTCGTGGAAAAAGGTGTGAAACTCACCATCCGGCACCTGTCTCATGCAAGGCGAAGGCGCGGCCTGAATCAAATGATATGGGAGGATGTACTCGAACATTTTGCCCGTGAAGGTGATATCAGTTTTGCATACAAAACTTTTCGGGTTTATCAGAACCAAATTGAAGGTAAACCGGCACTAAAACCAAAACCCGATTCTACTTCGGAATAGGCTGAATGAGCTTGGGATCGTTGTTCTTGGTGTCGTTCACTTTTCGGCTCACACGCAGTACTGACAGATCGGTCAATGCAAACAGATTTGATGTATTTTCAATTACTTCAGCTAAGCTGTTGGACGAGTCGAGCCATTCTTCGGATCTGGTTGGATCCAGAAGCAGCGGCATATTCCTGGACATTGGCTGTATGAGCGGGTTCGATTCTGTGGTAATGATGCTCACAAATTCACCATTATCTTCAAAAACAAGACCTGCAACCGCCATGACCGGGCTGTTCAGCATCCGTACAAAAAAAGGATGTTCATTTTTTTGCTTATGCTTCCAAACATAAAATCCGCTCAAAGGCAGAACGCAACGCTTTGTAGTGTTTTTTTCTGTCAGTTCATCTTGATGAATGGTTGTCCGTTTCTCCATGTCGCCAGATTCAGCACCCCAGCGAGTTTGTTTTATCAATAGTGTATCTTCATTTTCATCAGAATAAACAGCGGGAATCTGCGTGCCTGGTGTAATATTGTAATTCGGTTCAAAAAGGCTTTCCTTCTTGGTCTCGATATTGAAATACGATTCGATTTCGTTTTTTGTCGCAAAAAAAGCTAATCTTTCAGCCATAATTTTTAAAAACAGATTTAATTTTTTGAATTTTCTCTCAGCAAACACGCCAACAGTTACAATACAATTTCCGAAATGAAATTCATTTTTTATAATGAAAATGAGTACAGACTCAGAGCCGGTTGGCGTATTATCCTAACAACAATGTTGATAATATCATTGCTGGTGATTTTTTCTATTCTGATTCCCGGTCAGACTGGAGTAATGGTAGCCCTGGCTTTCATACTTATTGGCGTACTCTGGATTTCAGCCCGGGTGATCGATAAGCGGCCCTGTGAAGAATTTGGATTTACCATTAATTCTGCCTGGTTTTTGGATTTTCTTGCTGGAAATGTAATAGCAGCATTGGCAATGAGTGGTATTGTGTTTGTTCTTATAGTATCGGGCCAGATTGAATTTTCAGATACAAATCTTACAATTTTTGAATGGGATCTTTTTTCCGGCCTGATTAGTGCATTGGTATTAATGACGGCAGTGAGTATTTGGGAAGAGGCGTACTTTCGGAGTTACCTGATCACAAATCTCCGTGAAGGGTTTCTGAGCCGCAGTGGCAGAAAACACACATCGGTTCTTGCCGCCGTTTTGGTTTCATCTGTAATTTTTGGACTTGCACATGCAACGAACCCTCACTCATCCTGGATTGCGCTGACTAATATAACAATTGCAGGGATAGTTCTTGCTTATCCTTATATTAAGACGAGAAGTATTGCAATTTCGGTTGGAATGCATCTCTCATGGAATTATTTTCAGGGTGTGATATTTGGACTTCCTGTAAGCGGAATGAAGATGGAGAATTCCATTACAACCGCAACTGTTACTGGGTCCGAATTTATTACAGGTGCAGAATTTGGCCCCGAAGGCGGTATCATCGGGTTTTTAGGGTTGATACTGATGGCCTTATTGTGCCATATATACCTGATTCTGTTTTATAAGAAGTGACTTTACACTTCGTTCTGTGAAATAGTAGTTTATGTGAATGGCAGCTTTTTTTGATTAGGCAAGGCTGCCCGGCACAATTTGTTCGTTTCCGTTTCACGAGATTTTGTGTCCTTTTTTGTTACATCTTCATCATGACGCCTGTGCCTTGCCGTTTTGGATACCTGCCATCTTGTTTAATTGAAATATTGATCAAAAAATGTTGAGGTAACACATTGTCGTTTAATCAATTTCGACTAAGTTCCGATATTTTGAAAGGGCTGAAAGATGTTAAAGTTGAAAGTCCTTCACCGTTGCAAAAGAAAATTTTTAAGGCCGTACAAGAGAAAAAAGACCTGGTCATAAATACAACAATCGAAGAAAGTCCCGAGATCGGGTATTTGATTTCTTTGTTGAATGAAATCTCAAAGTCTGAACGCAGACAGGGCACCAGGGCCATTATTCTTGCTGGCGATAAAGAGCGTGCAAAAAAACTGGATGAATGGATATGGGCCATTGGTTACCATTCTTCCATTGAAAGCGCGTGCATAACCGAAGATGGTAACAGCAAAGAACAGCTTTCCGCTCTTTCTGCAGGTCCTGTAATTATTGTAGCTACACCAGCACGGCTGTCTGAATTACTCGAAAGCAGCAGAATGATCTTCAGAGAAGTACAGCAATTTATTGTTGATCAGGCTGAGTTGATTAATGACTGGCCTGCTATCGAAGCAATTTCCAATCGGATCATCGGGAAATGCCAACGTATTTTTACAGCCGCAAAAGACAGTAAAGAACTGCGTGAATTTGAAATCAAAATTCTTCAGGATCCTGAGCTGGTTACACTCGCAAAAGATAAAAAGCCTGAGAAAAAAGAAGAGCCGGCCATCACCAAAGATCTAACGCAGTACTACATCAACGTACCACCGCGATCCAAAATCTCTACACTGATGGCCCATCTCGACAACCATCAAACCGAAGCCGTTGTGATTTTTACGGCTTCTCGCAAAACTGCCGACAGACTTTATAAAATTCTTCGTAAGAGTAATCGTCGAGCTGTTAGCGTGCATGATAAGCTTGATAAAGATACGTTTAATGACAGGTTTGAGCGTTTTACCTCGGGAAATGTTCAGCACTTGCTGGTGGGTGATCTTTCTGCCAAAGACCTCCCGCTTGAAGAAGCTGTACAGGTAATCAACTACGATGTGCCAGAAGAGGTTGATGAGTACAAACTTCGCGCCGAGCTTGTGGGTGATGGAAAAGCCACCCGCCTGATCAGCCTTGTTTCCAAACAGGATCGCAGTGATATCAATGATATCTGTAAATCACTTGGCTATGCACCGGAAGAGGTTCCGTTACCCAAATCGGTTAAAGAAAAAATTTCATCTACCAAAAACCAATCATCAAAGAAAAAAAGAAGTGCCAGGCGGGGCCGCGGAAAAGGAAAACCAGGCAGCGGGCATAAACGGAAAAAAAGTGTGCGAAAACTCAATGAATTGCCACGCCCCACATTTGATCAGCTCGATGGCGGACGCACCGGAAAACCCAAAGAGAAGGAGAATAAAGGAGTGCTCGGTTTTTTTAAAAAACTCTTTTCGTGAACGTCAGAAAAAGTTATCGGGCGGACGTTTTTTACATTGTAAGTAAGTTTGAAATATGTAACAAATATCCGATGATTCCTCACCCATATCTAAAGCATTTACAGTACGTGGTTTTACAACAGGTTATTATTTTATAGCTGTTTCAGACAAATTTGTGCTGCTCCCATATGCTGAATGTCGGTTATGAGGTAGGTCTGACCGATCACCCAAAACCGTCCTAATGATGGACCAGTTATGACGTTTCTATTCAATTTTTAGATTCCATGAAAAAGATAGTGCTCCTTATAGCATTAGTCGCTGCGGTTTCCACTGGAGTTCAAGCTCAGAAAGATTCGAGAATAGGGCTTAGCATCAATAGCGACTTTTTTCCTGAATTTCGTATTCACGATACTGATTTTACTCATAGTTCGGCATATGGTTTTCAGATCGCTTTTTACGATATGGATTATACCCGGCTGCGGTATTCCTTTAATTACGCAAGAGGATATCATCAATCCGTTTCGTATTCAGCTGGCCTTTCAGCGGGATATGTCATTTCCGTAACTGACCGTTTTTACTTAACACCTGGTCTTGGGATTATGGAATATAAAATGGCAAGTTGCCTCATAACCAGGCAGTGTAAATGCTAAAAATTAAAAAACATGAAAATTTACATCATTAGCACTGTAAGTCTGTTTTTTCTTTTTACAGCTATTCCTGCCGAAGCACAGCGGATGATTGAGCGCGGTATGACCCTGAATCCCCTCGAAAACCCTGCGGTGAACCTGCAGGTGGGTGAGTCGGGGTGGTTCCCGCAAGTGGGCGGCTGGGCTTCGTTCGGCAGTTATGCCCTGCACGGCGATGATAACCACCAGTGGTATCAGCACCTGGGCGGCTATTTTGAAATCTACCGTAGAGAAAACCGTACAAGTGTTGCAGTTACCGGGCAGATTGAATTCATTGCAAACGCAGATAACGATATCAATTTCAGCCCGCGTGCCATCTTTTGGGAAGAAGGGTTGCTTTATACCCGTAGGATGAACAGGTTTTTTTTGCAGCTGGGTTACTATCACCGCTGCAAGCATGATATCGACAATCTGCGGTTTGGCGAGGAGCGCACATCAGTTTTTGGCAGTGCTTTAGGGCGTATTGTGCTGCCATTATCACTCTCAACGGACGGCGATGGCTTATTGGCATTTCAGTATGATCACTACACCATTACCTGGGAAAAACGTACTCCTGCTTTATATGAAGGAATTTCACCCGACTGGGAAAATCTCATCAACTCTCTTAGACTGAATGCTGCATGGCAAACCGGTTTGAATGGCCGGACAAATCTCTATTTTGACGGGTACACGATGTCTTCTTTTTTAAAAGATGGTTTTTTGATGAGCGGTAAAGTCCGGGCTGAAGTTGGTTCCAGAACGGAAGCTGGTGAAGTGCGCTTTGGAGTTCATTTAGAGCACCTTGGAGACAGTGGAATTTCGGTTCATCCACGTGCTGTTACGCTGCTTGGTATCGGCATCAGAATTATGACTCCAGGAAGCATCAGATAGAGAAACAAAGTTCGCTATTTATTAATCAGTAAAGATTTTTTCGTGCTCAGTTAAAAAATTATTTTTTCTTTTTTTTGTTCTTATCTGGCCCCTTCCTTCGAATACCCACCCAAATAAATGATCCAAGCCATCCAGACAATACTCCTGTCATTAAAGCTGTAAAAAGCGAGAGTTCAAACCGGGTTTGTATATAGTTGGTAAGCAAAATTGTCGATACAAAATGGATAACCACCGCAGCCACATAACCAATCGCAAAACAAGAGATCATATCCCGCATGTTCAGATTCACTACAAATCGAGAAACGAAGGATGCAATTATCCCGATGAAAACCCAGATAAGAAGAAAACCGATATCCCCAAAGTCAATCTGTCGTACATCTCGTGTCCATAATGGTAAGCCTGCTGCAAGCGTGGATATACCAATAGCAATAAGTTTATAATTGTGTCTTGTTGTTTCGAGCATATTCTTAAAACATATTTTTATATAATCAATTTAAAGAGTCATTAAACATTACCAGGAATATGGTGGTTTATCACAAAGTATATGTCGGATAAATGTTTATTGCAGTTTAAATTTTTTTACAATGAATATTGAAATAGATCAAGTCGCTGGTATTAATTTTAATTTTCAGCTATTGAATTAAGTTAATGAAAATATTATTTTTTATGTCAGTTTTAAATATTGTGACTAATTATATTCCTTGAAAAGAATATGTGCAATAATTTACTTTGAAAATCAAATATAATTTATCTGTTATGAATATTAAGTTTGTGAAACGTTCTCAGATCAAATCAAGCAAGAGGCGGTCCTCTAAATTTAAACCCTTGATGGATGCACTCGACAAGCTGGAGCCGGGTGGTGAGGCTGTAGAGGTTTCTTATACCAATGAAAAAAGTGTAAACTCAATGAGAACCGCTGTTTATCAATACAATCAGGAGAATAGTGTGAAAATAAAAAGTGGAAAAGATGCAGCGAATAAAAAAATATACTTTTACAGGGAAAAGTAGATTTCACTTTGTGAATATCAAACATTTGGCTGGTTGTATTTTTTATGCTTTTTTCTCAAAAAGTACTCCCTGTGAAATCGAAAGCCGTATCGGTTGATCGATTTTTTTTCCGCGCGCTGAGGGTGTAGACAATGCGACATCCCATTGGTCGGGATTTTTTACAGGAAACCCAAGTTCAGTCACAGTAATTTTTCTGGGCTGTCCTTCCATGTTTGCTACAAAAATCAGCTCTTTGCCAGTTTCCCGGTTTTTGCGATAGCCGTAGAATATGACGGCACCGTTCACAGGTTCACGATAGCTTAAAAAATCATCTGGACAAAAGTTTTTGGTGAGCCAGGAATTGTTCAGTCGGAAATTCCTGGCTTGCAGATTAAAATCTGCTTTTTTAGCATCTATAAACTCGGTGTGCATGTCCACATTGCAGTAGTCATTCACATCGTCCATCCAGGCTTTTGAATAGTTGTTTAACTTTTCGACAGTCCAGTCTGTAACAGCGAATGGCGGATCGATCCGGTTGAGGATATCTGCGATAATTTCAGGCTGATAGGCTGTTGCATGGACAAGATTCAACAGAGCTTTTGTGAAACGCCTGAGACCCGTCAGATTTTGAAATCCGAAATCTTTAAGCCGTTTAAAGAACCTTGAGTTACGGTATTCTATATCGGTAATTTGCCAGTCAGCAAAATAAGCTTCTTCTGCGGTAATTTTTATGGCGTATTCACTGTCAGTATTGCGTATGAAGCTCCACGGGGCGCTGCCTAGTGCCTGCAGAAAGTCCATCGGTACGCCGGGAAGAAATGCATTCATCAGCAGTGTTGTGGATGGATTATTATATGCATTATCCATCACCATTTTCAGGGAGTTGCCAAGTAAAAAATTTACATTGATGGTTTCCGGATCAGCCTGTGTTCCGCGCCTCATCGTGTCGTGATTTGCATATCCGGTAATCCATTGCTCTCCAATACGGAACTGCTCTTTAATTCGCCACCATTTCGATACCCAATAGGTATAGTGATAAGGGGTATTATAGGCGAAAATCATTGGACCCCACTGAAACGGATGTTTCTGCTGCTCGATGAGGTCGCGGTAGGTGCATGCCAGTTCCCAGTCATCTCGCGGCCAGGGACGTCCGTCTTCAAAAATCATCCACGGTTTATAATTTACACCGGCTGCCTCCTGTTCTACATTACTCATCTGTTTCAGAAACTCATCATCATATAAAACCTGGTCCTGTTCTGAATCGTAGCAGGTGATGTCCTGCGCGGCATCCACACGGATGCCATCGAATCCCCAGTTCATAATTCTGCGCTGCATCTCCAGAATCATGGCCCTTACAAGGGGGTGCTTGAAGTCAATATTCTGCCCGTACATATTCGGCCCAGCAAAGAATTCATCGGGCAGCAGCTCGCGAGCCTGATTGGCGGCATGGCCGTACACCACATCCAGAATTACCTTCATGGGACGTTCCGGAAATGTGTGAAGAGTTTCGATCAGATCGAGCAGTTCATGGGGTCTTCCGGTAGAAAGAACAGAAGGGTTTACCGCCGATGAGCCGAAAATAACAACATCATAACCCCAATTAATAACAGAGGGTTTACGAAGATGAACGGTGATTTCGGAACCGTTCTCCTCAGGTTGCTGAATGGGGCTCCAGAAGCGATGCTCTTTGGGATTTTCTATAACTGGATTCAGTGGCATCAGTTCAATACCGTCGAATCCGATCATATTTTTTTCATCAGGAGACAGTTCCCGACCGTCACGAATTTTTGCTGCAATTTGCCGGTACCTCTGGGTCAGTGAGTAAAGGGTTCCATCGAAGGTGGCAGTACCAGTGTGAATTTCAAGAAGATTGGCAGACGGGCCAATGCGATTGTCCTCTTTCTTAGCAAGTGTTTTGGAAAGCCCAGTATAATAAGCAGTGTCGTTACGTGACCCAAGTACGGATTCAGCATCATAAAGTTCAGCCGGGGCGTGAATTCCATATGGTAGCGACCATGCCATCGGATCACGAATAACCTGCTTTGTACCGTCTTCAAAATCGAGCTTAAACTGATAGAAGGCACCAAAATGGGTTCGGTCTCCTGCAGGCACATCGTTCAGTACTACTGCAGCAAACGTATCGATCTTTTCAGCTTCAAGCTGATAATAGAGGACACTGCTATGTTGATCGGGCTTGTCGTAGATATGGTCAGAGATAGGGATAAAAATCTCAATAGTAACCCGGTTGGCTTTTTTTATTTGTGGATGCCAGACTAAAAATCGTGAATATCGGCCAAATGTAAAGGCTCCAAGATTGCGGGCAAAATAATCCGCTTCGGAATAGTTTATTCCTTTTATCTGCCTTGAAGTTATTTGTTCAGAAAATTCCCTGGTTTTCTCATTATTTACGGTAATGTTCATAACTGAACTTTTTTTCTATTAATGATAAGATCGATTCTTTGTGGTACCTTTCTACAGATTGGTGCTATGGTAGTTAAAAAAAGTTTATTTAGGTTGAGAGAAAGTCAGTGTAGGTATTAGCCCGGATATCTCACAGTAAATATACTAAGCGAAGTGTAAATTATTGATAAAAAATACTTTATGAACCAAACTTGGGATCTTAAAATGAAATACACTGTTTTTCTGCGACATTTTCCCCTCAGCTTCGTTGAATCTAAAATAGCCTGCTCAACGTCCGACGTTTCCGCTGCCATTTTATCTTCGCCTTCCTGAGGAAAAAATCTCTTGGTGAGAAATCCGGGTTAGCTCCGGTTGAAAATACAACCATTTCCATAAAAGAGTGAACTGTCTTTTTAACCTTTATTCCCGGATTTCCGCCCAGCCGAGGTATAGACTGCGCACCTCATGGATATGATTCTCAATTGATTCGATTTTCCAGGCTGAAGTATCTACAGGAGGGAAAATATGTGCTGTAGAGGCACCTTTTTTTGTGACAAGGAAATCACCGCTGCAAAGTTCACGGTTTCCTTCAAAATAGATAGGTACAATGGGATATTTCAGTTCGATAGCCATTCGAAAAGGGCCTTTTTTAAATGGACCGATAATGCCGGGGTGTTTTCGCGAGCCTTCCGGGGCCATCAATAGTGAGAGTTTGTTTTTTTTAATACGCTTTACTGATTTCCTAAGGGTTTCCACAGCCTTGTCTGAATCTTCACGCCGAATGAAAACCTGCCCGGTTAGCCTGCCTAAAATCAAAAAAATCGGGTTGTATTGAAACTGCCACTTGGCTACAAATCGCACATGAGGCAGGCCCAATGCGAGAATTGTGAGCACATCGAGCGTTGAGCTGTGATTAACCACATAAACAGCCGGTACAGGGGTTGGTTCCACATATTTTTTTATCTTGAAAGTAACACCCGCCACTTTTAAAACCGGTTTTGCGATGGCAGGGGCAATTGTTTCAACAATAAAATTGCTTGCTTTGCCCAGTGTGATCACAAGAAGAAGAAAAATAATCGGCGTGAAGAGAAGCAGCAACAGGAAGAAAAGCAGAATAGAGAGAATACTCCTGGTGTAATCAGCAACCGAAAATGTGATTTGTTGAGAAGACATATAATGCAGTTCTGATTATCAGGAGTTACACTAATTTTTTAAAATATTTCCCTAACGAGTTTGTTTATTCTTATGCTTCAAGCTGCCCAAGGCTTTCTGTTCAGCGATCTGTCAGCGTTCACCAGTGTCAAAGGGAATTATTTGTGATTCACAACGCTGACAGATCCGGTGGTTGCGGTTGCCCCGAGTGTCGGGACGCTGCGGTCGCTATCAGGTTGTTTGATTCGTACCGCGAAATAACTACCAAAAAATCATTGACCGTTATCTGTGATACAATCGGTATAATATTCTGCCAAAGCATCGCCAAATACAAACATCACCTTTACAGTGCCTTTGTAGAACAGGTGTTCCCGTCAACCAATTCAAGGCCACGAAATGAGTAAATGCGCTTATTGCAGATATTTACCTGAACGCATCTTCGAAATGTGTAATATCGGGCGCCTCATTCCCTTTTTGAACAATTGAGACCACATCGAACCGGACAAAAGCCGTTTCCATCTTTCGTTCATACACCCAGGCTTCGGCCGCCTTCTTTATGTTTGCTTCTTTTGCTGGTGTAATATGCTCTTCCGGCCTGCCAAAAAATGTATCGCTCCTGGCTTTTACTTCGATAAAAACGATAGCATGATGATCAGTGGCCACTATATCCACCTCCGCTCTTTCAAAAAAATAGTTCCGGTCAATAATCAGCCACCCTTTCGATTCGAGGTAGGCTGCGGCAAGATCTTCACCATTTTTTCCAATATCGCGGGTACTCTCAGCCATTTTCAGTTTTGTTGGTTGTTGCCGGTTTACTGCCCTTAAGCGATTGGTGGGCTTCAGCCAGTTTTACAAGATGCTTTAAAAACGTGAGATTCTTTTTGTTGATGTATGGCAGAAGTGCAGTTGTAAAACGGTCAAACATTTCGAGAAACTCGATAAAGTTTTCAATCCGCTCCTTAAACTCAGCCTCTTTGGGTGATTCGCTGCTGTTCTGTTCAAAAATGTGCAGATGTTCGATCAGGCTCTCTTTAATCGGCTCAATCTCGCGCTGGTGCCGTTCACGAATGAGCACAGACACAATGTTCCATACATCTTTTTCCGCAGTGTAAAAATCTTTTCTCTCGCCCTTGAAATGAACTTTCTGAATAAGCTGCCACTGCAACAGATTGCGCAGGTTCATATTGGCACTACCACGACTGATGCTAAGCTGTTGCATGATGGCATCAGTGTCCAGCGGGTCGCTCTCAGCGTATAAAAGTGCATGGATCTGAGCCATCGTGCGGTTAATGCCCCAGGCCGATGCCATTTCACCCCAAAGCAGAACAAACTGATCAATTGCTTGCTGATAGGTTTCTGATTTGGGATGTTCCATGAGTTTATTCCTTCGGGGTATTGGAGGCCGGTTCGGAATTCTTGGTTTTCTTTTCTTCTGGTTTAGCAGCCTCTTTTGCAGATTCAGCACCATTTGCTGCACCGTTGCTGTTTCCGTTTTTGTAGTCGGTTACATACCAGCCTGTACCTTTGTAAACAACACCGCCGCCACCCGAAATAATCCGTTTAACCGGCTGGCCGGTGTCCGGGCAGGTTGCAAGGGGTTCATCATTAATGCTTTGTATTATTTCAAATACGGATCCGTCTTCTCGTTTGTATTCGTAAGTTGGCATTGTTCAGTAAAATTATGTTTAGAATTATCTGCTTCTTTAGAGCAGAAAATGTGCCAAAATCATTCCGGTGAACATCATGGCAGGGAATTTCTTTTTCAGTGTGATTTTAAAAGCCTTAGCACCCTGTAGAGTTTTACAGATGCTAAATGAATGATGATTACTAATGAATAATTATGAAAGCGAAGAGAGGCCGTCTTTAATTCTGGCCATAGCTTCCTTCAACTCTTTCATGGAAACAGCATAACTGATTCGGATCCCCCCCGGTTCTCCAAATGCATCTCCGGGTACAGTAGCTACACCATGTTTTTCGAGCAGGTAGAGAGATAAATCGGTTGTAGTATTGATGGTATCTCCTTCGGGTGTGCGCTTTCCAAGAAATACGTGGACATCAGGAAATACATAAAAGGCTCCAGATGGCATAAAACATTGAACCCCATCAATAGAACGCAGTTCATCCACAATAAAATCTCTGCGCTTTTTGAAGGCCTTGCGCATATCTTCAACCGGTTTCATAGTGCCGGTGTAGGCGGCAATACCTGCTTTTTGAGATATGGAGGAAGGAGCAGAAGTTTCCTGGCTTTGAATTTTAGCAACGGCATCCACAATTGACTGCGGGCCTGCAATGTAGCCAAGTCTCCATCCAGTCATTGCAAAACCTTTGGAAAAACCATTTACAATAACGGTTCTGTCTTTTAACTGGGGTGCGGCATTCAGTATGCTTACGTGGTCATCATCAAAAACAATGTATTCGTAGATCTCATCAGAAAAGATGATTACGTCGGGATAATTTTCAAGTACCGACGCGAGATCTTCCAGCTCTTCACGTGTATAGCACGACCCGGTCGGGTTGCTTGGCGAGCATAGAATAATGGCTTTGGTTTTTTTGTTTAAAGCGTCTTTAAGCTGTCCCGGTGTAAGTTTATAATCATTTACAAACTCGGTTTTTACAATTACCGGAGTGCCGCCTGCCATTTTAACCATTTCGGGGTATGATACCCAGTAAGGAGCGGGAATCAGTACTTCATCGCCTTCATCCACCGTGGCGAGAAGGGAAAAACCGATCGATTGTTTAGCACCGTTTGAAAGTACAATTTGTGAAGACTCAAACTTAAGCCGGTTATCCCGCTCCAATTTGTTACAGACAGCTTCTCGTAATTCGGGCATGCCGGTGTTCATAGTGTATCCATGAAAACCATCAGTAATCGCTTCAATAGCGGCATTGCAGATGTGAGAAGGAGTTTTGAAGTCGGGTTCGCCGGCACTCAGAGAAATGACAGATACGCCTTCCCGTGCAAGCTGCTTGGCTCTTCCCGTGATTTTCAGGGTTTCTGAGGGTGATATATTTTGAGCTCTTTTTGAGATCATACTGTAATTCGTAAAAAATTAATAATCCATGAAAATTAGTTGTTTGCCGAAAACAGATATCAACCGTACAAAGCCGATAAATTTCGACAATCCTTTAAATTTACGAAATTGTTACGCTGAATTCTTTTTACAGGTGAAGAAAAGCATAAAAAATCCCGGAAATTGTTTAATGACCAAACTTTTTTCGAAGTGCTTTGGCCACATGACCGGGTACGAAGCTCTTGAGGTCGCCTCCCCAGGCAGCAACTTCTTTAACGATAGTTGCAGAGATAAAGGTGAGTTGTTCACCGGGCATCAGGAAAACTGTATCGATTTCAGGAGCGAGGCGGCGGTTGGTGAGTGCCATCCGGAATTCATATTCAAAATCGGAGATCTGTCGCACACCCCTCAACAGAATATTTACTTTTCGTTTCCTGGCATAATCGATCAGAAGGCCGGTAAATTGTTCTATTTCAACCCGGTGTTGCCACTCTGTTCCATCTATAGCCTGCCGAATCAGTTCAACCCGTTCATCACCTGTAAATACAGACTTTTTTTGATTGTTTACGGCAACCGTTACGATGACTTTTTCAAACATCTGAACGGCACGCTCCAGAATGTCGAGATGTCCGTTTGTGAGCGGATCGAAAGAGCCGGGATAAATGGCTGTATGTTTCATGTTGAGGGAGTTGGATTTAATTGTATTGACTTGTGGCAATGGAAAAACAGATGGAGCAAGCCGTTCAGAAATCTACATCACTCTGTTTGAAAATACTAACGATGGTTCGGCCATACGGTTTTGAAAAAACACAGTATTCGTGAGAGGAGAAGTCATGACGTTTGTCATGCTCAAGAATAAACCAGCCATCCATATTCAGCCAGTTATTATTCATGATTAAATCGATTATTCCTTCCATTTTGTAATAATCGTACGGTGGATCGGCAAAAACAAAGTCGAATGTACCGTAATTTTTTTCCAGAAAAAGCTCCACTGACATTGTGATCGTTTTTATCTGATTTTCAACACCGAAGGTTTGGGCTGTCTTTTCAATCTGTTTGATATGTTGATGGTCACTGTCTATAAAAAGACAGTTCTCGGCTCCTCGGGATATGGCTTCAAAGCCGAGATTCCCGCTGCCTGCAAACAGGTCGAGTATGCGGGTGTTATCAAAATAGGTGCGGGCATCAATGACTGAAAAAAGGCCTTCTTTGGTGCGGTCGGATGTGGGGCGGAGCTGACCGGTTTTGGGAACAGGAATTGTACGGCCTTTTAATTTACCTGTTATAATTCTCATGCATCATTGGGGTTTCAATGTCGGTGTTCAGGCTCATTATAATAGCAGGGAAGGCACTTTCCAGTGCAAATCCATAGGTTTTTTCTGGTGCGGTTACCCCCATTTTTTCAAGTGTGCTGAGACTGCTGATTTCACCATAGTCACTCCAGAAAGGATTTAAAATCTCTTCAACATGCGAACACAACGGCCCAAACAGGTAGGTGTAGTCGTGCAGCCCGGTTAACCATGAGAGGTTTTCGGCATAAAGACTCCATAAATAGGGAAGGTCGGTGATGTGATCATATTCGATATAAGTGCAGCCTCTAAGCTTTCCAAGAACGAATGATGACACAGAAAGATAGTTTCTTCTGCAGTGGACCATCAGAAAGGCCCCATTGTTTTTGGTGTGAAGCTGCCAGTCAACCCCGAGTTCAAAATCGGCAATATGTTCAGTTTGGGAGAAAGACCTGAGTAATGAGTTAAAACCTTTCATGGATTTGTTATCGCGAAGAAGAAGAAGCCGACGGTCGTTTTTACTCACTGGATACCAGATGGCCTGAATTTCACTCCGGTCTGAACCTTTCATCAAAAGCTGAATATGAGCCTCTCGTTCGGAAGCATCCTCATAGACAGCTTTAGGCACGATAGCCCAACACTCTTCGTTAGAAGGTGTCAGTATTTTTGCGAAAGAACAGTTAAACGCTTGCTGAAGGTTTTCGAGAGATTTTTTAAGGGCAGGAAATCCGGCGGATTCTGTCTTAATAATTGTTTGTTCAATCTCGAAATTGAAATCGATACAGCCAATATGAGAAAGTTGACCGCCTTGCCCTGGACTATTTACAGAGTAAAAAAGCTGATTCTCCGAATAGCAAACACCAAGACAAGACCCGCCGGTTGCCATGTTAGTTCCAGTTAGGGGCGTTCAGCAATGTAGTACGTTCCAGATCCCCAATCCGATCGTTATTGTCGGGATTTACAAGTAAGTATAGTCTGGGTCTTACAGTATCATTCAGAGTATACTCAAACCGTGTATGAGGCGGTCGCGGAGAGTAGATGATCGAGTCGGGACTATACGTGCTTGGAGGCATGAACGTAAATAATGAGTCCCCCATGGCAACCATCAGAGAATCGGTTTTAAGAAAAGACACGAGGCTGTCGAGCCCACCTTCAGTCGGAGGGTATGCATCATTCCGGTTACGGTACTGCACAATAGCATCGCGAACCAACTCCATACGATGTCGTTCACGCTCAACCATTTCTCGTTCTTGTATAACTTCCTGGTAGGGATCTACCAAAGATCTGTATAAAAACCATGACAGAAGTACGATAAGAACAGCTAAAACCACTGTTAAAATGTTATTTCGAGTATTTAAATCCATGTGTGAAAATGTGTTGGTTTGCGATATCCATGTTGAAATTTTGCGATATGCAAAATAAATGCAGACAATCTGATATGCAACTTTCTAATTAAAAGCCTGCCAAAGTTAACAATAGGTGCAAATTAATTGTCCGCTTTTGGTGAAAGTAGTAATAAATATTCAATGAAATTGCTTTTTAAACCTCTTTTCCAAAATTTTTGATAGTTATGGATGTCGAGATTGTTCTGTTCAAGTATCTGAATTTCAAATTTATTTCCAAATAACGACTGAATTTCATCTGAGGAGACACTAAAGGGCGGACCGTTCATTTCATTTTGAGCATAGGTGAAATGGTGCAGTAAAATTTTTGATGATGGAGAACAGATCGAAATAATTTTTTCCGCATACCGGATACGCATCGGTTCAGGCAGAGCCTGGAGGGCAGCTTTATCGTAGATCAGTACTGTTTCAGGGAATTTATGTTCCGGGAGTTTGAAAAAATCACCACACCAAAGCTCAATATTTCGGGTTTTGAAAATCGTGAAATTTGCGAAACGTTCCTGTTCTGTGGTAAGATTTTGTTCATCAAAAAATTCCCTGATGGCTTTTTCTGATATTTCAACACCTGTTACTTTATCTGTTTTCGTTGCCAGCCACACCATGTCGGGTGTTTTTCCGCACAAAGGCACAAGAATTTGGGCTTCAGTGGAAATATTGAGTGCATCCCAGTGGTTTCTGAGTCCGGGATAACCTCCGGGCATGTGAAATCCTGTGTTCCCTTTTTCCCAACGGCTTTGCCAGTAACTCAACTCCATATTTCAATTTTTTCTGATGATTTTTAGCGATAGTTTTCCATGGATAAAATCATTGTAAGCTGTCACCATAAAGGCTTTCAATATTCTGCTCAGGGATTAAAATATCAGCATTCTGATAAATAAAGAAAGAAATTCGACCGGTTTGAATAAATCGATCTTACGTCTGGCTATTCCAAACATAATCAGCAATCTGTCGGTTCCGCTGTTGGGCGCGGTGGATACAGCTCTGGTCGGACATCTCGATCAGGTCTATTATCTCGGTGCCCTTGCAGTGGGCAGTGTCATTTTCAACTTTATTTTTTGGGGATTCGGTTTTTTGAGAATGGGCACGACCGGTCTCACCGCCCAGGAGTATGGCAAAAGGGACCGCATGCAGATGATGATGATTCTTGCCCGCGTCCAATTCATCGCCATGGCCATCGGACTTACACTTTTGCTGTTTCAAGCTCCGATTGCGCTGTTCAGTTTGTGGATCATCGAAAGCTCTCAAGAAGTGGCCGATTATACCCGCGTTTATTTCGATATTCGGATCTATACAGCACCGGCCATTTTGGCTCTTTATGGCCTGCAGGGATGGTTTTTGGGTATGCAAAACGCTAAATACCCGATGATTATCACCATTGTGATGAACCTTCTGAATATCGTGCTCAATGTAATGTTTATATACGGTTTTGGTATGCATGTAGACGGGGTGGCATTCGGAACTTTGATCTCTACTTACCTGGCTCTTTTTCTGGGCATTTTTCTGTTTTTTAAACGATACCGACGATACCTCTCCCATTATGTACGGGTTGAATTGCTAAACATTGGCGAGCTGAAAAAATATTTTGCCGTAAATCGCGATATATTCATCCGAACCCTCTGCCTGATTTTTACATTTTCATTCTTTACAGCCGTTTCCGCTAAGCAGGGTGATTTGATTTTGGCTGCAAATACCATTTTGCTTCAGCTCTGGTTTATTGTCTCTTACGGTATTGACGGTTTTGCGTATGCGGCAGAAAGTCTCATCGGGAAGTTTAAGGGAGGAGAGAACCGGAAAAAACTTCGTGAGGCTGTTTTTTATAATATCGGCTGGGGAATGATGCTCGGAATAACCGGTACCCTTTTTTATGCGGTATTCGGAGGGCAAATTCTATCTATTTTCACAGATAATACCGAGGTTATAGAGTTTGCAAAAACCGTGCTGTTCTGGACTGTACTGGCACCACTGGTATCGAGCTTTTGTTATATACTGGATGGAGTGTTTATCGGTGCTACGGCCACCCGGCCAATGCGAAATACGATGCTGCTCTCAACAATTGTGGTTTTTTTGCCCGTTTATTATTTCGGGACACACTTATTTGGGATTCATGGTTTGTGGCTTGCAATGGTTCTGTTTATGATTTCGAGGGGGGCTGCACTCGGCTTCTATCTGCCCGGTAACATATTGAAAGGATAATACTTGGTGAATCAAATCAACTACTTTTCAATTTCCATTTTTAATGGTAACATGCGTAAACAGTTTCACCAAATTAAAAAAGTCATGGAAAAAAAATCACAAAAAACGATTTTGCTGATGCGCCATGCAAAATCATCGTGGGATAACCCCGGCCTCAGAGATTTTGACAGGCCTCTGAACAAACGGGGAGAACGGGATGCTCCGCGAATGGGAAAATATCTTAAGGGACTGGATATTTATCCTGATCAGATTTTTGCCTCACCGGCAGCGCGGGCTAAAGCAACCATTTTACATGTTATAAATGAGCTGGATCTTCCTGAAGAGAGGATTACCTGGGATGAAGGGCTCTATTTTACCGGGCCCGATGCCTACATTGGTGCGATTCGGCGATCCGACAGCAAATCAAGAATTGTCATGACTGTTGGACACAATCCAATTACTGAGGAGGTGATCGAGCGGCTGATTGGTAAAAACATGAACGAACATATTGCCACGGCAACCATAGCATGCCTTCAAGCAGAGGCAGATTCCTGGAGTGAAGTCGAATACGGAAGCTGTTCGTTGCAATGGATTACAAAACCAAAAGAAATCTCATAAAAATTTAATACAAAGATGAATAAAAACAGATCGGCGTGGTTTAACCCGGTATTTCTATCTTCGCGAATGATTCTGTTTTTTCTGATCATCGGCCTTGTACCGGTTCAGGCAGCTCCGGGTGACGAGACAGCAATTTCTGAACCGTACGATCTTCTCATCATTAACGGTCGGCTGCTCGATGGAACCGGAAATCCGTGGTATTACGCTGATATTGGCATCAGAGACGGGGTAATTGCCTGGGTGGGCCGGGCAGACGGTCAGTCGGCTGTTGAAGTGATTAATGCAGAAGGCCTGTACATTTCACCAGGTTTTATCGATGTACACTCCCATGCAGGTTCCGGGCTGATCAGCGAATCGCTCAGCTCCGCCCGTCCGCTTCTGGCGCAGGGAGTAACCACTGTTATTATCAATCAGGATGGCGGTGGAGCGATTGATATCGCCGAACAACGTGAACAGCTGCTTGAATATGGCCTTGGCTTAAATGTTGCCCAGCTTATGCCTCATGGTACGATTCGGCGCGAGGTGATGGGTATGGATAACCGTGTACCCACGGATGATGAACTCAGGCAGATGAAAGAGATGGTAGAGATTGGGATGCAGCAAGGTGCATTCGGTCTTTCCAGCGGCTTGTTTTACACACCGGGGGCATGGGCGGAAACAGAAGAGATCATTGAACTCGCAAAAGTAGCAGCCCGGTTTGATGGTGTTTATACCAGCCATATCCGCGATGAATCTGACTATTCCGTTGGTTTGATCGATTCTGTGGAAGAGGTGATCCGGATTTCACGTGAAGCGGAACTGCCAGGAGTGGTTACACATATTAAGGCACTTGGAACGGGTGTCTGGGGTTTTTCTGCTCCGGTGATCAACCGGATTGAACGTGCGCGGAATGAAGGCGTAGAAGTGTTTGCTGATCAATACCCTTACCCTGCATCTCATACCAACCTTACAGCCGTTCTGATTCCGCCCTGGGCGCGTGAGGGCGGACGTGACGCGATGCTGGAGCGATTGGAAGAGCCGGAAAAGCTGATGCAGATCAAGCAGGAGATGGAAGCCAACATGGAGCGAAGGGGCGGTGCTCACCGCCTTCAGATTGCATCCTACCCTGCTGATGAAAACCTGGAAGGTGAATTGCTTGATGTGATTGCCACCCGCTTTGGCATGAATGCCACAGATGCAGCCCTGGAGCTGATAAAAGAACAGAGCCCGGGAGTTGTCTCTTTCAATATGCTGGAAGAGGATGTTAACCGTTTTATGAAACAGCCATGGACAATGACCAGTTCAGACGGGGGGCTGACGGAACCGGATGCTGGAGTAGTGCACCCGCGTAACTATGGTTCCTTTCCCAGAAAAATTGCAAAATATGTGCGCGATGAAGGTGTTATTGACCTCCCGTTTGCTATCCGGAGTATGACCAGCCTTTCTGCAACGGTATTCAGGCTGCACAACCGAGGGATTGTAAGTGAGGGGATGGCTGCCGACCTTGCAATTTTTGATCTCGAAACTCTGCAAGATAAAGCAACCTACCAGGAACCACACCAACTTTCCGAGGGGATGGTTCATGTATTGGTGAATGGACAGTTTTCTATCAAAAACGGCGAGTTTACACCGGCACTGCACGGAAGGGTATTGAGATTGAATGGAGAATAAACCGTTAACAAATCCACCAAAAAACGTTATATTCACTTCGTAAAACTGAAAAGAGAAAAGACGAATGATTTACAAACAAAAATTTTACTATCTCACCAAAACACCGCTGAGTGCTGAAGGCCCTGAGCATGTTGAGATCATCAACCGGGCAGACAATAGTAACGAGTTCCCGGAACTGTTTCAGGAGTATGAAAAGTATCGCTCACACGCTTTTAATGAAGATAATCTCTACAGTGTGGTTCGTGCAGATGAGATTTACGACCTTGTGAGAACGGGTACGGAAAAAGAAGCCAAGGAGCTTGCATTCGAGAATGCAGAGCCGGAAATAGTCACCAATCTGCAACATCGGGTTGTGCAAAACAAAGATAAAAACGCAGAAGCGATCCTAAAGGAAATACATCAGATTGAAGCCTGATCTTCAGCACGCCAGGTCAGCTTTCGCCCTCGAAAGATACTGAGAGCACGGTTATATCATCCGATTGCGGTGCTGTCCCTGCAAATTTCATCACTTCAAGAAATAGCCCTTTCACGCGGGAATTTAGCTTTTTATTGACCGATTTTTTCAGATAGTCGATGTCGCGTTGCTCTTCGAAAAATTCATTTTTTCATTTTCTGCTTCGGTAATGCCGTCGGTAAGAGTCAAAATCATTTCCTTCTTCTAATTTAAACTCCCGGTAATTTTCCCACTTTGACCAGGATATTTCCAGGTCTACGTCGTCATCTTTTAGTTTTTTTGCCTGTTCCGGATCAAGCTCTTCCTGCAGTTTATATGCGTCTTTAACCATACGAAACGCATTGTCGTACCAGCCCTGGGAAATATGAATTCCTTTCTCCACAATGCGATTATGAACTCCCCTGCCGGTAGCCGTTTTGCCCCCAAGCCGCCAGCCCATCTGGTAAACGGTAATATCATTATGATCTTCCCACCCGGGGTAATCTGTCATTTCGTAAATTGCTGACAGAGAGCCGAGTCCACCACCGAGAACAGCTATTTTTTCTTTTTGGTTGATTTTGAGACTTCCATTCGTTGATTTAATTTGTTAGTTAAATATTTTGGTATACAGATCCTGTATAATCAAGAGTTCTGTATTAATGCGAATGTTGTCCCGAAACCGCAAAAGCCTCTTGACCTGTGTGAATACTATTTATTAAACCGATGTACTTATTCTCAGGTTAAAAAACAATGATATCAGAGGAGTTACCCCATTTTTCAAAACATTTCCCTCACGAGTTTAATTATTTCTACTCTCCCAATGTCGCCCATATCCTTGAGGGGCAGACTTGAAAAAAACAAACTTCTGCTTTTAGATGAATGGTTATTATCCTGTTGGCTGATAGCTTTAATAGTTGACCTTTTTAAAAATTTCACATAATTGTACCAAGATAATATCCTTTAGAACAAAACCTGCTTTTGATGAAAATTTCGTTTGTCCTGTCTTTTATATATCTGTTAATGTATTCCTGCTCAGCAGCGCCGGACCAGGAATATGATCTTCTAATTACCAATGCACAAATCCTTGATGGCACCGGAGCTGAAGCTTTCTCCGGCAGTGTATTGGTCCATGACGGACGTATTGTGAAATATGGCGATATTGAGTATTCAGGTATCCGCACCACGCAATCCATTGATGCCGGCAACAGAATCGTCTCTCCGGGATTTATCGACACACACTCCCACGGAGATCCCCTCGAAACACCCCGTTTTGATAACTTTCTTTCGATGGGTGTGACCACCATCAGCCTGGGGCAAGATGGGCGCAGTCCAGGTGGTAACGATGTTGCAGGATGGATGGATGAGGTTGACCAATATGGAACCGGGCCAAATATTCTCCATTTCACCGGTCAGAATTCACTTCGCCAGCTGGTGAATGCTCCACGGGAAGTGGGACTTCATGAAAGTTATATCGGACAGATGCAGAAGATACTCAGAGAGAATCTGGAAGCTGGTTCTTTCGGTTTAACGACTGGGCTGGAGTACGATCACGGTGCGTTTGCCGACCTGCCCGAACTCATTGCACTGGCTGAGCCGGTGGCGGAATCAGAAGGCCTGGTCATGAGTCACATCCGCAGCGAAGATGACGACCGGATTGAAGAGGCTGTAACCGAACTGCTGGACCAGGGGCGCGGATCCGGGGCGGCGGTGCATGTGTCACATATAAAAATTGTTTTCGGGGATGAACCAAGCCGTGCCGAAGATGTGCTGAACCTGCTGGATGATGCACGCGATGAAGGCTTGCAGGTCACCGCAGATGTTTATCCGTACGTAGCCAGCTTCACCGGCATTGCGATTGTGTTTCCCGAATGGGCACTTCCTCCCAACGATTTTGACGAAGTGGTGGAAACCCGCCGGGATGAGCTGGAAGTATATTTGCGAAATCGCATTCACCTCAGAAACGGACCTGAAGCCACCCTGTTCGGAACGGAACCGTGGGCCGGGAAGACACTCGCAGAAGTAGCTGAGTCAATCGGCAAATCGTTCGAAGACGTATTGATTGACGATATCGGTCCACAGGGTGCCAGTGCGGCTTATTTTGTGATGGACGAGGATGTGATGCGCCGTTTTTTAAAAGATCCGTACGTGATGGTCAGCTCCGACGGCAGTCCCATGATGCGCCATCCCCGCGGCTATGGCAGCTTTGCAAAGATCATCCGCCAGTACGTTAATGAAGATGGTCTGCTTTCTCTTGAAGAGGCTGTTCATAAAATGACTGGCCTTCCTGCAGAAACCCTCGGCCTTTCAAATTCTGACGAAATGGGTGTTCCCCGTGGTTTGATCCGGGAAGGGTTCGCCGCTGATCTGTTGATTTTTGATCCCGCCGAAGTCAGAGACAATGCTAATTTTGAAGTACCCCATCTTTATGCTGATGGTTTCGACTGGGTGTTTGTAAACGGGACAGCTGTTATTTCTGATGGAGAAAAAAACGAAAACAGGCCCGGAGGTGTGTTGCGCAGAATAGCGGAGTGAGGGTTAAACCGGCAGTGAAAAGCAGTGTGCAAATTTAAATCATACGGCAACCTTCAATTTTCTGCCAAACGGGAAAAATGAATTGATTAAGGTTTTTTAATCAAAGTCGAAATCTCCCGCCTCTTTTCTTCTGAAATAATCCCTGCTTGCATCGACCACTCTCGGTGCAAGTAAAAGGGTCCCTATCATAGTGGGAATGGCCATCATTGCAAACATTCCGTCAACCAGGTTCACAACCATACCGATCGTGGTGATGGAGCCCAGGAAGATGGAAAACACGTAGAAATAGTTGTAGTAGTGCTTTCGGTGTGCGCCCCCCAGGTAGTTGAGGCATTTAGTGCCATAGTAAGAATAAGTGAACATTGTGGTGATGCTGAAAATAAAAACGCAAAGAATCAGCAGATAAAGTCCCAGTCCCGGAATGCCGGTCTGAAATGCAACAGCCGTCATGGTGATTCCGTCAACTGTGGTGTCGGTCCATGCGCCGGTCATTAGCAGGGCCATAGCGGTCATAGTACAGATGAGCAGTGTATCGATGGCCGGTTCAAGCATCCCCACAAGGCCTTCGCGAACCGGTTCGCGGGTTTTGGCAGCTCCGTGAGCCATCGCTTCAGTCCCGATGCCTGCCTCGTTCGAGAAGGCCCCTCGCCGGATACCATTCGAAATCACCACGCCCAGAGCGCCACCTGCAGCTGCCTGACCTGTGAAGGCGTCGGTCACAATCAGCCAGAAATAGTAAGGCACATCAATAATGTTATTGATAATGATGTAAACCACTGTAAAAATATAGATCAGTACCATGAGCGGTACCAGCCGGGCTGCCACATGCCCAATCCGTTTGATACCTCCGAAAATCACAAGTGAAACCAGTGCCACCAAAATAAGACCCGTGAGAATGTCAGAAAGCCTGAAGCCGGTTTCCGTAATTATAGTGCCAGAGAGAATAAAAATATCATAGCCGAGTAGATTGTGTTCGGCAAAAACGGTATCACGCAGAATTTGTGTGAGCTGATTCGCCTGAAACAACGGCAGACAGCCAATGAGCCCGGCAAGGCAAAAAAACATGGCGAGCGGCTTCCACTTTTTGCCAAGGCCTTCGGTGATATAATACATCGGGCCACCCTGAATTTTGCCGCTGGTATCTTTGCCGCGATACATGATGGAAAGCGTACAGGTAAAAAATTTAGTTGCCATTCCGACAATAGCGGTAATCCACATCCAGAATATCGCCCCGGGGCCGCCCACACCCAATGCGATAGCTACACCGCTGATGTTTCCCATTCCCACAGTTGCGGCAAGTGTGCTGGAAAGAGCCTGGAAGTGGTTGATGTCGCCTGGTGCGTTGGGGTCTTCATATTTTCCAGAAAGAACCTGCACTCCATGGCTAAAGTTGCGATAGGGTATAAAACGACTGTAAATAAGAAAAAAGATACCACCACCCACAAGCAAAACAAGCAGTGGCATGCCCCATGCGTGATTGGCAAAGTTAACGAGAACCTGTTCTAACGTTTCCAGAATTCGGTAGTTTGGTTAGTTGAGATTTGTATTTGTAATCCCTGCACGAGAAAAATGAATATAATCGATAGAAGGTGGCTTAATATCACAATTTCTCAGAAAAATAGAAATTTGTGCCCGATGATGCTGTCCGTGGATAATCAGGTGATTGCAAATTTGCCATAACGAATTTGAATAATCCACCCCCTGAGAATTTTTATAGTAAATTTTGGTATTCAGGTCCACTTCATGATCTCCGATCAGGTCAATCCAGAGTTGTGTGGTTTCCTGAGCCTCCTGCTTCATTTCATCCAGGCTGTATTCGGTCCAGGTGTTAAGGTCATCGTCTGCAGGAAGTCGAATAACCCGGTTGAACCAGATTTTCTGAGCATTGATGATGTGAGAAAGAAACGCTTCACAAGCTTCCTGCTCTTTAAATGGGTGATATTGCTGAAATAGGTTTGCCAGCTTTCGTGAGCACCATAAATCAAAGTGAAACAGATGCTGTATTTTTTGTCGTTCATCCATGTTTTTAAGATATACCTAATCCGTAATAACGGGAAATTCCGCTCAGTATAAACTGAACACTGATCGCCAGGGCAATGAACCCCATCAAGCGAGTCATCACATTCAAACCGGTTGGCCCAATATAACGTGCCGATACAGGAGCAAGGCGTAAAACTCCGTATGTGATGGCACAAACCAACACAATTGAAACGCCATTAATCAGATAATCGGGTATGCCCTCGGCCTGTGTGGCAAATCCGATGACAACCGCAATGCTCCCCGGTCCGGATAACAGCGGAAGTGCCAGCGGACTGAAGGAAACATCCTCTTTTTCAAGTGCAGCGGCTTCATCTTCATCAGATAGTTTTTTGCCTCCCGTTTCCGGGTTGAGCATGGAATAAGCCGCCCTCATGATAATCAGGCCGCCGGCAATACGGATTCCCGCAAGGGAAATTCCGAAAAAATTTAAAATATACGTACCAATCAGCAGAAACGTAATTAATACGCCAAACATATAAAAACTCGCTTTTTTTGCTGTTTGAATACGATCTTTTTCACTGAACCGATCGGTAAGTGACAAAAAAATTGGCATTGCGGCCAGCGGATTTACAACCGAAAACAGTGAAGAAAAGCTCGCAAAAAGAAGCCCGGCAAACCCAATAATGGTGATGGTTTGCTCAGGCACAGTATCGTTCAGGAGTTCAAACATAGCCTCAAAGATAGAGAGGATTTCAGCCATTTAGAACGATGATTTTAGAATAAAATACCCACTGGAATTCTTCGTAAATTTAATTGCAGAAATGTACTCACAAGAATGATTGCCCAACTTTTTCCATGAATACTGAAAAAATTTTAGAACAGATTGATACTATCATCAGCGGAGATGGAACACGTGATGAAAAATTACTCAATATCTGTGAGCTTCTGGATCGTGAAGTGGATCAGTTCGACTGGACCGGTTTTTACCTCGCATCTGAACAAGAAGAGAAAATGTTGGAACTGGGCCCTTACGTGGGTGAACCGACGGATCACACACGAATACCTTACGGAACCGGAATTTGTGGACAGGCCGCCGAAACTCTCGATACATTTGTCGTACAGGATGTAAGCCAAGCCGCTAATTACCTGGCGTGCAGCGTGGATGTAAAGTCGGAAATAGTGGTGCCCATCATGAAAGGCGATCGGTTCATCGGCGAGCTGGATATCGATTCACATACACTCAACGCCATGACTCCCGAAGTAAGAACCCTGTGTGAAAAGATCTGTAAGAAACTGGCAGTTCTTTTCTAACCTGTTATTTGTGAATAATGCAGGTTAATGCTTAATTGCTGAACAATCGGGCAAAAAAAACAGTTTCCACCTGATAATCAAGAGCGAAAGTTGAGATATTTAAGAGTTAAAAGACAATTTTATCTTACAAATGTTTTGAAAATAACTAAATTATAAAGACAGGTGTTGACTAAAAAATCAGGAGTGTACGTTATGAAGAAAATTACAGCTATTCTTATTGTGATCATGACAGGTATAATTTTTCATCCAGACTCAGTCCGGTCTCAGGCCCAATATGAGCCTTCACCTGAAAACCTCGAAAACCGGGAGTGGTTCCAGGATAATAAATATGGGATGTTCATTCACTGGGGGATCTACTCTGTGATGGCCGGTGGCGGAGAATATGGTGTGGCAGAATGGATTATGAACGAGAAAGAGATTCCCGTTGAAGCCTATGAAAACCTGGCGGAATTTTTTAATCCGGTTGAGTTTGATGCGGATGAGTGGGTCTCTATAGCAAAAAAAGCGGGCATGAAGTACATCACCATTACCACGAAACACCATGACGGTTTCGCTATGTATCATTCCGATGTATCTGACTATAATATCGTAGACCGAACACCTTTCGGCCGCGACATCATCCGTGAACTGAAAGAGGCGTGTGATGAAGCCGGAATCAAGCTCTTTTTTTACTATTCGCAGATAGACTGGCATCATCCCGATTATTACCCCAGGGGTCGAACCGGCCGTGATTACACCGGCAGGCCCAAATCAGGTGAATGGCGAAATTATATCGACTTTATGAAAGTCCAGTTAACCGAACTGCTGACCAATTACGGTGAAATTGGCGGAATCTGGTTTGACGGTCAGTGGGACAAGTATGATGCCAACTGGTACCTCGATGAAATTTACAGCCATATTCACAGTTTGCAGCCCGGGGCACTCATCGGAAGCAACCACCATCTCGATCCGCAGCCGGGAGAAGATTTCCAGATGTTTGAGAGAGATCTGCCAGGAGAAAACACGATGGGATACCGGCAGTCTGATGAGATCTCCGACCTTCCCCTTGAAATGTGCGAAACGATGAACGGATCTTGGGGTTATAACCTGAAAGACCGCCGCTTCAAAAGCTCGGATGAACTTCTCGAAACCCTCATTCGTGCTGCCGGCTATGGCTCCAACTTTCTGCTTAACACCGGCCCGATGCCGAACGGCCGTTTACAGCCTGAAAATGTGGATACACTCATGGTGATGGGTGAATGGCTTCAAAAATACGGAGAAACTATTTACGGTACGAGAAGAGGCCCCATCTCCCCTCAGCCCTGGGGTGTTACCACATCAAAAGAGAATATCGTTTACCTCCACCTACTCGAATTGGATGATGAAACCCTTCAAATACCACAATTTGAAAGTGAATTAAAGTCCGTTCGGTTTTTCAGGGATGATAGTTTGGTTGAATTTTCTGCTGATGATGGGGAGATCATCCTCAACATTCCATTCGAAAAAAGAAAACCTCTGGAAACCATTCTTGTATTTGATTTGTATTGATAGATATCAGCAAGCATAAAAAACAGAACGATACAATAAATTGTTGTATATCATAATGATAAGCTGTTTCATCTAAAAAATCGAAACAGCTTGGAAAAAGTCCGTTTTTCATCAAACCTTAAAATAGTTCCTTCGTCTAATGGATTGTGATGGGCAGTCAGATTGTAATAAGTTTTAAAAAAGGCCAGGTCTTTTAAAAAAAGTGTTCCGGCCAGCTATGTGACTATGTTTGAACTGCTTACTTTTGCGTTATCACATTTCTGATTTTTAGAAAAGCTTTCAACTAATATAAAATCATTGAAAAATTCAGTTACCGTATTAATTCTTTTCTTTTCTCTGCTTCTATTCAGTTCCTGCGGAAATAACGACGACGATAATAGCCGTCAGTTTTCCGGAGGGGGAGGCGGTTTTGGCGGAGGGCAGGCTACCAGCGTTGAAGTGACCCCTGTTCAGTCCGGAACAATTTCTGATCAGGTAAGTGCTTATGGCACCATCAGAGCTCAGGATGTTGTATCAATTGCCCCTCAGGTCACCAACCGTGTAACCCGAATCCACGCCGATCTTGGAGATGAGGTTACTCAGGGACAGCTTCTTGCCGAAATAAACAATGTTCCGTTTCGCGAAGCTATGGAGCAGGCCCAGTCCCAGTTAAGGCAGTCCCGGGCAACATTTGAGAGAGACAGTACCCAGCTAAACCGCCAGCGCGAGTTGTTTGAACGTGATTTGATCAGCCGCTCGGAATATGATGACGCCAGAACTACTTTTTTGAATAGTGAAGCTCAATACGAGTCGGCCCGATCATCCCTGGCTCAGGCTCAGGAAGACCTTGAAAATACCCGCATTAAATCTCCCGTAAACGGTGTTGTGTTAAACCGATTTATTGCTGAAGGAGACCTTGCCTCAAGCGGACAGATTGCATTTGAAGTGGCCAATCTTGTTGGTTTTGAAACCCGTGTATTTTTACCACTGCAGGACTGGGAAGCAGTACAGATAGGCCAGGATGTGTCGATGTCACTATCATCCCGTGGCAGCGAAGTAGCAGTGGGAGTTGTTTCGCGTAAAAGCCCTCAGTTAAATTCCACAACCGGACTGGGTGAGATTGTCATCAGTCTGATAGACGCCTCCTCCACCATTTACCAGGGGGCACTCGTTCAGTCACGCATCAACCTGGAAACACGTGAAAATGCTGTGATTGTTCCCCGCTCTGCGATGGTTGAAACAGTTGATACCTACATAGAACCAGAAACCGGAACCATCGAGCTGGAAAGAAGCTATTCCGCTTTTATCTCCCAGGGAGATTCTATCGCTGTCCGCCGTCCGCTTACTCTTGGCATCCAGCAGGGAGACCGCATTGAAATACTTGATGGGCTTCAGCCGGGCGATGGATTGATAATTACAGGACACAGAAACCTCGAAGACGGCTCACGTATCCGGGTAGCCGGGAGTGAGCCATCACCATTACAACAGATAAATTTGGAGAGTGCTGAAGGAAGGCCCAATCTGGAGAATATGTCACCCGAACAGCGGGAACAGATGCGCGAACGAATGAGAGAGCGCCGGGAAGGTGGTTCCGGTGGTGGAGCCAGGCCTAACGGTAATAATGATAACAACAAAGAGTGATAAGGCGGCCACTTCATGAAAAATCTTCCCAAATTAGCAGTTAACCGGCCCATTACGTTTATGATGATCAGCCTGATCCTGATCGGTTTCGGGCTGTACGGGCTGAATAATCTGCGGTTGAATCTCTATCCCGATGTTTCCTTCCCTACAATCACTGTATACAGTACTTATGATGGTGTGGCTCCTGAAGATATTGAAGCGCTCATCACCCGGCAGATTGAGGAACAGGTGGGCAGTATTTCCGGAGTGCGAAGAGTAAGGTCACTTTCCAGCCAGGGCGCTTCTGTGGTAAAACTGAATTTTAATTGGGGTACCGATCTTTTTGTAGCTGAAACCGAAGTTCGCAAACGGCTCGATATGATCCGCCGCGGCCTCCCCGATGATGTGGATCAGCCCATCGTTTTTTCTTACGATCCCAATGATGAACCGGTCCTTGTTCTCGCCCTCACTTCCGATACCCGAAGTCCCCGTGAACTCAGAACCCTTGCCACCCGTCAAATTGAACAACGGATAGAACGAATTGAAGGGATTGCATCAGCCGAAACTGCCGGGGGATATGACCGGCAGATTAATGTACGGCTCAGTAATGCCCAAATGAGGGCTTACAACGTGGATATCAGCGAAATTTCGAACCGTCTTGGGCAAGAAAATGTGCAGGTTCCGGCCGGTGAGCTTACAGAGGGAGAAACCGTTTTTTCACTGCGTACGATTGGCGATTTTAGAAATATTGAGCAGATCCGCAACAGCATTGTTTCGGTAACGGAGGACGGAAATTCCGTGTACCTGAAAGATGTTGCATCAGTTGAGGATGGTATCGCTCAGCCAATTGGCAACGTACGTGTGCAGGGCAGCGACGGGGTCATCATGAATATTTATAAACAGAGCGACAGTAACATTGTAAGTGCCGCATCAGGTGTGGTAAATGCTCTTGATGATATCCGTACGGTACTTCCATCCGACGTTAGCCTGGAGGTGCTCACAAACCGGGCCGATTTCATCAGTATGTCGATCAAGAACCTGGTGATGACAGGTTTGCAAGCCGTTATTCTGGTCATCATCATGCTTCTGCTGTTCCTGCGTAGCGGCCGTTCAGCCCTGATTGTGGCGATCACCATTCCGATTTCCATTATTGCCACCTTCAGCATTATGGATTTTTCAAACGTAAGCCTGAACATTATCTCTTTGTCCGGCCTCACACTGGCTGTTGGGCTGGTAGTGGATAATGCAGTGGTGGTACTCGAAAACATTTTCCGTTTCCGTGAAGATGGTTACGACGGTAAAGATTCCGCAACTTCAGGTGCCCAGGAAGTGGCTACACCAGTGATTGTATCCACACTTACTACATTGGTCGTGTTTTTACCGATATTATTTGTGCCAGGCATCGCAGGTCTGCTATTCCGTGATATGGCTCTCACCATTTCGTTTGCAATGATCGTTTCTGTGCTTGTTGCCATCACACTGATTCCGGTTCTTAGTTCTCGGATTTTTGAAGCGGAAATGATTAAAGCCGACAAAAAAGATCCCGCCAAAAATCTGCTCTACAAACTGCTGGTATGGCGGCGCCAAAACGTTTTTACCCGGCTGGCTTCCATTCCGCTGTTTTTGCTTTATGGTATCACTTGGCCATTTTTAAAGCTCTACACTTTGATTGCTTCAGCATCAAAATCATTTTTCTCAGACCGGGTGGGACCGTGGCTTGGGCGACAATTTGACCGGCTCGAAAACAGCTACAAACGTCAACTGGACATAGCACTGAAAAAGAGTGGTTGGGTTATCGCTGGTGCATTTGGATTGCTGCTGGCTTCACTTCCGATTTTTAATATCCTTGGGGGTGAGTTTTTCCCGCAGGTCGACGAAAACTTCATCATCCTGGATGTACAGCGTGAACCGGGAGTTAGTCTGCTGGAACTCGAACGAACTATCATGCAGGTAGAAAGTACCGTACGGCAGAACATTCCGGAAGCGCGATTGGTTGTGTCGGATTATGGGGATAAAACCGGTATCGAAGGAGCCGACAACCCCGGCGGAAACCAGGGACGCGTGCGGATTGAACTGGTGCCTGTTTCCGAACGATCGCGCAGCCAAATGGCAATAACCGCATCTATCCTTGAGGAACTTGAGTGGGTTCCCGGTGCCAATATCCGCGAAGTGCGCGAAGATCCCCTCAGTCCAGATGGAGAAACCGGCCTGATTGTGCAAATTTACGGATTTGACCAGGATGTAAAACGAGGACTTGCTGAAGGAGTTATGCAGCAGCTCCGCGGAATTGACGGCATTGTGAGTGTGTTCAGCTCAGCAGATCAGGGACGGCCCGAACTTCGAGTTGAGATGGACCGCGAACGAATTGCACGTGCAGGGATGACCACGGCGCAGGTAGCTTCTGCTCTTAGCAATTCCGTCCAGGGATCGGTTGCTACTACGTTTGTAGATCAGGGAATTGAATTTCAGGTTCTGGTAGAAGTGGACCCGATTGACCGTTCCCAGTCAACGGCACTTCAAGATCTCCAGATACGAACGCCAGGCGGTGACTGGATGCCATTGAAAAACCTGGCAAGCATCGAACGGTACACCGGCCCGTCAAATATTTTGCGGGTGAACCAGGAACGCATGGTTGAAGTTGAAGCCGATCTTGGCGACCTGGACCTTCGCAGTGCCACCACACTGGCTAATGAGCGGCTAAGTCAGGTGCAATGGCCCGAAGGCTATCGGTACGAACTGGGTGGCTCAGCGGAGGAACAGCGAGAATCATTCAATTTTCTGATGATCGCATTTTTGATTGCAGGTATTCTTACCTACATGGTGATGGCTTCGCAGTTCGAAAGCCTGATCGAACCGTTGATTATAATCGTAACTATTCCGCTTGCGCTCACCGGTGTTCTGCTGATGCTTTTGTTTACATCCACACCGGTAAGTGTAACCGCAATGGTTGGGCTTGTGCTGCTGACCGGAATTGTAGTGAACAACGGAATTGTAATGATCGACTATATTAAAATTTTGCAGTCGCGGGGGCAGGATCGCCTCACTGCAATTGTGAACGGTGCCGGACGAAGGCTCCGCCCGATTTTAATGACTGCATTCACCACGATCCTTGCGATGGTTCCGCTTGCACTTCAGCTTGGTTCCGGCGCCGAAACCTGGAGTCCGATGGCACGTTCGGTAATCGGCGGCCTGGCGATGAGTACTCTTCTGATGCTCTTTGCCGTACCCTGCATGTATTATGTCATCAATAGCCTGGTTGAAAAAGCCGGATTTGATGCTGTGCATAAGGAAGATCCCTTAAAAAATTAATCGAAGAAATCTTTTGATATCAGAGCATAAAAAATTTTCAAAATTCAATGATCAAATTTCAAAAATTTTGATACAGAGTTTTTGATATTTCGAATTTGTGATTTTTATGTAAAACGTACAAAATTAGATTCAATGTAAAACAAAGTTCCTGCAGAGGCTCAAAATTCAAATAAGCTTAAACCTTGAACTTATGAGCCTTCAAACCTAAATAGATAATGAAAAAAATATCCATAACTGAAAAAATTCTGAAGAGGCCGGTAACTGCGATCATGATGTCGCTGCTGGTGATCGGGTTTGGTATTTTCTCCCTCTCGAACCTAAAAGTAACCCTCTACCCGACCTTCAATATCCCGGTAATGGGTATTTCGGTGAACTACTCCAATGTGGCTCCCGATGATATGCTCCGGCTTGTTGTTGAACCGATTGAAGCGGCCGTTATGGGCGTGGAAGGGGTGGAATCGCTCGATTCAAACGTTCGGCGGGGCGGAGCATTTATGATTTTGCGGCTTCAGCCCGGAACCAGCATCATGGTAACCGAACAGAAAGTACGGGAAGCGGTTGAGAGGATTCGCGGCCAGTTGCCATCCGAAGCCAATGAACCTTTCATTTTCCAGTTTGATCCCGATCGCGCACCGGTAATGCAGGTAAGTGTGGAGTCGGATGTTCTGGGCCTGGATGAACTGCGCACACTCTCCATCGAATTTATCGAACCCCGGTTTGAACGGATTCCGGGTGTGGCATCTGCTGAGACCCGTGGCGGGCTAACCCGAAATATCTATGTAGACCTGATGCCCGAAGCATTGGCACGTCATAATTTGCTGCCAAGCCAGGTGGTCAGTGCTATCAGCAGCAATAATGTGCAGCAGCCCATCGGAAGTTTGGTAGCCGGGCGTACAAGTTACAGTATCCGGGCACAGTCGATGTACCGTGAGGTAAATGAAATCGCACAAACCATAGTAGATGCAAATGACGGCACACCCATTCGCGTAAGAGATGTCGCAAATGTGCGGGATGACTACGAGGATATCACCAGTCTGGTTGAGATAAACGGACGAAACAGTGTCACAGTTGAGGTTCAGAAACAATCGGACGCCAACACACTGGAGGTGACTCATGCTGTAATTCAGACCATGCAGGAGTTTCAGTCCAACCTCCCCTCCAGTGTTACGATGCAGGTACTCAGCAACGAAGGAGAATTTATTGAAGACTCCATTTCTAACCTGGCACAATCAGCTCTGATTGCACTGGTTGTTGTGGTTATCATTCTGCTGATTTTTATGGGTGGATGGAGAATCGCCTTTGTGGTGGCGATGAGTATTCCGGTTTCTCTTACGGCCACATTTGCGGCTATGTATGCACTCGATATCACATTGAATATTGTCTCAATTACCGGCCTTGCACTGGCGATCGGCTTACTTGTGGATAATTCGATTGTGGTTTCCGAAAGCATTGCCTATCAGCTTGAAAAAGGAAAATCACGGTTTGATGCTGCCCTCGACGGAACCAACGAGGTAGGCGGGGCACTTCTCGGATCAACCCTTACGACGATTGCCGTATTTATACCGATTCTTACACTTACCGGATTTGCCGGAACATTTGCGAAGGACCTTGCCCTTACGATCTCCATTTCCATCGCATTTTCATTTCTTGCATCCATTATTTTGATTCCGGTACTCGCTTCTTTGATGCTGAAACGCGAATCGTTTCATAAAGGCAACTTTGTACTCAACTGGATGAAATCCCTCGAAAGCAATTATATTACAGTCTTACAGTGGCTGCTGGCTCGAAAATATGTGGTTGCAATTGCGGTAGTCGGAATTGTTTTCGGGGCAAACTACCTGTTTGGTACGATAGAAAAAGTGTTTTTCCCAGAAACTGATGAGGGTACTTTCGACCTGAGAATTGAACTTCCCGCAGGTACTAAACTTTCAACAACCGCAACATTTTTACGGGATTATACCAGCCGGATTCTTGAAGAGCCTGAAGTTCAGACCGTTATCACTAATATTGGACGAAGCGGACGAAGTACACTTACAAACGCCGGCACACTCAGTATAAGTCTGGTGGACAATCACCTGAGAGATGAACATACAGCAGAAGTGGCCACCCGCCTTCAGGATTTGATGGAGGAGGATGATGACATCAATATCAATATTGCCAACCTTGGTGGCAGCGGGGGTATTCCAATGGGCCGGGGATGGACTGGCAGCGGTATCCGGGTCAGCCTGATTGGGCCTGATGTGGAAGTGCTCCAGGTTCTCACCTTGCAGATAGAGGAAGCGTTAAAAGACGATCCGAATGTGATGTCTGTCAGCAATCCACGCTCTCGCCCGGCACCTGAACTGGCATTTGAGCTGGACCGGAATCGCATCAGCCGCACAGGTATTGCCTCATCAAGTATTGCTTCGGAATTGGGGACACAGGCGAGGGGAACACGCGCAGGTTTTTTCCGTGAGGAAGGACGTGAAATCGCAATTCAGGTGAGAAATGTGCGAGAACAATTCCAGAACCGAGAGGACCTTTTCTCCCTTGAACTTGCACAATTTGAAGATCAACGCATTCCGGTGCTTGGTCTTGGTCAGTTTGACGTTGTGGAAGGGCTCAGCACTATTACCCGGCGAGACAGGGAAACTTTACTGGATGTGAGCGTGATGGTTCGCGGTGATATGGAAGAGTATCAGCAAAAACTTACAGACCTTCTGGACAACGAAATCGTAATGCCTGACGGATATCGATACGAATTTGCCGGATCGGTGTTTGCACAGCAGGAAAGCGGTTCAGAAATTCTTTTTGCCGTGTTTCTTGCGCTGCTGCTAACCTATATGGTGATGGCCTCTTTATTCGAAAACCTGCGCGATCCGTTTATTGTGATGTTTTCAGTTCCGCTTGCTTTTTTTGGTTCGCTTGTATTTCTGTTTGCAACCGGAACACCTCTAAGTGTTCCTGCATATATCGGGATTGTGATTTTAATTGGAATTGTGGTGAATAACGGTATTGTGCTGGTCGATTATATCCATCAGAACACACATGGACAGGTGAATAATCAGGAGTACCTGATAAAATTCCTGGAAGCCTGTAAACGACGGATGCGCCCTATTCTGCTCACAGCACTTACCACCATTTGTTCGATGATCCCTCTGGCCCTTGAAATCGGCGCTGGTTCCGAAACCTGGAGCCCGCTTGCCCGGTCTGTAATCGGCGGGCTTGCCTTTGCTACTATTCTGACTCTTTTCGTGGTACCGGCAATTGTGATTGGGATTTCCAAAAAGCGAAGAAAATCAATCAAAAAGGCATTAGCAGAGTAAAAAGCCTTAAAAAACAGCGTTGTTTTTCTGTAGAAACACACTATTTTATTGATGATACAGAGCAATCCTCAACCGGTATAGAAAGATGGACAGCGAAACCATTACCTGGATTTTCATTGCAGGCGGAATCATTTTAATGATTTTGGAAATGATGCTTCCGGGTGGTGTGGCATTTTTCCTTGGAATCAGCGGGCTGGGTGTGGGTATTTTACGCTATCTCGGTTTGTTGTCTGATCCATTTGTTGCCATATTTGCATGGCTCTTTTCTTCAGTAGCACTCACCATTTTGATTCGCCCGTTTATCAAAAAGTACTTTAAAGGCGAACGCTCTTTTAAATTTGCTGATGAAGACTACGAAGCGATCGATAAAGTAGTTGATGTTGTGGAGACGGTGAAAGACGATAACAACAGCGGTCGGATCCGGTTTCAGGGGATTTCCTGGCAGGCACGAACCATAGACGGAGAGATAAAAGCCGGGTCAAAAGCACGGATCAGCTATCGGGAAAACACCACCTGGATTGTGGAAGCAGTTGATCCGGAACCACTGGAAACCGGAGAAATGAGCAGAAATAAGCAGAGAGAATGATTCGATAATACTTCGGGAAGCACCGGTATGTGTGGCACGTCAACCTGAAAGGAAAATCAGCAGACCGCAGATGCTTCGCGTTAATCCTTTTATAATTTCCTGCAAGGTTACAGATCTGCCCGGCTATGTTTGTTGGTCATTTTTAACTTCACCGGTTCTTACAGGCAATTCTATACTTGACCTTACATGAAGATCCCGCTGAGGAAATGGTATTTCAATGTCATACTTCTTGAATTTTCGAACAATAGACTGATTTATATCATTTCGAATAATAAGGCGGTCTTTTACCTCGGGAATCCAAACACGCAGTTCCATATCCCACGAAGAATCTCCAAATTGTGTGAGATGAACCTGGTGTTTTGGTTTTTTCATTACCTTCGGATGTTCTTCCGCCACTTCGTTCAATGCTTTCAAAACATCATCCAGGTTTGAAGAATAGGATACCCCAACATATACGTGCAGGCGGAATGTTGGATCCCCATGGGAAAAGTTAATCACATTATTTTCTACAAATTGTGTGTTAGGTACAATGATGGATGTATTATTCATTGTGAGAATTTTTGTGGATCGGATACTGATTTCCATCACATCGCCCTCAATCCCGGAAACCTCTACACGGTCTCCCACAGTTATCGGGCGTTCAAACATGATGATAAGCCCGGAGATAAAATTTGCAGTGATGTTTTGAAGTCCAAAACCGATACCTACTGAAAGTAATCCGAAAATTACGGCAAGGCTGGTGAGGTCGATTGCCACGAATTGAAATGAGATCAACACCCCGATAATTACAATAATATATTGGGCCACACGAGATAATGCATATTTAAGGCCGGGGTCAATCTCAAACTGATCGAGAAAACGGCTTTGTAAAAAACGGCGTGTAAATGAACCAAGAAAGAGTACAATGGTCAGCGAAAAGAAAAAGATAAACAGCGACAAGATCGTTACCGGATCATCCTGAAGCGTGAAAAGCTTAAATTCCAGAAAATCGCGAATAGTTGTTATGATTTCTTGTAATTCCATGAAATCTCTTTAAAATAGAGTGTTCCAGATTATGCAACCGGGGTAAATCAGAATATCTGCAGTATATAAGGCCTGATTTTATAGATACAAACTCAGATATTAAAAAGGCAGGGAGTTTCAGAACAGTCCCCCACCCTGTCTCGACTAATGATCAGAACCAATATACTAAATGTTTGTATGGATAAAGTAATACCAGAGAATGAAATAAATTCCCCTGATGCACCGGTTTTGGACGGTTATTTATTAAAGGACTCCCTTGAACATCAAAACATTACCGGATTTATAACACCCTGGCTCAATAAGAAAAACCCGTTTACCTTGTTTTATAAAGGCAGTCTGTTTGTTGGTTTTATGATTATAGGCGGACTGGCCGGATATTTCCTGACAAGTGAAGTCATGTCGATTTCTACTATATTATTTCATTTTTTCGGTGGCGTATTTCTCTCTTTTTTTCTGATTCCACTGCATGAATGGCTACATGGAATTGGATACCGAATTGCTGGTGCGAAGAATATCGAATACAAAGCTGTTTGGAAACAGTTTGTGTTTTATGCTTTAGCCGATAAATTTGTAACGGATTATAAATCATTCAGATTGGTGGCTATGATGCCTTTCGTATGTATCACTACACTATTTATTTTTCTGATATTTATTCTGCCGGGGCAATGGATAATTTTGCTCTCCTCTGTACTGGTTTCACATGCAGGTTTTTGCGTGGGAGATTTTGTACTACTTGGTTATATGTATGAACACCGCGATGAAGGTATTCTCACCCTGGATGTTCTTGAGCATGAAAAGAGCTATTTTTATGTGAAAAACAAAAATTAAATGAAGGAGATCATCTGAATTGTATTCAGCTTTTTAAAATGAATTCAATAATGTGGTTATAATTTTTTTCTGACTATACCTAAATAATTTTATTGATCAGTTGATTTAAATTCAATTAAGTGGTATATCATCTACGTTTGATTAATTAGCTTCGAATTATGTTTGTTTCTTCTTACGATTCAAAAAGCCATTACGATGAGATGTTTGAAGCGGATGGCTCTTGCAGGCCGCATTATGTACAGCTGCTTGAAATGCTCACAAGCTTATCTGTTGAAAAATTGGAGCAACTTCAGTTCACAACTGATAAGGCCCAAATGGCGATGGGTATGACATTTAATGTATACCACGATAAACAGGGTATCGAAAAAATACTTCACCTGGACATCGTCCCCCGGATTATCAATGCTGCTGAGTGGAAAAAAATTGAAGCCGGGCTGAAACAGAGAATATATGCCCTCAATCTTTTTTTGCAGGATGTATATAATGAGCAAAAAATATTAAAGGATAAAATTCTGCCAAAAGAGCTGGTTTTTTCCTGTCCGGGTTACCTTAAACCTTGCGAAGGCCTTACACCACCTAAGGGCATCTGGTGCCATATTACCGGTACGGATTTGGTCAGGGACAAAGATGGTGAATTTTATATACTCGAAGATAATTTAAGGTGCCCCTCCGGTGTATCTTACCAGCTCGAAAGCCGTGAGATCATAAAAAGGGTTTTTCCAAATATGCTGAGTAAACTTGGAGTAGCCCCTGTTTCGAACTATCCAAACCGTTTGCTAAATATTCTGGAGTATTTGTCGGACAAAGAAAAACCGGTAGTAGGAGTGCTCACACCCGGAATTTATAATTCTGCCTACTTCGAACATTCCTATCTTGCTCACTCAATGGGTGTAGAACTGGTGATGGGCCAGGATATGGTTGAGGTAAAAAACAAGGTATATATGCTAACAACCAATGGCCTTAAGCAGATTGATGTTCTTTACAGGCGAATCGATGATACTTTTCTTGATCCTAATGTTTTCAATCCCGAATCGCTGATTGGTGTACCCGGAATTTTTAAAGCCTTTAAATCCGGAAATATTTCTTTGGCGAATGCACCCGGCTCAGGTGTTGCTGATGATAAAGCTATTTATGCATACGTACCCAAAATCATAAAATACTATTTGGATGAGGAGCCCATTTTGTCCAATGTGCCAACCTACTTATGCAGCGATGAAAAAGATCGGGCATATGTGCTTGATCATCTTCAGGACCTGGTTGTGAAAGAGACCAATGCAGCCGGTGGTTATGGAATGATGATTGGCCCGAGAGCATCTGGCAAAGAGCTAAAAACATTTACACGCCTGATCAAGGAAAATCCGAGAAATTATATTGCACAACCAACCCTTTCCCTTTCAACGGTTCCAACACTTGTTGATTCACAACTGGAACCGAGGCATGTTGATCTGCGTCCTTACATATTGTATGGAGAAGAGATTGAAGTAATTCCGGGGGCATTTACACGTGTGGCACTTAAGCGGGGTTCGCTCATCGTAAATTCTTCTCAGGGTGGTGGCAGCAAGGATACATGGGTTCTGCAACACTAATAAAATATGATCTATGTTAAGTAGAGTGGCAAATTCTGTTTACTGGCTCGGGCGTTACCTGGAAAGGTCTGAGAATTATTCACGATTTATTGATGTAAATTTTAACCTGATGCTCGATCTGCCGCCCAATGTAAAAGAGCAATGGGAACCGCTGATAAGAGCAACAGGTGATTATGATCTGTATACCAGCCATTATGAAAGTTTTGATCGCGAAACAGCTATCTACTTCCTCGCTTTTGACAAACATAACCCGAACTCTTTGATATCCTCTGTTACAAATGCGAGAGAGAACGCCCGAATGGTGAGGGAAATACTGACAAAAGAGACCTGGGAAAAACTAAATGAACTCTATCTTTTCGTAAAAGATGGTGCTGATAAAGAGACTTGGAAAAGTGAAGGTGCTGTCCGGTTTTTTACCGATGTGAAATATGGAATTCAGCTGCTTTACGGAATTGCAGATAACAGTGTGGCACGAACTGAGGGTTGGTATTTCAGCCACTTGGGGCAATATCTCGAACGTGCTGATAAAACATCAAGGATATTGGATGTAAAATATCATATTCTGCTGCCTTCGGCCGATGAAGTAGGCTCTCCGCTCGATTTTCTGCACTGGACAGCATTGTTAAAGTCGGTATCCGGTTTTAATATTTATCGCAGGTTTTATGGTAAAATAGATCCGGTTCATATTGTTGAGCTTCTGGTTTTGAATAAATACTTCCCGCGTTCGGTATTTTTCTGTCTTACCAATGCAGAGATCTGCCTGAGAACTATTTCAGGTACTTCAGGTAAAGGTTATAGCAATTCATCAGAAAAAAGACTTGGAGCATTGCAATCACAACTTGAATACCAGGATGTGAACGATGTAATCAGCAGCGGGCTGCATGAATATCTTGACGGGCTTCAAATAAAAATCAATAAAATATCAGATACTATTCATGATAATTTCTTTAAATTGAATTCTACATTCACCAATCAGAAGAACATACAGGAATGACATATTGCCTTGGGTTAAAGACTAAAGAAGGACTCATTGGGTTAGCCGATACACGCATTACATCGGGTGCAGAAACAACAACTGCCAAAAAAATATTTACAGTCGAAGAAGACCGGCACTGCTATTTTATTATGACTTCCGGGTTGAGATCGGTCAGAGATAAGGCAATTACCTATTTTGAAGAAGTGATTGAAGAAGAAAAAAGCCATCACTTTAACAAGCTTTACAAAGCTGTTAATAAGTTTTCTGAACAGATAAAGCGTGTTGCCAAAGAAGACAAAAAAGCGATAGAAGAGGCTGGCCTCTCGTTTAATTTATACGCGATAATTGGCGGGCAGCTCGAAGATGATAAAGATCCGTGTATGTTTTTGGTATATCCCCAGGGCAACTGGATTGAAATTAAATCCGGTACTCCCTACACCATCATTGGTAATTCAGGGTTTGGAACACCTGTACTGCGCAGATCACTTACCTATAATGAAAGCATGGAATTTGCCCTGAAATGTGCATTTCTCTCGTTCGATGCGACAAGGCTGTCTGTTAACGATGTAGACTACCCGATAGATACTGTAGTTATGCAGCGTGACAGCTTTCGAATAACCGAGCACAGATTTTCGCAGAAAGAGTTAGAGCCGATATCCCTTTTTTGGCACGCCAGGCTCAGAGATGCGATCAATGAGCTGCCTTCGGATGTACTGCAAAAAGCGTTTTTGGATGAATTTCCAATATCAGACTATTTAATACCTGATGAATGAGGTTGAAAATCAGGCATCTTACCCGATATAAATATCCGAAGAAAATATTTCTTGAGCCTCATTATTTACATTTTAAACCTCTCACAAGGCCATACTACCATCTTGAAGATTTTGTTTTAAAAGTTCATCCGCATTATTCCGGAATTTCAGAACGAATTGGATTGGAGGATAATCATATATTTCAGGCCTGGTTTAATGAGCTTACCGATCAACTTGATATTGATGTAACCATTGTTGTAACCATAGATAGTGAAGCTTATAAACCACTTGGGTTTATCATGGATCCTCATCAAATACTTGGAAATCAAAACTTTTCTTACAATGATGATACCAGGCATTACTTGACACCTTTTCTTGCCTGTAATGAATCGGATCTTATAAGGCCATTTTTCAGTCAGATCATAAAAGAAAATGACGGAGAAGTGATCCCATGCCTTTCCGGACTTGTAGAAAAAATTTATAAACTGTGGGAACACAAAATTGTTGAAGATGAAAATATGCCAGAACCTGAATCCTGCTTTGCAGACCGCAAAGGTTCGTGCAGAGATCTCGCATGGATGATGATTGCCATGCTCAGAATGGCAGGGCTGGCAAGCAGATATGTTAGTGGTTATTCCTATAATGAAGAATTGGAGACAGGCCATGAACTACATGCATGGGTTGAAACGTTTCTCCCCGGTGCAGGCTGGGTAGGTCTTGATCCGTCATCAGGCCTGTTTACTCACCACCTCTATATTCCTGTTGCAACAAGCTATCACCCGTCAAATACTATGCCGGTAATCGGCAATTATCGTGGCAATGTAAAAAGCAAAATGGAAACCTCGGTCACCATTGAACAAATTTGACAATGGCTTGCTCAACGTCCGATAGCCGCCGGACGTTTCCTCCATTATTTTCTCTCGACCGCCGTCGGGATTGCCCGCAACCAAATATCTTGGTGAGAATTGCTGGCTAATTTTTGCCTTTTTACTTGACCGGCGAAGGTGTTATTTTCTCAGGGAATAAACCAAATAACACAAAATGCTTTGATGTATGCCTGAAGAAAAAGGATATGGATTACTAAAGGGGAAAAAAGGAATCATTTTTGGTGCGCTCGATGAAAGAAGTATCGCCTGGAGAATTGCACTGGCCTGTAAACGTGAAGGAGCCGATTTTGTGCTCTCCAATGCACCGATTGCTCTCCGTCTCGGAACCCTGGATGCATTATCAGAAGAAACCAATGCCCCCGTTTTTCCCTGCGATGTGAGCAAAGAGGAAGAAGTGGAAGAACTGATGAATAAAACAAAGGAAGAGCTCGGCGGGGTGGATTTTATCCTGCATGCCATAGGAATGTCTCCAAATATCCGGAAGAAAAAAGAATACAACGACCTGAACTATCACTGGCTGAACCAAACTCTCGATATTTCGGCAATTTCGCTTCACAAGATTTTAAATTATGCCGAAAAGACTGATCTGATTAATGACGGTGCCAGCGTAGTGGCCCTTTCCTATATCGGGGCGCAGCGGATTTTTTCCAAATACTCCGACATGAACGATGCCAAAGCTCTGCTTGAGAGCATTGCCCGTAATTATGGCAGCCGGCTTGCACACCGTGGTATTCGCGTGAATACCGTATCTCAGGCACCGACCAAAACCTCTGCTGGTACCGGCATTAAAGGATTTGATGGCATGTACACATTTGCAGATAAAATTGCCCCACTTGGCAATCCAAGTGCAGACGAGTGCGCCGATTACTGCGTCACACTTTTCTCTGATCTGACCCGGAAAGTAACGATGCAAAACCTCTACCACGATGGCGGATTTGTAACCTCGGGTATCTCAGAAGAGATGATCGAAGGCCTTTTGAAACTTTACGCGGATGAAGAGTAAAGTTTAATATTACGAATGAAACCTCCCTGACCCATGGGAAAGAAAATATTAGGTATCGATCCCGGCTCGCGAACAACCGGTTATGCGGTTTTGGCAGAGGAGAACAGCTCGTACTCGGCAGTGGTTTGTGATGTGCTTCGTATGGAAAAAATAGAGGACCATACTGAACGCCTCCAGTTCATTTTTGAGGAAGTAACCAAGCTGGTTAAAACTTATAAACCGGATGAATGTGCCGTTGAGACACCCGTTTACGGTGTGGATCCGCTTGCGATGCTGAAGCTGGGCAGGGCGCAGGCTGCGGCCATACTTGCGATAACCAACCAGGGAGTGAAAGTAGCGGAATACTATCCCAAGATGGTGAAAAAGTCGATCACCGGAAATGGAAATGCGGGAAAAAAGCAGGTTGCCTTTATGCTTCAAAAGCTGATTAATATTTCTATTGACGGCCTCTCTGAAGATGCGACCGATGCACTGGCCGTGGCCTGGTGTCACAGCGCACATTCAGGTGTTCAGACAGGCAGGGACGGAGTTAAAAAAATGCATCAGAATAACCGTAAATCGAGCTGGGCACAATTTGTGGAAGACAATCCGGAACGAGTGAAAAAATCCTGAATCAAAATTCCAAATCACAATACTCAAATTCCAAAATCACGCAAAATGATTCAGAATGGAGTTTTCAAATTTGGATTTATAATTTGTGGTATTAACCAACTATGATTGCATATCTGAATGGTCAAATTGCTTCCAAACGGGAAAATGAATGTATCCTGGATGTACATGGAGTGGGTTATCTTGTGGAAATTTCAAGCCAGACGCTGGAGACACTGCCTGCAAACGGAGAGAACGCAAAGTTACTGATTTATCATCACATAACCGACAGCGACCAGCGCCTGTTCGGGTTTACAACACAGAAAGAGAAAAATCTGTTCGAACGGCTGATCACGGTGAAAGGTATCGGTCCCAAGCTGGGACTCACCATTTTATCCGGTATGGAAGCTGCCACTCTGATGGAAGCGATTGTAACCCAGAATACGAGTGCTCTTTCCGGAATTTCGGGTATTGGCAAAAAAACAGCGGAGAGGATGGTCCTGGAATTGAAAGACAAACTTTTTGATGAATCTCAGCCATCGGTGGTTTCGGGGGACACGCAAGCACGAAGCCGGCTTGAGGAAGCAATCTCGGCACTCGAAGCACTTGGATTCAACAAGAGGCAGGCATCTCAGGCCGTGAACGGTATAGCCGGAAAAATGCCAAAAGCAACCGTATCTGACATTGTAAAGCAGGCACTCGCTCAGCTTAAATGATAATATTGGCTTAATGTTTGATGGTTATTTTTCCTCTCCATGAATTTAAAACCTGACAGGTTTGCTTAAGACCGTTATTTAAATCACAACTAATTCTATTAATTTGTCTAAACAAACGATACTTGTTGTAGATGACGAGCAGGACCTTCTGGATTTGATTGAATACAATCTGAGACATGAAGGTTTTGACGTACTGAAAGCAGAAAACGGGCAAGACGGAATCCGCATAGCGCGTGAACACCGGCCTGCACTCGTGCTCCTCGATATTATGATGCCGCAAATGGACGGAATTGAAGTTTGCGATAAAATGAGAGAAGATCCCGAGCTAAAATCGATTCCCATCATTTTTCTTACCGCACGAAGTGATGAAAAAACCGAGATCGAAGGACTGAATAAAGGTGCGGATGATTTTATCACCAAACCTATCAGTACTTCAAAGCTGATTTCCCGCATAAAAGCCGTACTTCGGAGATTTGATGAAACCGAAGTAAAAGTGCAAAAACTGAACGTTCACGATCTTGTAATCGATAAAGACCGCTACATCGTTACCCAGGGTGGAGATGAATTTCAACTTCCAAGGAAAGAGTTCGAGTTGCTTTACTACCTGGCCAGCAAACGCGGTAAAGTTAGGGACCGGCAAACTCTCCTCAACAAAGTGTGGGGAGATAATATTTATGTAGTGGACCGCACTGTGGATGTTCACGTCAGAAAAATCAGAGAAAAACTGGGAGATCATTATATTGAAACTGTAAAAGGTGTAGGATACAGATTCAAAGAATGAGTAAAACCGGGTTCAGCAAAAGGAAGTTTTCAACCATTTCACTGAGAACTGCCCTGCCTTCAGCCCTCGTTGTTTCACTTGCGGGTGCGGGCCTTCTCTATGGCATCGGTCTGCTTGAGCCCCTGCAAACTGCAATATATGGAGCATTACTGCTCGTGGTTACCTTTACTGTGGTTTATATAATTTCGGCCCGCTTGCATAATGAAAGGCTGGATCATCTTTACGATGTTGTAAAAAATATCTCCAGAAAAAAGTTTGAACATTATGATGATCTGAACGGAAAGAAAGATGAGCTCGATCTGATTGTAAACCGTTCTATCAAAGCCAGCGACACCGTAAGCCAAGAGCTGGCACGTCTCAACAAAATTGAGAATTACCGGAAAGAGTTTATCGGTGATATTTCACACGAACTGAAAACCCCTATTTTTGCTATTCAGGGATTTATCGAAACATTGCTGAATGGCGCCATTCACGACAAAAATGTAAACGAACTGTTCCTTAAAAAAGCGATGCGCAATGTGAATCGCCTGATCTATCTTACCAATGATCTGATGGAAATTTCCCGTCTCGAAACCGGTGAGCTAAAGTCGAGCATTCATGATATATATCTGCGGGATGTGGTACTGGATGTGGTGGAAAGTCTGCAGTACAAAGCCCAGAAAGAGGATATTGAAATTCGTGTTAAAGATTTCGATAAAAACCTCCAGGTGAAAGCCGACCGAAACCAGGTTAAACAGGTTCTGGTTAATCTGATCGAAAATGGCATGAAGTACAACAAGCCGGGCGGGTATGTGGAAATCGGCATCACTCAATACAAAAAATCGAAAGAGAAAATTCTCCTCTACGTAAAAGACAGCGGTATTGGCATCGATAAAAAAGATCTTAAAAGGGTAACCGAACGTTTTTTCAGAGTGGATAAATCGCGCTCAAGAGATAAGGGGGGCACAGGACTTGGTCTTGCCATCGTTAAGCACATTGTAGAAGCACACGGTGAAAAACTGCTGATAGAAAGCACACCAGAGATCGGTTCAACCTTCAGCATTACGCTGACCCGCACGACACCCGTTTTAGTTTGATGCCTTTTTCCCTACCTTACAGGTTCTACAAAAAAAGTCAGACCATTCAATAAACAGGACTTTTCTAATGATTTATGCTGTCATCATGGCTGGAGGCGCCGGTACCCGGTTTTGGCCGAAAAGCAGAATGCAGAAACCGAAACAATTTCTGAACCTTTTTGGAGGGCGGTCGATGCTTCAGCAGACGGCCGATCGTCTTGATGGCTTCATCGCCAAAGATAAGATCATGGTTATCACTAATCAGAGCTACCGTCCATTAGTACAGGAACAGTTGCCGGGGCTGATTGATTCTTTTCTAATCGGTGAACCGGTTGCGCGAAATACGGCGCCCTGTATCGCTTCGGCTGCTTCACTTTTGTACAAAGAAAATCCTCAAGCGGTGATGGTGGTACTGCCTGCCGACCACCGGATCGGAAACCCGGAAGCCTTCAAAAAAGTGCTGGCTTCTGCTGTGGAGACTGCCCGGAGTGAGGAAACATTGGTTACCATTGGTATTGAACCGAACCGCCCTGAAACAGGCTACGGATACATCCGCCGAGAAGTTAAACCGGATGCAAAGAGGGGCGAAAATTCCGTGTATAAAGTGAAAAATTTCACTGAAAAACCGGATCTTCCCACCGCCGAACAGTTTCTCAAATCCGGTGATTATCTTTGGAACAGCGGTATGTTTATCTGGAAAGTAAGTACCATTGTGGATGTATTTAAACACCATTTGCCCGGAATTTATGAACAGATGGAGCGTCTGATTGTATCGGACAAATCTGCAAAAGATATTGATCTATTTTACGAAAAGTGCCCTTCCGTTTCGATCGATTACGGAATTATGGAAAAAGCTGAAAGTGTGCACGTAGTGCCAGGCAGTTTTGACTGGAATGATGTAGGAAGCTGGAAAGCCGTTCATGAACTATCAAAAAAAGATCCTGCAGGAAACGCAGCCGGTAAGAGTAAGGCACTTTTTCATAAGTCCGGTACAAACCTGGTGCACACCGACAGCGGTAAGCTGGTTACATTTGTAGGGGTTGATGAGGTGGCCCTGGTGGAAACCGATGATGCGATTCTTGTTGTAAATCTCAGCGAAACACAGGAAGTAAAAAAGCTTGTGGACATCCTTGGGGAAGACCCGGATCTTGAACATTACATATAAAATGAAAATGAGGTTGGTTCAGATCCGCTGATTGATATGAATATCTTTCAGGCGTACCTGAATCGTTCTCTTGCCGTTCCAGTGGTTTTCTTCCAGCACATAGGCAATGTCGATCTTGTCGCTGTTACAATTTCTCAGTTTAGGTTCATAATCATGCATGTTGAACCCGATGGCATCAAAAACAGGTGAATTTTCCTGCCTCACTTTCATTTTCAGGTGTCCGCTGCCTACTATGGTGGGTACTCCTTCGATACATACATTCTTTGATACAAAAATAGGACGCATATTTCCCGGTCCAAAAGGCTCAAACTGAGTCAGAAGTTTCCAGAATTTCATGCTGACATTACGAAGGTCCAGATTGCAAGAAATTTCAAGCTCAGGCTGGAAGTCGTTGTCGGTCAGATCAGAAAAAGCGATATGGTTCATCCGTTTTCTGAATTCGTCTAGGTTTTCCCGGTCCATTGTTAAACCTGCGGCAAATTCGTGACCGCCAAACTGTTCAAGCAGATCTTCGCACTTTTTCAGTGCGTCGTATATGTTAAACCCTTTGATCGAACGTGCTGAACCCTTCACTTTTCCTTCAACTGTACTGAGCATGATGGCCGGACGATAGTGTACATCCACCAGTCGTGATGCCACAATTCCAATTACTCCGAGATGCCAGTCGGGATGATGCAAAACCATTGCCGACAGATCATCGATATTATACTGATTTTCGATCATGTCGAGGGCCTGATTCATGGTTTCCGAATCGGTACTTTTCCGCATATTGTTGATGGAATCGAGCTCTGCCGCATAGCGATCAGCCGTTGCGGGATCATTGGTAATCATCAGCTCAACGGCTGCAGTGGCATCGCCCATGCGTCCAGCTGCATTAATTCTGGGGCCGATGGAAAATACGATAGTTGATGTTGTGATCGATCCGGGCGGAATTTTAATTCGATTCAGGAGTGCTTTAATTCCCGTTCGCGGTTCTGTATTGATCAAATCGAGGCCGCGGCGCATCAGAACCCGGTTTTCATCAATAATGGGCACAATGTCGGATGCGATGGAAATAGCTACAAGATCAAGATATTTCCATGCAATTTTATCAGGTAAACCCAGCTTTTTAGTGGTAGCCTGAAGCAGCTTGAACCCCACACCTGCACCGGAAAGCCCGTCGAACGGATAACTGCAATCAGGGCGTTTGGGATCAAGTACAGCGAGCGCGTCAGGCAGTTTGTCACCTACCGTATGATGGTCGCATATAATCAGATCAATTCCTTGTTCTTTGGCGTAGCGGGCTTCCTCAATGGCTGTTATACCGCAATCGACCGAGACAATCAGGCTGGCTTTTTTTTCAATGGAGAATTTAATTCCATCCGGGTTGATGCCGTACCCTTCTTTAAAACGGTGAGGAATATAGTATTCTACATCCAGGCCAAAACTTTTTAAAAAAGTATAAAGAATGCTCACGGCCGTGGTCCCGTCCACATCGTAGTCACCGTAAATAACCACTTTTTCCCGATTACGAATTGCGGAAGAAAGACGACAGGCGCCTTTCTCCATATCCTTCATCAGGAACGGATCGTACAAATCCTTTTTTTGGGGCCGGAAAAATGTTTTGGCAGCATCAAATGAGTTTATATCTCGAATTGCAAGTAAATGTGCAATCTCCGCGGGGATATTGAGCTGCTGCTTTAACCCGTTGACAGAGCTCCCCCGCGATGGTTCGGTGTATATCCATCGGTAAGACATGATTTATGTTTGGTTTTGTTATCATTAAACAGGTATGAGAGTATCACCTCTTCCACACCAAAGCGAAACAGCCGTTTCGTTACGAAAACCGTTATTCTTTGTATACAATAAACAGCGCTCTCTGCACTCTATTATAAAAAACAGTCGAGACAAAGTATAGATGCGTTTAAAATAAACGGTTTTCTATTGAACTGTCCAGTCTGTTTGATTTGAATGAGACTTTCTCTTATTCTTTTGCAAATTTCAGAGTAAAGATCAAAAAAATGGCTTCATCAAAGCCCGATCGCAGGCATATTTTGATTACAGGCCCCCACCGCTCAGGCACAACCTGGGTGGGAAGAACTATTTCACAAAATGAAAATGTTGAGCTGGTGTACGAACCCTTTAATCCAGACTTTATACGGTATAATTTTACCTACAAATTTGATTACTGGTTTGAGCATACACCTACATCCGCCAGAAAGAAAAAAATTGAAAAAATGTTCGACCAGTATATTCCGAAAAATTTTGTGGAATATCCGGTTAAAATTTGTCGGGAATCGGGCTTTAGCTTTAAAACTCCACTAATTTTTTTGAAATACCTGTTTTTGAGCCATAAAATGCCAAGATATTTATTGAAAGACCCGATAGCACTGTTATCGGCCGGATGGCTGTACGAGCGATACGATTTACAGGTGGTTTGTATGATCCGAAAACCTCTCTCCTTTGCCGGAAGCCTCAAGGTACTGAACTGGGATTTTGATTTTTCAAATTTCCTTGAACAGGAAAAGCTGATGGAATCCCAATTGGAACCGTTCAAAGAAGAGATGGTGCAGGTGTATCACAACGGAGATTTCATAGACCGGATTGCCCTGTTGTGGAATGTGCTGAATTCTGTAATACTACAATACAGGCAAGTTTATCCAGAGTGGCTGTTTGTGAGGCAGGAAGATGTGGCCATGAAACCGACCGAGCAATTTCGGAAAATATTTCAATACCTGAACCTGCCTTTCGATGAATCCATTAAACAATATATCCGAAAGTTCACTTCACGAAAAAATCCGGTAGAGGCAGATTCGAGCAGTTACCAGCCAAGAGATTCAAAAAAAACACTCGAAACCTGGAGAGAACGCCTGACTATTGAGGAGGCTGAACGAATATCTGCGGCCACTGAAAAAATTTATAATCAGCTATATTAATTATTGAGAAAATTGCATCTTTCCCATTATTGCTTGGAAAGCAAGCCTACTATCAGAAGATCGGCAATTCGAAGCCCTTCCCGGGTCAGTTTCAACAGCCCGTTTTTATAATTAACCATTTTTTGTTCAGTTTGATAGTGAAGCCAATCTTTTTGTTGGGAGTTGAAATGATAATTGTAATTGTTCTGAAGCTCATCTTCACTCACCCCCCACTTGGTTCGCAGGCCGAGCATCAGACGCTCTTCGGCTAAATCGGCTGGACTGAGCTGTTCTTTTTCTTCAATAATGGCTTCTGGTCCTTTTTGAATATAGGATTTTAAATCGGGCCTGTTCCGCCATCGAACGGCTCCATTTTGATTCCTCCAAAACGAATGGGCAGACGGTCCCAGCCCAAGATAATTATGATGACTCCAGTAATTGCTGTTATGCAGGGCTTCGGCACCCGGCCTGGAAAAATTGCTCACTTCATATTGTTCAAGCCCTGCTTCTTCGAGATATGATTGCACGATTGTAAAATGTCTGGCTACCACTTCGTCATCGGGTGGATTGATGCGTCCTAATGCAACCTGTTTGCCAAGGCGTGTTTTTGGTTCAACCGTCAGCGAATATGCCGAAACATGAGGTGGTTCAAATTTCAGCAGTTGTTTCAGATCTTCCCGGAGCATGGAGGGGTTCTGCCCGGGATTGCCGTAGATGAGGTCTGCCGTAAATGTGGGAAAGCCGGTTTTTTTCAGAGCTTCAAGTGCACGTATTGCCTCTCCGGGATTGTGGGCACGGTGCATGAATTTAAGTGTTTCGGGACTGAAGGACTGGACACCCATGCTCGCGCGATTTACTCCTAAACGGAGGAGCATTTCGAGATAGTCCGGGGTTACATCATCGGGATTAAGCTCGATTGTACATTCTTTCAGATCAAGCTTAAAGGTATTTTTTACTGCTCCGAAAAGTTGAGTAAGCTGTTGATTATTCAGAAGAGAAGGTGTGCCGCCGCCAATGTAGATGGTTTGGAAAGTTTCTTTGCAGGCAGAAGTGTTTTCGAAATGACGGATTTCACTTTCAAGAGCATCCACAAATGGCTGGAGAAGCTGCTGTCGGGTACTGAAATAGAAATCGCAGTAACTGCATGCTTGTTTGCAAAACGGAATATGGATATAAAGGCCGGCCATTAGAATGGATTATCAATTTCTCCCCTTGATTCTGATTCCGAAAAATATCAGAAATATTGGCTATTTTTTAGCCAAATAGAAAGGGTTCTCATCATATTGATCCACCTGCCGGTACGCACGCTGATAATTAACATAATTAGCGGCATTTATTTTAATGGATTCAATCTCTTCAACGGATAGTTTCCGAACCTGTTTTACCGGGGTTCCCATGTAGAGATAACCCGACTCCAGTGTTTTTCCGGGGGAAACCAGACTTCCGGCAGCTACAATCACATCAGATTCGATCACGACGTTGTCAAGAACAGTGGCCTGAATTCCAACAAGAACCCGGTCATTAATGGTACATCCATGAATGGTTGCATTATGGCCAATGGTTACATAATTGCCAATTTTGGTGGGGTTGGTTTGATTGGTTACATGAACGCAGGAATTGTCCTGAATGTTGCTGCGGTCTCCAATCTCAATCCAGTTAACATCGCCGCGAATGGTAACATTAAACCAGACCGAACTCTCTTTACCAATGGTTACATCACCGATTACATCAGCGCTGGGAGCTACAAATACAGACTCATCGAACTGAGGAGATTTATTGAGAAATTCGTAGATCATAAATTAAAAGGAACAGGTGAGAAAAACCGCCAGGTCACTGAGAAATCGCTTCGGTTACTGATAAACAGCCCGGCGGCACTGAAAAATAGTTAATTAGACCTATACATATAGAGTTCAACAATTGATTTGAGCTGTTCGTACGACTGCGGATTTTGCTGAAGTCTGTGCCCGTTGATAAAGAAGGATGGGGTGGAGTTAACCATACGGCGTATACCTTCCTGACGATGGTTTTCTACACGCTCCTGAACAGATTGCGAATTGAGATCGGCAAGAAACTGATCCATGTCCAGGTCAATTTCTTCAGCGAAGCGAGTGAAATATTCCATTGCATCAACGTCAGCCGGCGACCATTCCGACTGATATTCAAAAATCAGGTCGTGCATTTCTCGGAATCTGTCCTGGTTACGGGCAGCTTCGGTTGCATGAGCGGCAACCCTGCTGTGGCGGAAACCGTCTAGCGGAAAATGACGGTATTCAATCGTGACTTTGTCGCCAAATTCGCTTTTCAGCTGATCCTGCATGGGTATAAAATATTTACAGGCCGGGCAGGAGTAATCACTGTATTTCAGGATTTGAACATCCTGAGCTACTCTTTCGGTATTGGCGGACGAGTTGCCTTCGGACGAGTTACCAAATACTCCGCCATAATAGAGTGCAGCTGCAGCGATTGCAACGAATGCAGCAACTGCAACAATTTGTAGCGTTAATTTTTTCATATTTATTCTTGTTTGATAGTGTTATAATCTTTTTAAACCAAAATCCGGATCTATTCTACAGCCTGCCCTTGCTTGCTTTTATATGCCAGGGCATAAATTTTCATCTGTTTAACCATTGAAGCAAGTCCATTTGAGCGGGTAGGTGAGAGATGTTCCTGCATTCCAATTTTTTTGATAAAATGAGGATCAGTATGCAGGATGGTATCTGGCGTCTCACCGGAGTAGAAATTTACCATCAGAGCCACCAGGCCTTTTGTAATAGCGGCATCGCTGTCTGCTTTGAAAGTAATGATTTCGCCGTCAAATTCTGTAATCAGCCATACTTGGGACTGGCAGCCTCTCACAAGGTTTTCCTCAATTTTATGCTCCTCATTAAGGGACTCAAGCTTTTGACCAAGTTTGATAATGTATTTATATCTTTCAGGCCAGTCTCCGAGCAGTTCGAATTGCCGGATAATCCTGTTTTGTTTTTCATCAATTGTCATATAATAAACATACGGATTCTTCTGACACGTTTCGACTGTTAATAACGAAAATCATTCCGGTTTCGTCACTGCCTTTTCTGAAGAAATTTCTGTTGAAATCGAACCTTTAATTTCGGAAACAGCAGATTTGTCTTTATTCCAAACAGGTTTGGCATAGTCGATAATGGAGATATAGTGACCATTTTTGTGTTTAAACCTGTATTGCAGGGTAGTGGGTTTTCCGGAAAGTACATCATTAAGGTGAGCCAGAACTTTCTCTAAGTCATCATCATGAACAATCTCATTGAGCGTCAGGGAAACGGCTTCTTCGACAGTAAAACCGGTAATATTGTAGAAATTATCCGAGACATATTTAAACCGGTACTTATCATTTTCGACTGGCATCAGTTTATATCTGAAATCGCGCAGGCTGTCGAACATTTTTTCAAAGTTGGCATTTCGCTGTTTCAGCATCTGCATAATTCGTTTTTGGAGCGATTTGTTTTCGAAAGCAGCCCTTACAACCGTCTGGTTGTCTACTTTCAACAATCTTGTCCGGACTTTTACCTCTACCTGAGTTCCTTTGCTGTTTTTTAGAACCATTTCATAATTAACACCATCAAAGTCACTTGGCTTAAATTTTTCGAACTTGTGCTTAAAGTGTTCATGCTGTTTGTCATCAAGAAGGTCCCAAAGCTTCGTTTTTTTCAATTCTTCATCATCATAGCCAACAAGATCACGAAATGCTTTATTGGAAGTGATAATGTTACCCTGTTCATCAATATCTATGAGTGTCTTTTTCGACTCTTCGGTTAAATGATCGAATTCTAATTGCGAATCAATCACTTTCTTTTCAGATCGCTTCCGCTCAGTAATATCGTGCTGATAGGAAACCCAGTGGGTAATTTCACCATCTTGATTGGTTAGGGGGTGAATATCCCATTGGTTAATGAATTCTGAGCCGTCTTTTCGGTAATTTACGGTGTGCCCGAAGAAAGAGAGTCCTTCTTTTAGACGTTTTTTCAGCGTATCAAGAACGTCCCGGTCGGTTTTGGGTCCTTGTAATATTCGTGGTGTTTTGCCAATCACCTCTTCTCGGGTATAACCGGTCATACGGGTAAAGCCATCGTTTACATATACAATTTTCGGGCCCGGTTTTTCCAGTTCAAGAGTGGTGATCAGAATAGAATCATAATCACTTCGTATGGCGGCCTCTAATAGCTGAAGGTGGTTTCTGGCTTCTTCCCTCTCCTGAACTATCTCTTCTACTAATTTTATAAGATTTTTGTAGGATTCGTCGTCCTTACTGTTTTGTTTTAAAAATTCCTGAAAATTTTTCATGATATTGGTTATTCCCTGAGAGTGTTTTAATTAAATAAAAACCCACTCTAAACTGTATAATTCGCGGTTTTGATATAATATTTGGGTTCAAATATGGTAAAAACACCTTTTCGAATGCAAATCATTCCCGTTTTTTGTTTTAAGTTAAAATTTGTTTTATACGGATGTAAAATGATCACTGTGGAAGTTTTTTTTGGCACAGTTTACGACTTCCCTGAAGGAGTGGGGCCAGGCTGATTGGGTTCATTTCCATTCGGACTTCCACCGTGATCAAGATGACTGGAGTGATTTTAGAACCAAATAAAAAAATCAGTGTTGTATTGAGAATTTGCCGGGATTCAACCAACCGGTCAAATCAGGTTCAACCACAATTATTAACTTAAATAATCAATTTTTCAGAATTATTTTGGCAATCGTTTGAAGCTGCATATTAGATGTACCCTCGTAGATTTTACCAATCTTTGAATCACGGTAATATTTTTCCACGGGATACTCTTTTACATAACCGTATCCTCCAAAGAGGTCGATAGCCATTGAGCTCAGTTTTTCGGCTACTTCTGCACTATAATATTTAGCCATTGCCGCTTCTTTGAGAAAGGGCTGTCCTGCCTCTTTAATTCTGGCGGCATTGTAAACGAGTAAACGCGCCATTTCCAGTTTGGTGGCCATTTCTGCAAGCTGAAACTGCACTGCCTGAAATTCAGAAATAGCTTTGCCGAACTGTTTGCGCTCTTGTGTGTAAGAAAGTGTGGCATCATAAGCTGCCTGAGCAATGCCAATCATCTGTGCACCGATACCAATTCGCCCTTCATTCAGCGTTTCGATAGCTACTTTGTATCCATTTCCGGCTTTTCCCAGAATATTTTCTTTAGGCACGCGCACATCCTCAAGCAGTATCTCGCATGTAGAGCTTGCACGAATTCCAAGTTTGTTCTCTTTTTTTGAAACAGAAAAACCATCCATTCCACGTTCCACCACAAAGCAGGTAATTCCTCTGTAACCGGCTTCAGGATTGATGTTGGCAAATACAAGAAAAATATCGGCCTCGGCCGCGTTAGTAATCCAGAGTTTAACTCCATTGAGAATATAGGCATTTCCGTCTTCTTTGGCAGAACACTTTAGTGAAAAAGCATCACTGCCTGAGCCCGCTTCGGAAAGGCAGTAGGCTCCCACTTTTTCGGTGGCCAGTTGCGGCAGAAAGCGTTCATTTACTTCCTCAGATCCCCAGTTCAGAAAAGCGTTGTTCACCAGGGTATTCTGTACATCCATAAATACACCCACCGAGGCATCCACACGTGAAATCTGTTCAATAGCTACAATGCCCATGAAAAATGTACCCCCTGCACCTTCGTACTTTTCAGGGATTTCAATTCCCATGAAACCCATCTCAAAAAACATCCTGATTAGTTCCGGGTCCAGTTTAGCAGCTTCTTCCATTTCGTGCACTTTCGGTTTGATGACAGTATCGGCAAATTCGGCAGCTGCATCTTTAAGCATTTGTTCATCATCCGTCAGTTTAGTAAGCGGTGCAAATTGTTGATTTGATCCTGTCATTATCTTCCGGTTTATATTCTGGTCAGCTTCAATTAGTTATCACAAAAATAACAAGATTGTTGTTCCCTGAATGTTTGCAGATTTTACAGTTGCGATGAATAATATATACAAATCAATGTCCTTCTCTCAATACTGAAAACCTGAATTTATTTATTGACACTGGTGTCTGTATGGTGCTTCATCATCTCGCTATTTCTCTTTTTGTCATATCTCAGAAAAAGAATTGTGATCAGGGCTGCGCCGACGTCAGCTATAGGAAACGAAAACCAAATTCCGTTGATTCCAAATGCAAGAGGCAGCAAAAAAATCAGTGGGATAAGTAAAAAACCCTGTTTGGAGAGAGAAAGAACGAGGGCTGGTTGCGCTCTGCCTATGGCCTGAAAATAAGCACTTCCAAGCAAATTAATAGCAATAAGCGGTGTTGCCAAAAAAGCCATCCGAAGGGCAGGGGTGGTTTCACGTATAAGTTCCTCTTCGTTGGTGAAAATTGAAACAATCTGTGGGGTAAAAATCATAATTAAAGAGAAAATCCCAAGAGCGATAAGTGTGGCAGATATCATGGAGAGCCGAATCAGTTTGCTGACCCTATCCATAAGCCGGGCTCCGTAATTATAACCCAGAATGGGAACAAATCCCTGTGTAATCCCCAAAACAGGGAAATTGGCGAACATCATCAGCCTTCCGATAATCCCGTAGATTGACAAACCAAGCTCTCCCCCGTAATAGAAAAGTGAGTTATTCAACACAATAGAAAGCACGCTGATAGTGCCCTGTCTTGCAAAAGTTACCGAACCGAGTGCAGTTGTTTCCCTGATGATTGCGATATCCGGTTTAATATACCGGCGGGAAAGTGTCATTTGTGAATCACCTCTCATGAAAAACCAGGTGGCAAATGCAGCACTTGAGATGTAAGAAATGGTGGTTGCCCATGCCGCACCGGCCAGGCCCATGTCGAGCCACACAATGAAAATGGGATCGAGAGCGATGTTCACGACGGCAGGGATCATGATCGTGTACATCGCAATTCGGGGGAAACCTTCGGCACGAATCACGTTGTTACTCATCATTGCCCAGGCAAGAAATGGAACACCGAGCAAAATAATACTGAAATATTCACGGGCTGGTTCCTGGACGTTACCCCGCCCCCCAAAAAGGGCGAGGATCTGGTCGATGAATAAAAAGCCAATCAATACAAATAATATACCGAGACACAGTGTGAGCCCTACCTGGTTACCAAAGGTTCGAAATGCTTTTTCGTCCTCTCCTTTTCCAAATGCACGCGAAATGATTGAAGCGCCCCCCACACCGATGGCCATTCCGATACTGGCAATCAGGAAAGTAATAGGCAGAACAACTGTAATCGCAGCAATACCGAGAGAACCAACCCAAAGTCCTACGAAGATCGTATCCACAATTCCGTAAATCGACATCACGAGGATGCCAGCGGATGCCGGGATAGCTTGTTGACGCAGCAGTTTGCCAAGGGACTCAGTGCCAAATGCGTCACGTTTTTTATTATTCAAAGGAGTTTTGTTTCAGGATTAAGGAAAGTGTTTCTGTGTTCTCGCAGATACAAAGATCAATCCCTTTTTATTTCAAAAATATGGCGAAAAAACAGCCCTATTCCCAATGATTTGAATGTCGAGAAAATTGATTTAAGAAGAAATGCAATTCAGTTGATGAAATTTTTAAAATAAGGCAGAACCGTTCATCTATTGAAAAACAGTTTCGTCCCGCATTAATAAAAAATTTAAGTAGAATCTGTCGGAAAAGTTGCGGGTTAACAGATGATGCTGTTTGTTCAGCGTCCAAGGCAAGTGTGGCCGTTGTTTTACCGGGCACCTCTCCCGTGCCGTGGGATCGCTATGCGGCAAGAGTCGCGATGGACTGCTCTTATTTTTGAAAAAATACTGCTCATTCAAATCACAGTTCTGGCAGTCCCAACAGGTTTGTAAGGATGCCGTTAAACCAATCCTCTTTGCCTTAAACTTATATATCCATCACCAGCTATGATGATATGATCGTCTATCTCAATTTTTAACAGTTCACCTGCATCTTTGAGCCTTCTTGTAAGACTGATATCTGCCCTGGATTCTTTGAGATATCCGGAAGGATGATTATGTGCCAGGATAATACTGTTGGCCTGATTTAAAATAGCTTGCCGCATTACCTCTGCCGGCTCAACAATTGTAGAGTTGCTGCCACCGGAACTAATTTTTTTGTAACCAGTCATCACTCTGGAATTATTCAGGAAAGCTACATAGAAATGTTCCTGGGGGAGATCGCGCAGTTTGGGAAAGAAAAACGCGGCTGCCAGTTCCGGGTTGTCCATTCTGATTTCATCGCCCAGGGAAGCAATCTGAATTCTCCGAGAGAGCTCAAAAACCGCTTCGAGAGTAAGTGCTTTAACTTTGGCGATACCGGGTATTACTTTCAATGATTGCCAGTTCTGGCGGGAAAGGTTGCGGATTCCATTAAAATGTTCGAGGAGTGCTCGGGAGGTGTCCACCACATTCAGCCCTTTAGTACCCGTCCGCAACAAAATGGCCAATAGTTCTGCTTCAGATAAACTCTCGGCTCCGTATTTTACCAGTTTTTCACGAGGCTGCTCATCGGGCTGCATTTCCCTTACACTTCGCCCCGAAAACCTGTTTGCATCAAACGATTCTGCTTCCATATTCAATATCTTTTTTATACATATGAACCGGAAACAGGGAATTCCTTACAGAAAAATATTCAAAATTGAAGAACTCAGTGTCGTGGCAAGTAAATAATTTTACCCAATAATCGGGCTACACTATTTCAGAATTGACAGAAATCCACTTTTATATGGAGAGTTATAATTTTGATCATTGTGGACCCTCCCTAAATCCCTCCCTATTCCACTAGAAAACCCGATCCTTCGGGTGAGGGACTTTTTAATCTAGTGTTATGTCAAAGATAAAACGTTGGGTTAAGTCATCTGACGAGTTTTTCAAAAAATATACCAATGTAGATGATTGGGATGATCCCGGAACGACTCGTCTGATGACTCTCTCACACTTTTACAGTTGACACGACACTAGTAAATGATCCATAAACCTTGCAAAACGTCACCTCTTCCTTGTGCCGTGCATTTGCGGCATAGGGAAGGGGCCGGGGGATGGGTCCGAGTGGATAGGGCTAAAACAATCTGTCACCAGTAGCCCCTCATCTTGCCCAAATAAACCTGTCTTTCTTCGCTACCATCTTTGATCAAACTTTGAAGTCCAGGAAAGTTACGGAAGGCAAGCTATTGTTGGTGAGAATTCATATAGAACCAGAATGAGGTGATGTCAGTTGGTTTCAGCACCCTGCAATCAGCGATTGTAGGTGTCTGGCAGGTCATTTTCGTAGAGAACCACATCACCGTCGCGGGAATACTCTTTCAGGAAATCGTTAGCCTCGAATAGTGAGTTCACCACTTTTACCTCCATACCTTTTCCGTTGTCAGTGGATCGGATTCCTTCCAGAATGGGACGTGATTGCTCTTCGCCAACCAAAATAGCAAGATTAATAGCTGCATTGCCGATATGCCTTCCGAATCGCCGGTTTTCTTCCTCTTCGAGTTCACCCAGTTCAATCATACCGGGGGTTATAATGATTTTACGTCCGCCTGAAAAACTTTCCAAAACATGTACTGCATTTTTTGCACCCACGGGATTGGAATTAAAGGCATCATCAATCACCACAAGACCGTCCCTGCTCTTTAGTTCAAGCCTGTGCTCCACCGGTTTCATTTTTGATGCGGCCACAGCCACTGTTTTCAGCCGAATACCAAACTCACGAGCCACAGCCGCACCAAGAAGAAGATTCTGGATATTATGCGAGCCGAGCAATTTTGTTTTGATCTTTTCTTCCTCTGGCTGTCCGGTCTCCTCATTAGTCCACTTCATCAAAAAGCTTGTTCCTTCAGCACCCGTTACAACCTGATAGGCCTGAACCTGACCATCCATTCCAGTGAATATGGTTTTTACATCATTTCTGAGCCCGGCCATCTGGCGCACCTGTGGGTCATCTCCGTTAAGAATAAGTGTGCCACCCGGTTTTAGTTCGCTTGAGAGGGTAGATTTTTCCCTGGCAATTGCCTCTTTTGATCCGAAAGTTTCCAGATGAGAGATACCCACATTTGTTATCACAGAAATATCCGGTTTTGCAATCTCACAAAGTTCTTTGATGTTTCCTTCATAGCGGGCTCCCATCTCCAAAATCAGGACCTCATGCTGAGCTTCCAGGTCGTTGTTGATTACTTTGCAGATACCCATCGGCGTATTGTAACTCCCCGGGGTTACACACACATTGATTCGTTCTTTCAAAAAAGCGTCAATCAAGAATTTGGTACTGGTTTTGCCGTAACTTCCGGTAATGGCAACTATCTTCAAATGGGGAAGTGATGCCAGCTTCTCTCGTGCTTTCTTTTTGAATCCATTTTGAATGAGTATCTCCAAAGGTTTTACCAGATATGCTCCCAAAAACAGAAAAAACGGGATGAGCATGTCGATCAGAATTAGTCCAAAACTGATGAAGTATGGATCGGTTCGCACAAACGGAGCGGCAAAGTCGCGCATGGGCAGCATATTATAGCTAAAGTCAATCAGAAAAAACCAAAGAGCACCCAAAATTGCCAGAATGGTTATACCAAGGCGTTTCATTCGCGGAGTATATACCAAAGGCTTTTTCTCTTTTTCTTCCTTGTAACGCGATGTGCCCGTAAACCAGAACAGCGTAAACGTTCCCATAATAATGGCACCAGCGGTAAGAGTGATGCGATCGGCCAGGTAGTAGGCCATCAGCAAAATAATCGTGTTATAAAGAAGATGTTCCGAAGTAATTGCCTTCGCAAACAGGTTCTGTGAGAGCCAGGCGCGCATTTCGTTGGTTTTATAACCAACCTGCTGAAACATATGCATAAAAAAGCGAAGCCGGTACAAGGAATGGCGGATAAAAACTGCGATAAGCAGTAGTATAAAACCGTTGGTTACAAATGTGTAAAGTTCCAAATTGATGGTTGTGGATTTATAAAATCAGTTTTGAGCAGGTCGACTATGAATGCCCAATCCGTTATATTGGTGATAAAATTTTACTTTATTCAGAATACGGACATAAGATAAAAAACATCCCGTTAAAAGGTGTTTCTTGTCAGACATAAGGTAACGCTTATATGGCTGAGAGCATTCTTCCTAAAAAACTTTAACATCATCAAAGGCATTTATAAATATGAAACTGATTATTCCAATGGCCGGACGGGGCACACGAGTACGGCCCCATTCGCACACCACCCCCAAGCCGTTGCTCCCGGTTGCAGGCACCATGATTATCGAGAGAATTATCGAAACGTTTGCACGTACACTTGATCGCACAATCACCGAAGTTGTATATATTCTCGGACCAGATTTTGGTAAAGAAATCAAACAGGCACTGCAGGAAATGAGCGACCGCCACAATGCCAAAGCCATATTTCGAGTACAGGAAACGGCAATGGGTACCGCACATGCTGTCTCATGTGCGGGTGAAGACCTTAAAGGTGAAGTCATCATCGTTTTTGCCGATACACTTTTCGACTCCAAAGAAAGAGTATCGGTTGATGATGCCGACAGCGTGATATGGCTGAAAGAGGTGGATGACCCATCACGATTCGGCGTGGCCGTTCATGAGGGAGATACCATCACCGATTTTGTGGAAAAACCGAGTAAACCGATTTCCAAGCTTGCGATTATTGGGGTCTATTACTTCAAGAAAGGTGAAGACCTGAACAAGGAGATTCAGTACCTGCTTGATAACAATGTGACCGGCCACGGTGGTGAATATCAGCTTACCGATGCATTGGACCGTCTTTTGAAAGGTGGTAAAACCTTCAAAAAAGCCACTGTGGATGAATGGCTCGACTGCGGTACGCTTCCCGCCTGGCTGAATACCACTGGTGAAATTCTGGCCAAAGAGAAGCACACGTTCGGCAGCTTCGAAGGCACAACCATCCACCCACCCGTTTTTATTGGTGAGAATGTTGAAATCACAGGGAGTGAAATCGGGCCAAATGTAAGTATTGAGGCGGGAACCGAAATCAAAAACAGCAAGATAAAACATTCCATCATTCAGAAAAATGCAAGATTAGAAGGAAGTACTTTGAGCCATTCCACTATAGGCAACCAGGCTGAGTCGGTAAATGTGAACGGTGAAATTCACATAGGCGATCATTCTGTTGTAAAACAGTAAACTACCGGTTTGTTCATGGTTCATAGGCTTTTTGCCTGTAGTTAAACGTGTGAGTCTCCCCGGCAATCTGAATGATCAGATCGAGCATGCCGGCATTCTTGGTAACGGGAATACTGATTTCACCGGCTGCGGATTTCCCCGGCATCAGGTCAGAGATGCGCAGCATTTCGGTTTCCCAGTAGTTTCTCTTTTCGTTAAGGCCAGAGACATATTGATAATAATTTTCCCGTCGCTCTGCACGCTGCTGCCGCCGTTCTTGTCGTGCTCTCTGTTTTGAATATGATGAACTTGTACCTTCCGAGATTTCCGCTGCTGCTGCCAGTCCGGAAACCACTGCTTCCAGCAGAACATTAGTTCGGTTTCTTGCCTCCGCCCGCGATGTTTCTTTGTCGATATTCAAAAGCACGAATTCCGGATCGTGCGCATTCCCATTTTCAATAACTATTTTATTACCTTGATGGGTTTTGGGGTCATTATCTTGTGTTTCAGGTGCCCAATAGGCTTTGTATTCAATGGAAGAGGGGTCGAACCGTACGGGTTCCTCCGAGTCGTTGAACACTTCAAGGTCAAAAATCACCCGGTCTTCGATATGGCGGTAGTAGGCAAGAATCACCATAGAATGCTCATCTTCACTCATCAGGTATTCCATTCCCTGGTACACCATAACTCTCTCCTCTTTGGATTGATCGCTTTGCAATCTTAATACCGGTTCAGGCGAACAGGCAATGACAATGATGAAGAGAATAAAAAATGATGCAGTTAGCTTCATGATTTTTAATGTTTTATTGGCAATACTTATTATATAATAATCGGAAGTTGATGAAAATTCGATCACATATTCATGTGATTTTGCCTCTCTTCGTGGAACAATCAGCATTTCTGAGGGTTCAGAGCTCAAAAGGAATCCGCTTGCAAAACAGGGCGGATGGTAATCGATAATAAATGTAATCGCCATGGAATCAGGAATTAAAGTACTTGCTATTTCAACATTAATCATCGGCTTGTTTATTGCCGGATGCTCCAGTTGGGGCAGAACAACCACAGGGGCTGTTATCGGGGCAGGTGCAGGTACTGCTGCGGGTGCTGTTGTTGGGAAAACACTTGGAAATACGGCTGCAGGTGCAATTGCAGGAGCAGCCGTCGGTGGTACAGTAGGTGCTATTATCGGCCGTCAAATGGATAGAAAAGCCGAAGAACTGGCACAGGAACTGGAAGGTGTTGAGATTCAAAGAGTGGAGGAAGGTATTGCCATCAGTTTCGACAGCGGGATCCTGTTTGATTTTGATTCCTCCACACTCCGGCCGGAAGCAAGAGAAAATCTGAGGAAACTTGCCGATATTATGGGTCAGGACAACAACAGCAACCTGCTTGTTGTAGGGCATACCGACTGGATAGGAGATGAAAATTATAACCTCCGGTTAAGTGAACGCAGAGCCCGGTCTGCTGCAGACTATCTTGTCAGCCAGGGTATTCAGCGCCAGCGGATAGATATCGAAGGAAAGGGCGAATATGAACCGATTGCCGATAATGAAACGGAACAAGGGCGCCAACAAAACCGCCGGGTTGAAGTGGCTATTTTTGCAAGTGATGAGTACGTTGAACAACTCAAGGCGGAAAACTGATAGAAATTTATAGCTGCGCGGGTTCTTTTGTGGAGCTTCTGATCATCAATTCCGGGTCCATAATCACCTGAACGGTTTCGCGGCCCGGATCATCAACCCGCTGGAAGAAGAGCTCGGCAGCCCTGCGCCCCATTTCGTAGGCGGGCTGCCGTATGACAGTAAGTGGCGGGCTGATCGCTTTGGCCCAAGGCATATCATCAAAACCTACAATGGAAATATCATCGGGAATTTTTAGCCCGAATTCGTTAATCGCTTCAAGGGCGCCGAGGGTCATCAGGTTGTTCGTTGCGAAAATTGCTGTGGGCCTGGGGTTTTGGTTCAGGAGTTCAAACGTAAGCTCTTTTGCATGCTCAGCGCTTTTGGTGTCCCCTTCCTTAATAAAATTTGAATTAACCGGAATTTGATGTTGGCTGAGTGCCATTTCGTATCCCTTTTGGCGATCTTCAAAAGAAGAAAAATGTGGGGCACTGGTCAGAATAGCGATATGCTTATGCCCGAGACCAATCAGATGCGAAACCGCAATGTGCCCTCCCTTTACATTATCAACCACTACCGTATCAATCGATTCCCTTGTTAGTTTCCTGTCTACACAAACAATGGGTATACCAGACTCAATTAATCCTTCAATCACTTTTCCGTATTGGTGTATGGGCGGCAGGATCACTCCGTCAACAGATTCGGAACGCAATACATCAAGGTAAAATTTCTCTTTGGCCGGATTTTCATCTGAGTTGCAGAGAATTACAGCATAGTTTTTTTGATAGGATACATCTTCGATTCCTCTGACGATATTTGAGTAGAATTGATTTTTTATATCGGGAATAATAAGGCCCAGCAGCTTGGACTGACCTTTACTGGTTCGCAGGCGCTGAGCAACCCTGTTCGGCTGGTACCCAAGTATTTTCATTGCCTGTTCTACCCTTTGGCGGGTTTGTGGATTCACTTTTTCCACATCATTCATAACCCGTGAAACGGTTGTAATAGAAACTTCAGCTTGTTTGGCGACTTCTTTTAAAGTTGGCATGTGTCAGATACAAATCAGTGAAAACGTTTTCTGCAAAGGGTATGGCCAGAGAAGTTAAGCTGCATCTCCGGTATTTCAATTGCCTTTTGAAAAATTTGGAAAGAATATAATAAAAAACGAGATCAGTTGATCTTGAATATATGAAAACGTTTTCATAGTTTCTTTTATTTACCGCATTTTGGTTTAAATTTTTTTTTAATCTAACGGTTTTCTTTCGTTATGAAGATTGCAAACGCTCCCTGCTCCTGGGGAATTCTTGAGTTCGGCCTGGATGGCAAAACAGACAGTTATGATAAAGTAATGGATGAGATGCTGGCCACCGGATATGATGGAACCGAATTGGGTGATTGGGGTTTTTTTCCCACAAATTCCGATGAACTTAAAGCCGAACTCAGTCACAGAAACCTCAACCTGGTGGGGGCATTTGTACCTGTAAATTTTGTTAATAAAAACGATCATCAGGCTGGAGAAGAGCTTGCATTAAAAACGGCCCGGCTGATGCAAAATGCAGACCCCGAAAATGCGCGGATCGTTCTGTCGGATGATAATGGAAAAAACCCTATCCGAACAAAAAATACTGGCAGGATCAAACCTGAACATCAATTATCAGACTCTCAATGGTCTGTCTATGCTGCTGGAGCAGAAACAGTGGCTCGTCGTGTGTATGATGAAACCGGACTGAAATCGGTTTTTCATCACCATTGCGCCGGTTACGTAGAAACACCGGATGAAATTGAAGAACTCCTGAAGCGCACCGACCCCGAACTTCTTAGCCTATGCTTTGATACAGGCCACTACGCATTTGGCGGAGGCAATCCGGTTGACGGCTTGAAAAAATTTTACAACCGGATTGATCATGTCCATTTTAAGGACTGGGATCAAAATATTTTTTCAAGCGTCAAAGAAAACAGTTGGGACTATTTCGAAGCTGTTGGAAATGGAATTTTCTGTGAGCTTGGAAAAGGCTCCATCGACTTTCAGGCAGTGCTGAATGAACTGAGAAACCGGAACTACACCGGCTGGATAGTGGTGGAACAGGATATTCTGCCGGGGATGGGTTCTCCTAAAGAGAGCGCATTACGCAACAGAAACTACCTGAAATCACTTGGAGTCTGAACACAGCAGTTTCAACCGGCCGCTGGTGGTTCAGAAATAATTTCGCTGCTTTTTTCGGGCCTTTTCATACTCTTCTCTTGCCTTATTCACAGAATCAAGCTTTGAAACCTCGGCCACCGGAACATCCCACCAAGAGTTGTATCCCGGCACTTTCTGAGTTTTGTCCACAGATACCACAATAACCTGGGTTTGATCGGCCTTAATGGCTTTATCCAGTGATTCCCTCAGTTCATCGTACGATTTGGCTTCATGCACTACCACACCATAACTCCTTGCATTCATTACAAAATCTGTCGGGAGATGGCTTCCCTCAAGCTGACCCGATCCGGATTTTCTGTAGCGGTAGTTAGTCCCGAAACCTTCCGAACCAACCGATTCAGAAAGTGATCCGATGCTCCCGAAACCGTGGTTATTTAACAGCACAATTGTGATTTTTATACCTTCCTGAAGAGCTGTGGTTATTTCGGAAGATAGCATCAGGTAAGAACCGTCTCCCACCATCACAACGACTTCTTTTTCCGGCTTGGCCATTTTTACGCCGATACCTCCCGCTATTTCATAGCCCATACATGAATAGCCATACTCAAGATGGTAACCTCCCGGCTCATAAGCTTTCCAGAGTTTGTGAAGGTCACCAGGCAGACTGCCGGCAGCACAAACCACAACCGACTCTTTTCCGGCAGCTTCATTAACTGTACGAAGTACATTGGGTTGCTGTAATTTATCGATCGACGGAATGCTGGTCACACGGTCAATTTCCTCATCCCACCGCTCTTTTCTTTCCCCGATAACTTCGTCATATTTCTCATCGACATGAAAATCTCCCAGTGCACCTGATAATAGCTGTAGAGTTACTTTAGCGTCACCTAAAAGCGGCAGTGAAGAAAGTTTATGAGCATCGAGCGAGCAGACATTAATATGGATAAATTTCACACGAGGATTTTGGAACTGGCTCTTGGATGAGGTGGTAAAATCGCTGAGCCTGGTTCCAATCAACAGAATTACATCAGCCTCTTCAGCGGTTTCATTCGCAGCGAGTCCACCCGTGGCACCGATAGAGCCAAGATTCTGCGGGTGATCGTGAGGAAGAGCACTTTTGCCCGCCTGTGTTTCCGCCACAGGAATTCCGGTCGATTCAACAAATTTTTTAAGTTCTTCCGTGGCCTCGCTGTAGTGAACACCTCCGCCGGCAATAATAAGTGGTTTTTCAGACTGTTTGATAACATCAGCGGCTTCTGAAAGTAGTGTCTCATCCGGGCGGTTACGGGGAATATCCCAGATTCTTTTCTCAAAAAGTTCCAAAGAGTAATCGTGTGCTTCGGTTTGTACATCCTGAGGCATACAGAGCGTTGCCGTTCCCGTTTCGGCCGGATTGGTGAGAACACGCATCGCTTCCAGCATAGACCAGGGAAGCTGGTCAGGCCGGTTGATCCGGTCCCAATATTTCGAAACGGGTTTAAAAGCATCATTCACCGATACATCCTGGCTGAGCGGGAATTCAAGCTGCTGGAGTACGGGCCCCACATTCCGGCGTGCAAAAATATCACTGGGAAGCAGTAAAAGCGGAATCCTGTTGATGGTTGCTGTGGCCGCCCCGGTAATCATGTTGGTTGAACCCGGTCCCACCGATGCAGTACAGGCAAAGATTTGCAGCCTGTTTTTTGCTTTTGCGAAAGCTGTGGCGGTGTGTGTCATCGCCTGTTCGTTCCGGCATAAATAGTAGGGCATTTCGGGATCTTCGTGAAGAGCCTGAGAAATTCCCGCCACATTGCCATGCCCGAATATTCCCCAGACGCCTTTAATAAACGGCTGTTCAATTCCATCACGCCGAACATATTGATTTTTAAGAAAACGGATCAGTGCCTGAGCGGTTGTTAATTTTTTTGTATTCATGATGCGGGCTGTTTTGATTAAAGATGTAGTTTAGTGCCTGATTATTTACAGTGTGTTTTACATCTGAATTATTCAGAAATTATTATAGGTAGACATTTAAGGTTATAATTAACAATTGTTAATTATAAAATATGATCGAAATTTAATTTCAAGTGTGCTTTGCTGCGTAATTTTTACGTGGGCTTCGTTAAAGTTTAAAATTCCTCATTACGACGTATTATGATACGTCTCATTCACAATTTGACCTTCGCCTTGCCCACAAAAAAATTCCTTGATGAACAATTCAGGTAAAGTCTCATTTTGTTCGAAATCAAAAGCGACATACATATTACCAGTTATCAGCAGGCAATCGGCAATAATTCTCGTTTCACATGCTAAATGTTTCAATTCTTTTAGTTGAATAAAATCAATTAACTCCTTTAAAAAAGATTTCACATTACTTTTTATGTATCAACTTTCCGATCGATTCGGCTACACTTCTGGGATCCTTCTGATTTGGATAAAGTACATTCCTTCCGAACATCGCACCTCTTACCTGGTGCCCGGAAGCGAGAGCCAATTCCAAATTGTTAAGCACATCCTTCAGCGGACTGTTTCTGTCACCGCCAAGAATAACAATGGGCAAAGTGGTAGAAGCTGCAACAGTATGAAACTGCTCTGTATATGGAATTTTCAGCCATATATTCCGGCTGCTGTTACCAAGAGCGGACGTAACCGAAATAAGTTTGATCAGTGGCTCTGGCTCTTTCAACACAGCATAACCGTTCGTTGTTTTTTTCACCGGCAGCGGTTCGAGAAATATCGGCAAATGATACTGATTCATCTCTCTCACACCCTGTGCGCAGTATTCAATGGTTTTGAGTGAATCGTACTCAGCCAGATCAACTCTTAGCAGCATTTTGGCAGCATCGATTCCAAATTCCTTGCAGGTCCTCGCATCGGTTCCGGTAATAGGATCGTTCAGTTCCCACGCAGCTCCCGGTAGTCCGCCTCTGTTCAGGCTTGTAATCAGCAGTTTATCATCCAGGAACCCATCGTCTGACTCATTCATTAATCCGTGTAAAATCAGAAGCTCTTCAAGGATGTCCATACTTCCGAGCACTCCGTCTACCCAGGGAGATTTGAGTGTACTGATTAGTCTTGCAAGCAAATCGTGACGGTTGGCCATAGCAAAAGGTTCATTCCCGACAGAAACACTGCCGCGCGCGGGATGGTCGGCCGCTACGATATTCAATTTGCCATCGGGCACAAATGTTTGCCGGCGTTTCCGTATTTGGGATGAATTCAGAGCAAAGTTTGGCTGTTCAACTCTTACTGTGGTAATTTGCTGAAAAAGTGTATGGGGAATTATATTTTCTTTATTAAATGAGTTCATATTCTTTCCCTTTTCACAGGCCGCCTCTTTCATCCACAAATTCTTCTACTTCATCAAGTGTGGGCATAAAATTGGCGCAGCCGTGCCGGGTTACCACAATCGCACCGCAGGCATTCCCGAGGCGTGCTGATTTCTGCCACTTCCATCCCTGAAGGTGTCCGTAAATCAATCCGCTCGCAAACGCATCCCCTGCACCCAATGTGTTTACAATATCCACAGGAAAACCGGGGGCGTGTTGTGGTTCTGTACCATCTGCAAAGTGAACGTAACAACCTTCTGTGCCTGACTTTAAAAGCAGAACCTCAGCTCCTCTTGAAAAGAGCCGCCGGATACTTTCATCCAGATCAGCTTTCACTTCCGATTCGTTCACTTGGGAATGGCTCACAACGGCTTCACCCTCGCCCATAAATGCACCCGCTTTTACCTCTTCAGATGTACCAATAATCACATCAACATATGGCAGAACCGAGCGGATCACAGTTCCGAACGTCTGAACATCGGGCCACTGATCAGCCCTGAAATCGATATCCAAAAACACCGTAATATTATTTTCCCGGGCAAGTTCAGCGGCCAAAATGGTTGCTGAACGGGAAGGTTCCAGGCTTAGGCCGGTCCCGCTGATCAAAACTGCCTTAAACGTATCAATGGGTATGTTTTGAACATCCCGGATATCAATCGCGATATCTGCACAATTATCTCTGTAATAGACGAGAGGGAATTTATCGGGAGGCTCAATGCCAAGAATCACTGCACTGCTTCGCCGCCCCATTTTTTTGGCTACGTAAGTCGTGTCCACGCCTTCTTTATTGAGGAAATGGAGGATAAAATCTCCGACCGGGTCAAACCCAACACCAGTCAGAAGGGATGAATTGAGTCCTAGACGTCTTGTTCCCACACTGATATTAGTAGGGCAGCCTCCCACAAATGCAGAAAAGCTCCCGATTTCTACAAAAGGTTTGCCAATGTCGTTCGAATAGAGGTCAATGGAACTCCGCCCGATGCATAAAATGTCGTTTTGAGAGTGTGACATAATGTGGTTTTATGATTTAATAAATCTGTAACCCGGGTTGCCAACCCGGAAATTGAATTTTTTTTCGTGTTGATTCATAAAGTGTTGTATTAATTGTTACAATGATCAGCAATAAAAGCCGATAATATGGGTCATCAGATCCGGTTTACTGAAATTCGGGCTGGGTGTTTACATCTCCCCAAGAGCGTTCCATTGAGGGATCAAGCGTGGCCATAATCCAGACAAAATTGATCGGATGGCCCGGAATTGCCACGTTGGGATGATATCCACGTTTAATCACTACCGCATCATTTTCATAGACAGGACCAAGATATTCTGGATCTTCGAGGTCATCATATACAAGCTGAATTCCAAATGATGGCGGCGGCATCTCGAAGTAGAGATAAATTTCCTCTTTGGTGGCCGCGTGTTCATGCGGTGCCCAGCTTGTCCAGTTGCCATCTTTACTGAAGATGAGTCCGCCGAGCAGCCGGCTGGCGGGCACGTTTTCATCAATTAACCTGTGAATTTTACGGTGGCAGCCGTCGAAGCCCAGATCCTGCGTGAGTTCAGGGTCTTCATTCAGCACTTTAAATGGCACGAAAACCGGATCGCCTTCTTTGTCAGAAGGAGCGGTGCATTCAACAATATCGAGTGAGCTTTCGGTACGAATGGTTCCGCTCTGCCCGGGAGGAAGAAACAAGGTGTCGTATGGTTTCAGCGAAAAACTTTCACCGTTCAATTCAACAGTTCCTTCTCCTTTCATGCAGATCAGTCCGGCTTCGAATTTTGGATTTTGGTACTCCACTTCCGAAAGTTCGTTATCAAGAATTGTTCTGATATAACCCAATGCCTCCAGCTCTGAGTTTTCGGGTGTGATGATCCAGTTACGGCCTTTTTTGCTGCCTGTATTTTTAAAAATTACATTTTTTTTCATCGGTTCAGCCTGCTGTTTTTTCTTTTAGGATTTCAGTTTTCAGCGCATATTCCATCGCCTTGTTATTGATGGTTACCGGTAGTTTCTGGTGAAGTGAAAAGGTTGCGGCATGTCCCACAAGCAGTGCTCTCTCGCCATCTTCGATGGTGACGGAAGGCGGCTGCTGGGTGTGTGCTTTCTCAACAAAATCTTTGAGTTGTGTTACATACGATTGTTCAAACCGTTCCATAAAAAAGGGAACAGTATCGTGAGTTACGCCCTCCTTTTTGAGTATGGTAATGGGTGTTTCCCGCAGATAACCGATCTGTATGGTTCCTTCGGTTCCGAGAATTTCCGTCTTGATGTCGTAACCGTAAATTCCGCTTCGGGTCATATCGGCTGATCCGATGGTTCCTGATTCGAATTCCAGGGAAACCACCGCATTATCTATGTCGTTGATCGTTTTCATCTCCGGATATGCAAGGACATTGCCCACGGTATATACTTCGGCCACATCACCCATGAACCATCGCGCGAGATCAAAATCGTGAATTCCCATGTCCAGAAGCAGGCCGCCGCTCATTTTCGGGTCGGCATACTCCAGGCTGGGCCGGTACGGATCTCTGGAAGTGGCTTTAAAAACAATCGGTTTGCCGATCTCACCGGCCTTTATTCGTTCCATGGCCGCTGCATATCCGCGGTCGAACCGCCTCATAAAGCCCATGTGAAAAAACAGGCCCGCATTTGCGACTGCCTCTTTCATCTGTACGGCTTCATCAAGTGAGAGTGAGAGCGGTTTTTCACAAAAAATCATTTTCCCTTTTGCGGCCGAGTCAATCACAATATCCCGGTGAGTGCTGGTTGGACTTACAATGACCACGGCATCAAGTTCTTTCAGTTCAAGCATATCCCGGTAATCAGCAAATCTGTGCATGATGCCAAACCTTTCCCCGATTTCTTCGGTTTTTACCATATCGGCATCAGCAATGGCTGCAACATCAGCATCAGGAATCTGATATTGCAAATACTCAACATATAAACTACCCAGGCGGCCGAGGCCTACCACACCGGTTTTCAATTTACTTTTCATGTAGTCTCCGTACGTTAGTCTTCTATGGTTTCTTTTGTGATCAGTTTAATTTCAATAGTAATATCTTGGGGGATTTCTTCACCGTTTAATAATTTATATGCATATTCCACACCGGCACGGCCTATCTCGTACGGGTTTTGTGCAATTGTTGCATTCATGGTTCCCCTCCGGACAGCTTCAACCGCTTCACTGTGAGCATCGAACCCTACTACAATGATATCATCATAACTTCTGCCGCTTGATGAAATCGCCTCTACAGCTCCGAGAGCCATCAGGTCATTGGCGGCAAAAACTGCCTGCACATCCGAATAAGACTGCAGAATATTTTCGAATACGTTATAGCCCAGGCTTCTTTCCCAGTTGGCTGTTTGCGAGGTTACTATCTCGATTCCCTCAAATTCAGATAGGGCATCTCTGAAACCGCTTTGGCGTGAATCTGCCGTTTCATGACCGGGAATGCCCTCCAGAATGGCTACTTTGCCAGAACCGTTCAGCTGTTCCGCCACATACCGGCCGGCGAGATATCCGCCTTCGTAATTATCTGAACCGATAAATGTGGCCACCTCTGCATTGTCTCTTGCAAGCAAGTCCGGATCCACTCGTGTATCAAGATTGATAATCGGGATCCCCACACGGTTTGCCCTGGAAATGACGGGTACTACTTCGCGCGAGCCACTGGGTGTTAGGAGAATGGCATCTACTCTGCGCTGGATCAGGTTTTCCACGATCTGAACCTGCTGTTCCACATCCACTTCACGTTCGGCGGCCTGAACAATGAGGTTGATTTCAAGTTCGCGGGCCATATCTTCCGCTCCTTCCTGCATATCATTAAAGAATGGATTGTTCAGTGTTTTCACCACAAGTGCTACTGTAGGCCTGCCGGGGAATTCTTCACTGTAGCAACCCCACATGGGCAAAATGAGACCCAGAATGATCACAAATGCTGTAATTTGATAGATGTTTTTTGATTTCATAATAATTTATGCTTTCGATTTTTTAAGATTTGTATCAAGCAGAATAGCCCCGATTATTACCGAGCCAATCACAATCTGCTGTATAAATGAAGAAACTCCAAGTAAGTTCAGGCCGTTGCGCAGCACCCCGATAATCAACGCACCAATGAGCGTGCCTACCACCGTTCCCTTGCCGCCGAAAAGACTGGTGCCGCCGATTACTGTAGCGGCAATAGCGTCCAGTTCGTACATAATTCCGGCAATGGGCTGAGCCGAATTGAGCCTGGCGGTAAGCATTACTGCGCCGAGGGCACTGAGCAGCCCTGCAATTCCGTAAATGATATTCAGGTAAAGTTTGATATTGATACCCGACAATTTGGCCGCCTCTACATTGCCTCCAATCGCATATGTGTAACGCCCCATCTTGGTTCGAGTGAGCACAAAATGGGCGATGGCATACACTACAACCATAATGATGACCGGCACAGGAATGTGAAATATTTCACCATTGGCCAGAAACCGGAAACTGTCGTCAAACCCCGAAATCGGGCGGCCATCGGTGTACCATAAACCGGCTCCGCGGGCAATGCTCATCATACCGAGAGTTGCAATAAAAGGGGGTATGTTACCATATGTAACCAACAGGCCGTTTACCAGGCCGCAGGAAAACCCAACGGCAAAGCCCACAAGAATTCCCACCGGAATGGGTAAACCTGCATGAAGCACACTGGCCATCACCACTCCCGAAAATGCCAGAACCGAACCGACGGATAGGTCAATGCCTGCGGTAATGATCACAAAGGTCATACCCACTGAAATCACAGCAATAATGGCCGACTGCTGTGCCACATTCAACAGGTTTGAAGTGGATAGAAAATGCGGAGACAGGATCGTAAAAAGCACACAGAGGGCAATCAGCCCAAAGAGTGTTCCAAACTGCCTCATTTGCATAAAATCGAGATCTTTAAACAGAGATTTCATACGGCTCCCCCAACGCGTATTTCATGATTTGCTCCTGTGTTGCTTTTTCACCCGGAATTTCGGCTTCAATTCTGCCGTCTCGCATCACCAGTATCCGGTCACTCATACCGAGGATTTCCGGCATCTCCGAAGAGATCATAATGATGGCGATTCCATTTGCAGTTAATTCATTCATAAGATGGTAGATTTCCGTTTTAGCCCCTACATCAATCCCGCGGGTTGGTTCATCGAAAATGAATATTTTTGCATCAGAACAGAGCCATTTACTGAGCACCACTTTTTGCTGGTTTCCTCCACTAAGGTTCACACAAAGCTTGTTTCTTGTAGGAGTTTTAATTTTCAGTTTGTCGATATATTCATCAACCACTGCATTTTCTTTTTTAAAGTTGATAACACCTCTCCGGAGAAACTTCCTGATGTTTGGCATAGAAATGTTTTGTTTAACCGGTAAATCCAGTACAAGCCCTTCATGTTTTCGATCTTCCGTCACCAACCCGATTCCGGCATTTATCGCATCCCGGGGTGATTTTAGTTCCAGTTTTTTACCATTAATTAAAATGGTACCGCTTTTTATAGTTTCCGCTCCAAAAAGTGTTTTGGCAAGTCTCGTACGTCCGGCTCCCATCAGGCCGGCGATACCCAGTACTTCCCCTGTTCTTAATTCGAAGGAGATATCTTTCAGCCGCTGTTCCACATTCAGGTTTTCAACCTTCAGAACTACATCACCGACTTTTGCTTTCTGTTTGGGGATGTGATCATCCAGCGATCGGTTCACCATCATCTTAACCATATCGTTACGTGTTATTTCTGATGCAGGCTTCGTGCCGATGTATTGTCCGTCACGAAGAACAGTCACTCTGTCTCCGATTTCGAAAATTTCCTGGAGACGGTGAGAAATGTAAATAATGGCTACACCCTGCTTTTTCAAGTCAAGAATGGTCTGAAAAAGCGATTCAATTTCGTTGTTTGAGAGAGAAGCGGTGGGTTCATCCATGATTAAGATCCGGGCATCCAGCGAAAGAGCCTTGGCCACCTCAACCATCTGCTGCATGGCTACACCCAGCGATTCCACTTTCTGTTTTGCACTGATCTTTACGTTGAGCCCGTCGAGAATCGCCTGTGCATCCCTGTAAAGCCTGGGCCAGTTGATAACTCCCGGAAGGATGGCCGGTTCGCGACCCATAAAAATATTTTCTGCAACCGACATGTATGGATTCAGGTTAAACTCCTGATAGATGATACCGATGCCCAGCCCCTGTGCATTTGCCGGGGTGCCAATCTCAGTTTTTTTCCCGTTGATGTAAATATCTCCGCTGTCTTTGGAATAGGCGCCGCTCAGAATTTTCATCAGGGTGGATTTTCCCGCACCGTTTTCTCCGAGAAGAACATGAACTTCCCCCGGTTTCAGATCGAAATCTACATCATCCAGAGCCAGCACACCCGGAAACTGCTTCCGGATTTTTTTCATCTCCAAAATATAATCTGAATCGGGCATAGCTCTTTAGTGATCAAATAAAAGGTAGTATCGATTGTTAGCCTTGAAGCAATTGTCTTGCAGGCAGTCTGCGCATTAATGGAAACGTTTTCATGAAACTATAATTAACTCATTCGCCATTGTCAAGCCTGTTTCGTTTAAGTTGTTACATCTTTCCGTAAAACAGGTTTTGAATCAGAAATTGGAGAAATAATCGGTTTCAGGCAAGATGCGGCGTCTTTTTGGTTCTATTCCGTAATCAAATGGTTTTCACAGCCCGGTGGTGCGCTTACCGGATTACATCGTGCAGGGCCTTCTGCCCCTGGCAACGCTACAATATAACCTGTCCCAAACGGGCTGGGCTCCGGGTAATCGGTACTGATATACTGAGCACCGCTATTAAGGGCGTTTTCACGGCGGGTGGTATCACCCGATATGGCTTCCTGCGCGGGAATGTCGGACCGGGTGCGGATCAGGTAACCTGCCTGAACCCGTTCATGAATCAATTCATACCCTTCGAGAGCGTTGTTCATTTTGATAAATCCTGCCGAGGGCTCGCCCGGTTCCGAGCTGGTAAACATCACCCTGTTTTCGAGAATTTCAGAACGCGAGAGATAGGCATCCCTGTGAGAGCCTTCATTATCGAGCATAAATAGAATACGGCCTCGGCTTTCGGCAAGTGTAGGCCATCCATCTGCGAGAATAGCTTCTTCAAGGGTTGTGTGGTTACCACGCACATCGTCGGGGGTGATCACGTGTCCCGGCTCAAAAACACTCCATATTTCATCATCAATGTCAAAAATGTTCCATTCATCCACACGAACAGCTTCCTGAAAAGTAAAATCTCCACGATCGTCGGGCGTGTTGTCTTTCACTTCGATTAAAATTGCGAGAGGAAGGTGGTCAGGATTGTTTAAAGACCATTGTCTGACTTCAAGGAGGCAGCTTTGCAGGGTCAGGCAGGTAGATCGATAATCGGTATCCTGCACATGCAATACTTTGTAACCGGGCTGATACATTTCATTGGGACGAATAAAGCGCTGGTCATCACTCTTAATCGCTCCCAGCGGTTCTGCAAATAGACCGCCATCTGGATCGGCAAAAATATCAAGTTCGATCTGACGGATCTGGAGTTCTGAAAACTGTTCGATCAATGGCCTGTGTTCATATAGAATACCGATCGCCCTACCCGGTGATTCTGCATTCATCAGCTTTGCAAGTTTTTCAGTGGGGGCCAGTTTATAGCTGTTATGTGTACCCAATACCTGAATTTGGTTCAGCCGGATGCAGTCATCAACGTTCTCTTCCGTAATTTCATCACAATCGTTTGCAGTTTTCTCAGATGAGGTAGTGTGAACATTCAGCCACAGTATGAAAAACGACATACAAAAACTGATCAGCAAATCTCTTTTTATGTGTATAAACATGTAGAGTTTATTTTATGGTTTTAAAGAATCGTCAGGCTGTTCGAAACCTGTCGGGTTTTTCAGATTAAAGACTACTGAAAAAAAAATAACAATAAAAAGGTTGACAGATTTTTGAAGGCACTCTATGATTACCCGATTTTTAATTGATGATGAAATGGGGTAAAACCGGTAAGATACACCCTGTATCCATCGGGCTGTATGCCACCGTTGTGAACGGTGTATTGTTCATTCGGCTGAGGCGGCCTTGTATGCTCTTTCAGGCCGGGGCCAAAATGGATGATATCGTTCCCAACCTGATATGACCCGTATCCATCCTTCAAAAAATAGGCATCCGGATCATTTTCTCCCGGAATAACACCAGTTAGTTCACCGCCTTTTCTGAAACATAATTCTACGGTTACAGGTACATTCTCAGTTTGATCCACAAGAAATTCCAGGTCAAAAGCTCCGTTTTCATCAATCTCTTTTATGACAACTTGCATTCGCAATACCATGTAATCTTTCGGGCGTTTTTCAAATTCCATTTTACTGAAGAACCGTCCGTCGGGTGAAAGTTTGTATCTGCCGTCACGGTTTCTGTATTTGCCGGTAAGCGGCTGGTGATAGGCAACTTTACGTTCCTGTTTCAGGTGAAATGAATTATCAATAACTGTTAAACCATTACTTCTGAAATATCCTGTGGAAAAAAAAGCTGGTGACATCCGAACCGATTCAAGTATGGCATCGCCTTTTCGAAATTTGAAAAATGTGGGATTGGTTGAAAGACCCGACCATGCACCATAGCCCAGATGCCAATCGGTCCCGCCAAAAACAGATGCTGTGGTTTCTTTTCTTCGTATTCGAATCAGGTCAGATCCCTTTAAATAATTGGAGTATCTATCAGGAAGCTTTTCAGGTTCAGGCAGAGGCTGGTTCAGTTCTTCATGCAGCAATAAATCGGGTAGTGCATCACTCAAATTAGAAATAAAATTCTCTTCGATATGTTTTGCAACTTCTGCAAAGTGCGGATTTTGGTCTAAGATTGCCATAAACCTGTAAGGGATGTAATAGCGGTGAATCATCACGTTACGGCCCGGGTCCTGATCTTGACGCCGCGATGCAACGGTTTCAACCTCACCATTTCTTTCAATCAGATATAGAGTCATTTCCAGGTTTTTACGGATGTAATGAAGCAACTCCTCCCGTTTTAAAAGAATGGCTACATCTAAAAGCCCTTGATTGTTTACAGCAGCATCATAATTCGGGCTTCGTTCGGGATGTTGTCCATCGGCATCCTGCCCGATTCCCTCGCCAAGCCAATCGTTTATTCTTTCGGGATAGGCGGGATCGGGATAGAGTGTATGAACACCGGCAAGGGCTGCGCAAATTGCCCAGCGATGATTAGGCGTATGCACACCACCTTTAACCAGTGCATCAGATGTATTAATAATAATGGTTTGCAGTAACTTTTGGAGGCTGTAGGTATGATCGGAGTTGTCATTTATCAGAAGTGCCTGTGCCCGCCATAACTGTTCTATCATGAATGCGGAATCGGGCGGGGACTGAAGGTTGCCCGAATCGAACGTGCCATTTGGATATTGGTTTCGCAGCAGTACGGCGGCGATCTCTTCAAGGGGGCTAATCAGATTTTTATTCCTGAAATTATCCGACTCATTTGCGGAATGAGCAGCCGATAGAGCCAGTATAAAACCACTGAAAGAGCGGTTATGATTTCTTGCTTTAAGCTGTTCAAAATTATTCAACAGCTCCTGCACTCTCTGGTCGTTTACACGTGTAATAGAAGTGATGAGGTTTTGACTTTTTTGAGGCTTATGACCCACAGAAGACTTGCCAAAGACCAGAACTCCCAAAGATGCACCGACTCCGCTTTTTAAAAATTCACTTCGTTTCATGGAGATTCATGTTTATAAGCGTTTTTGTAATACAATATTCATGAAAATCTTTGAGTGTTACCTGCCTCTTTTTTTAAATTTATAAATCAGATAATCTGCTCATTTATCTAACCCGCATTTTTCAGACAAATCATCAATCATGTGTATTAAAAAAGTCTCATCCCGAAAAGTCAGGGTGAGACATATAATCTGTAATGAGAGAAACTGCCCCGGTCAAAGCCTTAACTCGACCAGGGCAGCAGGTCTTATATTTTCAAAATTGATTTAGTAACCAGGGTTTTGCTCAAGATAACCGGGCTCACCCTGAGCTGCATCAATAGCATTTTGCGGAATCGGGAAAACACGCTTTTGAACATCACTCACGGGTTTGTCTCTCCAGGTCCCTTCAGTATAGGTACCGAAACGGACCTGAATTGTTCGGGTCTGGTGTTCCTGATACATCTCAAAAATCCATTCACGCTGCAAGTCGCTCATTGTGCTCAATTCATTTGCAGATAACTGTCTGGAGCCACGTGCTGCCCGCACAGTGTTAATGTCATTCAGTGCCTCTCCCCAGTTACCAAGACGGGCATGGGCTTCGGCCCGAGACAGATACATTTCTCCAAGGCGGAACACAGGGATATTGATAGAAGATTCACTTCCCTGGCGATATTTGTCATTATCCCATTTGATGGAACGGGCGCCAGCCAGGTGGCCACGGTCTGTTTCAAGACCCACTTCACGAGTATAGATCATGGTTTGTCCGCTACGTGCGTTATCCACAAGTGGAAGAATCAACAAATTTCCATCTTCATCTTGCTGGTACACATTCGGCCCGCCGGTGTCCGGAACAATACCGTATTGCTGGCCAATCTGTACGCCACGATTCCAGCGGAATTCTTCAGCAGTAACAGAGCCTTCGTCCGGTATAAACCGATGGTAATAACGCGGATCATCCCGTTCTCCTTCCCACATATCGTAAAATTCCTGGGTTAGTGCACCACCATCGGTACCTGTTTTACTGGTATGCCAGGGATTCCCATGCCGGTTTCTTGAGGAGTGAAAGTAAGACAAGCGGTGCCCGCCGCCTGTTTCGGGCTGCTGATTAAAGGCGAAGATAATCTCCGGATTTCCCTCATTCTCCTTCCCGAACAGGTAGAAATAGTTTTCATTTTCGAGCTGAAAATACCCGTCATTTATAAGCTGTGTAGCATTACTGATTACAGCCTGCAGAGTGGAAGGGTCGTGAGAAGGACTGGATGCGTACCGGTTATCATAGATGGCCCTGTTTAGCAGCAATCTTACTCTAAGTGCGATGGCGGCATCCCTGTTGAATCGTGTTTCATTCGCACTCGCTCGCGACAATTGTTCCTGAACGGCATCAAGTTCACCGAGAATGTAATCTACGGCTTCAGAATTTCTGTAAACAGTAGAAAGTGCAGGTGTACCAATATCTTCCGGTCTTTTATCAAATACAACATTGTAAAGATCAAGTAACCAGTAGTTGTAGAGTGCTTTTAATGCCCTTGCTTCGGTAACGAGCCTCTGGTCGCCGCCAAGATTGGCAATAGTTTGTTCAGCAATAGCACCCCGGCCAACTCCCTGGGTTAAATTTTGCCACACACTGATAACGGTGGTATGCGTGGGTCCCCAGGAGTGCTGATGCATTTCTATGAACCGTCCGCCGTCGAACCAGTCGGTTCCTCCCCGGAAGGGTACAATCTGTTCTATGGATGAGACACCCTGAAGATTGTTGAACCAGTTATGTCTTTCCAGAGGTTCCAGCATTCGTTCATAAACAGGAGCCAGAATCTGTTCCGGAGCGTTTGGAGAATTCAGTGCTTCCTGTTGCAGGGCCGTATCTCGTACGGTTTCTCCAAGATCAGTACATGAGTACAGCAGAACTGCCATTAGGAGTAAACTTACTTTATTAAATAATAATTTTTTCATGATTTCAACCTGAATTTAGGATGGTTAGAGTGTCAAATTGATTGAAAAGCTGACGGACCGGGCAGATGGATATCTCGAGCTGTCAATTCCCATCGAACGGAAACCACCAACCGATCTCGGCCTGTCAACTTCAGGATCAAATCCGGGATAATCTGTGATTGTGAAAAGGTTGCGTCCGGTAACGGATAGTATCAAACCGTTCACAGGAAGATTTATCGTGTTGAATGAATAACTCAGCGTTGCATTATTCAGCCGGAAATAACTACCGTCGTACACAAATCGTGAGGAAGCTGTGGCTGGATTGGTGGAGCCTTCATTTGGGTCGAAACCCACTCTTGCGATATTGTTACCAGCATAGAGCTGCGGCATATTGAAAAGGGCGTTATGGTCGTTCCAGTAAATCTTATTTCCGGATACGCCATTAAAATTCAGGCCAAGGTCCCAGTTTCTGTAACCCAGTCTGGCGGAGATTCCATACTCAAAGTCGGGGAGTGCGCTTCCTGGTGATACCCGGTCTGCATCCGTAATACTTCCGTCTCCATCTACATCTCTGAAGATGTTCTCACCATTTTCATCGAGCCCCTGGAATTCAAATACCCAAAATGATCCAAATGGCAGTCCGTTTCTGAACACCTGAACGGTTTCACCTGAAAGGCCGCGGCCAGTGATGGAGCCTGTTCGGATCTGATCCACCGGCATATTTCTGATTTCGTTGTCCAGGAAAGAGATGTTGCCTCCTATATCAAAACTGATGTCTGTTCCAAACTGCTGTCGGTATCTCAGATCCAGTTCAATCCCCTTGTTTACAACCTCCATATCATAATTGCTCCAGAATGAGCTGGTTGCTGCAATGGGATCTACACCGGTCGTGGTTTCGATGAGGATATCGCTTGTTACTTTACGAAATACATCCATCGTACCGTAGAGTGCATCATTAAAGAAGGAGAAGTCCAGGCCGATATTGGACTGTGTGGACACCTCCCACCGGATGTTTTCGTTTTGTGTACGCACAAACGTGATACCTGGAGTGATGGAACCGGGGTTTAGCTGATAACCTGCCCGGGTGGCTACATTAATTCGCTGCTGGGTAATTCCATCCGGAATATCCTGGTTTCCGGTTTGACCCCATCCGGCTCTCAGTCTCAGGTTCGAAAAGGTACTGCCCGACATGAAACTCTCATCAGTGATTTGCCATGCGGCTGAAAATGAAGGGAAGAATCCATAACGGTGATCATCACCAAATCGTGAAGATCCGTCGGCCCGCAATGTGGCGGTAAAAAAGTACCGCTGCAAATAGTTGTAATTCGCCCTGCCGAAGAAAGATTGCAGCTCGTTCTTGGCAGAAAAACCAGTGGGCAGATCGGCTGTCGTTACGTTTGACCCAATACCCGGGTTGTGGTAGGCATTGATCTCGGTTGTGGTAAAATCGCGTACGGCAAAGCTTCTTCCTTCACGCACAAACTGCTGATATGAGAATCCGGCCAGCAAGTCGATATTGTGATTCTCTAAAGAAGTAATGTAGTTAAGCGTGCTTTCTGTCTGAAACATGCTGTTTTCACGGTTGCCAAAATGGAAAGCTCCCTGGGGTGCAGCAATTCGCTGATTATTGTGTGGGCTTACCTGAGAAAAACGGTTTCCCTGTGAATTATCAACAGCCGCATTGAACCGGTACATCAACCCTTCCATGAGTTCAAAATCCACGTTCAAACTTCCCATAATGCGGGTTACTTCGCCAAAGTCGGTAAAGATTTCCGGAACCTGTACAGGATTCATTCCATCATCCCTGATCTCATAAAATGAGCCGTCCGGATTATAGATTGGCTGAGTGGGATTCTGTGTCAGAGAGTTGGTAAGCATATCTCCGAGATTTGTACTGTGGTTATCTGCCACGGGTACATAGTCGGTCCGCTGCCGGTCGGCCATCAGATTCACGCCAAATGTGAGTCGGTTTTCCAAAAAGCGCTGATTCACACGAAGGCGGCCACCATAATTTTCGAGATTATTAGTGATCACCAACCCTTCCTGATTTGAATAGTTCAGCGAAGCTGTGTAGTCCATCGATTCCGATCCGCCGCTGTACGAGATAGCATGCCGGTTTGAAAGGGCGGTTCGCAAAATTTCATCGAAATAGTTGGTGCGGTGGCCCATATCCATATCGGGCTGGCCTATAGATTGATGAAAATCAACAAACTCTTCCGGGCTAAGCATATCCAGCTTATTTGCAATGGTAGAGAAGGTAAGGCTGCTTGAATAATTGAGCTGAGATACCCCGCGTTGTCCTCTTTTTGTTGTAATCAGAATCACACCATTAGCGGCTCTTGACCCATAGATAGCTGTGGCCGATGCATCTTTCAGTACATCGATAGATTCTATATCGTTTGGATTTAGAAAAGCAAGAGGGTTTGTGTTTGATGGACTTCCGGGCCCAAAGCTGTTTCCGCCCGGCGTGGTATCTGCCGAGTTGTCGATCGCTACACCATCAATCACATAAAGCGGCCCGCTGCCCGAACGTATGGTTCCGGGGCCCCTGATGATAACACTTTGTGGAGACCCAGGCTGGCCGCTTACGGAAGTAATGTTCACACCTGCGATTCTTCCTTGCATAAGTTGTTCGGGGGATTCGATATGGCCACGGTTAAAATCCATAGCAGCCACTGAACCGATGGAACCAGTCAACTCTCTTCGTCTTTGTGTTCCATAACCTACAACTACAACTTCATCCCCGAGCAATGCCTGAGTTCTCATTTCAACATTGAGTTCCGACCTGCCCTCAAGGGGTACCTCTAACGAGAGATAGCCTATATAGGAAAAAATCAATGTTTCCGTAAAACTTGCCACATTCAGTTCAAATTCACCATTTCCATCCGTAGCCGTTCCTGTGGTGGTTCCCTGTATCACAATATTTACTCCGGGCAATGTCACTCCTGTTTCTGCATCTGTAACAACTCCGGTAACAGTTTGAGCATGTACAGACGCACTAAGCAAAAGCCCCAGTGCGAAGCATATCATTTGCATTAATTTAATATTTGGAAATTTCATAGCTATATCCTGTTTCTGTTTTGGTGTCTGTTGATTTGTATAACATTAAGCATAGCATGGGTTTATTGTTATTATTGATGATGTACAGAAGAACTATGCAGAAATATCATCCACATGTTTCCGATACATTACAGCTCCTTCATTACCACATATTTTCAGGAGCCATGACCGCGATATATTTTATCCCGTACTGGCGTTATTATTGAATTGACTGCAAGAAGTATTTTTAACTTGGTATGAAAAGCTCCTGATCCGTTTTAGTATTCGTTGTTGAGATTATTTAATCCAGCCTGAATAAAGTATCCTTATCAGATAATTCTCGAACACATATGTAAAATTCACCGGTACTGTGAAAGCGAAAATACCGGTAACTCTATGGCAGCATTACGAGACCTTCTCAAAACAGAAATTCTTAAAATCAATTTTTTTAAAACCCTGATATTGATTAACCAGGAATACTGATTTCAGCTCTAATCAAGAAGAATCTCCAATCATACTTTTTGTTTTCATTGTATCAGAAAAAGATGTTTAATGAAAACGTTTTCAAAAATTATAATTAACTGTATGGGGACTGTCAAGTTTTTATTTAATAAAAATTTTTAATCAGAAAAAATTTATAAGTACTTTATATTAAATAACTTATTTTTTTTATTAATGTTTAATACCTATTTCATATTGAAAGAATATCAGATCTAATGAGAGCGATATTTTTTAAGAATGAGATCGTTTTCATTCAATTGCAAGGTCAGGATAAGCGTACGGTGTTAAGAAAACATAAAGCTGATATTAAATTGCTGAGTAATCGCCATTACAGAAGATCCATGAAAGGCTTTTCCCGCACTGTCTGATCCCTTGGAATTTTAAACCATCGGGAGAGGGCAAAGACAATCCCAAAAAAAAACATTTCGCATCGAGTGTAGCACAGTGGAGCGAAATTTTTTTAAGAAGCAACTATCCACATTCATCCTGATCTGAAAAATAACAGCAACGCAAATTTAAATGCACTGTCAGTAAGTACTCCTACTTCAGAAAAAAACAATATCAACCTGATTGCTTCAACAATTGTTTATATTTTAACAGGCTAAACAAAATTCAGTATTGCCTTGATCGATATTCCCAAAAAACACACAGAGCTTTTTACAACAATTGGAAAATGTGCAGAATCCATCAATCAGCAGGTATATGTGGTTGGAGGTTATGTACGGGATTACTATCTGGACAACCGCAGTCCCGACATCACGGATATCGATTTTGTTACAGTGGGTTCCGGTATTAAGCTTGCCCGAAAAGTGGCAGAAACACTTAAAACAAAAAAAATATCTTTTTTTAAACAGTTTGGTACTGCACAGGTCAAGTACAAAAATCTTGATCTTGAATTTGTTGGAGCGCGAAAGGAAAGCTATCGGCGCGATTCCCGCAAACCGGTTGTTGAAGACGGAACGCTGGAAGATGATCAACTTCGGCGCGATCTGACCATCAACGCGCTCTCCTGGTGTCTGAATCCCGGCTCATTCGGGGTATTGCACGATCCCTTCGGTGGTATTCAGGACCTACAGAATAAAATAGTGCGCACTCCCATCGACCCTGAAAAAACGTTTGACGATGATCCGCTACGCATGATGCGGGCCGTTCGTTTTGCCACACAACTCAGGTTTGATATTGACCCGAAAACAATGTCAGCTATTAAAATAATGGCCCCGCGGCTTTCGATTATTTCGAAAGAAAGAATTATTGAAGAGGTAAATAAAATAGTAATGGCACAAAAACCTTCAGCGGGTTTTGCTCTGCTGCTGGAATCGAACCTTCTCAAACAGTTTTTTCCGGAAATGGTGAGGCTGATAGGCGTTGATGAGAAACACGGGCAGCGGCACAAAGACAATTTTTGGCATACGCTTGAAGTGCTCGACAATGTTGCGGAAGTAAGCGAAAATCTCTGGCTCAGATGGGCAGCAATTATGCACGATATTGCCAAACCGCCTACCAAAAAGTTTATAAAAGGGATAGGTTGGACCTTTCACGGTCACGATGCAATCGGGGCTAAGTGGGTCCCAAAAATATTCCGGCGGCTTGGCCTGCCGCTTGATGAGCGGATGCGTTATGTACAAAAATTGGTTCGCCTGCACCTGCGCCCGATTGCACTTGTATCTGAGGAAGTGAGCGACAGCGCTGTGCGGCGCCTGATTTTTGAGGCTGGGGATGAACTTGATGACCTGATGGTATTATGTCGCGCCGATATCACCAGTAAGAATGAATGGAAAGTGAAAAAGTATCAGAACAATTTCGACCGGGTTGAGAAAAAAATTATTGAAGTTGAAGAGAAAGACAAAATCAGGAATTGGAAAAATCCCATCAGTGGCGAAGAAATCATGGAAGTGCTTAATGTGAAACCCGGACCGGTTGTAGGAGAAGTGAAAAACAAGATCAAAGATGCAATCCTTGATGGTGTAATCCCGAATAATCAAGATGATGCTTTTCAATATCTGCTCAAAATTAAAGAACAAATGAAATCCTAATAACCCTTTTTCAATCAAAAAAATGGAATACTATACAGTTATCGGGCTGATAGCAGGCTTTTGCACAACAGTTGCCTTCCTTCCGCAGGTTCTCAAAACCTGGAAATCAGGTTCAGCCCACGACCTTTCACTGGGTATGTACTCGATTCTCTGCACAGGAGTCATACTTTGGTTAATTTACGGTATCATATTAAACGACCTGCCCATTATTCTTACAAATATTGCCACACTGAGTCTGGCCCTGAGTATTCTCTATTTCAAACTTCGATTTAACGACTAAAACTAATTTATGTGGATTGCTCACTCCTATGCCAAAATAAACCTTGGGCTTCATGTGCTTGAACGGTTGCCAACCGGCTATCACAGGATTGAAACCGGATTCTGCTTTCTGGAGTGGAAAGATCGCTTTGAAGTTTCCCGGTCTGATGTTTTTTCTCTCTATTTGAGTAATAATTCTATTCCCGCTGGTGAATCGAACCTGATCACCAAAGCATACCGAGCTTTTAACCGATATGTTGGACTAAAAAATCAATATTCGTTTTCTGTAACAAAAAATATACCGGCAGGTGGCGGGCTTGGTGGCGGAAGCAGTAATGCTGCTCTTACGTTCAGAATTCTCAACAAGCTGGAAAAGACAGGGCTTTCTGACGAGGATCTCATTGATTTGAGCCGCGACATTGGTGCTGACATCCCATTTTTTATCAAAGGAAAAACGGGAATCGGAACCGGACTGGGGCAGGAGATTGAATCGTTTGACATTCAGCCGGATACATGGATTGTGTGCATTTTTCCGGGATTTGAATCTTCAACCGCTGAGGCATATCGCAACTGCAACCCAAATCCTGAACCGGATTTCTCGATAAAATCGGTAATACTTGAAGAAGAACCTGATCAATGGCAATATCTTTTGCAGAACGATCTTGAAGCGCCTGTGGTTGCTCAATATGAAATAATTGGAAATATCAAAGATCAGCTTATTGACCTGGGTGCCGTTTACGCCTCCATGACAGGAAGCGGTTCCGCAGTTTTCGGGCTTTTTGAGCAGGATTTTGTTGCAATTAATGCGTATGAATCGTTTCATGACCTTGGATTTGCGTCAAATCTGACACGGCCGCGATTCACTCCTGATTACGGAATTTACAGGAAGGATTGAATAGGGGAATCACGGCAAGTTAAATCATTTTAAAAAACCGGAGCCAATAAGAAATGTGAAAGGCCGGTTTTAAGAAACAGGTTCTTGGTGTTTTCTGATACATTCAGTTACCCACGTTTTATGTATTACATTTGATAAAACCATAACAAAACAGTTTACCATAGCTACTTAACTCATTAAAAATTATGACTAAGAAAAACTCAGTTCACCCACGAAGCGGCATGGACGTGGAGTCGTTCAGGCAGGATATTACAGAACATCTGCGCTACACACTGGCTAAAGATCAATTTTCTACTACTCAATGGGACAACTACAAAAGTGTTGTGCTCTCGGTGATGGACCGCCTGCACGACCGCTGGCTTAACACTCAACAGGGCTATTATGATAATGGCTCTAAACGGGTTTACTATATTTCGATGGAGTATCTGATCGGGCGTCTGCTTGATAATATGCTGGTGAACCTGGGATTACAGGATGTGGCAGCAGAAGCTATGGAAGAGGTTGGTCTCGATTACGATAAGGTTCGGGAAGCTGAATGGGATGCTGGCCTCGGAAACGGAGGCCTCGGCCGTCTGGCCGCCTGTTTCCTGGACTCGATGGCAACTCTAGGTATTCCTGCCATGGGTTACGGCATTCGTTACGACTACGGAATTTTTTACCAGAAGATTGAAAATGGTTTTCAGATTGAAAAGCCAGATTTGTGGCTTCGATACGGGAACCCATGGGGTGTGATTCGCCCGAAAACCCAATATAATGTTCCGTTCTACGGAAACTCTCACGCCTATCACGATGATAATGGAGACCTGCGATTTACGTGGGAAGATACGCACGATGTTCTCGCTGTGGCGTATGACACACCCATTCCCGGTTACAAAAATGACATTGTAAATAATCTCCGGCTTTGGAAAGCTTCATCATCTTCATCCATCGATCTGAAAAGTTTTAATCAGGGACAGTATATCGATGCAGTGCGTGACACCCAGCTCAATGAAAATATTTCGAGAGTTCTGTACCCCAACGACAAGGTCTTTTTGGGGCAGGAGCTTCGCCTCAAACAGGAATTTTTCCTTGTGGCAGCTTCGATGCAGGATATTTTACGGCGTTTCAGAAAAAAATATGATGACTGGAGAAAGCTGCCCGAAAAAGTAGCGATCCAGTGCAACGACACCCATCCCAACCTCGCAATCCCCGAACTAATGAGAGTTCTGGTAGATGAAGAAGGACTGGATTGGGATCTGGCCTGGGAGATTACGGAAAAAACAATGGCCTACACCAACCATACATTGCTGCCCGAGGCACTGGAGAAGTGGCCGGTTTCGCTTCTGCGAAATTTGCTTCCGCGACATCTTCAGATAATTTATGAAATCAATCGACGATTTTTGAAAGAAGTCCAGGCCAAAGTGGGCAATGACCGTGGCAAAATCAGCCGGATGTCTATCGTGGGAGAGGGAGAAAATCCCGTGGTTCACATGGCGTCTCTCGGAATTGTCGGCTCACATAAAATCAACGGAGTGGCAGCCCTTCACAGCGATTTGATCAAGAAAACTCTTTTCCGTGATTTTTATGAAATGTACCCTGACAAATTCACCAACAAAACCAACGGAATCACACCCCGGCGCTGGCTGAGACAGTGTAACCGGGAACTGGCCGATCTTATTACCGGAAAAATCGGAGAGGACTGGGTTACTCATCTCGATAAGCTCAGAGAAATTGAAAAATTTGCAGATGATGGGGAATTCATGAAAGAATTTGTCCGCATCAAGCAGACTAATAAAGAGAAGCTGGCGGAATATATTGAGCAAAAGCGCGATATTAAAGTGGATGTTGAATCCATGTTCGATATCCAGATCAAACGGATTCACGAGTACAAGCGCCAGTTGATGCTTACGCTCTACGCCATCACACAATACAACAAATTGAAATCGAACCCGGATATGGATGCTGTGTCGCGAACCATTTTGGTGGCCGGAAAAGCTGCACCGGGTTATTCAATGGCGAAGCTCTTTATCAAACTGATGAATGATGTGGGTGAGAAAATTAATAATGATCCGGATGTAAACGGTAAGCTGAAGTTCCTCTTTCTGGAAAACTACAGCGTGACTCTTGCTGAAAAAATGATTCCTGCCGCCGACCTATCCGAGCAAATTTCAACAGCCGGCTTTGAAGCTTCCGGTACAGGCAATATGAAGTTTGCTCTCAACGGAGCACTTACGATCGGTACGCTTGACGGCGCCAATGTAGAGATCAAAGAGGAGGTAGGTGATGAAAACATCTTTATTTTCGGAAATACCGTGGATGATGTGGACAACTTGCGCCACGAAGGATACAATCCCCTGGATTATTACGAAGGTAACGGTGACCTTAAACACGCACTGGACCAGATTCGTGATGGCTACTTTAACGAAGATAAAGAACTTTACCAGCCGATTATCGACTCACTGTTACACAAAGGAGATTATTTTCTGGTGCTGGCCGACTATGAAGCCTATGTAAACGAACAGGCAAAAGTGGATGAGCTTTATAAAAATAAAGAAGAGTGGTTCCGAAAAGCTCTGCTCAACTCAGCGCGTGTTGGCAAATTTTCGTCAGACCGAACGATCACCGAATATGCCGAAGAGATTTGGGGTATTGAGGTCAAGAGGTAAAGAACAGACATATCAATTAAAGTCATCCGGCCTTACAGCAGACAGGCCGGATGAATACCTTTGGACACAGTCTGTTTTACATCTTAAAAAATCTGTCCGCGGACTTCGCCACCGGGAAACTGAGAGGTATGAACATTAACATAAACACCGCCTGATCTCATCAGTTCCAGCAGAGCTTCAAGTGGTTCTCCTGCCAATTGGCCTACCAGATTACTTGCCGTAATTTCACCTTCAGCCAGAATGCCGTTGGTACGCCCCGGTATGAGTGCCGGAGGGGGCGCAGAAGGATATAGCCAAGCCACAACAGGGCCGTTAACACCTGCTACACCTACATGAATGTGGGCCATAGTAACATTTTCTATATTGGCAACAATCAGTTTATAATGAATGGCAGTGCCATCTTTACTGAGCTGAAATGTTGCCTGGCCCCGGGCACGAGTATCTGCTGGTGGAACTTCATTATCTCCATTTAGATTGGCACGGAAGTTTCTATTATTTGCCGAAGCGGCATTGCGGCTTTCAAGATCGGATCCGGCCTGGCTTGAAATCTCCACATCACTTTGACTGGTCGAAGGAATGGCAGAGTCACTACAACCGGTCACAACAAACGCCATTAAAATGGCTGCTAAGAAGAGCATGATTGCTTTCATAAATTACCTCTCTTTATTTTTTTAATTAAGATTGAAGGTGTTTCAATCTAATCCATTTTTATATTCAAACAAATATATGATAAAAATATATTATATCATCTATTTTATGATACTGTTTAACAGTAATGTATGGAAAAGTATTAATATTGTATGAATTTAATTCATTAAATCTTTATATATTATAAGTATATTTCTAATGACTTGTTTAATGTATTAATACACGTAAATTACAATAAAAGTAAATTCATCAGGTCAAGTGAAGGGTTCAGAAGAGATCATGTGACCAACTCTCTATTAAAATTTCAAAGGTCTATGGAGTGATAATTTTATAGGGTATTAATAAAGCTGTGTAACACTGCTTTTATTCCTGCGTAAAATAAGGACTTATAAAAATCTAACCCCAATTGAATATGAAAAGATTTCAAATGTTAGCTGCCATATTAATATCAGCAGCTTTCATAACATCAGGAGCGATATATTCCCCTTTATATGCCCAGCAGGCTCAAACCCTTTTCGATGGAGAGGTTTCTCACGGCGGATTTGGCGGGCCTGTATTTAAAATTGGAAATGTAGCCGGTTCAACCGGATTCTGGATTGGCGGGCGAGGCGGCTGGATTATGAATTTGGATGAACATCACGCTATCTCCCTGGGCGGTGGCGGTTATGGACTGGTTTCCGATCACGGAGTTCCGGTTCCATCCACCGAAGAAGATCTTTATGCGCTGAACGGATACGGCGGTTTTATAGTGGAGTACACCAACCGCTCTTACAATATCGTTCACATTACCGCCAATTCGCTGATTGGCGCAGGTGGTCTGATGCTTCGCGAAAAAGATTATCAAGAAGTAAATGACGACGTAGACACTTACTTCGTATTTGAACCCGGGGTTAATGTCGAATTGAATGTAACCAGTTTCTTTCGTATCGGAGCCGGTGCAAGTTACCGACTTACGAGCGGCATCAACCGGTTTGGATTCAGTGACAGTGACTTTTCAGGTTTGAATGGAGTTATCACCTTTAAGTTCGGGAAGTTTTTATGAAAGCATTCTTTTTTTTAATTCTGATATCATTATGGCTGATACCTTCAGCAGCTTATCCTCAGGAAGCCGAAACTCTTTTTTCAGGTGATATAGATCACGGCGGATACGGGGCCCTGATTTTCGGGATTACATCCGTGAATGGTGAAGTTGCCTATCTTCGCGGAACACGCGGGGCTTGGGTGATGCGCTTTCGAGATGGACATGCTGTACACCTGGGACTTGGCAGTTATAGAACTGGCAGTAATTTCGATGCTGTGAACTGGAACATCACCGGTGTTGAACAGCCCGAAATGCGAGCTAATTACGGAGGATTTGAAGTGGAGTACACAAATCAATCTCTCAACATGATTCATTTTGGTGCACAAGCCCTTATAGGGTCGGGTCAGGTTCGATACAGAGACCGAGATGTGAATCTTGAAAAAACCTCTGATCACTATTTTGTGATTCAGCCCGGAGCCAATATTCATCTCAATCTCACGAATTGGTTCCGAATTAGCGGGGGAGTTTTTTTCCGGTACGCCGCCAATGTAAATCTTGAAGGAACCAGTGACTCGGACCTGTCAGGAGTTTCAGCAATGATTGGACTAAGATTCGGAAAATTTTAAACGGAATTCATTGGTTCGTTTACTGGTTTGAAAGCTACACATTTCAGGTCTGCATTTTCAGTTTGAGTTTCTTTCCGGTCTTAATTTCATAAGCGCTAACAACAAGTTCTGCCATCTGTTCCATATTGAACTTTTCGAAGTTGATAACCAGGTCGTAATCAATAGGGTTTGAAACATCTTTCTGGAAATTTTGACGAATAAATTCATTTCGCTCACGGTCTTTACGTAGTGCCAGTTCTTTTGCCTTTGCTGTTGATATCTCTTTCCAACTGGCATAATGTGCAATCCGGTACTTAAGCGGAGCTACCAGCCGTACGTGAAGAGATTCTGGATGATCACAAATATAATTTGCACCTCTTCCCACAATAATGCCACTGCCATGCTCTTCAATGGTTCGTACAACACGGATCAAAGAATGCAGATAGTTAACATTGGTTTTCACATTTGTCAAAAAAGCAGAAACAGCGTCTTCAATAGCCAGTTGCCTGCGTTCATCCAGTGTTTCAATTAATTTCTGATCACTTCCAAGCTCCTCGGCAATGGCTTTTAGCAGTTCTTTATCCCAAACATCAAAACCCGTTTTTTCGCCAAGATAATAGGCAAGTGCGGCTCCGGGTGAGCCAAATTCTCTCGAAATCGTAATCACGGGAAAAATAATTTTTCCATTCGTTTTTTTCGGCATTTCACCCAAAGTATTCTGCCTGCTCCAGTTGCTGATCTGCTTTTCTACTATTTCTGTTACCTTCTTTACCATGATTAAATTTTATTAACAGGTTTATATATGTATCTCTTTTAAGAGCTGAGCTAAACGAATAATAGTTTCAAAAAATCATCCACTTAATTCGTCATACTAACTGGCATGATCTGACGAAATTCTTAAATCGTGCGAAGAACATTTGTTTCAAAGACTACTTAGTCTCTTTATATAACTAAAGTATTTAAGGAAACCATTCCCTATTTAAATAAAAACAGAGAAATGGAACTTATATTTTTTGTCTTTTGTCTTTTTTTTATACTACTCAAGTATTTTAGATTGAGTAGAGCTGGTTTTTTAAATACGGAAATATCTTCCTTTCATAGAATATGTATTATATATGGAATCAATGCTTGAACTGATTACGGAGAAACTTCTAGAATGGGCCGAACAATTCATTCTTCTGCTTCCCAATCTTATTGCAAGTATTCTTGTTTTGATAGTTGGGTATTGGCTCTCCAGGTGGATACGAAGAACATCAGGAAAATTCCTCGATCAGATTTCGGAAAGAAGACTGCTCAACAACCTATTTTCGACCATTATTTATGTGGCTTCACTTGCACTGGTAACTTTTACAGCACTGACTATACTAAACCTCGACCGTGCTGTCACCTCTATTCTTGCCGGTATCGGTATTCTGAGTTTGGCCCTTGCTTTTGCATTTCAGGATATCGCAGCCAACTTTATTTCTGGTATCCTTATTTCGGTCAGAAGGCCGGTTAGAGTTAACGATCTGATTGAGGTAAACGGAATCAAAGGGCGGGTTGAAGAAGTGAATCTGCGTGATACAGTCATGCGAACCTTACAGGGTAAGAAGGTGATAATGCCGAACAAAGATATTTTTCAGTCCGCCCTGACCAATCATACCCGCGCAGAAAAACAGCGGCTTGATCTGGAATGTGGCGTATCTTATGGTGAGGATCTTGATTTTGTGAAAAGAATAGCGATCGAAGCCCTTGATCCGCTTGAAAACAGGACGGCCGATCCGATTGAATTGTATTACACTGAGTTTGATAACAGCTCAATAAACTTTATGCTCTTTGTGTGGCTTAATGATCCACACTGGCCGGTATTTCTGAAAGCCCGGAGTGATGCAATCATACGCCTCAAAAAAGCGTTTGATGCGAATGATATCTCCATCCCATTCCCCATACGAACCCTTGATTTTGGTATTAAAGGCGGCGAAAAGCTGGATGAGATGAAGTTTAATTTGCAAGGTCAGGAAAGCTAAATATAGCCTGTGTTATTTATTTAAATTTGTTGATAGGTTTATTTTCGCATTGTCCAACAGTAAGATCCATAAAAGAAAGTTTAAAATTTATTCAACGAATTGTCATACGTTGCAAAATTTCCCTGGGATAAGTTGTATCAAAAAAGGTTTGCTCAACCTATACAGGTGCCTTTTTATTGCCATTTTATCTATACCTTACTGAGTAAATATCTATTGGTAATATCCAGGGAAGACATTTAATCCCCAGCCTCTTCACCGAGTTGCCGGCCGGTGCCAACCATAATATGTGCCCATGGAGTACCGGGATTCATCAACCAGGGAGCACCCTGGCTGGCTGGATTTTCAGAGATCCCGGTGGATTCGGTTGTGGCATACGGAATATAAACCACGTAAAGCGGACGGGCCGAGAGCAGCCGATTTGTTGCATAATCCCAGCCTCCAGGATCTCCGGTCAGTGAATAAAGCGCCATAGGCTTTTCAGGCATGGAAAGGGAGCCCTCTTCAATTTCACGCTGTCTGATTTTGATCACTTCTTCGCCCGATTTACCTTCAGCTCTCAATTCACGCCCACGGTTCATGAACGGTTCAAGCCCTTGGTAGTAACAGGCGACATGGAAGCGGTCGTCAGTGGGATTATCAGCCAGGCAGATCAGTTCATTCGAGCCCTCGCGTATTGTTACCAGTTCTCCGGCTTCATTATAGCCCAGCACTTTGGCTCCCTCCTGCATCGATTCCGGTGCGGGACTTACGGCAGCTTTGATCTGCTGTTCGGCAGTGGGAATATAGTTTTGTGCAAACATATTATCGCTGAATAGTGCGGCAAATAAAAAAAGTGCAGACACTTTGGTTAATACAAGCATCACTTCTCCGTTCAAAAGGTTAGGATTTTCTTTGATTCGTAAGTTTAATGATTTTGAACGACTTTTCAGACTCCCATAAAAAAAGCGGGAGCTTTCAAACTCCCGCTTTTGTTTGGTGATTTATGTTAAAGATTAACGTTCAGACCCTATTCGGGTTTTTTCCTCAATGCCAATATGGCTATACCTAAAGCAAAAAGTGCAGGTATCATCGGCCACATAATCGTAGCGATGTTTAGATCGCGCTCTGCCGCTCTCACTATTACCTTTCCCTGCATGTAAGGATGAGGGGTGCAAATATAGGTATACTCACCCTCTTCCCCGAAGGTGTAACTCCAGGTCTCGGCGTGAGCCAGCATCGGAGAGTTCAGGTTTGTCGGGCCTTCGGTTGAAACCACATTGTGAATGCCTGAAAACTCACCGGCTAAAAAGCTGAAAACATCTTCATTTATCCAGGTCACAGTTGTTCCCGGTGTGATTTCAATCGTTTTCGGATAGTATGAATTTCCGATAATGCTTACGGTCACATCCTTGGTATCATCTCCATAAACGGCGGGCGGGTCAATATCAGGAGAGCCCGGCCTGAAAGGAGACATTACCCGGTTTGCATTTTCTTTAAACTCAGCCAGCTCTTCTTCGGTATATTTTGGCCCTTCTGATGTAATAAGTTTGGGAGTATCAGCATTACGGTCGGCCACTAGCAGACCTATGGCTCCGCGGCTGGTTGAACCTACAGCATGTGAGAGTATGGTATACGCACCTTCATCCGGAGGAACACGGAACTCAATTACAAACGTATCAGACGGACCGGCTGTTACGGTTTGGCCGCCAACCAATACATTTTCAGGATGGCCCTGCCAGTAGGCATAGTCCCATACAATTCCAACAAGGTGAAATGTAGATACCAGGTTCGGTCCTACATTCATGAAGTTTATCCGTACGTAGTCGCCGGGCCTGGCGGTAATGGGATCTTTCACATATTTAAAAATATCACCGTTAAAGGTCACATACGTTGGATTTCCTTCAACGGCATCTTTACCGCTGGCATACCATTCATGCTGAATGAGGTCGATTTCAATATCGGGGCCGTGGCCCAGTTCCTCTTCAAGCTTGTATCTTTGCTCAGCCGGTTCGACTATAATCATACCATACTGGCCAAACATTACATGCATGGGTATAGCGTGGCCGCCAGGTGCACAGTGGTACAAATATATACCTGGTATTGTAGCCCTGAATTTAATAGACTTCGACTGGCCTGATGGTATTTCACCAAGATATTTCGAGGTTTGTGTATAAGCTGCATGAATGGATGCTCCGTGAGGTATGGAGCCATTGTTTTCTACGATGAATTCCACTATATCGCCTTCAGTAACACGAATTGTCGGGCCCGGAATTTTTCCATTGGTACGGAAACCATCATAAACTACTCCGTTACCAAGATATGCAAGGCCTTCATCAAGCGTGATGGTTACCGATACATCAGCTTCGACATCCTGATCTACGTAACTGGTTTGCGGAATAGACAAACCTTCATCACGGCGGATGATCTCAAAAAAATCGCTGTCTGGATCCTGCACATTTTCCGTAAACAGGTGCCTTGTTGCTTCGGCATAATCGAGTGGAAGATTTTTTTGCGCTTCCATCGCAGCCATCAATTCCTTACCTACAAGTGTTTCTTTCAGCGTAGTTTCTATCTCTTTTTTATAGAGTGCGTTGCATGCCGGGCATGCGTGTACTTCCTGAATGACTGCCATCGACATCATAAGGGGCAATACGAGCATCAGGAATACTTTGAATTTAGAGATTGGTTTTCTTTTGTTTAGTTGCATGGTAGTTTTCCTTGGATAACTTGATTTTATATTTATTTGAATCTTCCAAGCGGTTGAAGCCAATGAGAAATGCGTGATTTGGCCTGCTCTCGGTCTCTTTCGAATATAGCGGATACAATCATCAGTGCAAAATGAACCGTTAAATCGTGGGAGACACCGCATTAAAGTTTAAATGCGGGGAGGCGGTGTGTATCGTTTTAAAAATCGATCGCTCAGTTTAAAATCTATATACTGGTAACCACGGAATAAAATAGGTAGAATTGCACGATCTGGAGAGTAGCCAGGCTTTATAGGTATAGGGTAAAAGTCTGCATCAATCAGCATATCCTGATTTTCATGCTGCCAATCATCGGACAAAGTCAAATCATCGTGAGTGCAAAAATGATCACTTGTACTCTGTAATCCATCAAGATCTGTCAATAGTTCAAACAAGTTTCCCTTTTGAATGTGGTATTGCACCATAGGAATCACAGGCTGGAAAATTCCTGCCAGGAATGACATAAGCATGATGGAAGCATAAATTCTAATCATTTGCATAATGTTTGTTCGGATCCTGCCTGACAATAAACAGTATAGAAAAATGGTTCTACTGGAAACCTTGTGGGTAAATAGATGAGGTAGTACTTTTGAGGAAAAATCCAATGAGTGAAATCTCTAAGTTATTTAAGCATCTGTTGAATTTTGGTGATGAGTGGGAAGTAACCAAAATTGATGTAGACGA
>JAFIFB010000086.1 GCA_020832285.1 Balneolaceae bacterium
TCCAGACTACATTAGCCTGGTAACAAATATTTCCAAATCCGTCGTAAATCAATACATTAACCTAATCGAAAAACATGACATCAGCGATAAATAAATATTTGCTAAGCCATATGGCACTAACAAAGGGATCCCCGTGGGGTAATGGTCCATCACACTCATTGACTGTAATCAAAGATCCGGCCGGTATAAAATGCTGCCATAGCGTCGCTGAAAACACCCTGTTCCCGCCAACCGATTCAAGGCCGGTTAAAAAATTTCTCAAACAATTTCCACGTATTGAAATTCATAAGTCATTATCTTAAATAATCTTATTTAGTAAAGATCTTAATTATTGGAGTATTTTTTATTTTTTTTGTAGCCACTACTTCGCCATTTTTCGGAACTTGAGCTAACTGAACATTCTAATGTTTAATTTCTTGCTTCATAAATTGACTTCTAAACGGAAAGGCTGCTCTCATGCCCGAATTTCTCATATCTGCCGATGGATTTTCAATTGCTTACCGAAAACTGCCCGGAAATTCACCAACAGTAATGTTTCTGCCCGGATTTTTTTCTCACATGCAGGGTTCAAAAGCTCAATGGCTGGAAAAATGCTGCAATGAACGAGGCCAGGCGTACATCCGGTTTGATTATCGCGGCCACGGTGAATCTGAAGGACAGTTTGAAGATGGCACCGTTTCTGACTGGCTGAACGACGCACTCCTGGTTCTGGACAATGCTGCCGATGGTCCTGTTCTGCTCGTGGGCTCTTCAATGGGCGGATGGATTGCTTTACTTGCAGCACTGGCTCGCCCTGAAAAAGTAAGAGGACTGGTTGGCGTTGCCTCTTCACCCGATTTTACCAGGTCTATCTGGCAAGAGCGGCTTTCGGAAGAGCAGAGAAATGAGATGATCCGGAACGGTTTTATTCTGGCACCGAGTGAATACCGGGACGAACCGGTAAAAATCACACATAAACTAATTCAGGATGGAGAAAACCATTTGCTGTTACACAAAAAAGAACTAAAGCTGGAGATACCAGTCTGCCTCATTCACGGGCAAAAAGATGCTGATGTTGCCTGGCAAAAATCGGAACAATTACATCATTTGATTGGAAAAGAAAAAAGTGAGCTTGTTCTCGTGCTTGATGGCGAACACCGCCTTTCCCGGCAGGAGGACCTGAAACTGATTGATCGGGCTGTTCAGAATGTCTCTGCTCAATTATCCAGCCACATTTAAAAATTCTCAACTATCAGTAATTCTCAGCGCACAAAAATTTTGCCTAAAATCAGGATTTTTGAACCATCTTATCAGCATCCGGCAGAGTGAGCGAAACGATAATCCCCCCGATCATCAACAGGGCAAAAAAGGCGATCAGCCATTCCACCCCGAACAAATCAGCCCCGAAGCCAAAAACTGCCGAAAGTACTGTAACAAGGCCGACCAGCGTATTGCTTACTGCCACATAAAGCGGACGCTCTTTTTCGGGAGCCGCATCTACCAGATAAGTTTTGCGGCCAAGGCGAATTCCGGCATGCGCAAATCCCGCTACAAAAAAGACAGCAGAAAATGTGATCGGAGTATGCCAATCTTCTGACAGGAACAGAAAACTGAGCGCAATAACTGCCCCAATCACACCAATAAATCCACCCGCGGCCATTACGTGTTTACTGGACCGATCTGCAAATCGGCCCCAGAGGTAACTGCTCAGGACCATAGCCAGGCTGTTGGAGATCACAAAAATTCCCAGACTGCTCACTTCCGTACCGATAATATCCCGTGCGAAAATTGAATAAAAAGGGATGACAAGCATTACGCTTAAAAGCAGTGAACGGGCAATCACAAAGCGTAAAAATCCTCTCTGATCACGTAAAATATTCCACCCTTCCCGTGCTTCTTTTAATGCTGTTCGGGAACCTCCGGTTGCCCCGGGTTCCTCTTTGATTAAGAAAAAAAGCACAGCCGCTATGAACCACAAAATAGACGCTGCAATTAATAAAATTGCGTATAATCCGGCCTGCTCACCCTCCCCGATAAAACTGTTGATCGAATAACCCGCACCCAGTGCCAAAATACCGCCAACCGTGGCCCGAACAGACAGGAGTGTGCCGCGTTTTCCCTTTGGAATGGTTTTGGCGAGCACATCTTTAAAACTGACCGACCCCACACCACTTGCTATACTAAAAAGGGCCAGCAAAAGTAAAATCAGCAGTCCGGCTGAGAGATCACTCAATGTAACGGCAGCAAGTGCCATCAAAAGCAAGGCAGCTGCCTGGGTAACTCCTGCTCCAGCCCAGAACCACTTTCGCACTTTAAACTTTCTGATCCGAGCAGATATAGCCAGTTGCGGAAGCAGTGATCCGCCACGGCTGATCGGAACAAGGAATCCGCTGAATGAGGCAGGTGCACCTACTGCCGACAACAACCACGGCAAAACCAAAGAAGGGCTTGCTATCTGCTCTGCAAGCTTTTGCAGGCTCCGTTAAAAGCATTCAGAAAAAAGTTGCCCGGTGCTTCTTTACAAGCACTTTCCGGGATCGCTTCACAGGCATTATCATCATCTTCAGTGATGAACTCGTATATACTCTGTTTGAGATCTTTGTCGTAATCAGAGGTTTTGAGCATGCCGCTGTATGCAAAAAAAGGCAGTGATCATGGAGTCACTACCCGTGATAATTTCAGTGAATGAACTCACTTATTACATTGAAGGTTTTAAGGATGTTTCCGGTTAGTCAAAATCATCTATTAATACTTCCGACGGTTCCCGTTCGGCTCGCAGTTGCCTGGAAACTTCTTCCGCGTCTCTCATTACCCGCAGCATGTTGAGTCCGGCTATCTGCCTCAGTTCATCTTCGGAGTAACCTCTCCTCAAGAGTTCTGCGAACAGATCGGGATAGGTGCTTACATCTTCCAGGCCGAGCGGCAGTGTGGGTATGCCGTCATAATCTCCCCCGATGCCAATATGATTTACACCAATCTGGTCACGGATATAATCAATGTGATCTACAACCTGCTCCAGGGTGGATTTTGGTGCTTCACGAATCTCATCCCACTGGCTCATGTAATGAGATACGCTGTCCGGCTCTCCGGGATAGAGATACTCCATTTCGCGCTGGTAAGCCGCTCGCTCAGAAAAAAACCGGCGGCGCTCTTCCGATGTGAAAGTTTCCACAAACGTAACCATCACAATGCCGTTATTATCCCGGGTCATCTGCAGTACATCATCGGGTACATTACGGGGATGGCCGGTAAGTGCGCGGGCATTGGAATGTGAAAACATTACCGGAGCCTCGGAAACACGAATGGCATCTTTCATGGTTGCGGGTGTAGTGTGAGAAAGATCAACAAGCATGCCCAGACGGTTCATTTCGCGAATCACTTCTTCGCCAAATTCGGTCAGGCCGTCGTGCTGAGGATCATCACCAGCGGCATCAGCCCAATCAAGGGTACGGTTGTGGGTGATAGTCATGTAGCGTGCACCCAGTTGATAAAACATTCTCAAAACAGCCAGTGAATTGTTGATGGAATGGCCGCCCTCCATACCGATCAGCGAGGCAATTTTTCCATCTTCAAATATTCGTTCCACATCATCGGCAGTGAGTGCCAGTTCGAAGTGATCGGGATATTTTTCAACCAGTCGGTGTACAAAATCAACCTGTTCCAGTGTGCGTTTTACTGCTTCGCTTTCCGGGATGTTGGCATTTACATAGACCGACCACCATTGTGCACCCACACGGCCTTCACGAAGCCGGGGAATGTCGGTGTGCATGGGCGGATCAAGTTGAGTGGTCTCATAAAAATCAAGTTCGGAAAATTTATATCCCACACGGTTGCGGTATTGCCAGGGAACATCATTATGCCCGTCGAACAATGGTACACTTTCCAGGATTTCAATGGCCTGCTGGCGGTAGTCGTCGTTATTGTTTTGAGCAAAGGTCAGATTCACTGAAAACAGCAGGGCTGTGATGATAATTGTTATACAAAATCGCATCGTTTTAGCAAACATTGAAATATTGATTGATTGGTATGTTATTGAATGTTTATTCGCCATCTGTCTGTACTCTCGCTGTGCGAACACGGACAAGAGGTTCGGTCTGAGTCCATGCCAAAATAATGGCGTCATCTACCTTCTTCATTCTTGGAAAGCCGCTGGACCGGGAAGCAGATGTAACTCCTACATGTATCACCTCAGCAAGATCTCCACCGGGGTTTACCTGTCTCAGCATCACGTAACCGGCATCGTCTCTTGATTCAAGCCAGCTCACATAAACCGCGCTTTCCTCGGTTATAAGGAGATCGGCACGTCCCAGTACACGGTCCCCTTCAGCCACCACTATGGGTTCCTGGAACGTATTCCCCCCATCAGTGGAACGAGCCAATTTTACTTTTGAATCGCCATCAGCGCCGGTGTACCAGGCTACAGCTACATAGTCATCCCGCGCTACAATTCGCGGCCCATTTACGGGACACGCCATCATCTTCCAGCCATCCTCATGAACCGTTACGGGATTGGACCACTCACCTGTTTCCAAATCGTATCTTACAATGCTGATATCCCGGGTTTCGTCTTCGGTCCGGTCACGATAGACAGCCAAAAAGCCGCCATCAACGGGTACAAGGTCTGTCGGGCAGCAATCACATACGGCTTCATCAATCACCCGTTTCCTTGTAATTTCTCCGTCTCTTGAGATTTCGGCCGAGCGAAGTGTCATCGCCTTGCTGAAATCTTCATACTCATCATGAGCCCTCCCTTCTGTATTACGTCCATCAAGCCAGATGGCAAGCACCCTGTCTCGACTCAATGGCTCCATGCTTACAAAACCGTGTTCAGTGGGCGTGTCATCAAGATGTGGGGTAATAATATTACTCCATCGGCCGGTTTCTTCATCAGGAAATGCGATACGAATATCGTAAGCGTGAGGAAACTCTTCAAGATCGCGGTCGCGGAGCCAATGGACAGCCACCGCCTCTCCGTCAAGCCCAACCACTGAAGAAAAATCAGCCCAGTTCACAAAAAAGTCTGTCCCCACACGAACCGTCTGGGAAGGACTCCACCCGCCATCTTCAAGTTTCGAATACTCAAGAGCGTATACATCTTCTTCAATATTGGCAATCCAGCTCATATAAACGACACCCTGCTCATCCTGGTAAAGATTGGGGAACTGAGAGCCGGTTACAGCAGTGTTATTCATCACATACATGTGAACCGGTTGCTGCAAACCGTCATCACAGGCCGAGATAACGAAAATGATGATTGCAAAGAGGAGTAGCCTTTTTAGCGTGCTCATATTGTAAAATAAATATTTGGATCATTGCGCTCATTTAAAAAGGAAAACAGACAAAAATGTTGTCCTGTTTATGAAATTCCTTAATAAATTGGTGAATTCTGCACTGAAAATAAATCTACCTTTACTAACATCCTAAAAAGTTGATGATATTTACATTTGAGGCTTCGTTCTGAAATTGATCCCTGCTTTTTTACATAACCCCTCCGATTTTCCGTATTTTATGATTCTGAATTTCCGGGGTGACCATTCACTCTGCATTCTGATATTTTCATCTCATTTTTTTCTATGCTTCAAATTGACGGTATTACACTTCATTTTGGTGAACGAGCACTTTTCGATGGAATTTCGGCGATTATCAATCCGGGCGATCGAATCGGGCTGGTTGGGCCGAATGGAGCGGGAAAGTCCACACTGCTTAAAATTATATCCGGAGAACAGCAAGCCGATTCTGGCTCCATCAAAATGAGCAAAGCCGCAACAGTGGGCTATCTTCCACAGGACGGTGTGGAACCCGATCCCAATCTGACCGTCTTCGGTGAAGTTGAACAGGTTTTCGAAGATGTACTTCAGCTCAGGGATCGGTACAATCATCTACAGAAAAAAATGGAGCAACTCCAAAGCGGCACTGGTGCTCATAATGATGCCATTGAGGAATTTGGAAAAATTCAGCATCAACTCGAAAATGCCGGGGCCTATTCGCTAAAAGCCGACATCGAACGGATTTTGATGGGGCTTGGATTTAAAGAGACCGATTTTTCGCGGTCCACCACTGAATTCAGCGGCGGTTGGCTGATGAGAATCGCCCTCGCAAAATTACTGCTCAAGAAACCGACCTATCTGCTTCTGGACGAACCGACCAATCACCTTGACATAGAATCGCTTCAGTGGATTGAAGATTTGCTCATTTCATATGAAGGCGCCGTGGTTCTGGTATCACATGACCGTGCTTTTCTGAACACAGTTTCTACCCGAACCCTGGCTCTCAACCGGGGTGATTTACAGGACTATGCAGGTAACTTTACCTTTTTTGAAAAAAAATATGCCGAGGAGCAGGAACTGCTGAAAAAGAAATATGAAAATCAGCAGAAAGAGATCAAAGAAACCCGCCGTTTTATTGACAGATTCCGTTACAAGGCGACCAAAGCCAAGCAGGTTCAGAGCCGAATCAAGCAACTCGAAAAAATGGAAGAGATTGAGATCGATGAAGAACAGGCGGAAATATCGTTTCGGTTTCCGCCCCCGGAACGTTGTGGACAAATTGTACTCAAGTTGCAGAATCTGGTTAAAAAATATGGTGATAACACGGTATTTAATGGCCTTAATTACGAGGTGGAACGTGGCGATAAAATTGCCGTTGTGGGGCCGAATGGTGCCGGAAAGTCAACACTAATCCGCATTCTTGCCGGAATCGAACCGATCACATCAGGCAAACGCGAACTGGGCTACAATGTTACACCGGGCTATTTCGCACAGCACCAGGCCGATGAGCTTGATCCAAAAAACAGTGCCCTTGACGAAATGAAACTGGCCGGCTCGAGAGAGTCGGATACACGCCTGCGTACCATTCTCGGCTGTTTTCTGTTTGTGGGCGATGATGTATTCAAGAAAGTGAAGGTGCTTTCTGGCGGAGAAAAAAGCCGTGTGGCTTTGGCTAAAATGCTCCTTAACCCCGGTAATTTTCTCATTTTTGATGAACCGACCAATCACCTCGACATGCAGTCGAAATCCATTCTTCAGCAGGCCCTCCAGCAGTTTGAAGGCACACTGATGATTGTATCGCACGACCGTGATTTTCTCGACCCCATCGTAAATAAAACGCTTGAAGTGCAGCCGGGCCGCATTAAGACCTGGCCGGGAAATGTGAGCTATTACCTGGAAAGAAAAACAGAAGAGGCTGCCAGTCAGGCTGATGTTGACTCTGCATCAAAGGAGGCATCAAGTAACGGAATCAGTCGGAAAGAACAGCGCCGGATTGAAGCGGAACGGCGCAATATGCTGTCCAGAAAAATAAAACCTCTTAAAAAACGGCTGGATCAAATTGAAACGCAGATAGAATCGAACGAATTGCGGAAATCAGAGATTGAAGAGCTGATGGCCGACACAGCTTTTTATGATGATGCGGAAATGGTGAAGGAAATTTCACTGGAATATGAAACGATCAAAAGTGATCTGGCTGACCTGCTGAACAAATGGGAAGAGATTGCCGGAAGGATTGAATTCATTGAACAAGATTATGAAAATAACAGCGATGCCTAACCTTCCGTTATATCAGAAAAGTTACCCGTTCGCAAAATTGCTTTGTATATTTAGAAAATGAGATGGATTTTCCTGCCGCTCTTAACCGTTTAAAAACTGCACATTTTTTATATGGAGTTAAGCCCTTTCGATACTGAACAAATTGGCATCAAAACGCTTGAAAAGAGTCTGATGAAGTCGAAATCAAAAAAATCACTAAAAATCGGCTTGCCAAAGGAGACTTCAAACGATGAGCGCAGAATTTCCCTTACACCCGGTGGCGTTTCTATTCTCACGGCCAACGGCCATGAAGTTTTGGTAGAGAAAAATGCAGGGATCGATGCTCATTTTCCGGATCGGGAATATGAGGAAGCCGGAGCCGAAATTTCGTATAGTGCCGAGGAGCTTTTCAGTAAATCGGAAATGATTGTAAAAGTAGCCCCTCCGACTAAAACCGAACTGGGATGGATGCAGCCCGACCAGATTCTGCTCTCGGCACTTCATCTGGGCCATACAAGCGGAGATTTTCTCCAGGCACTGATAAATAAAGGGGTTTGTGCGATCGGCTATGAGTTTATAAAAAGTGAAGACGGTGAGTTCCCGATTGTGCGTATGATGCATGAAATTACCGGTTCGATGTCTGTACAAATTGCTGCCCACTACCTTGAAAACAGCAGTGACGGGCAGGGAATTATGCTGGGCGGCATCTCAGGTATCCCACCGGCCACAGTTGCCATTCTGGGAGCAGGTATCACCGGGGAATATGCGGCCAGAACAGCACTGGGGTACGGTGCACAAGTATTTGTAATGGATAACAATCTCGCACAGCTCCGGCGGCTCGAAAATGCGCTCGACCGGCGTATCATCACCGCTACGGCCAACCACCGCTATTTAACCACTGCTCTCGGTTTTGCAGATGTGGTAATTGGCGCCGCTATGACTGAGGGCGAGCGTGCTCCCTGCTGGGTGACCGATCCGATGGTACAATCCATGAAACCCGGCAGTGTAATTGTGGATACAGTGATTGACCAGGGCGGTTGTATCTCCAGCAGTGAACCTACCACACACTCAAATCCGGTGTTCACCAAATATGATGTAATTCACTACTGCGTTCCCAATATCCCGTCAAATGTAGCCCGTACAGCCACCTATGCGCTTAACAACGTAATTGTACCCTACCTGATTGACGTAGGCGATACCGGCGGAATTCAAAGCTGCCTCTGGGATAACACAGCCCTGCGAAACGGCACATACACTTACAAAAAGCACCTCACCAAAAAAGCGCTCGCCGATCAGTTTGAAATGCCTTTCCGGGATATCGAGGTTTTAATTGCATCACAAATTTAGGAAATTAAGTTTTGTCTGTTTTGTATTGAAAATGTAATGTCAGTTACAGACTTGATTTTAAAAAATTAAATCTTTCAAAGAATCAAATTTTCCTTACTATCCGAAACATTACAATCCGTATTCTTTCAATGCCTGAGTCTGAATTAAGTGAGAGCAACTACCGCAGGATTTCCCTGATCAACTGGGCTCTTTCCGTACCTACCCTGCTCATTTTTGCGTGGCCTTTTTTCTTTATTTGTGAGATTTACGGAATCAACAAAGCGGTCTCTTTTCCAGGATCTATTTTATTTGGATTGCCATTTATGCTCACTATCCTCCACGGGCATGTTACTATGGCCCTTGGGTCAGCCCACCGAAAACACTATTACATCTGGCTTTCTGAAGTGCCTTTTACATATGGACTTTTGTTTCATCCCGTTATCATCAGCACCCGGTTCCGGCTTGTACTCTTCATCACAAGTCTGCTGATTCTCATCTTCGGTTTTTTATTCAAATAAAAAAGCCCGCCAAAGTAATTTCTTCTCTGGCGGGCTATTTCTTGTGAACAATACAGTTTAGTAGGCCTGTCCTTCCTTGATCTGATCCACAACTTCCGGATCGAGAAGGGTGGATATATCACCAACATTTTCAAGATCTTTGGCGGCAACTTTTCTGAGAATTCTTCTCATAATCTTGCCTGATCGTGTTTTTGGCAGGCCGGGAACAATCTGGATTTTATCCGGCTTGGCAATCGGCCCGATAATTTTGGTAACCAGATCATTGATCTCTTTTTTGAATGCTTTCGGATCAGCGGGGTCATCCTCACAAATCAGATAGGCATAGATTCCCTGCCCCTTAATATCATGCGGATAGCCTACAATGGCTGACTCCACAATATTCGGATGCTCGTTAATTGCATTTTCGATTTCTGCGGTTCCAAGTCTGTGGCCTGATACATTCAGAACATCATCCACACGGCCGGTAATCCGGTAGTAACCTTCGGGATCGCGCCGGCAGCCGTCTCCGGTAAAATAATAACCCTTATAGGCACTCATGTAGGTTTTCAGATAGCGTTCATGATCTCCCCAGATTGTACGCGCAATCCCCGGCCAGGGATGCTTGATACAGAGATTTCCGCTCACTCCATTTCCTTTGATTTCTTTACCGTTTTCATCCATCAACAATGGTGAAATTCCGGGCAGCGGCAGTGTGGCAAAACCCGGCTTTGTAGGCGTGACACCGGCAAGGGGTGAGATCATAATTCCTCCGGTTTCGGTCTGCCACCAGGTATCCACAATCGGGCAGCGCCCTCCTCCCACATGGTCGTTGTACCAGTGCCACGCTTCCTCGTTGATCGGCTCTCCTACCGAACCGAGCACTTTCAGTGAGCTCAAATCGTATTTTTGAACATATTTCAGATCGTAGCTCATCAGTGCCCGAATGGCTGTTGGTGCTGTGTAGAAATGAGTAACTTTATACTTTTCAACCACCTCCCAGAAACGTCCGGCATCAGGATAGTTTGGAACACCCTCAAAAATAATACCGGTAGCACCGTTAAACAGCGGCCCGTAAATAATGTAAGAATGACCGGTTATCCAGCCTGCATCGGCAGTACACCAGTAAACATCTTCCTCTGAAACCTGAAAAACATTCCGGAAGGTGTAACTTGTGTACACCATATATCCGCCGCAGGTGTGCAATACTCCTTTTGGTTTGCCGGTTGAACCAGATGTATAGAGAATAAAGAGCGGATCCTCGGCATCCATCTCAACCGCTTTGTGTTCTTTTTCAGCATTTCGGATGAGCATGTGCCACCACTCATCACGGCCTTCCACCCAGTCGATATCACGGTTGGTTCGCTGACAAACAATCACATTTTTAACTGTGGGACACTCTTTCAATGCCTCATCGGATATATCTTTCAGTGGAACGTGTTTGTCACCACGACGAAGGCCATCGTTTGTGATGAGCATTTTAGCATCACAATCCTGGATTCGCTCGGCGAGTGACTGGGCCGAAAATCCGGCAAAAACAATCGAGTGAACTGCACCTATTCGTGCACATGCAAGGGCCGAAATAATCAGCTCCGGTGTCATCGCCATGTAGATACAGACCCGGTCTCCTTTTTTGATTCCTTTGCTCTCCAACACGTTTGAAAACCGGCACACATCATCATAAAGCTGCCGGTATGTAATCGTTCGGCGAAAACTGTCGGGGTGATTGGGTTCAAATACAAAGGCTGTTTTGTGGCCGATCGTGTTCAGATGGCGATCCAGTGCATTCTCGGTAATATTGAGTTTTCCACCCTCAAACCATTTGATATCTCCTTTTTCAAAACCGCCGGAGTGAACCTTATCCCAGCTTTTTCTCCAATAAAAAGTACCAGCCTCATGTTCCCAGAATTTCAATCTGTCTTTTTCACTTTGCTGGTAGATCTGTTTGTATTCTTCAAATGATTTTATGTTGAGCCACATATCAATTCTTCAATTAGGTTAATAATTCGTAAGCGCTTTTATGTTGAAGTTTTTTAAACCAATTTTCAAGTATTTTTTAAAAAAACTTCAGCCTTGGAATATTATAAAAGGAAAGCATAATTAAAAGAAAGAACAGAAATACAAAAGAGTTTTACGCACCCGAAGATTGTATTCTCTTTATTTTTCCCTCTCAGATCATCAGTAGTTCTTGATTTTCCTGATCTTTTTTTCAGTTTCTTAAAAATGAGATGACATTTGACAGAAAGTTTATCAGCATTGTGAAAATGATTCCCACCAGATGAAACGGACCGGGTGTATGCTTTGGTTGAGGGAAATGTGATAAAGATTTCAATCCAAACCTGAACTCACTCAATATGTATTTCATCCAAAAACTATTCCTTGCTGCGTGTCTCTTTTTCTTCATTTCCAGCATAGCTGCAGCTCAGCTGAGCAATATCGACCTTGAGGAGGTCAATGAAAAAAGGATCGCAGTAAATAGCACCGGAATGCTCGTTTTGAGCGGATGGGCATTGAGTAACCTGGCTGTGGGCGGAATCGGAATGACGCAAACTTCGGGCAGCACAAAATATTTTCACCAGATGAATGCAGCCTGGAATAGTGTAAATCTTGCCATTGCCGGTTTCGGATACTATGGGCTTAGAAATCAGTCAGCCGACATGACTCTGTCCGAAACCCTTCGCGAATTCCATAACTTCGAAAAAATTCTGCTTTTTAATGCCGGTCTGGATGTTGGCTACATGGCCATCGGAGGGTATTTGTGGGAACGCGGAATACGAACCAACGATAAACGTCTGATCGGTTACGGCCAGTCGATGATTCTGCAGGGTGGATTTCTCTTTATTTTTGATGCCGTGCTTTATTTTATCAGCCGTTCGGAAAGCAGCCGCCTTGTCAAAGCACTCGACGGACTTCAGTTCAGCGGAAATACGGTTTCTGTGAGATATTCTTTTTGATCATGTCACCTTCACACGCTTCAGGACCTTATTTAGAATACCGGGCATCCATCGTTTCAAATAGATCGATAAAATTACATATCCGCCGATGTATACCTCTTCTTTCTCTTTGGCCAGTTTTGGAAGCAGTTTTTGGGCGAATGTCTCCGCACTCATCGCCTTGCTTTGGGCATCTCCCATTTTGTTAAATTTCTCTCCGTCAGCGGTCAGCATATTCACTGTCACTTCTGTCTTTACAAAACCGGGGCAAACCAGTGTTACGTTAATATTGTGCTCATACATCTCCTGGCGAAGACAATCGAACCAGCCGTGTAGAGCGTGCTTCGAAGCCGCATATGACGAACGGTATTTCGTCCCGATTTTACCCATCACACTCGAAATCACCACAATGTGTCCCGACTTTTGTTCGATCAGATGCGGAAGCAGGGCTTTGGTCAGGCCGACCGTTCCAAAAAAATTCACCTCCATCACCTGGCGAATGGTTTCCATGCGGGCATCCGCGGCAAATGCACGCTGACTAATGCCGCCGTTGTTAATCAGCATATCTACACTGCCGAACATCTCGATAGCCTCTTCTGTTTTTTGTATGAAAGATTTACTGTCAGTAAGATCAAGCGGTAATACTTTTACTGTCTCATCGGGATTGTTACAATTTTCTTTCACTCGTTCAAGTTCTTCAATTCTTCGTGCCGACAGAATGACATGTGCTCCCTTTTTGTTAAATTCATAGGCCAATGCTTCACCAATTCCAGATGAAGCTCCGGTAATCCAGATTACTTTTTTGGGTAAATCCATCAGATAAGTTAAACTGTTTCAAGATTGTTACTATAAGTAAGCGGGCAACTGCTTCCGCAGTATTATTAAAGGTATCTACAGATGGTAAAAAATCTTTGTGTCATTTCATTATTTTATATTGAAAGGATTCTCCTAAACTGCATTTAACAAATTCAACAGAAAGTTCTCCTTTATGAAGCCCAAACACACCATTCTTCTGGTTGAAGATGAACTGGAGCCTGCAGAAATGCTCTCCAACTTTTTAGAAATAAACGGATACAACGTATTAATGGCTCATGACGGTCAGAAGGCCCTGGAGCTGATCGAAAAAAGAGCCAGTGACATCCATCTCGCCGTTTTGGATATCATGGTACCCCACACCGATGGAAAAGAAATTTGCAGAATTATTCGCACTCATCCCGTTCTGAAAGATATTCCCGTGATTTTTCTTACTGCCAAAGACAAAGAAAAAGACGAAATAGAAGGATTGGAGCTCGGGGCCGATGACTACATCTCCAAACCGGCCAGTCTCAAACTGGTGAAAGCACGTATCGATTCACTACTGCGCCGCCAGCAGCCCCACAACAGCAAATGGATTCATCACGGCGACCTGCTGCTTGATGTGAACGGTAAAGACCTCTACAACAAGAAAAAACGGATCGACCTTACATCTACCGAATATTCGCTGATCGAACTCTTTTTCCGAAATCCCAAACGGGTATACAGCCGCCAGGAAATCCTGGAACACATCGGGGGGGACGACCGCTTCGTCTTTGACCGAACGGTAGACGTTCATATAAAAAATTTGCGGCTGAAGCTGGGTGATGCTGCTGAACTGATTAAAACCTACCGCGGCATCGGGTATGGCATGAATCGCGACCTTCTCCCGGCATGAGTATCCGTGCGAAACTGGCTTGGACATTCATTCTGCTGCTGATATTCGGCATCACGGCGATCAGCAGCTATTCGATTCTTTTCATCCGTAATTACCTGCTGAATGAGGGAGAACAGCAGATTGTGAACGATACCGAATGGCTTGCAATCACCATTCAAAACCTGCGTATCGACGAACAGTTCGAAACTAATCTGAATGAGGCCGCGCGAACATCGGGCTACCGTCTTGCCGTTTACGACGAAGACGGAATCCTCTTTGCCGAGGTACCCTATCACGAACAACTTGAAGCCTCAGAACGGCTTGACGATGAGATGCAAACCGGAATCCGCCGGCAAACTGAAATCATCCTTGCCAACGAACCCGAAAGCGAGCAATTGGTCACCTATGCCCAGCTTCACTCCGAACACAACCCGGCCCGGTACCTGATGGTCAGTATTTACAAAGACCAAATTTATGAACCGATCAAAACTATTCGCTGGATTATCTACACCGGGATGTTTATCTCCATCGGGCTGGTACTGGTTGTAAGCATTCTCTTCTCACGTTATATTTCACGCCCTATCCTCCAGCTTGAAAGTGCCGCGCGAGATATTTCTGAAGGTAACACCGATCAAACTCTGAACCTCGACCGTAAAGATGAATTCGGAAAACTGGCCGACTCTCTGAACCGAATGGCTGAGCGGCTTCGTGCGGATAATTTGGAAATGAAACGGCTCTATGAAAAACAGAACCAGTTTTTTGCAGATATTACTCATGAAATTCGCAATCCGCTCCATACAATTGCCGGCTCCATCGAAATGCTGATGATGGATAATCTTGACGAAAATCAGAAACGAAAATATCTACTCACCGCATCCCGTCAAACACATCGCATCAACCGTCTTTTTAAGGATTTGGTAACCCTTCAGCGGTACGATTCGGACGAACAGTTTATCGAAAAACGCAGGTTTGATATCAAAAAAGTGATCGGTCTTATTAAAGAACTTCTTGAATCTGAAGCAGAAGAAAAAGGATTGGACCTCACTGCTGAAACAAAATCTCACATTGTTACAGCCGATCCGGGTAAAATTGAACAGGTACTTGAAAACCTGGTATCCAATGCGATTAAGTTTACAAATGAAGGTTCGATCCAAATCATATCGAAAGATGCCGGAGACTCGATAATTGTAGAAGTGGAAGATACCGGAATCGGAATTTCCAAAGAACACCTGGACCGCCTGTTCGATCGATTTTATCGCACCGATAAAGCCCGTTCGCGCGATAAGGGAGGTACAGGACTTGGTTTATCGGTCGTGAAAAGCATTATCAATGCCCATGGATCAGACATCAATGTGGAAAGCGAACCAGGCAAAGGTTCACGGTTTTGGTTTAGCCTGCCAAAGGGAGAATAGTCACAAAAAATCCAGTTGCTTGGTTCTTACGGAAATTATTGTGGGGAGTAATTTTTGAGATAACTGGAATCCCCTCTTTGAGAGGCTGTGAGAAAATTGTTTTCCAAAAATAATAGACTTAAATAATTTAAGTTTTTTGTCAAATTCAGAGCTACCAAGCTTTCGGACCCACCCTTTCTAAGTGTGGTGTGTTTGCCAAGTCCTTAAGGGCACCACAACAAAGCCCAGGGAACAGTGAGTATCGCGAACGGCGCCCTGGGTAAAATGTAACATAAAAACACCCTGAGGCGAGTAGTTTTGAAAAAGCAACACACAGTTTCGAGGGGTTGTCCTTGTAACCCGGGAAGGACAACCGTGGCAGAATTCATGCAGGGGGCGCCCCGAATCGGTCGAGACAGCCAAGAGGAGTCTGCAGAGTCCATCATGTCTGATTACCAACAACAATTTCCGCAGAATCCGTTATTTCTTGTACTATGCCATTTCAAAACCCTTCTGTAGATCAATTCTAAGTAACTGTACTTCACGATCCCTTCACAAAAAAGCTGTTTTTTTCACTGTTGTAAAAAGTGACAAATAAATATTACGAAACTGGGTTTATGCGCATTGGAATCGTTTTAATGAATTTGGGAGGTCCTACTCACGAAGATAATGTGAGAATCTTCCTGAAAAACCTGTTCAGTGATGAAGATATCATCAAAATGGGTGGCGGATCATTACAAAATCTGTTTGCAAAGGTGATTTCAAAATTCAGAGCACCTAATGTTGCAGAAGACTACAAAGAGATCAATGGCTGCCCGAAGGGTTGTACCGGCAGCAAACACTGTTACAACCGAAAAGATAAAATAATTTCTGATTGCTGTTCTCCCATCAATGGTCTGACCGAACTGCAAAGAAGATCACTGGAAAAATATTGCAAAACTATTTTGCCGGATCATGAAGTAAAGGTTTATACCTGCATGAGATACTGGCTGCCGTTTGCCGACACCATAATGGATGAAATGGTTGAAGACGGTATCACTCACACCGTGCTTTTACCACTATACCCCCAGTTTTCCTGGACCACAACCGGCAGTAGCTTCCGGGACTGGGAAACGGTACTTCAGAAAAAATTCCCCAATAGCAGCAAGCCCTGGAAAGAGTTTCACGTAAAGAATTATTATCTTAATGAAAACTATCTCAGAGCCTTCAATGAACGGATTGATGAAGCTCTGGAAGAGATGGATCCAGACACCCGGAAAAAAACTCATTTTATCTTCAGTGCTCACGGCACGCCACTGCTCGAAGTGAGAAGCGGAGATCCATATACCGTGGAAATAAAAGAGACGATGGAAGCGATCATGGCACGGCGGGAAGAGAAAAATTCTTACTGGCTTAGCTTCCAATCCAGGGTTGGCCCTCAAAAGTGGACACAGCCAAACACCGAAGATCTGGTGAAACGCCATCTTGAATATGGAATTAAAAATTTACTGATGGTGCCTGTAGCTTTTGTAACCGACCACATCGAAACCCTTTTTGAATTGGGTGTGGAGCTTGCAGAAGACCTTGAAGAAGAGGGGTATGAATTTGAAAACCTAAAGGTTATGCAGGGACTAAACGATCACCCTGCGTTCATCAAAGCACTGGCCGAAGAGAGTTTACACGTTTTGAAACATGAGATACCGGCAGAAGCCGTTCAATGGGATAACACAACAACAAAAAAAGCAGTGACTGCATAAAGGATGGTTCATCCAACAATACAGGATTTTTCAACAATTGGTATTAACCACTGGGACGCTCCCGTTGAGGTCAGGGAACGTTTTAGCCTTGATACAGATAAAAAAATACTGATGCTCGAAGGTGCCCGGAGAGAAGGTATCGGAAGTATGTTTATCGTATCAACTTGTAACCGCACAGAGGTTTTTGCCCAGGGTGTTACGACCAGCGAACTGATTCGCCTGCTCACTACTTACAGCAGAGGAAATCTCGACGAATTTCACAACTATGGTTTCGAACTGGAAGGCCAGCGCGCCATCCAGCACTTGTTCAATGTAGCCACCGGGCTGGATTCCCAGATACTCGGTGATCTTCAGATTGTAAAACAGGTGAAAGAGGGGTATGAACTCTCCTGCGTACATAATATGATTTCTGGTGAGTTACACCGCCTGGTTCAGCATGTCTTTCGTGCTCATAAACGCTCAAGAAATGAAACGTCACTTGGCCAGGGAGCTGCAACTGTTGCATATGCCGCGGTAAAATTTGCCCTCAAAACATTCGAAAATCTGACCAATAAAAATATCCTGCTGGTCGGAACCGGGAAAATTGGTAAGGTAACCTGCAAAAACCTGGTTAACCTTGGGGCCAGCAAACTTACTCTTATTAACCGTACCAGAGGACGTGCCGAATTTGTGGCAGATAAGTTCAACCTCGAAGTGGCCGATATGGAAAAGCTTCCAGAACAGATTGCCCAGGCCGATCTCGTGATTGTTGCTACCGGGGCCGGTGAACCGGTCATTCGGCCCGAACACATGGTCCCTTCCATGGAAAATCCAAAATTCAAGGTGATGCTGGATCTCTCCGTTCCGAGAAACATCGACCCGGAAGTAGCTAACCTGAACTTTGTAGACGTAGCCAACATGGACATGCTCAGTGATGTAACTGATGAGGCCTACAAAAAACGGGAAGAGGAAGTACCGCTCGTGAAAAAAATTATCGAAGATGAACTTTCGAGTTACAAACTCTGGCTGAATGAACAGCGTGTGGTACCTACCATTAAGGCACTCACTCAAAAGTTTGAATCAATCCGCGAAGATGAACTGAACTTCTTTAAAAACAAAATCGAAACTGAAGATTTTGACAAGATTGAGAATATGACCCGTCGGATCGTCAATAAAATTGCCGCTTACAGTATTGAACATTTGCGGGATCATCACCACTCAAATGAAGTAGCAGAAATGGTAGAAAAGATGTTCAAGCTCGAATCCAAAAACGGGCATGAATAAAACCATCAAGATCGGTACCAGAGACAGCGAGCTTGCAACCTGGCAGGCAAAAACCGTTGCAAAAAAACTTCAAAATCTCGGCTTTAAGACCAAACTTGTATTTGTTAAATCGGAAGGTGACATTGACCTGACTACGCCCCTCACCGAAATGGGCGGAAAGGGCGTTTTCACCAAAGCCCTTGATGATGCCCTGCTCGAAAATCGTATCGATCTTGCAGTGCACTCTTACAAAGATCTTCCCACTGAAAATCCTCTTCCGCTCAAAGTGACAGCCGTTCTGGAGCGCGAAGATCCCCGCGACTCTCTCGTTGCCCCCAAAGGTACACATTTTCTTGATGATGAAAATTTTGAAGCTGTCATTGCCACCAGCAGCAACCGGAGAAAAGCACAGTGGCTGCATCGTTATCCTAATCACACCATCACCAATATCCGCGGTAATGTTAATACACGGCTTCGAAAAGTTGAAGACAAAGGATGGGACGGTGCAATTTTTGCAGCAGCCGGCCTAAAACGCATCAACCTCGACCATCACATTTCATTATTTCTCGACTGGATGGTTCCGGCACCAGCGCAAGGTGCTATGGCTGTTATGATAAACGAGGAAGATGCCGTACTCGAAAAAGTTACCGCAAATCTTAACCACCCCGAAAGCGAGCTCTGTACCCGTCTTGAAAGAGACCTTCTCAATGAGATGGAAGCGGGATGCAGTGCTCCCGTAGGTGCTTTTGCCTGGCTCGATGGAAACGATGTGACACTTCATGCCGTTGCATTAAAAACAGATGGAAGCCTGCAGTACGACATCGAAAAAAAATCTGCTGTCAATCAGTCCGGAGACCTGGGACGAATGGCAGCCCGTGAACTTTTGAAACAAGGAGCTGACAAACTTGTTGAAGAGATCAGGAAATAATTCTGATCAGACTTTACGGGAGCCGATTCTAACCCTTAGTTGTTCGAAATTTATCCGGTCTGAAAGGTCTCTAAACAGTAAAAAAATAATTTTGTCTTGGAAAAAAATCATAAGATACTCATTACAAGAAACCTAACCGATGAACAGATAGTGCTGGCAGAAAGCCTGGGGCTGCATGTTGTGATTGAGCCCGCTATCGAAATCAGCTATCGCGACAATTGGTTTGCCGTAGAAACCATTCTAAAAGCAGTTAAAAAATCAGCCTTTGCATTCACAAGCCAAAACGGAGTAGCCGCTTTTGAACGCTTCAGGCAGGCAGGATCCAAATTCCCTTCAGATATTCCTGTTTACGCTGTCGGCTACAAAACTGCAGAAGCGCTAAAAGAAATTGGCATAGAGCCAATAATTCCCGAACAGCAGAGTGGAACAGGCCTTGCTAAAAAAATAAAAGCTGATTTCGATAAGGATTCTAGTCTTAAGGATACCACTATTCTCCATTTTTGCGGTGACAAACGTCGTGACGAATTCCGTCAATTCCTGCAGGATTCCGAAATAAAAGTGCGGGATGTTGTGGTGTATGAAACCAAACTCAACTCAATGGAACTCCCCAACATTCAGTTTGATGGAATTCTGTTTTACAGTCCGAGTGCGGTACAGGCGTTCAGAAACAGCGGCGGCTTTATGAATACGGCACTGACAGAGCTGTTTGCTATCGGTGAAACCACAGCCGAAGAACTGAGCATCGAATCGGGCAAACATGTCCACATTTCCCCTGAGCCAAATACGGAAAAGTATTTGCACTTTGTTGCTCAGACATTAGGCAATAATAAAAAAGGCTGAAGCTGTTTTCAATCGATTATGGTGCTACCTAAAACCAGCAAACTTCTCTTTTAAATTTGCCCTGCAGCCATTAATTAAAGAAACTTTGAGGTTTTGTTCCGTCAAGTAATCCTTGACTAATACTTATTACTTATTAATACAAGTCCTGCTTCGAAAAAAGTCACCCGGTAATTCTGAAATAAATCTATGACTAAGCATAACTTTCCTGAACTGAAAAACGACCTCTTCCTGAGAGCACTTAAAGGTGAAGAAGTGGATCGCCCTCCTGTATGGATGATGCGGCAGGCCGGTCGCTATCTCCCGCAATACATGGTACTTCGCCGTAAATATACTTTTTTTGAGAGAGTGGAAACCCCCGAACTTGCCTGCGAAATTACCATCCAGCCCATTGATGAACTGGAACCCGATGCAGCCATAATTTTTTCCGATATCCTTACCGTCCCTCAGGCTCTCGGTATCGATGTTCAGATGATTCAGGGTAAAGGTCCCGTTATGGGAAATCCCATCAAAAATGAAGATGAGGCATTTTCAATTCTATCTGAAGATGTTCCTGAAAAACTTAACCATGTGATGGAAGCGATCACGCTGACACGAAAAGAGCTAAACGGCCGTGTTCCGCTGATCGGTTTTGCCGGTGCACCGTGGACCCTGTTTTGCTATATGGTTCAGGGTGAAGGGTCGAAAAATTTTGACAAGGCTAAATCATTCCTCTATCAACATCCTGAAGCTTCACGTCATGTGATGCGTGAGCTCACGGCTGCAACGATCGACTATTTGAACGCACAGGTGGATGCCGGTGCCCAGGCTCTTCAGATTTTCGATTCCTGGGCAGGCCTTCTCAGCCCGGATGATTTCAACGAGTGGGCTCTTCCCTGCCTGATGGAAATTACCGCTGCTGTTAAAAAAGACGTGCCTGTAATACTTTTTGCCAAAGGCTCCTGGTACGCCCTTGAACGCCTTGGTTTCAAAAGCGGAGCAGCTGCACTCGGTGTAGACTGGACCATCGCTCCTGAGTTTGCCCGTGAAAAAACACGAAATGAAATCACCCTTCAGGGTAATTTCGATCCTTCGCACTTACTTGCCCCCATTAAAGAGATTGAGCAAAAAACTAAACGGATGATTGACCGCTTCGGCACCCGCCGTTATATTGCCAATCTGGGCCACGGTATTCTGCCGCACGTTCCTGTAGACCATGCACGGGCTTTTGTGGATACAGTGAAGAATTATCGAAAAACTTAGAGAACATCAAAACAAACAGCTATCTCTGTACTTCAATCGCCCCGATATAAACTCCCTGAATGGTTCTGAGATTGGTTATTGTATCAAAAGGATTTTCTTCTGACACCACAAAGTCGGCCCACTTGCCGGGCTCGAGGGTGCCGATTTCATCATCAATTTGCATGCACTCAGCAGCATAGCGTGTAGCTGAGCGAAGAACTTCAGGTGCAGTCATTCCTGCCTCTTCCATCATCTCCATCTCCATGTGCTCGAAATATCCCTGAAAGCGGGCAGGGGGGCCGCTATCCGTTCCCATTGCAACCCGAATACCTGCATTGTGCAGCGTCATCATATTCTCAGTAGCAAGCGGCAGGGCTTCCCGGAAATAATCCGCCGCGGCTCCGGTATAGCGCTCCTGAACATCCGGGTCTTCAAGCTGTTCAATGACATCAGGATCAGCTTCAGCCAGGAAAAAGGGATCGTCAAAAAAATCGGGACGTTCGGCATAAACAAATACGGAAACTTCGCGGGTTAGAGTTGGCGTGATACAGATATCGCGCTCCAACATCAGGTCGATCAGTTCACGGTCTACCTCTTCATCACGCACACTGTGTGCAATCAGGTCTCCGTTGTGCTCAAGTATTCCTTTGGCATCTTCAAGCGCTACGATGTGTGCCGCAAGAGGAACACCGTTCTTATGGGATGCCTCGATGATCGCTGAATAGACCTCCGGCTGCATTTTTTCACGCTGGCCAAGTCCGTCATCCACCCGGATTTTAGTCCAGTCGGGGTTCTGTTGCATCAGTTCTTCAACATCATCACGCGCCTCTTCAGGTGTGGATGGATTCAGCACCGGGCCTGACATAAAGAGCCTTGCAAGGCCTTCAGCAGAAAAATCGGCCTGGTCACGAACGGTGAAAGCCTGTTGTGGTTCATCTCCCAGGCTCACTACCGTTGTAATTCCGTACCGGGCGTACAGTGCGAGCTGATCTCTCACATTTTCTTCGGAATGAATATCAGACCCGGTTTCAAGGCCTCTTGCCGTACCCACATGTCCGTGTGCGTTAATCAGTCCTGGAATCATATACCCGCCATTCAGGTCAACCGTTTCAGCCTCTTCGGGAAAATCGGGATCATTCATATCCAGGATCTCCATGATGCGTCCGTTGCTCGTAACCAGTGCGGAATTTGGTTGCATGGTCTGAGAAACTCCATCCCAAATGGTTACATTAGTAAAAATCAAGAGATCGTCCTGTTCAGAAGGGGCATCCCCACAGGAAATAAACATTAGTAAAAAAGCAGTCAATAAAACTGTAATAATATTTCTTGAATGGATCATGGCACTATTTTTTGGTTACAGGGTACGTATGGTGAAGATGTCACAGGAATGTACGATATCAAAATGACTCGATAAAAAAATCAAAGGTACTTCAATAATAATTTGTGGTTCTATGGGAATTATTGTGGATATATTGATATGATGGGCTCTGGAGACCCCTCTTGCCTGCCTCGACCGAGTCGGGGCACCCCCTTCATGAGTTCCGCCACGGTTTTCCTTCCCGGGTCACAAGGACAACCCTTCAAAACTGAGTGTTGATTTTTCAAAACTACTCGCCTCAGGGTGTTTTTATGTTACATTTTACCCAGGGCACCGTTCGTGATACTCACTGTGCTTTGGGCTGTGTTATGGCGCCCCCCGAAGGAATCGGGATGTCCCACTTACAGGATTTGGCAAACACACTCCTCTTGAAAAGACAGTACTAATAAAGATCGTGAAGCCAGCGCTTTTCTCGTCCCGATTATCGGGACGAGACTTTCAATAATCACAGGTGACGGTTTTTTTAGCACTCCGATCTGTTGGAGGGTGTATTGTCTGGGCGTTGATCTGGAATTGACTCCAGCATCAACCTCAGTACCCCTGTGAACACACCTCTGACAACTCCGCTGAACGCTGTGTTGTCTGTCCCCTCTCAAAGAGGGGATTCCAGTTATCTCAAAAATAACTTTCCTTGCAGAACCCAATTTGTAAATAATTCAGGCTAATGAAAAGATAGCACTCTTTCCATAATAACAACGGCAAGAGATAATTAACCGTTCAGCGCCTGTTCCACATCTCTGATAATGTCAGCCTTGTGCTCCAGTCCCACCGCGATGCGAACCAGTCCCGGAGTAATACCGACTGCCTGCCGCTCCTCTTCCGTAAGTTTGGAATGCGTGGTGGATGCCGGATGCGTAACAATGCTGCGGGTGTCTCCCAGGTTTGCCGAACGGGAAATCATACTGATTTTGTCGATAAACGATTTGGCACCATTCAAACCGCCTTCAACTTCGAAGCAGACCACTCCGCCACCCCGTTTCATCTGTTTTTTTGCCAGATCTGACTGCGGATGGTCTTTATGAAACGGATACTTTACAAAGTTAACTTTTGGGTGTTCTCCTAAAAATTCTGCCAGTGCCTCTGCATTATCACAGTGGCGCTCCATCCGAACCGGCAGCGTTTCGAGGCTTTTACTAAAGAGCCAGGCATTGAACGGAGAAAGGGCCGGGCCGGAATGGCGTGAAAAAAACCGGACATCTTCCATATATTTTTCTTTTCCAACGATCACACCGCCGATGGCACGCCCCTGTCCGTCGATAAACTTGGTGGCAGAGTGCTGAACCACATCTGCTCCGTAATCCATCGGTCTCTGCAGGTAAGGAGTGGCAAAACAGTTATCGACCATATTAATCAGGTTGTGGGCTTCCGCAAACTCACCGGCCCACTCCAGATCGATCAAATCCAGCCCCGGATTTGAAGGAGTTTCCAGAAAAAGCATTTTGGTATTGGGCTGAACCAGCTCCTCCCACCGGTTGGTATCATCCGTATCAGCATAGGTAAATGAAATGCCCCAGCGCGGCAAAATCTGGCTCAGGATCTGATGGGAAGAGCCAAACAGGGAACGCGAAGCCAAAACGTGATCTCCCTGACTAAGCAATGCAGCAAGACTGCTGAAAACTGCCGCCATACCCGAGGCCGTTGCCACACCGGACTCTGCCCCCTCCATTTTGCACATTTTATCTATAAATTCATCTGTGGTCGGATTGGAGTAACGGCTATATACATTGCCTTCAATCTCGTTTGCAAAAAGTGCGCGGGCCTGCTCTGCCGAGTCAAACCGGAAAGATGAAGTCATGTAGATTGGCGTGGAATGCTCGCGCTCATCCGTGATCGGAGTCTGTGTGCGGATCGCATCCGTTTCAAACTTTTTCTTTTCAGACATTGGGGGGATTCGATTTAAACTGAATATTTTTTCTATTGTGAGTACGAAATGATATAACTAATACAAGGCTGGTGCAAGTTCAGGCGAACACGGCATTTCACTCAACTATCTCAATACTACTCGTAATCTTTGCCGTTTTTTCCAGTGTTTTGGATACGGAACAGTATTTAGTCAGAGAAAGATCGATGGCCCGGGATACTTTTTTTTCATCAAGATGAGAACCCTTCAGGATAAAATGCATGTGAATGGACTTAAACTCGGAATAGGTACCTACTTTCACCCGGTCGCCGGTCACTTCAATTTTCAGGTCATCGGGATTTTGTTTCTGCTTTTTCAGGATACCCACAACATCAATGGCCGAGCAACCTCCCGCTGCGGCGAGGAGCATCTGCATCGGGCGAAAACCACCTTTGATTCCACCAATTTCTTCCGTTCCGTCCATTTGAAGGGTGATACCGTCTTCATTATTTGCTTCCATGTGTACGGCATCGTTCAGGCGCTGTATCGATATTTTCATCTTTGGAGATTGATTGTGATTTGTTTTACACCTGCATTATTCACAAATAATAGTTGATTGATTTTATCACTATGTCCATCAGTATGATACATCAAACAAAGATTAAAATTTATTCAACGAATTGTCACGAGCTGCAAAATTTACTTGTGGACTGCGTTGTCTCGAAAATGGTTTACTCAACGTCCGACTGCCGTCGGACTGTTTCCGCCACCATTTTCTCCCGACCGCCGTCGGGATTGACCACAACCAAATTTCTTGGTGAATAATGCAGGTACAGGAAAATACCGAATTTTAATATGGTTTTCGGAATGAGATTTTTCCGTTTTTTAATCAAACCTCACTCAGACATCAACAACCGAACCGTTCCATCCTGTTTGTTCAGAAGAAAAAACTGATCATCGGGACCGTTTCCAAACCGCAGATCTGTTCGGGATGCTTCTTCTCTGCCCTGTTCCCTGTTTTTTCCCTGAATGAGTTCCAGAAATGTTTTGGGTTCACCGGAATGGTCGCGCAGTAAAATTCTGTGAAATCCCTGATTCCCTCCTTCGGGGAGATTGTCTGCATCAAACCAGAATATTTCTCCGTTCACCATATCACCGAAGAGCACTTTGTCCATGAGCTGCGATACCGGACCCGACCGATATACATGAACTCCTGTAACTGCCACCCGATTGGCCATGAGCGGATCGTAACGCCCGTATTCCGCCACGGGATATACAACATCGGGATCACTTCGGGGATCATCCAAAACTACCTCTGAACGACTGATGAAGTGGTAGCTCCCCTCCCATTCATTCCAGCCGAGGTTACCGCCTTTGGGTACAAGACTCACTTTTTCCACAATATTCTGGCCGATATCTGCCATAAACAGGTTTCCATTGGCCGGATCCCAGCCAAACCGCTGCGGGTTGCGCATTCCGTACGCATAAATTTCTCCCAAAGCTCCGTCTTGCCCTACAAAAGGATTGTCTGCTGGAATACCATACTTCCCGTTTTCACTGTTTGAACCGAGCGGATCAATCCGAAGCATCTTTCCGAATGCCGAATTCAAATCCAGAGACAAGTTCAGCGGATCTCCGCCGCTTCCGCCATCTGCCGAACCGATATAGAGATATCCGTATTCGTCATCACCCGGTTCAGCAAGCGGGTAAAATGCAAGCTGCCCCGCATTATGATTTCCAAATGGCTGCTGAAACCGCATCAGTTCACGGGGTGGGCCACCATCGTACCGGGCAGCCGCAGAGTCTTCAGCCCTCCACTCATGCAGCACTGTCTGATGAGTAAAATTACCATCATCCGTACCAAAATCGATCTCTGTCTCTTCATTCGGAACATCAGTAAATGTGTAAAAACGGCCATATCCTGCGGCGCCTTCCCGTCCAAAATCAGGGTGAAATGCAAAACTCTGAAAACCACGCTCGCGGCCGCCGTACTCCACTTCAATACCCCATTCGGTATCATTGATATTAATGTACAGTTTAACCTCACTTCCGTCGTAACTGATGCTGTAAATTGGTCCGTACATATCGTTCACAAACATCCGTGAAGTGCCCGGTTCATCAATCAAAATCATCATGCGGGCAGGTTCGTCATTATAATCCGGAAGAGAGGCAAATTCAGCCACATCCACAATCACAAGACCTTCTTCTGCATTTATCGGGTCGGGGAAAGGATCGTTTGTGGTATTTTGAGCCAACAGTGGTGATGAAATCACTACAAAAGCTGATAGAATGAATAGATGAATTTTATTGGTCATAAAACAGGATGTGATTTTTACTGATTATTCAATAATATCATTTTTGACCTGAAAAGTTGTAAAAATGTTTTTCCTAAAACCCAAATTATGTTACTGCACCACCGCAACTGCTCCCCGCTCCGGCCGTACATCCGTAGCAGTGCTGATTCACCACAATTTCCCGGCTGTTCAGCTTTCCAAGATCCCAGTTTTGGATATGATCGGGTGCTCCGTGGTTGGTTTTTAGATTTAGCATCTGATTAAAATCACAGTCGTACAGATTGCCATCCCAACCGATGGAGATGGTATTGCGGCACATTACTCCCATCGCGGCTGATGGATTGAACGATGTGACTAGCTTTTCCATGTACTCTTCCAGATTTCCGCTTATCATCAAAAAGTTGAGATACCGGCTGATAGGCAGATTGGTGATAGTAAAAAGGTCATTGAACAGGATTTTGTGATCTTCCCAAAGCCTTTTTTTATAATCCTTTTTGAGCGATTCCTGATCAGGTGGCAGAAATGCTCCTACAGGATTATAAACAAGATTTAAGGCCAAGCCGGTTCCTTTTTTTCCGTAGCCAATTTCATTTAACAATTTCAAAACCTTCATCGATTTATCATATGTTCCTTCACCCCGCTGAGCATCGGTGCGGCGCTTGCTGTAAAAGGGAAGCGAACAGGTGATTTCCACGCCGCGATCAGCCATAAATTGGGGGAGATCTTCAAATTTCCGGGTATCGAGAATAGTGAGATTGGAACGTACAATGATATGCTTTTTCAGCTTGGAAACTTCATCCACAAACCATTGGAAATGCGGGTTCATTTCCGGAGCGCCCCCGGTCAGATCTACCGTTCTGATTTCCCTGTGATCAATTGCACTCAGACAATACTCCAGGGTTTCACGGCTCATGATCTCCTTACGGTCCGGTCCCGCATCAACGTGGCAGTGTTTACAGGTCATATTGCACATGTATCCCACGTTGATCTGGAAAATTTCGATCCCGGTTGGCTTCAAAGGAAACAGACTGATCTCATCCAGTTTATCCTCAAACTTATCCAGCTGTTTAACCTTTTCGTTGTGATTATTAATCACATCCAGCTGGACCTTCGGATCGGAAAGTGAGTGGCTTTGAGCAATGAGTGACTTCATATTTTAAGTGAAAAGTGAAAATTTCAAATCAAGGGAAATGCAGAAATTATCCTATGTTACAGAGTAACTCTTTAGGATCTCTCTGATGTTCACTGAATCATACACTAATTTCAGCCAGTGTTCAGTGTAATTTTTCGAGTCTTCGAAGTAAATCTGCGAGAGCCGGGTGTAAGTATGCCTTGGCAAACAAAAACGAAGTAAACCTTTTTCATTTGATGTAAATATAAATGTTGATCTGACGTGAGTATTTTGAGGCCCTTTCCCAAATTCCGGACAGCATCTTACATTGTCAGTTTGTCCACTTTGTTCATCATTTGAACGCCGTGAACCAAAGATGACCCTCCCCGGATAGCGGTTGCCACATGTACAGCCTCCATCATCTGTTCTTCGGAATATCCTTTTTCAAGACTCTCTTCCGTGTAGGCATCAATGCAGTACGGACACTGAACGGTATGGGCTACAGCAAGGGCAATGAGCGCCTTTTCTTTAGATGACAGGGCGCTGTCTTTAAAAACTGTTCCATAATAATCGAAAAACTTATCGGCCAGTTCTTTTTGAAATTCTCCAACGTCTCCGAATTTTTTGAGATCATCCGGGTTATAATAGGTTTTTTCCATCGTAATTTTTTTATTTGGGTTTATAATGATGGTATAGAAACAAGCCGTATGGCACAATAATAGTTTCGATTCATCACATTATTTGTTCTGATCTGAGACAAAATATATTCAGAAACAATCCCGATTTCTGAGATAATAAACACGAAGGGCGAAAATTATATCACAGAAGAGTAAAAGAAATGAAACCGGCTGGAGGACAAATCCTTCAGCCGGTTTAAAAAATTAAATGGCAGCTTCTTTCTGCTGAACTGTTTTGAGCAGAAAGTCAGAAATCTGCTTCGTATTTGCCAGGGTTGTTCCCGGTTCTTCAGTGTAGAGATCGGCTGTTCGAAGACCGCTTTCGAGAACCGCCTGGATGGCAGCTTCGATTTTCTGAGCCGCTTCTTCCAGCTTCAGTGAATAACGACAAAGCAGTGCTGCCGATGCCACAGCTGCAAGAGGATTGGCTACACCTTTACCTGCGATATCGGGAGCAGATCCGTGTACAGGTTCATACACACCGTTCTCACCGCCGATACTGGCCGATGGCAGCATTCCGAGCGAACCGGTCAGCATAGAAGCAGCATCACTCAGGATATCACCAAACAGATTTCCGGTAACCATCACATCAAACTGCTTCGGATCGCGAATAATCTGCATAGCGCAATTATCCACGAGCATGTGGCTTAGTTCCACATCAGGATAATCACCAGCGATTTCGAGAATTGATTTTCGCCACATTCGTGAACTTTCCAGCACATTGGCCTTATCAACCGAGCAGACCCGCTTGTCCCGCAGCCGGGCTGCTTCAAAAGCAACCCTTGCCACACGCTGTACTTCCGACCGGCTGTACTTCATCGTATCCACTGAAAAGGGATCACCGTTTTCTTCGGATGTAAACCTGGGCTCTCCAAAATAGACCCCGCCAGTCAGTTCCCGTACAATGAGAATATCGGTGCCTTCAATCACTTCCTCTTTAATGGTTGAAGCAGCTGCAAGTGCAGGATAGACGTTAATAGGCCTTAGGTTTGCAAATACTCCGAGTTCCTTTCGGAGTTTTAATAATGCAGCTTCCGGGCGCAAATCGGCGCTGAGGTCATCCCATGAAGGGCCGCCGACAGCGCCCAGAAGCACAACTTTCTTCTTTTTACATTCATCCAGAATTTCATCGGTAACCGGTTTTCCGTGCTGTTCATAGCAAGTGCCGCCAAAGGGCAGCTCCGTGGCTTTAAGTTCTACATCAAACTGCCGGCAGACAGTTTTCAGCACATCAAGCGCAACAGCTGTTACCTCCGGCCCAATACCATCCCCGGGGAGAGCAACTATTTCAATTTGATTCATCGTTCAGCCACCATCCCGGTTTGCCTGGCATATTTAAAAATGCCGCCTGCACGAACAATATCGGCTACACTGCCCAGTGGTTTGATCTTGTATTCCTTTTTTTGTGTAAGGTTTTTCAATATGTGATTTTCCTGGTCAATCTCCAGTTCATCACCGGTATGAACCTCCTTGCTCAGATCGTCGAAACTCTCAAACGGAATCAGAAAACCGCCGTCTACCGAATTGCGATAAAAAATTCTTGCGTACGATGAAGTAACAATCGCTTTTATTCCTGCGATTTCAAGGCAGGCCGGTGCGTGCTCACGTGATGAACCGCAGCCGAAGTTATCACTCGCAACTATTATTTTAAATTCACTTTCAGTTTCACCTTCTTTGGTGAGCCGTATGTTTCCTTGCGGCAGGCCCGACTCTTGAGATGGAACTCCCGAAAGGGCATATTTTCCATACAATTTTCGTTCTTCGGGATCTTCCAGGCTGTATACCAGGTGTGCCGCAGGTATAATCTGGTCGGTGTCAACATTCTTGCCCAGTACAAAAGCCTTACCTTTGATGGGTTCTGAGGATTTACTCATGTTATTACTTATTATAAAAATTAGAAAATTCGTTGATGATTTAACTGCATACTGTTAAATAACAGTTTGCTGAATGAACACTCTCGGGTCAGTAATCACACCGGTTACAGCAGATGCCGCCACAGTATAGGGTGAAGCAAGATAAACCTGAGCCTGCTTCGATCCCATCCGTCCGGGATAATTTCTGTTGGTTGATGAGATACAAACCTCTTCACTGTTCAGACGCCCGAAAGTATCAGAGGGGCCGCCAAGGCATGCTGCACAGGAAGCATTTCCGATTTTACAGCCTGCTTCCCTGAAAATATCGATCAGTGGTGTACCATAGATAGTTTCGGTTTCAAGAGCACGTGCGATTTCAGTGGTAGCAGGCACAATATAGGTGTCAAGTTTCACTTTGCTGCCCCGGATAATTTCGGCAGCAGCTCTGAAGTCAGACAGCTTTCCACCTGTACATGATCCGATATACGCCCGGTCGAGGTAAGTTCCTTCCAATTCCTCGGCAGTGGCTTTATTATCGGGACTGTGTGGCTTGGCAATCATCGGAACCAAATCTTCGAAATTATAAAAATGTTCACTGTGATATACCGCATCGGGATCACTGTACACTTTTTCGAAAGGTTTGTCAGTTCGTGATTTAACGTACGCCTCGGTCACTTCATCCGGTTCAACCACACCATTTTTACCACCGGCTTCAATCGCCATATTGGTGAGGGTCATACGGTCTTCCATCGTCAGTGCTTTAATTCCGGGACCTGTAAATTCCATGGTTCGGTAGGTTGCTCCGTCTACACCTATATCACCAATAATTTGCAGTATAATATCTTTGGCCATCAGGTATGGCGGCAGTGAGGCACCTTCAAATACAAATCTCATGGTTTCGGGAACTTTCACCCAGAGTTTTCCTGTACCCATAATAAAGGCCGCATCGGTGTTGCCAATTCCTGTGGCAAACTGTCCGAACGCTCCGGCTGTACAGGTGTGGGAATCCGTTCCAAAAAGAACTTCTCCCGGCCGGGTAAATCCTTCCTCCGGCAGCGCTACGTGGCACACACCTTTGTAGCTATCGGTCCCTACATCATAAAAGTAGGGTAAATCCTGCTCAGCAGCGAAAGCGCGCAATATATCCACATTTCGATTGGCATATTTGTCATTGGTGAAGATGTAGTGGTCGGGAATAATTACGAACTTTTCTTTATCCCACACTTTGGCATCTTCGCCAAACTGCTTATGAAAAATGCCGATGGCCGGAGGTCCGCATACGTCGTGGGTCATCAGTACATCTACATCCACCCACACATTGTCGCCAGGCGAAACCCGGTCGTTGCCACTGTGTTTTGCAAGTATCTTTTCGGTTAACGTCATTCCCATAATAATGGAGTTATTGTTAGGTTTTGTTTTTATTGATTTTGATTATTTCTGTCTATTGGCCAGAGATTATATCAGCCGGCGACAAAAGAGTTATCCGGATTCTTTTTTGAATAATTGGTATTTGCCATTATGCTTATCAGGTCTTTGTCCTCAACCACTTTTTGCTTATCGGCCAGTTTTGTAACTTCGTTATAAATCTGGTTCAGATCTTCTTTGTTTAAAAAGTACCCGAGTTCTTCCAGTTTTTTGCCCAGTGCAAAACGCCCGGAATGCTTTCCAATTACAATTCTGTTACAGGTCAGCCCTACGGATTCCGGAGTCATTATTTCGTAGGTCAGTGGATTTTTGAGTACACCGTGCTGATGAATGCCCGCCTCATGTGCAAAAGCATTTTCACCGACAATTGCCTTGTTTGGCTGAACACCTTTTCCGGTAATTTGTGCAAGCAACTGGCTGGAAGAGAAAATCTCCTTCGTATTGATACCGGTAGTGTAGGCCATGTTGTTCTTGCGGGTTTCGATGGCCATTACCACCTCTTCAAGAGATGCATTCCCTGCCCGTTCGCCGATCCCGTTCACGGTGCATTCAATCTGCCGTGCACCATTCCGAACGGCCATCAGCGAGTTTGCAACAGCAAGACCGAGATCGTTGTGACAGTGCACACTGATAGTGGCCTGATCGATATTCGGAATATTTTCATTCAGAGTTTTGATCAGTTCACCATACTCCCAGGGCAGTGCGTAGCCCACAGTGTCCGGTACATTGATAGTGGTTGCACCCGCTTCAATCACTGCGGTAAATATTTCGATTAAATACTCGGGATCACTTCGGGAAGCATCTTCAGCAGAAAATTCCACATCATCGTAGTACGATTTAGCAAACTCTACTGCTTTTACGGCCGATTCCAGAACTTCCTCACGTGATTTCTGAAGTTTATATTTCAGATGAATATCACTGGTAGCAATAAATGTGTGAATTCGCGGTTTGGCAGCAAGTTCAACGGCAGAAACAGCCCGTTCAAGATCCACATAGCGGGTGCGACAAAGCGCAGCCACAGAACTTTTTTTAACGATTTTTCCAATCTCACGCACGGTTTCGTAATCGCCGTCTGATGCGATCGGGAAACCAGCCTCAATCACATCAACACCCAGTTTTTCGAGCTGTAGAGCAAGCTGAACTTTTTCCTGCTTGTTCATACTGTATCCCGGCGACTGTTCGCCGTCCCGAAGTGTTGTATCAAAGATGGTAATGTGACTGTCCATGATGTTGATTGTTTAGTATTGGTATTGATAAGTCCTCTGAAGAGGATAATGCATGTCCCCTAAGAGGGGACTTCAGTAGTATTTTTTTGGCCGGTTTCGACCAGGTTTTCTCTTTTTCTTGGTTTTGAGTTCTGGTTCATCAAAAAATAAATAATGCCTTCCGACAGAGCCTTCCAGCTTGCATCGATAATATTTTCAGAAACGCCAACAGTACCCCAGCTGGTACCGTCTTTGGCCGAATCGATCAGTACACGGACTTTGGCTCCGGTTCCGTCTTTTTCGTTCAGAACACGAACTTTGTAGTCCTGCAGTTTCATCGAAGAAATTTCGGGATAAAACTCACAAAGGGCACGGCGTAATGCAGCATCCAGAGCATTTACAGGACCGTTTCCTTCGGCCGCACTCAGCTCAATCTGGTCATTCACACGCACTTTGATCGTCGCTTCAGAGCGTGATTCTCCTTTGCTGTTCTGTTCCATTATCACGCGAAACCCTTCCAGTTTAAAAAAATCTGGTGCGTTCTTGGTGATCTGTTTTACAAGCAGTTCGAATGATGCCTCGGCCGCCTCGAACTGATAGCCTTCATTTTCAAGTTTCTTTAATTCCTGAACAATCTTGCCGCTTTCGGCCGAAGATTTATCAAATTCAAACCCGAGCTCTTCCGATTTGTACGACACATTACTCTTGCCTGAGAGATCAGAAACCAGTACTCGTCGGCTATTGCCCACCAGTTCCGGTTTGATATGTTCATAGGTCTGCTCATTTTTGATGACGGCACTAACGTGAACTCCGCCTTTGTGTGCAAAAGCACTTTTACCCACATAGGGCTGTTTGTTATCGGGTGTAAGGTTACCAAGCTCACTTACAAATTTCGAAAGGGTTGAAAGCTGCTTCAGATGTTCGTCAGACACACAGCTGTATCCCATTTTTAACTGAAGGTTCGGAATCACCGAACAGAGGTTTGCGTTACCGCACCGCTCGCCATACCCGTTAATAGTACCCTGTACATGTACAGCACCCGCATCCACAGCAGCAAGCGCATTGGCCACAGCCAGCTCCGAATCGTTGTGGGAGTGAATCCCGATAGGAGCATCCACCGCACTCATTACTTCATGAACAACTTTCGTAACCTCATGTGTAAGTGTGCCGCCGTTGGTATCGCACAGTACAAGCACATCTGCTCCGGCTGTTTGTGCTGCCAGGAGGGTTTTAATAGCGTACTCCGGATTGTCCTTATAGCCATCAAAAAAGTGTTCGGCATCGTAAATCACCTCTTTGCCGTGCTCTTTAAGGTATCTGATGGAACCCGAAATCAATTCCAGGTTTTTCTCCGGGGAAATTTTAAGCGCATGGGTAACGTGCAGCAGCCACGACTTTCCGAAAATAGAGACTGCCGGGGTTTCCGCTTCAATCAAAGCACGAAGGTTCGAATCCTCTTCTGGCTTATTGCCTGTTCGACAGGTACTTCCGAATGCCACAATTTTTGCCTGTTGAAACGAATGTCTTTTGGCTCTTTCAAAGAATGCCATGTCTTTAGGATTCGATCCAGGCCAGCCTCCTTCAATATACTGAATACCAAATTCATCAAGCCGTTTGGCTATTCTGATTTTATCTTCCGCTGAGAACGACACTTTTTCGCCCTGTGTGCCATCGCGAAGTGTGGTATCAAATATTTGGATTTTTTTTGACATTCGTTCTGTTTGGTTTTTATAGTTGCCCCTCCCGAAAGAGGGGGCTTTTAAAATTTATTCTGCGGGTTCAGCTTGCGATTTTTCCTCTTCTTCGTGATCGATCCAGTCCATCATCGAGCGAAGCTCTTTTCCAACTTTTTCGATCTGATGATCGCCAAGTGAAGCTCTCATTTTCGTGAGATTCGGAAGTCCTTCCCGGTTTTCGTCCATCCACTCTTTGGCAAATTCGCCGCTCTGCACTTCTTCGAGCAGGCTCTTCATTCGTTTTTTTGTATCCGAATCAATAACCCGGCTTCCTCTTGAAAGACCGCCATACTCGGCTGTGTCACTCACGGAGTAATACATCCGCTCGATACCTCCTTCGTACATCAGATCTACAATAAGTTTCAGTTCGTGAAGACATTCAAAATAAGCAATTTCGGGCTGGTATCCCGCTTCAACCAGTACCTCAAATCCGGTTTTAACCAGCTCTGAAGCTCCACCGCAAAGTACTGCCTGCTCTCCGAAAAGATCGGTTTCAGTCTCTTCTTTAAACGTGGTTTCCAGAACACCTGCTCGAGTACCGCCAATCGCTTTAGCGTAAGCAAGTGCCGTTTCTTTGGCAGTGCCGGATGCATCCTTATAAATAGCAAACAGACAGGGAACGCCGGAGCCTTCCGTATAAACACGGCGGACAAGGTGGCCAGGGCCTTTTGGTGCTACCATGAAAACATCAACATTATCAGGAGGAACGATTTCATTAAAGTGGATATTAAACCCGTGTGCAAACAGTAATGCATTACCGGGTTCAAGATTTGGCTCAATGCTTTCTTTGTACACAGTTCCCTGATGCTGATCGGGAATAAGCACCATAACCAAGTCTCCTTTGGCTGCGGCTTCTGCAGTTTCATACACTTTAAGGCCCGATTTTTCAGCTTCTTCCCACGAAGAACTCTCCTTTCTCAGACCTACCACTACATCCAAGCCGCTGTCATGCAGGTTCAGTGCATGAGCATGCCCCTGGCTTCCAAAACCGATAATGGCAATTGTCTTCCCTGATAGTACATCGAGATCCGCATCTCCGTTATAATATGTTTTCGCTTTCATTCTGTTAATTATTGATTTGTATAGTTTTAAAAAAATATAAACCCTCAGATGAGGGATCATTAGTTAGTTAATTAATATTTATTGGTCCCTGGAACTCCCGCTTCAGTGCAACACTTCCGGTTCGTGACATTTCAGTAATTCCGTACGGTCTCAGCACCTGAATCATCGCATCCACTTTATCGGTGTTGCCAGTAACTTCAAGAGCAAGTTTATCGTTCGTGATGTCGATCACTTTGGATTTGAATGCCTGGGCAATCAGCATGATTTCCGAACGCCCTGCCTTAGCCGTGGATACTTTAATTATGGCCAGCTCCCGCTCAATGCACTTTCTGTGTGTAAGGTCGGTCACTTTCAGAACATCCACCACGTTATGGAGATGTTTATTGATCTGTTCCACTGTTTTCTCATCGCCGTGTGTGGTGATGGTGATTCTCGCCATTCCGGGTTCGGCCTCAGAGGCAAATGTTACACTGTCCAGTTCAAATCCCTTTCCGCTGAAAATTCCAATGATTCTCGAAAAAGTATTTAAGTTGTGCTTTACCAGAACGGAAAGCGTGTGTTTGGCATCTTTGCTTAATACTGCTGTTGACATGATTTTTTTATTTCGCCTCTTCGTCTGATTCTACCATTTCAAAAAGTGCCGCGCCGGATGGAACCATCGGGTAGCAGTTTTCTTCCTTCACAACGCTGAAATCCATCAGCACCGGTGCGTCTTTAATGGCCATCGCTTTTTTGAGCGCAGCTCTCATCTCTTTGGGGTTCTCTGCACGCAGACCCAGACAGCCATAAGCCTCGGCCATTTTTACAAAATCTGGATTATGAGAACCAAAAACAGAATAACTGTAGCGTTTATCGAAAAAGAGCTGCTGCCACTGGCGAACCATGCCGAGACAGTAATTATTCATGATAACAATCTTAACAGGAATCTTATATTCTACGGCGGTAGCAAGTTCGTAAGAGGACATCTGGAACCCACCATCGCCCGTGATACAGACTACATCGCGGTCGGGACAGGCAAGTGCCGCTCCTATCGCCGCAGGAAACCCGTATCCCATTGTGCCCAAACCGCCAGATGAGATCCACGAACGCGGATGGTTAAATTTGTAGTGCTGTGCTGCCCACATCTGGTGTTGCCCTACATCCGTTACAACAATAGCGTTGCCGTTGGTCTCTTCCGAGATCATTTTGATCATATGCTGCGGGTAGATAGTATCATCTGATTCGGGTACAACCAGCGGGTGCTCTTTCTGCCAGGTATGGATGGTATCCCACCATTCCGAAATTTCCGGTGGATTGGCAAGTTTGTCGATAGCAGGAATTACATGTTTCACATCACCTACAATCGGCACTTCCACCTCTACATTTTTACCAATACAAGACGGATCAATGTCGATATGAATTTTCCTGGAATTTTGCGAAAATCCGTCGAGACGTCCGGTTACCCGATCATCAAACCGAGCCCCAACAGCAATGAGTACATCACATTCGGTCATCGCCATATTGGCATACCATGTTCCGTGCATTCCAAGCATTCCGACAGACTGAGGTTTGCTTTCAGGAAAAGCTCCCAGCCCCATCAAAGTCGTGGTAACAGGAATATTAAGCCGTTCGGCAAATTTTGTCACTTCTTCCCAGGCTTCTCCGAGAATCGCACCACCGCCCACATAAATGAGGGGTTTCTTGGCATTGCTGAGCATCTCTGCAGCTTTTGCTATTTGCGGCTGATGCCCGTGAAGGGTAGGCTTAAAGCTCGGGATATTCACCTGTTTCGCACCTGAGTAGGTTCCGTGCGTATTGAGCATATCTTTTGGCAAATCGACCAAAACCGGACCCGGCCTGCCGTTTGTGGCGATATGAAAAGCTTCACGAAGCACATGCTCCAGTTCGTTAACATCTCTGACCAAATAATTTTGTTTAGTGATTGGGCGTGTAATCCCAACAATATCCGCCTCCTGAAACGCATCATTCCCAATCACACTGGTAGGTACCTGGCCAGTAAGCACAACAAGCGGAATAGAATCCATCATCGCTGTTGCGATACCAGTCACTGTGTTGGTTCCGCCGGGGCCTGATGTAGCCAGAACCACACCCGGTTTCCCGGTTGCCCTCGAATACCCGTCGGCAGCATGAGTCCCTGCCTGCTCATGACGAATGAGGATATGTTTCAGGTCGTGATTGTTAAAAAGTGTATCGTATATGGGAAGAACCGCTCCGCCCGGATAGCCAAAGATCGTGTCTACATCCAGATCGGCCAGTGTTTTAATCAGAATTTCCGACCCGGTAAACTTTGCGGCATCTTCAGCAACTCGTTTAACCGGCTGCAAAGGGGTTTGGGTTTGAAAATTTTTGGCGGACGTTGTTGATTTGTGTGATTTCATGTTGCCTCAGAGATATACGTTGCCCGCCAGAGGTCAAAGTAAATCAATATGTAGGATTCGGCTTCTAACCTCTGGCAGATGTGATTATCTAATAATTAGATTTAGAATTAGAATGCCAGAAATTAGAATAGAAATAACCAAGTTACTGATTACACCTACAGAAAGAACAGAGATAACAGTAAATACTGCGGTAAGCAATGTGATAAGTAAAGCAGATACAAAAAGTACATACAGCTCTCTCATTGAGTTAAACTCCTTGACTGAAACAGCGTTTTGAGAACAAAAATTTGTATGTGTTATTGCGGTAGACAATTTGTAATCTGTTTATGTAAACTTCACTGTTCAAAACTTAGACAATGCTGTTATATGTGTCAAGATATTTTTTATATCATTACTGTACATAATACTGACTACAGAATAGACTCCTCAAAAGCGCTTCCATAAAAATTATATTACATACTTAAACTATTGTTTATCAACAACTAATTGAATAGATATAAACATGACGAAACTCAATAAATACAGCTCCAGATTAACCCAACAACAGTCTCAGGTTGGCTCAAAAGCGATGCTTTATGCCACCGGTTTGAGCGAGGACGACATGAAAAAGCCCCAGATCGGAATCGCAAGTGCAGGATGGGACGGCAATCCATGCAACATGCATCTGAACGATCTGGCTGCTGTCATCAAGCAGGGGGTGTGGGATAACAATATGGTTGGATTTGTATTTCATACAATCGGTGTGAGTGACGGAATTTCGATGGGTACCCAGGGCATGAAGTTCTCTCTTCCCTCGCGCGATATTATTGCAGACTCCATCGAAGTAGTGATGCAGGCCCAGTGGTACGATGCCAATATCTCGGTAATGGGCTGCGATAAAAATATGCCCGGCTCAGTGATGGCGATAGCCAGGGTGAACCGGCCATCTATCATGGTGTACGGTGGAACCATCAGCCCCGGAAACCTGAACGGGCAAAAGCTCGATATTGTCTCTGCGTTTGAATCGTACGGGCAGTTTCTCTCCAAAGAGATCGATGAAGAGCAGATGAACCAGGTACTGAAACACGCCTGTCCCGGCAAGGGAGCCTGCGGCGGAATGTATACCGCAAACACCATGGCATCGGCCATTGAAACACTGGGCATAAGCCTGCCCTATAGTTCTTCGGTCCCTGCAAATCATCAGGAAAAAATCAAAGAATGCGAACGAGCTGGGGAAGCGATCTACAAGATCCTGGAGAAAGATATCAAACCGAGAGATATCATCACCCGTAAATCTTTGGAAAATGCCGTTGCTATGATAATTGCTCTTGGTGGTTCCACAAATGCAGTAATGCACATGCTTGCCATCGCAAAAGCGGCCGAAATTGATTTTACAATTGATGATTTCCAGGAGGTTAGCGACCGCACACCATTTCTGGCTGACCTGAAGCCAAGCGGGAAGTATGTGATGGAAGACCTCTATAATGTGGGCGGAGTTCCCGCTGTTCAAAAGCTTCTTCTGGAGCATGGGTATCTCCACGGAGACTGCATCACCGTAACCGGTAACACACTGGAAGAAAATGTGGCTGAACTTCCCGGGTTACTGGAAGAACAGAAAGTGATCCATCCCGTGTCCGACCCTGTAAAAAAAACCGGACACCTTCAGATTCTCTACGGCAACCTCTCACCCGACGGAAGTGTGGCCAAAATAACCGGAAAAGAGGGAACGCGGTTTTCGGGCACTGCCCGGGTGTTTGAATCGGAAGAAGATTGCCTGGAAGGTATCCGCGGCGGCAAAGTGAAGAAAGGTGATGTTGTGGTAATCCGTTATGAAGGCCCCAAAGGAGGACCCGGTATGCGGGAGATGCTCTCCATTACAGCGGCTATTATGGGTGTGGGTCTCGGCAACGAAGTGGCGTTGATTACTGACGGTCGCTTTTCGGGAGGAACTCACGGTTTTGTGATCGGCCACGTAACTCCGGAGGCACAACTGGGCGGAGCCATCGGCCTGCTTAAAGATGGCGACATTATCACCATCGATGCAGACGAAAGAATTCTGAATGTAGATCTTTCTGCCGAAGAGCTTGAAAAGCGCCGTAAAAACTGGAAAGCTCCCGAGCTGAAATTCAAGAGCGGCATTCTTTATAAATATGCGAAGAATGTTTCCACGGCCTCAGAGGGTTGTGTGACAGATGTATAAAAATAAACAGGCCTCCAGGATTTTTGAAATCCTGGATGGCCTGTGACTCTTTAACGGTTACAGATTTACAAAAAGTGTGTATTTGGTCTTTAATCAACGATATTTGCGTTTTGAAACACACCCGTAAATCCCCTCCCCGAGGTGTCGGGATTTCGAAAACCTCTCAACTTGAGAGGGGACAGAATTGAGTAAGATTGCGAAGCGAGCCTTTCGAAAACACAGGTGACGGCTTTTGCGGTACTCCGACCCTTCGGAGGGTGTGTTTGGGTGGGCAAGGAACCTGAAACGGCCACGGTTCACGAACAAAGCCCTGGAACACACCCCTCGCTAAACTCACCCGGCTTCGCCGTTTCGTTTACGCCTTTCCCCTCTTCCCTAAGGGGCGAGAGGGGATTATAGAGTCATCTGTTTTCTCAGGAGTTTTCGCTATCAGAAATACCAAAACTCTCCAGCAGAGTCTTCATTGAAAAAATAATCATCCGGCTGGACTGGGTTACGGCACGGTTCAGCATCAGCAGATATGTAATTTCTGTGCGTCTGATTTTTTGGTCCGATATAAATGAACGACACATTTTGATAAACTCTTTATCTTCGTTTTCAATAAAATTGTGAATCTCCGTTACTTCTCCGCTCCGGTCGGTTTCAATTGCCGGTTCGTCATCCCATTTAATCTCTTTCCCTTTGGCAATTAGTTTTTGCAGCCGTTCTGTGATTGAACGGTGGGAACTGTGCAGTGAAGGATCGGTATCGTGGCTCAGCATTGCCAATTCATCTTTCAGTTCAAAAATATTCTTTGAAGAGTTCATAATATTCCTGCTCGCCCTTAGCAGTTTGTCAATCCGTTCGGCTTCTTCCTTACTTACCTCATGAGAGAGTAACTTGGTATTATATTCGAAAATTTCAGCATGATATCGTACAAGGTCATCATAATTAATATGTTGTCCGTGCCGATTCGGGCGAATGGTCTGTTCGATAAACATCAGCGCATATCGCAACTGCCGGGCGATTTCTCTTCGAAACGCCTCCATCCCCGCATCGGTCACTTGTGGATCAGTTTTATGAATATATTTGCTGAAAGTTTCTTCATTCTCCCGGAACCGGCCCTCAGCAAAACCCGCAAGTTTTGATATAAACGGAAAAAATACCATCACTCCGATCACATTGAACAGTGTATGAAACATTGCCAGGCCAAGCACAATGTTTTCATCAAACCCAAGAAAAGTCAGTACAAACCAGCTGAGTACCGGTAAAAGTATCAACGTAACTACAGCGGTGCTGACCGTAAAAATAAGCTGACTGAGTGAGGCCTGTTTTTTTGAGGCCACACCGCCAATGGAACCGAGCAGTACCGTAACCGTAGTTCCCACATTGGCGCCGATCACCATAGCCGCTCCGGAACTGAAAGTGATCACACCGCTAAAAAGCATTGTTAAAACAATCGCAATCGTGGCCGAACTGCTTTGCATCACTGCTGTCATCACCAGGCCCACGAGGGCAAAAACTACGGCTCCGTAACCTGCAAACACCTCCGGATCAATCGCATCAGAGAAGTCATCCACACTGGTTTTCATATAATCGAGCCCCATAAAGAGGAATCCGAACGCCACCAGAAATTTACTGATGTTCACATACTTCGGTGACTTCGCCAGAAGAATAATTCCCAGTCCGCCGATCCCGATCATCGGCAGGGAAAATGCATCGATATTGAACTTGAAACCAAACACCGCCACAATCCAGGCTGTGGCTGTTGTTCCGATTTTAGTGCCCATCATCACCGCGATGGCCTGTGTGAGGGTCATGATTCCCGCACCCACAAATGCCAGCACCATCAGTGAAACCGCTGAACTGCTTTGAAGAATAGCCGTACTTGTCATACCACTTAAAATCGCCTTCAGATTGGTATCGGTGTAGCGGCGAATCATCGAACGGAACGCACCACCACTGAGAAGGCGTATCGACTCTTCCATCATATGCATACCGAAAAGAAAAATTCCCAGCCCGGCAAGAAACAACCAAAGCTCAAATCCGCCTATCGTCATTTTTTATTGATGATTCGTATTTACATATTCCATTTCTAAAAATGTAACAAAGATAATCGTAATTATTGCCGGAATCTCACACATCGAATTCCCAACACCATAAATGGTACCAGGAAAGTGATGTTACCCAGCATCTTCGTGGTGATCAACCCGGGTTAAGTTGACTTTCGCTTCAGCAAAAATTGGTTTGAATTGTTTCCGACAACTCCCCTGCCAAGAAACATTTGATGCTTGTTCTTTAAGCTTGTAACTTTACCTGATCGGAACTTTTTTGAATAAAAACCTGATATCATCATCTGCAATAACCTGAGTGATAATCGCCCATCTATCGATCCGATAATTCATGCACCCCGTTGATCTTACTATATTTATAATATATGTAATCGGTCTGCTTGGCTTCGGCTACTTTTTCTTTAGAAATAACAAGGGTGGAGATGATTACTATGTAGGCGGCCGAAATATGAAAAGTTACCACGTTGGGCTGTCTGTAGTTGCCACCGATGTAGGCGGCGGCTTCTCCATCGGATTAGGCGGACTGGGATTTGTGATGGGGCTATCCGGCTCATGGATGCTCTTTACCGGCCTGATAGGCGCCTGGCTGGCTGCTGTTTTTCTCATTCCAAAAATAAAACAGAATGCTTTTTTTGATGATGCCTACACTTTTCCCCAGCTTTTTGAACATTATTACAGTGCACGGGTAGCTTTTGTGGCCGCCATAATTTCAGCCATCGGTTATGCCGGATTCACCAGCTCACAAATGCTGGCCGGAGCCAAGCTGGCAAGCGGTACCTTTGTGGGGCTGGATCACGACATGGCCCTCTACATTATGGGAGCTGTGGCCGTGGTTTATACCGTGCTTGGCGGACTGAAGGCAGTCATTTATACCGATACCATTCAGTGGGCCCTGCTGATGTTTGGATTGATATTTATTGGCATCCCCATCGCCTATATCGAAATTGGCGGAATGGATGCTATCCGGGCTACAGTAGATCCGGCCATGCTGACACTCACGAACCTTTCCTGGCAGGACCTGGTCTACTGGGGTGTTACCATCATCCCGATCTGGTTTGTGGGGATGACACTTTACCAGCGTATTTATGCCTGTCACGATGAGAAAACCGCCAAAAAAGCCTGGTATCTTGCTGGTGTTTTTGAATGGCCGGTCATGGCATTTTTGGGGGTGCTGCTCGGCCTGTTTGCCAGGGTAGCTGCCGACCAGGGAATGTTTGAATTTTTGGGCGCTGCCGATATTGCCGATACCGATCCCGAAACCGGCCTGCCCATGCTTCTCCGCACCGTTCTTCCGGTAGGGTTGCTTGGCATCATGATGGCCGCCTATTTTTCGGCCATTCTCTCCACGGCCGACAGCTGCCTGATGGCCTCTTCAGGCAATGTGGTTACCGACATCATAGGAAAGTTTACAAAACTTGATCACGACAGTACTGCTTTTGTGCGTTTATCACAAGTAGTCACTCTGATCATCGGCATTCTCGCCCTGATGCTGGCCGCTGCCATGACAAACGTTCTTGATCTGATGCTCGACTCTTACGCCTTTATGGTATCTGGACTGTTTGTTCCGGTGATTGGTGCGCTGTTCTGGCGTAAAAGCACACCAGCAGGGGCCCTTACCGCAATGATTTTGGGCGGTTTTACCACCATTTCTTTGCGATATTCCGGCTTAGACTTACCTTATGAGCTGGACGCCAATGTTTTTGGAATTTCGATGTCGGCAATTTCATTTATTATAGTAAGCTATATTACGTTTAATAAAGAATAAACTTTATGGATATATCCTATACCATTATTGAAAATGATCGCGATACTCAACCCGTCTTTTCCCGGGAACAGATCGCTGATTTTTTAAAGAGCCATCTCGACCAGTACGGCGACACAAGAAGCGCCATCCTGAAATGCATCGCCTACGCATACGGTGATTCGTCCGGACAGGACGGCTTTATCCTGATAGCACATGAAGAAAACGACATTCTGGGCACGGTCATCATCAATAAAACCAATATGAGCGGGTATATTCCTGAAAATATTTTGGTGTATATTGCCGTACACCATAAAACCCGCGGAAAGGGCGTGGGCAAAGAACTGATGAGGCGGGTCATTGACCGAGCAGAGGGAGACATCGCCCTGCACGTGGAACCGGATAATCCGGCAAAATTTCTTTACGAAAAATTTGGTTTCACCAACAAATATCTCGAAATGCGTCTCCAGAAACAAAAGGATTAACCAACGGAAAATTCCGAAATGGCCTATTTAAAACTTTACAGACAAGAGCTGCGGCACAATTTCGAATTTCTTAACGAACTTTTTAAAGAGCGAGGAATCAAGTGGGGCATCACAACCAAGCTTTTTTGCGGTAACAGAGATTTTTTGAGTGAAGTGATAAACCTTGGCATTGGTGAAGTGCACGATTCGCGAATCAGTAACCTCCGGGTCATCAAGGAGATTGACACTGAAACCATCACCATCTACATCAAACCGCCGCCGAAAGATATTCTGCGTGATGTTGTGAAATATGCCGACATCAGCCTCAACACCGAGCTGGCAACTCTCCATGAACTTTCCGACGAAGCTCAGCGGCAAAACACCCTGCACAAAGTGATCATCATGATTGAGCTGGGCGACCTTCGCGAAGGTGTGATGCGGGATGACCTGATCAATTTTTACGAAAAAGTATTCCGTCTGCCAGGCATTGAAGTGGTGGGGCTTGGCACCAATCTGAACTGCCTGCACGGTGTAATGCCCGACGGCGACAAACTTATCCAGCTCTCTCTCTACAAGCAGATTATCGAACTTCGGTTCAAAAAGAAAATTCCGCTGGTTTCGGGCGGCACCACTGTTACCATACCTCTTGTGCTCCGTAATCAGCTTCCATCCGGGGTGAACCATTTCCGCGTGGGTGAAGCTCTATTTTTCGGCAAAAATCTCTTCACAGATGGAGTGATAGACGGAATGAGCGACCAGGTGCTGGAACTCTATACTCAGATCATTGAACTCTCCGAAAAGCCGATGGTACCGATGGGTGAACTGGGTGTAAATCCCCAGGGAGGAACCGCAAAAATTGAGGAAGATGATTACGGAAAAACCTCCTATCGTGCCATCATTGATATCGGCGTACTTGATATTCAGCCCAATTACCTGGTGCCGGTAGATGAAAACATTAAAATCACCGATGCCAGCTCCGATATGCTCGTGCTCGATGTGGGATCAAACGAACAGGGCTACAAAGTAGGAGATATGATCCGCTTTAAACTAAAATATATGGGCGCCCTCGGTCTGATGAGCTCCGATTACATCGAAAAGCGCGTTACAGACTGATATGCCGCGGCTTGTATCACCCCACCCGGTCATGTATCTGCCGGAGCAGTACACGGTATTCTCCTTCACTGATGGATACGACGCAAAAAAAATGGGAGAATTCATTAAAAACGGATGCTGGGGTGTAGGCGGATACCTCGAAAAACGAACCGGTATGTACCTGGCTCCGCAGTATAAAAACCGCCGGAATATCCACATGGGTATTGATATCTGGGCGCCAGCCGGTGAATCCGTGTTTTCTCCGCTCGACGGAACCGTTGCATATACCGCCAATCATCATGAAGAGGGAAACTACGGCGCAACCGTCGTGCTGAAACATTTCCTGACCAATCATCAGCGTAACATTTTTGCATTGTACGGTCATCTCTCTCTTGGCACTCTTGAACACCTTGCCCGTGGTCATTTCCTGGAACGGGGCAACCTTGTGGGCTGGCTGGGTGATGAAACCGAAAACGGCAACTGGCCGCCTCATCTCCACTACCAGTTAAGCTGGCACGATCCCGGCAAAGCCGATATGCCCGGCGTGGTCTCCGATGAAGAGCTTCCTGAAGCCAAAAAACTTTATCCTGATCCCAGAATTATTTTGGGTGATATTTATTGAAGGCGGCGATCAAAAAATCACCACTTAAACGAACAGACACAAGCAAGACACATCTTTCACCTTGGGGAGTTTGGCTCATAAATCGCTAAATCGAGTATCGAGTATCTTCTCAATCGCTCAATCATAATGATACGCGATTGATGAGATTTAGCGACGTAGCGATATTCGATCTTAGCTAAAATTTCCCATTTTGTTTACTGATGGTTAGTTCGCTTCATGAAAACCATCTTTATTGAATTCCTTTTAGCGATCAACCTATTCGCTTTTTACCTTGTCTGAATGACAAAGGAACTGATCAACATCCGAAAAACACTTCATCGCTTTCCCGAACTTTCCGGTAATGAAACCTCGACGGCAGAACGGATTGCGAACGAACTGAATCAGCTTCAACCCGACAATCTCATCACCGGGCTTGGCGGAACCGGCGTTTTGGCTGCTTTTAATGCAAAAGAAAGCCGTGCTAAAAAAACAATTCTCTTTCGAGCCGAACTTGACGCCATCGCGGTAACTGAGGAGAGTGAAATTGACCATAAATCCCAAAATAAGGGGATCATGCATGGCTGCGGGCACGACGGACACATGACCATAATTCTGGGACTTGGCAGGTATCTTCATAAAAACCCTCCCAAAAATCTGAATGTGCTTCTGCTCTTTCAGCCTGCCGAAGAGACCGGTGAAGGCGCCGCCCTTGTGATGGAAGATTCGCGCTTCTCCAAACTGAAAATAGATCAGGCTTTTGCCCTTCACAATCTGCCCGGTTACGAAAAAAACAAAATCTTTATCAAAAAAGGGCCATTTGCGTGTGCTTCAACCGGGGTGGAAATTACGATCAAGGGGCGGTTCAGTCATGCCGCTTATCCCGAAGAGGGACTCAATCCCGCCTTTTGTGTGGCTGACTTGATTCAGAATGCAGAAAAAAAATTGAACAGATTTCGGGAAAAGGATCCGCTGAACAAGACTGTGCCCACATTCATCCGGATGGGTGAGCCCGCCTACGGTATTAGTCCCGGCGAGGCGAAAATGGGTTACACTCTTCGATCTGCCACCGATGAAGGATTAGAAAAAGGTCTGCAACTGCTGGAAGAAACGATTGAAGAATCCGCTAAACAATTCAAAGGAACCATCAAAAAGCGCCGGGTTGAACCGTTTGCCGCAACACTGAACAGTGATGAAGGCGTCAAAATCATTCAGCAGGCAGCAGCATCCATCAATACTCCCCTCGAGATAATGGACAGGCCTTTTCCCTGGAGTGAAGATTTCGGTGAGTTCCGCAGGCAGTTCCCGATCACCATTTTCGGTCTGGGTGCCGGGAAGAAGCACCCTCACCTCCATTTTGAAAAATATGACTTTAATGATGACCTGATTCCGGCCGGGGTTAAAATCTTTTCGGAAATTGTTGAATCTTATTCCGCGTTGTAGTTTTTTGTGCGGTTTGAGGATTTGATTTATCTAATCAGAAATCATCCCTCTCACCTTTAGTTTTGCTTGTTTTCAAAAATCCCCAACACTTGAGGAATTGAATCTCAGGTGTTCTAATAATGCATCATAAAAAATTTATGAAAAACCATTTTCTGCAACCTTCCTGCATTGAGTTAGACCGTTCAGCTCTCCGGCATAATATTCTGTTTCTGAAAAAAAAAGCGAGAAACGGCGTTCGGATTTCTTCCGTCATCAAGGGAAATGCGTATGGACACGGGATCTCTTCGTTTATGCCGATGGCAGAAGCTGCCGGAATGGATCACTTTTCGGTGTTCAGCGCCAATGAAGCGGATGCAGTCATCCGGTTTGGGCAGAACCCGGAAACAACTGTCATGATTATGGGAATGATTCGTGATATTGAGATGGAGTGGGCCATTGAGAATGGTGTGGAGTTTTACCTTTTTGAACATCAGCGGCTTGAAGCTGCTTTCCAAACAGCCAGAAAAATGGGGAAACAGGCGAAAATTCATCTTCAAATCGAAACAGGAATGAACCGCACCGGCTTTGATGAACCTGAATGGAAAGCCATCTTTGAGTACGTCAAAAAGAGCAGTGCTCATCTTCAACTACGAGGAATCTGCACCCACTACGCTGGGGCAGAATCCGTTGCTAATTTCTATCGGATACAGCGACAAAATGAGCAGCTTCAAAAAGCGGTAAAACTCGCCACAAAAGTCTTTGGGGTGAGGCCTGTGGTTCATGCTTCAAGTTCGGCAGCCTTCCTCACCCATTCTGACAAACACTACGATATGGTACGTATCGGTATTGCCCAATACGGTTTCTGGCCCAGTATGGAGACATACATGCATCACATCAAAACCGAAAAACTGAAAGAAGCAGAAGACCCGCTGAAACGGGTTCTTACCTGGAAAAGCGAAGTGATGAGCCTCAAAAAAGTAGAGACCGGAGATTTTATTGGCTATGGCAACGTCTACCTGGCCGGAAAAGATATGACCATCGCCACGGTGCCCATTGGTTATACTCACGGTTTCGGTCGAAATCTGACCAACACCGGTTATGTGTTAGTGAATGGCGTCCGCGCAGGGGTAGTAGGCCTGGTAAACATGAATATGATCACAATCAATGTTTCCGACATCCCGAATGTGAAGAAAGGTGACGAAGTAGTAATGATCGGCAGACAGGGAGAGGACGAAATTACAGTGGCCTCCTTCGGAGAGATGACCAACAACCTGAACTACGAAGTGCTCACCCGGCTGCCTTCAACGATTCCGCGGACGGTGGTGGGGTGAGGCGTGGGGACTGCAGATCTGAAAACCATGAAATTTGTGATAGTTTGCTAATAGCGAAATGAGTCGATAGAATTAATTCTTTATTTCAAGAAATAAAACCAGTATTACAACTGTGATAAGTTATCAGGCTTCATAAAAGTGCAAAATACTGAATAACTGATGCATCAAACTTACCGGCTCCACTCATCCGCCATTACCTCTGCCTGTTTCATAACAAGTTCCATAGCAGCTTTCTGCTTATCAGGCGGATACTTGTAACGGCGAAGGGTTCTGCGGACCAATATGCGTAGTTTTGCCCGAACACTCTCCCGCTTCTGCCAGTCAACTGTGGTAGAGTTGCGAAGTTTCTTTGTGATCTCAACGGCTATCTTTTTGAGAATGGCATCCCCAAGCTCCCGGACAGCACTCTCATTTTCTGCCAATGCATAGTAGAAAGCCACTTCATCTCTGTTCAGCCCCAGTTCACTCTCCTTCTCCATAGCTGACCGAAAGTCCTTCAGCAACCAGTGCGTTGTCCAGAAACTGCTTCAGGATGGAGTTCTTCTCTGTTTCCTGCCGCTTTTGATCTACACTGGTGTATTTGTTGATGATCGTTTTGATCGAGTTAAAAAACGCAATCTCTTTCTCTAATTCCTGAACTTCATCCAGCGTATTGCAGAGCGAATGGGCTTTGTTCAGTGATAAAATGGTATCCAGGAATCTCTTCTTCCCATCTTCAAGGCTTAGTAAATGGTTTGCGGCTTCGGCAATCAATTCCTGTTTCAGTCTCGGCTCCGAACCCACCAGCTTTTCAAGTGTGGACCACTGGCTCTTCGCCTTTTCCCGCTCTGAGTCCGAGCCATACTCCTCTACAATTTCCTCCACCCGGTCGCTGAGTTCTTCTATTTCACCTTGATTGATATCCAGCTTTGCCAGCCTGCTCAAAAATAACAAAGTGGCGGATGTAGTCGAGCAGCAGTTTAGGCTTAAAAAATCCTTTGATAACGGTCTGAAGCTCCAGTTCAAACGCCGGGCGATCGTCTTCATGCTCCACAACTTTCCATGGCATGTACCATTCACTTTTGGCAGTCAATGAGCCGATTCGGGCCAGGTACCCGTCACTGATTACATTGGCCACATTGTAGATGAACAGATCTGCGATCTCTTCTTTATAGGTTTGAACCTGGTGAAATGCGCTCCACACGTCCGTGTTTTCATTGTCCGGATTTTTTAGCTCCAGTACAGCAATCGGCAAACCATTGATAAAAAGCACAATGTCAGGCCGGCGGGGTTGTTTGATTCCCAGAACTGTAAACTGGTTCACAGCAAGAAACTCATTCTTCGAAGGGTCTGAAAAATCGATCAGCCGAATCAGCTCCGATTCCTGATCTTCATCTCCCTGTATCTCTACTTCAATGCCATCCACCATGTACCTGTGAAATCTCCGATTACGTTGAACGGGTATCGGATGATCTACGGTTTTCAGTTTATGTACAGCTTCATCCACAGCCTCAACTGGTAAGCCCGGATTGATGCGCATGATTGCACACTTCAGCGGATCTTCGAGCAGAACGTCCTTATAGTCGGCACGCATGGGCCGATCGCTATCGGGCGCAATTTCCGGTCCGGTCTCCGTCTGCCAGCCATTATCGGCAAACCATTCGAGAGCAAGGTTTTCGAGTTGGGTTTCGTTCATTCTTTCTAATCGTCTGTTTTGCTTAAAGTAACGGAAACAGTAATTAATTTTTGGGATATTTTTTTGTAGTATCTTATATAAAGTATTCTTTTCACAACAGAAAATTATAGAACCTATATTTTCGTTACTTAACAGAAAGAGAATTGTATGGAAATGGATAAATTTCAATTAGCACAGTATATCGCTGCGAAATATCCGAACGAGGTAAGCCCCATGAAGCTTCAAAAGCTGATTTACTATTGCTATGCCTGGCAATTGGTAGCCGGCAGTAAGAAATTTGATGCTGCCTTTGAGGCCTGGACTCACGGCCCTGTAGAGCCTGAAATTTATAAGGAATACAAAGATTTTGGGAGAAAACCTGTTTCGGTTTTAAAGGCTCCTGATTTGAATGAACCACTTTTGGATTTCATTATGGACAGCTATGCAGTTTATTCTGCAATTGAACTCTCCAAAACGACTCATTTTGAATCCCCCTGGAAAAAATTCAAAGATACCGGAGAAGTGATTCCTGATGAGGAATTAATTGCTTATTACAGCCAGCAGGTTTTTGCCAAAAATTTTCCATTAGGCCATAGCCCTGTCTATTATCCACCGAAAACTTCCAGTCATTATTCCTTCACTTTTGATATGGAGAAAGAGTATGTGCCGGAATTTGCAAGCCTGAATGATTATTTAGAGAGTTTTTCAAAAGAAAAAGAAAGACTGCCGGGAATCCTGAAAGAATATGGGCTTAAAAATTGATCCGGCCGAATTACAGACAACCAATGATCTGCTAAAAGATTTTGCCGCAGATCCAAACCTGACGGCGGAAGAGGTCTATCGTACGAGTTGGAGCCGGTTTAATATATTAGAGCAAGTTCCGTTTCATGAAATATTACACAAAAAGTGGATTTTAAGAGTTATTCGCCGTCCTATTTATGCCGTATTACCCCAAGCCTTCCATAAGTTTATTTACGATGGCTTGTTCACTTTTGCAGGGCGGTACCGGAGTAAGAATGACCCACATGATGGCAACATCTATTTTGGACAACAACATGCACAACGAAGAAAGCCAAAATTTACAGGAGATCACCCTGATAATATTAAAGAGGGAATTTTAGAAGCTGTCCGGTTTTTAAAAAGGAATCCCAAAAACCCCCTTTACAATTCGGCTCGTTTCTATCAGAAATTTGTCAACGTACACCCGTTTTATGATGCTAACGGTCGTATTGGACGATTGATCGCCTCCATGTACCTGGCTGATCATGATCTCGTTCTTTCCTGGAGTGAGTTTGATAGCAAAAGTAAGTTTATCAAAAAGTTGAACCGATGCCACTTGAATCCTAATGCAGATAATTTTGGGTATTTAGTAAACTATATGAATCAGTTCACATTGACATTTGACGATTTAGAATCCTGAAACCTAAATAAATTGCGGGAATATATTCAAACTTGAACCCTTGAATACTAAACTCATGCAGAAAGATAAACAGTCCTTTTTGTGGGTTTGATTTCCGTCTGACAGCCGTTTTCGGCAAACCAATCGAGAGCGAGTTTTTAAAACTGGGTTTCGTTCATGTTTCTATTTCGATATCAAACGACATTTCATTTTGCGCGCTAACAGGTGTATATATATCAACTTCTTCATCTGGAGTAGATAGACCAATAGTCAAAATATACCTTGATTGAATATGTGCAGATTTATTATCAATGGATGGGCGCTTCTGTTGACCACCACCCCGGCCAACAGATTGATACGGTTTTGTATTTTTCCTGTTGGAAACTACAATGTGCGGTAAATTGGTTCTTGACATGATGAGTTAGTTTTGATACATCTGCCGCCGTTCCTCGATTGCTGATTTGAGATGTTCAGATGATATCGTTTGTACCCCTTCCAGTATGCACTGCTTCACGGCGTTGTCACAAGCCATTGCAATATCTGCGTGGCTTAGTCCTTGTAGATCCTCTTTTAGAGCTGACAGATCTAATTTATTATCAAAATGAGTTAGTCTCTGCAGAATAAGTTTTTTCGCCTGTTCAAAATCAGGTTTCCGGTAGGTAAGCACATCATCAAATCTCCGGAATAGTGCCTGATCCAGAATCTCCACCGTATTTGTTGCCGCGATAATCAAGCTGTCCGATTCGTCCTCTTCGATAAACTGTAAGAAAGAATTAAGTACTCTCCGCATTTCTCCCACTTCATGATCGCGTCCGCGTTGCGCCCCAATCGCATCAAATTCATCGAAAAGATAAACACCTCGTTCCTCCCGTATCAGATCAAAAACCTGGCGCAATTTGGCACTGGTTTCACCCAGATATCGGGTGATTAGCCGATCCATCATAACTACATAAAGCGGTAAGTTCAGTTCGTTTGAAATAATCGAAGCCGTCAGTGTCTTCCCTGTACCAGGAGGCCCTGAGAGTAGGATCTTCTTTCTGTTACGAAGCCCAAAGTCAATAAACTCGTCCTTTCTGTGGTACTCGGAAATGATTCTCTTAATCTTAGTTTGCAGGCTCTCGTCAACAACCAGTTCGGATAATCGGTGTTTTGGACTTCGCTCAAAGACAAGGTCGGAAAGTTGCCTTTTCTCTGCTGACCGAAGACGGATCGGCTTTTTAGGCTGCTTCAGAACCAACTCTTTCAGCTCCTTAGCTACTTCGGCATGCCCAAGTTTAGCTTCATGGGCAGCAACCTGAAGCGCAGCCGTCTTAAACGACTCTTCATTCTCTGAAAAGTGGGCCTTTATCAAGTTTAATATTTGGGATGCTTTTGCCATGCCAAAAAGGTACTAAATTTTGTTTGATTGTTCCTTATCTGTCGAGGGCGAGCAGGTCGAGACGCTCACGAGTTTCATTAAAACCATCAAACTCTTTTTGAATGATGAGCAACTCCTCTCCAAACATCTCCGGGTTGTGGCAGATCCACTCCTGCAGATTTTCCCTTTCGCGAAAACCCAGTTTACTAAAGGTTACTTCTTCCAGCGACTCAACGACGTTTTTTTCTTTGTTTATTCTGAACATATGAAATCAATCTTTGTAAATTATTCTTTCCTTTTAATAATGCGCCTTTGAGCAGAAAGCTCTTTGTAACGCTTCTGCATATTCTCCAGATACCAATTCTGATAATACACCATATTCAACGGCACATAGTGATTGATCATAATTCTATATACTTCCAAAACCATTGTTAAAGATAACGACACAATAGACTGTGCTTCGAAGGGCTGGCGGATTGACATTAAATATGTTCCTTCATCACTTTTTCCGAGATTACCGCTGATGATATCCGTTGCATGAACATAATTTGACCAGTACCGATAGAAAATTTCATAATATTCACGTTTGTTTAAATGGATTGCCAACTGCTCCAGATCTCTGGGACCGTCATAAAACTCATACCAGTTTGGATTTTTGCGGCCATTTTCCCTGAGTGTATCCAGCTCCTTGTAAGCTTCTTTATAACCTTCTTTTTTAAAAAGTTCTTTTTTCCAATTAGCCATTTTTTCCAAATCATATCGCCGACCAAAATCAAGGTCATCAAGTATCGACCCTTTTAGTACACCTCTAAATTGTTTCCCTTGTTGTGTATTCGGATCGAATTTTTTGTATGTCTTAATCTCTCTAAATGCATGACAAACCAAAAACGCATACGCTCTTTCCTTCCGATCTTTTTCTAATAAATAATTGATACTCAACAAAGCTTCAAACAACGAACGCAATTGTAATTTACACGGCTCTGCAGATGATTCTTTTATTAGAATGGATACCGCATCCAACAACTCTAAAACATGCCTGAACAACAAGATTAATGGGACTTCTTTATCAGCATTTCCTTCCAGAGACTCATTGCACCATTTAAAGACTTGTGACCCAAAATTGACTGCTTCCTCAAGGACTTCAGAGAATTTTGTTAACAGTTCAAAGACTTCCGGCTCTTCTTTCTTCAGATGTCGTGGTACAAACTCATATGCGGGTTCTGTTGGCATTTAATTTCTACTTTAAACTTTCGGGAATAAAATTGTAAAAATATTCAGCTGTTTCACATCGCCCCCTTTTTGGAAAAGTATTGCTCAAACAGATACATCGAGATTCAATTAGTTCATACCATCCTCTCAGCTTATCTAACTCTCCATCATAGCTTTCTTCTTCAAAGCCATTTTCAATTTCAAAGTATTTTCGCAGAAAAAAACTTATAAAATCAGCCAATTGTATCATTCCAACTTGTTTAGAATCTACGAAGTGTGGGATATCAACTATTTTAGCTAAGTTATCTTGATGTTTTACTTTGTCATAGTATGTTCTTGACCATTCTGGTGGATTAAGTAATAATTCAGTGAATTTTTTTTGCTCCCGGTGTTGATGGTCAAATTTTAGAAGAGAGTTATTCTTACTTTCTTTTTTTCTTTTTGTACCCCCTCTCTTTGCTCCTTGCATACACTTTTGCAGAGACAATGTGATATGAAACGCCAAGAACTGCCATAAACTTTCTATATCACGACTAAAATCAGTTCCCTTGTGTTCTTCACCAAATTTATTGGTATCAACAGCTGTAAAAATTACATGGTGCTTTCTGTCAGCTAACCATTGAAAAATCACATCTATAATCGCTGTTCTTTGTGGTCCATCAATTCCTCGCCAAATTCCATTTCCCCTATAAAATTCAGGTGTATGAATCTCAGTAACCTCTTTTCCGATTAATTCTTCACTTAAATATGCTAATAAACCCTCCCAATGCTCCTTAGTAGGCCTCATTCTGTATGCATCGGTAATAACACCAGCCATTACGGCAATAGGCTCTCCTCCGGAACCGCTCTAACCAATCCTAGTTCAAACTATTAAATTTTGAACTCGGTTTTTTATTTCTCGAAAAACCCAATTACTTCACCCACAAAATCTTTGAGCTCTTCGCTACAATTACCATCGTAAATTTCTTCGAGTGCTTTAACGATCCATTTATTTTTTTGACGAGTTCCCAAATCCATCCAACCTTCTAATTCACCAACATGAGGGAGATAAATTCCAATTATCTTGAGTTTAGTAATTATTTGCTCCGCTTCTTCATTTAATTCATCGGAAAATGCTTTTATTCCTTCCACTTTCATAATTTTCCAATCTGATGAATCTTTTCTGAGCCTATTTAGTGCTCCCCTTGCACCCGATAATTCATGCTCATCCTTCTTTAATTGTTCTAAAAATTCTTCAATCTCATTCTTTAGTTTATTTAGAATTTCTTGGTTCTCTGCGCCTTCAATTTCTTCTCTAACTTTCGTCTGAAATTCTTTTAGTTCAGAAACTAAATCTTCTTCCTCAGTGCATAGTTCAGCTAATTCAATGAGTGATGGAGAGTTTATCAAGTCCAAATCTGCAATTGCACATACTGGTATGGAAACATCTTTGAATAGTTTTACTACTCTTGGAATAGTTTGCTTGTTGTGGGCATGAATAAAAATCAGATCATTATTTCCAAACTCTTTAGTAGCTGCAGTTTGATATACAGCTCGGTCTGCATCCGCCTCACAAACAACCACTCCCGTATGAAAAATGGCATCCAAAATTCGTTGACTTGAAAGTAATGGGGATTTTGCCAGATTTTCCGTTGCCTCGGCCGGCATCAAATTGAATACAGTGTTTTCACTATCTCGATTCAATCTGTAAATATCAACATCCTGACTACTAGCAAGTATCCCTGATAAAAAGTTTGAATTGTGAGTAGCAACTATTATCTGACCTTCAATATCTGTCGAATGTTCAGCTATCCAATATCCCAATTGCCTTGCTTGTGCAGGATGTAAGAAAGCTTCAGGTTCGTCAAGTAAAACAACTCTATTTTTGGATAATAAAAGACTTAGAATCACACCCGCAAAACTCTTATATCCATCACCCTGATCATCAAGAATTTGATATTTGCTTATTATTGGAAATGCTTCTCTTGGGTCTTGGGGTATTTCTTCAAATTCATCAGCAATTCTTAACGCCAATTGTGTCATTCCACTGTAATCGAGCTTTATCTCCGTATCGAAGCTTGTAACAAAGGCTTCCTGCAATTCAGATTCTATTTCACCTTTACCAAAAAGTGCCTGCAAAATATTCTGTGGTGGACTTTCATGAGGATTATGTGAACTTGATTTCTTTGCAACACTTAATCGTGATTCTGCATCAAGGTGGGTAATCCTGAACTTTGCAATATTTCCAAAAATAAAACTATAGTCATCTGATTGAATGTACTGTCTTTCAAAGCTTTCAACCCTAAAACTTACTTCTTCAATATTTGTCAATTTGGGACCAATAGCTCTAATAATTTTTTGGCCAACAGCATTTGGATGATCCTTTAATTCTAAATCATTTAGTGCTTCATCAAATCTTTGAGGTTTTGTTGTACCCAGTGATTCAATAATGACTGGCTTGGCATTTCCACCCTTGACAAAATGTTCGTGTATATCCCTTAAGGTTCTTGACTTGCCGGCATTGTTAGGCCCAACCAATACCGTAAACTTATTTAAGTCTATCCGATTTCCATTTTTATTAACTAAATAATCAATCTTCATAACTCTTAGTTATTTAAAAATCCAAGACGTCATTTTCCTTTTGATTGATACTTTAAATGTTGTTTAGGCTCCAAAAAAAGAAAAATAACCTTCCGCTTGTTACCTAAATTCTGCTAAACTCTGGCTCAAACTCCAACCTCCCCCGAAATCAACTTCGGTAAAAGTGTATCTCTTAGTTTGCTAAGATTTTGTGTTTCCATCAAATTGGAAAAGACTTTATCAAAAATCGGTTCTGCAATTATTGCGAAACAATTAATGAGTTCTTTAGATGGAATAGCAACTTGTTTCCTTTTAAGATCTTTTTGAGTTACGTGCCCCAGTCCTGTCGTTTGCTTGTTGGCTGCCGTTCTCTTGAAAAATGGTAACATCGACTTCAAAAAGTAATAATTGAAAACCTTTCGGGTATTTGATTCACTTTCAACTTTAAAAATGTGCTGGTTCAAAAGTCCCGACCCGCCTTCCCAAATAAAAATGTCAATGGATGTATCAGGATTTCCCGACCAACTGAAAAGTACATCTCCACTATCAATATGATATTTCACATCCACATTCTTTTCTGTGAACTTAGTCTGATCTGTAATGCCTGATTTTAACTCAGCAATTTTTATAACCGGCAGTCCGGTCTTTAACTTACTAAAATCTTTCCCTTTGAATGCTGTACCATTTATGTATTTAGCTTGGTTGAATACAGAATCAATCTTCCACCCCTTCGGCACCATCCCAATCTCACTTTCCACCAGTTCAACCGGGAAGAGTTCGGCGGTTTTATGGAGCTGGGTACGCTGGTTATCGGACATGCGGCTTAATTTCTGCTCCAATGCCACTTCAATCTCGTACCAATCATTTTCCAAAGAAACACCCGCAATAGCGGCCATAGCTGCCCGGTTAGGGTCTCGCCCGGCGGACATGGCTTCCATCTTCGCGCGGACCGGGTCAAAATCCACAAACCAGCTCTTGAAGATCGCCTGCGCCATCGCCTCCAGCGTTTCGTTGGTTTGTTGATTGAGGTGGATTTTTTGGTCTAAATCACCAAGAATTCTCGCAATATCTCTTTGTAAATCAATTGGAGGAACAGTAATAGGTAACTTTCTTTGATCAGTGATTCCTAAATATGCCCTTGTAGAACCTCCACCTGCCCAAGAATTGAATAAATTTTGAAAGCCTTCGCTTTTGAAATAATAATGTAAGTATTTGTTATTCAGAACTTCTTCATCTAAAACTCGGTAATATGTCACCTGAGGAGTCAAAACTACAGTAGAAAAAGGATGGTCTTGCAAAATACTTGTCCTGCCAATTGTAGCTTTGTGGGATAAAAGAACGTCCCCTGTTTTTGCAAATCCTTTTCTTAGACTTGCTGCCATTTCTTCTGTTATAAATTTACAGTTCATGAAATCCACACCATTGTCAATCATATCTGTGGCCATAATAAACGGCACTCCAGAATCTACATAGTCAGAGCTTTTAGGATGAATTGAGCCATGATTCCCATCTTTTGGCTTAGCTAATATCTTATCATCAACTAATTGTTGAACGGTATATTCAGGCCACTCAGAGCTCATATCCCAAACCCGCTATTAAAAAGTTGTTGTCGGTACTCTTTCTCCCGGTTTTGCCAAAATGATGCCGGAATATGCAGCACGCTTTCAAGTTTGGCTGCTATTTCGGCAGTTACAACTTCCTTGCCACAAATCAAATCTTGTATACTTTCTTCTGACTCATTCATTTTCTCGGCCAATTCATTCGGTTTCATACCAATGAAATCCAGATGTTCCTTAAGCGTATCACCGGGCGGTGAAATCAATAATTTTATAAGCTCTTTTTCTTTTTCCATACGTCTAATCGTTTTATCCGGTCACAAACTGTGTCTGGTTCTCAAACATGTTAACAAATCCCGATTTTCTTAACATATTTTCAAAACGTGTTAAAAAATTCCCAATCTCTTTACACATCATACCCCAACCCCGCTAAATTCTCTTTAATTTTGCCTTCCAGTTCGGCGCTCTCTTCAAATTGTATTTTCAACTTTGCAGTCAATTTCTCCATCTTTTCCGGGAAGGGAATACCGTCATCTTCAGCTTCGGGCGCACCAACGTAGCGGCCGGGCGTGAGAACGTAATCGTTCTTTTGTATCTCTTCCAGCGTGGCGGATTTGCAGTAGCCGGGGATGTCTTCGTACTCTTCGCTTCCCTGCTGCCAATAGGTGAGGGTTTGGGCGATCTCTTTGATCTCCTCTACTTTGAAGTCGCGGAGGACGCGGTCTTTCATGTAGCCTTTTTCGCGGGCGTCGATGAAGAGGACTTTGTTGCGGCGGTCGGCGAGTTCGGAGTCCTCATCTGACACACCCCTCAATCCCCTCTCGAGAGGGGAGGTTTTTTTGCCTTTGTTCTTGGTGAGGAACCAGATGCAGGCGGGGATTTGGGTGTTGGTGAAGAGCTGTCCGGGAAGGGCTACCATACATTCAACCAAGTCGGCTTCGAGGAGGTTTTTGCGGATCTCGCCTTCGCCACTGGTTTGTGAACTCATGGAGCCGTTGGCCAGCAGCAGCGCCAGGCTTCCGTTGGGCGCGAGGTGGTAGAGCATGTGCTGCAGCCATGCAAAGTTGGCGTTGCCTTTGGGCGGGGTGCCGTATGCCCATCGCGGGTCATCGGCCAGCTTTTCGCTCCACCAGTCGCTTACGTTAAACGGCGGATTGGCCATTACGTAATCGGCACGGAGGTCAGGGTGCTGGTCGTTGGTAAAACTGTCTGCCGGTTGCTTTCCAAAATCAAAATCAATTCCCCGGATAGCCATATTCATGGCCGCAAGGCGCCAGGTGGTTGGGTTGCTCTCCTGTCCGTACACAGAAATCTGTCCGATTTTACCACCGTACTCCTCAATAAACTCCTCGCTTTGCACAAAGAATCCACCGGAGCCCATAGCCGGGTCATAGACACGGCCCTCAAACGGTTTTAGCATCTGCACCATCAGCTTCACAATGCTTTTCGGTGTGTAGTACTGTCCGCCTTTCTTTCCCTCTGCTAATGCAAACTGTCCGAGAAAATATTCATACACATGCCCCAGAATATCCTTGGAGTTCATCTCCAGCTTTTTACCTTTGTACTCTTTGGCCGTAAAGTTGGCATCAGAGAAGAGATCGATCAGCTCTCCCAGTTTCTCCTGCGGTATCTGTTTCTGGGAGTAGGTCTTGTCGAGAATATCCTTCAGGTTGGCATTCTCCTTCTCGATCTCCCGGTTGGCGTCATCAATCAGCCGCGCCACATTTTTAAATTCGTAGGTTTCGCCTTCCGGCAGTTCTATCACTGATCCGGCCGCCAGTTTGTTATTCTCCTTCAGCACTTCCCAGCGTGCCAATGGCGGAACCCAAAACACATTTTTGGCCACATAGAAGTCGCGAACTTCCAGATCCTCTTCAATGAACGCTTCGTACTCCTCATCGCTCATATCATCCTGTGGAATGTAGTAGTCGTGATCGGGGTCCTGAAACTGCTCCCGGAGCTCCTGCCTACGCTCCTCAAACGCATCAGATACATACTTCAAAAAGATGAGCCCCAACACCACATGTTTATAGACGGCAGCATCGAGGTTATTGCGGAGCTTGTCGGCCGCACTCCATAGTTTTTTATCGAGTTCATTCAGAAATTCCTGTTCGGTTTGGTGCATGATTAAGAAGCTTGCTGGTAAATCATTAATAAATATATGGTTCTACTGGAAACCTTGTGGGTAAATAGATGAGGTAGTACTTTTGAGGAAAAATCCAATGAGTGAAATCTCTAAGTTATTTAAGCATCTGTTGAATTTTGGTGATGAGTGGGAAGTAACCAAAATTGATGTAGACGA
>JAFIFB010000088.1 GCA_020832285.1 Balneolaceae bacterium
CCGCTCAAATCATTGCCCCACTTAACAAATTTCCAATCAGAATGTGGAACTGGTGTTAATTCTACAATAGTTCCATAAGGATATTCTGAAGCCTTTGGTGAGGAAATAACTCTTTGCTCAACGGTGCCCTCCCCTTCAATGGTAACCGTAAGTGCATAATCTCTTCGTTGGAAATTCCCAACGAGACTCATATCCCGATCCATGGTAATGGCAATCGAGATGGAAGATCCGCTTGCATCTCCACTCCAGTTATTAAATGCCCAATGATCAGCCGGAGAAGCTGTAATTGTAACTGTTTCCCCTTCACTGTACTCTCCTCCAGCCGGGATGATGGTTCCCTCACCATTGACTGTGGTAGTGAGGATATAAACCGGAGTAGATTCTGTTCCGCAAGATTGAAAAATATACGCGGACAGCAACAAAACGCATAGAAATTGTAAATGTCTCATGGTCGTAGGGTTTATTTTCCATGTATGATGCCTATATTATAATATAATGTATTTATATATTTTTACCTTAAATATCGGTATAAACTAGTAAATAGTAGTCAAATAGTTCTATAATTGTACTTTTAAAATAATCAAATCATCGCCCTCATAATATTGTAAATATATATCTTAAATATATTTATATAAACATCAATTATTTATGCATTGGTATTATTTTGCAATTTTTATAAGTATATCAGACAACACAATTATATTTTTATACTTTTGTCGATACGATATTTTCCATTAGTAATTTTTTTTTTATCACCCATAATAAGGGTTCTATGCGAGGTAGTCATTTTTCATTACACGCACATTATATTTCCTCCTGACTATGACTTACTTTGAATCTTTAAATACGAAATGCTGGATACACCCTGTACTCCCAGGAATGGTAAAATGCTGTTGTAGCAAATACAGCGGCGCCGGATACACCATGAGCAACGGAGGCAGAGATCAGCACAAATGTAAATCCTACAAAAGCGGGGAATACTCTTGATCCTCAACACACAAAACAGTGGTACTTTGAACCAGAGGTCACTTTTCGGGATGTTGGCCATCAGAAACATCCCCCGGCTGAAACAACGACAAAAATACCGAGCCGCTATAGATCACTCTGAAATAACGATCGGAGGAGTTGATTTAAAGTGGTTAAAGAAGTCCGGGATCACAGTTTGCGGATAGCTGGAATTTGTATTCATGAGAATACTGATTCCGATCCCGTCTTCCGGGGAAAAAGCGATCTCACTGCGGAATCCGTTTACATATCCACCGTGGTAAACGATTTTCTGGCCATGATTATCAAGCACTCTCCAGCCCAATCCATAATGCGACTCGTTCACCCTATCCCAATGCCGGCTGTATCGCCGGTTGCGGATGGTCGCGATCGGTTCAAAAATTTCTGCAAGTGTCTCTTCAGTAATAATATCTGGATAATGGCCTGTTAATAACAGCAGCCATTTACCCATATCTGAAGCGGTAGAATTGACCCCACCGGAAGAAACTGCATTGTAATATCTTTTTGTAATTGGAACGGGAACACGCCCCCGTGTACTTGATGCGTGCAGATGCGGCGAAGCTTTATTTTCAGAATAAATCATGCTGTAATAATCTGACGAGGAATTATACATTTCTAACGGTTCTAAAAGCCTTCTATACAGCAGTTCGCTAAAATGGGTGTTTGTCTGCGCTTCCAGAACTTTTTCTATCAGTGAATAGGCTGCATTCTGATAGGAATGCTGAGTACCAACTCTTGAGACCAGGGGTACTGATTCAAATCGGGGGATAATCTGGTCCAGAGTGAGTCCGTCTTCCACTAAATTCGTGTACGCATGGCGAGGCAGCCCGGTGGTATGAGACAGTAAATGCCTGACCTGAACCAGATCGGTTTGCTCCGGATCATTCAGCCTGAATTCATTCAAATTATGGGTTATCGGATGATCCCAGCTTACGGCACCTTCTTCTGCCAGTACTCCCGCCAGAACCGAAGTAAAGCCTTTCGACAAACTACCCAATCTGAATACGGTATGTTCATCCACTTCATCGGGTTTCCCTCTCTCTTTTACACCAAATCCTTTTTTAAACAGAACCCGCCCCTCTTTTACGATGACAACTGCCCCGCCGGGGATTTCTTCATCGTTCATTCCTTCTTCAAATTTTTTTGCAAATTCCTCCAGGTAGAGTGCCAGAGAATGATCCATCACCCACTCATCAGCTTCAGGCTCGTAAACTTCAGGCTCCGGTTTCACATTGGTAAAGGCCAGGTATAATCCGGTTATAACGACCAGTAATAGAATCGCAGATAGTTTTCGAATCACGGGATATCGATGTAAATTTTTAAGATGGGGTTGCTGTATCTGATATAATATTCACAAAGGATACTAAAAAAATGTCATTGATGCGTATTTTAATTTATCGTCTACCAGTTTCAGCATGTTTTTAGCCAGCACTTCCAAGACTCCTTGCCCACAACCAAATATCCTGGCAAGAAATACAGGGTACACCAGGTCGATATTTTTGAATTATCTCAATATTTGTCGCCCGGCTGGACAAACGCCGTACAATTACCCGAATTCGAAGTAAACGGGAAGTACACACCTTCAAATTATCTGATCACAATATGACGTAATACTTAAAAAGTTAAATTATATTATAGAAGCAGGTTTCATGAACTTGGACTACTATGACTGATTATTTAAAATCAATCTTAAACGCCTTTCACGATCTTCTCTTCGTATTCACTTCTGATGGAATAATTGAAGATTACATTACGTCGAATCATGAGGATGAATTAATTCTTCCCAAGGAAGCATTTTTAGGAAACCATTTCGAGGATGTTTTACCACAACAGGTTAGTAAAAAAATCAAACGAGCTTTTCTGGAAATAGATCAAGGGAAACACAAGTACATGTTTGATTACAGCATTGAAGTTAAAGGCGAAAAGCAATGGTATAATGCTGTTTTATCAAAAATTGATATCGGTGAAGAGCCCAGATACCTCGGTGCAGTAAGAAATATTACAGCTCGAAAAAATCAGGAGCTGCTTCTTCGCGGGATACTTAACAATTCACCAGGTGGAATTTTAGTACTTCAGGCAGTCAGGGATTCTGAAGATAGAATCATCGAATTTGAGATTACACATGCAAGTAAATCGGTTGAAATTTTAACCGGTGCGACAGAAAAAGAGCTTGTTGGACAAAAGATAAGTTCGATTGTGGAAGATAGTGCCAAAGAAATAACGATGGAGAAGTTCAGAAGTGTTGTGGAAACAGAAAATCCTGTTGAATTTCAATATCAGCATAAGAATGAAAAGGGAGAAGTATTCTGGTATCATAGCAAGATTGCAAAATATCGAGACGGAGTGGTGAGTACATTTATGGATATTACTAAGCAAAAAAAAACAGAGGATGATCTTGCCGGTAAAAATGAGGAGCTGAAAGAATTAAACAGACAAAAAGACAAACTTTTTTCTGTAATATCTCACGATCTCAGAAACGCCGTTGGTGGAACAAAAGGAGTTTATGATATACTCATGAATGATTATCAAAACCTCTCAAAGGACGAAATTTTTGAATACCTGCAAATTTTAAGCACCAGTTCAAAAAACACGTTCGAATTAATGGAGAATCTTCTTGTTTGGTCGAGGAATCAATTCCAAGAAATAACTATCGATATTGAAAAAATTTATCTTGCCAATCTTACGGAATCAATATTTGACATGGTAAGATCATATGCTGAGAACAAGGGAATAAATTTGAAAAACCAGGTTCAGGCTGCAGCTTTTGTCTATGCAGATGCCAATATGACAAATACAATTCTGAGAAACCTTATTACTAATGCGTTAAAATTTTCCAATCCAGGTGATGAAGTTATTGTTCAATCTGAGATATTGGATGATGAAGTGAAAATCTCAGTTATTGATGAGGGAGTTGGAATTGAAAATAAAGCGATTGAAAAAGTTTTAAACAAAAAAATTACTTATACAACCTCCGGAACTAATGGAGAAAAAGGTTCCGGACTAGGCTTGGACCTCTGTTTAGATTTTGCAGAGATACTCGGGGGTACCATTCAAGTGCAAAGCGAGCCCGGTAAAGGGAGCACTTTTACTGTAACAATACCTATTCATCCGGTAAATTAGCTCTGCTGCATTAATCGATAATCTGTTAAGGCAATTAATCTATTTCACATACACCGTTTTTTTGTTCACGAATTCCAGTATTCCTTCCCTAGAAAGCTCACGGCCATATCCCGATTTTTTTGTTCCGCCAAAGGGAAGCCGGGGATCCGACTTAACAAGTTCGTTAACAAAAAAGGCACCATCCGGTGCTCTGTTTATATGCCGCCGGGCCTCCTCTATATCAGCGGTGAACAAAGTAACACCCAGGCCATAATTAGAATCAGCAGCAAGTTCAAATGCCTCATCCACATCTTTTGCACGGATGATGGCAGCGATGGGACCGAAAGTCTCCTCATCAAATGCAGGCATTCCCGGCTTTACCCCGGTCAGAACAGTGGGTTCGTAAAATGCTCCATCCTGTTTGCCTCCTGCTTCAATTTTCGCCCCTTTTTCAACTGATTTCTCAACCTGCTTATGCAGTTCATCCGCCAGGTCTTTTCGCGCAAGCGGGCCTATCTCCGTCGCTTCGTCCGTAGGCTCTCCTCTCTTGATTGATTTTACGCCCTCTATAAAAGCCGGGAGAAATTTTTCATATGCATCCCCAACAAGGATGAAACGTTTGGCCGCAATACAGCTCTGGCCGCTGTTCATCATCCGGGCTGTAATTCCGGTTTTTACGGCCTGATCCATATCGGCATCCTCCAGCACGATAAAGGCGTTGTTGCCACCGAGTTCCAGCACCGATTTCTTGAGGTATTTACCGGCAAGTGCCCCAACAGATTTGCCTGCTCGTTCGCTGCCGGTGAGTGTTACCGCTTTTACGATATCGTTTGCAATGATTTTTTCGGTTTTGTCGTGATGGATGAACAGGTTTTGAAAAACTCCATCCGGAAAACCAGCTTCCAGGAAAATCTCTTCAATATGAGTTGCACATCCAAAAACATTGGAAGCGTGCTTCAACAGACCGGTATTTCCCGCTGCAAGTGTTGGTGCGGCAAATCGGAATACCTGCCAATACGGGAAGTTCCAAGGCATGATGGCCAGTACTGTTCCAATTGGATCGTGACTCACAAAGCTCTCTGAAGCGTCCGTCTCAATGATTTCATCGGCCAGGAAACGCTCTGCATTTTCAGCATAAAAATCGCAAACCCAGGCGCACTTATTAATCTCTCCCCTGGCCTCATTTATCGGTTTTCCCATCTCAAGGGTCATCGTCTTCGCATATTTTTCAATATTGTTTCTGAGTACACCACCTGCATTTACCAGCAGCTCACACCGCACATTAAGCGGAACCTCCCGCCAGGATTCAAACGCAACCCTCGATTTCTCAAGGATATTATTTACCTCCTTTTCAGTATGCTCTTTATATGTGGCTATCTCTTTTCCGTTGTGGGGATTGATGCTTTTGAACTTCATGGGTGATGTTTGTTTTTATATGTTTGAAATTTTTTAATAGACGTTAAAAACAGTTGAACGTGAACTTCTTTATCAAAAAGGCGACAGGTCTCCGAAATCCCCTCAATATATCAAAGATTCAGGTTGATTGGTGATTTGAACGGTGATCTGTTTTTCAGTGAACTTGCTGAAGGATTGATTCAGCTCCTTCCCTTTCCAGAAAAGTTTGACTTTGCCCGTTTCGGGAAACCAGGCTGCGCTGTAGAGTGTCCCGAACGATTTTTTTTTGCCAAACTGGTGCAGCGGCGGTTGTAAAAATTTTTCACACAGAGAGTTCAAATCTAACTTCTTATCCTTCAGATAGTTTTCTACTGCTCTTTCCCGCTCAATAGTCTGTGTTTCAAAAGCATATTCCGGCCACTCTATATCTCCCTGGTGATTGGTACAGGCTTGTTTATTAACCAGTGTCGCTGGCCTGTCTGGACCTAAAAAGAGAGTTGCATAGTTTCCTTCACGATCCATCAGCATCACATTGTAAGCCATGTGAACAGGTATTCGCTTAAGGGATTTGACTGCCTCTTCTACATTTTCACAAGTTTCGAGCAGGTAACGGATCACCAGCGGAATACCGAATCCCTCACCTACGACATTGCGCCCGCCAAAATTGAGAGAGGCACAAAGACCACTGCTGTTCATCCCGTCCAGCAGGCCCCAGTTACAATCACTGATGCCTATAACTGGCCGAAGCCAGTTACTTTTTAACATAACACCCTCAAACCATTTGGGATAGTGGTCGTAATTCCGGATCAGAGCCGGTGTCTCTTTTATCCAGGCAACTTGTGTGCAGCCGCTCATAAACGCAGGAGGATTCCACATCGAAAGATACCGTGAGGTGAGATCACCGCCGCCGGCAAGTTTGCAAACTTCCCCATAAAGAGAAACAAGCTCAGGCATATGTTCATTAATTGCTGCACTGCATGTATTGTAATCCGGTCGCGACGTAACACCTCCCTGAAGATACCAGTCACGATAGGAGGGCCAGGTTTTTTTAAAACCCTTTCCCCATTATTTACCCGGATTCTCCTCTTGAATACTGTTTATTTGAATAATCATTGGTTACAGTTTTTAAATAGTCCGCCGTGATTTTAACCTGGCGAACATGTAGTTCTTGATACTTACATCAATTTGAAACCGGCCATTTCGGTTACCTCTTCGGCCAGTTCCTCGTTTTGAGGGATTTCAGTAATGTAATGATCCTGAATTGCCTTTATCCACTCCCTGGCACGGTTGGTCAGTTTAAAATCATCCGTCATTAACCTGCCTCTCATTACTAAAATCCCCATGTCGGCACCTTCATAAAGATATCCCCCTTCCCTGGCAATGCGCAGAAAGAAAGCCTCTTTTTCCGATTCAACGGCTCGCCTGTGGGAGTCCATTCTGTCAAATTCAATACTGCCGTCTTTAAACTTCTTCCAGATTCCTGTGGGTGGGGCCTTTGTTATGTATTCAATACTGTCCTTAGTATGTTTAATGACGAGCTGGCTCCAGGTATCGATATTTTCAGGACGCGCCCAGCGATCGTTAATCGCTTTCACACTCAAGTCGTACGGTACATCCGCCCACTCCATCAGATGAAAAAGAAACAACGGAGCATCTGCCAGGGCAAATACGGCGTGATTGGTGATAGAACTTGCACCGGTTACCCTCGGATTCAGCTCCCCGAGATAGACTTCGCCATTATCCTGATCGATCAGAAAATCGAGTTCAAAATATCCATTGTACCCCTCCTTTCGAAGCTGATCGCCAAACAGTTGGGTATACTTACGTGCTTTCCGGCGGATCTCCGGTGTAAATGCATCAGCGTAAATTTCATTTCCGCACCAGCCGCCTTTGTATGGTGTCAGTTCAGGGAAACCGACCAGCTCGGTCATCAATGGTGCAACGATGGTTCCATGCCGGGTTACACACGCCTCAATTGCCGACCCACGGCAATTGATACGCTTCATAATCTTTACTTCCTTCTCTTTAACGATCTCCTCTTCATGATTTTCAAATTCTTCCTTGTTGGAAATAAAGAATGTGGTGTGGCCTGAATCTCCAAATGGTGTTTGAATGACAAGTTCATCACCCAGTTTCCTGGATATTTTGCGAAGGTGATCATAATCCTTCACATTTGAAAGTACATACGGCACACAAGCAACCCCGGCTTTTTCAGCAATACGGTTTGTGTTTACCTTATTATCCATCGATGTGCGCATTTTAGCAGAAGGGAAACAGATTTCAAGGCCCAGTTTCCTGGCAAGTTTTTCCGTCTTTTCATCAAACATCAGGAACATCGCCTTCCCCGCTTTACCATTCTTTTTACGGGATTTTATGTAATCCTCTACTTCAGGATGCTGCAGCAGGTAATTGTTGATATCTTCAATACTTTCAAATTCCTCGTGTGGCAGCTCTTCCTTTGGGGAGAAAACATTGGGATGCAATCCGTTAAAGCACTCTATATAGCAAATAAACTTGAAGCCTTTAATCCACTCATCGGCCCCCAGCAGATTGAAATTGGTAGCACTGATAAAGTAGATCGGCTCTTCATTACGGTGAAAATATCGGCGGATGTCAGAAAGTCCCTTTAGTGGTTTCACTTCGTTCGTCTTTTTAGCCATGGTGCTTTTATTTTTTAAATTAAGTGATTGGTTATCATGAGTTTCCTGAAGGGATCCCTTCGGAGCGGGGTTAAATTTTGAAATTAATGTTGAAAAATCCTCTCCTTTTCAAGGAGGGGAAACTCTTAATCCAAATTCATATATCGAACTCACATTAGTTAATTCTTTTTTTCGGCTGTTTGTAATTCAGCTTCAGCCGAATTGGTTTTTTTTCTGTTAAGTGCTTCTTCTTTAAAAACTTTAAGACCCAGTTCAGGCCGGTAACCATGTATTTCTTTTACATCGAGTGCCAGCAGAAACCGGATGATCTCTTTACTGATAACCTGACCCGGCACCAACACCGGGAAGCCCGGAGGATAAGGAATCACAAAAGTAGTGGACACAAGTTTGCGGCCGTTTTCCATTACATCGAGGCATTGCTCAAGAGGGATGTACTCACAATTTTCCTGCTTGTATGCCAGGAAATAGGCCTGCCGGATATCCCCCCCGGGAACTCCCGGCACCGCCTGGAATGAGGCATGAAAATGGCTGAAATCGGGAAGTGGAGGCACATCCTCCATCAGCGACTTGACTCTTTTTTCCACAATTTCCTTTTCCTTCGTATTCAGAGATCGATGTTCTTCTTCCAGTTTGCCGGCGATATCCAACAAGGTATTTATCAGGTAGGCAACACTTCCCCGCGTGGTTCCGATACTTGTCATAAACAGTATGGAGTTACGCGATGTCTTATTGATCTGGATATTGTAAACATCCATCAGGTATTTGTTTTTAAAAGTATCACCGTCGATGCCAGACATTCCGACTGCAAGCGTTATCTTGGTTGGATCCAGAACAAATTCATCGTGCTCCCATGCATCCTCCATCCGGTTCCATCCTCCCTGGTCTGTGTAGTATTCATCAAGGCCTGATGGGCGATGTCCATCAGGAATAAAGTCCTTAACCGTAAGCACACGGAAATATTTGTGCAGAAGCGGATGGTCATGAATTTTGGCCCGGATCGACATCGCAAGTTCAAGGCTTTTCTCTCCAAGTTCATACCCTTCAAACTGTACCTGCCTCCTGCCGGCATCGAGTGAAGCGAGGATTTGGTAGTTAGGTGAAGTCGAGGTGTGCGTCATATAGGCTTCCTGGAAGCTGTCAGAGGCCAACCGTCCGAACTCTTCATCCCAGATATGAATCATAGAGCCCTGGCGAAAGCTGGTCAGTGTTTTATGCGTGCTCTGTGTTGCATAAACGCGAATCTTTACTTCATCGGGATCGGGCATGAGCGGAACATCATCCTTGCCAAGTGATTCGATATGTGCCTTGTATTTACTTCTGTATGATTCGGTTCGATATTTTTGATAAAGTCTGTTTGCATTAAACATTCCTGTTCTCTGCTTATAGGTGTACGTGAAGCCGGCAAAAGCGAACCATGCTTCATCCCATAAAAATATCATATCCGGTTTTATGGCCAGTATTTCTTCCATCACTCTCTCCACATTGTACACAAGTCCGTCGAAGGTGCAGTTGGTCAGCAGCAGCATCTTAACCTTATGAAGCCGTCCGGCTTTTTTGAGATCGAGCAGCGTTTCTTTGATTTCATGAAGCGGAACAGCACCATACATACTGTATTTTTCGATGGGATAAGAATCGAGGTAGACTGGAAGTGCCCCGGCCAGTACCAGTCCGTAGTGATGCGATTTATGGCAATCTCTGTCAATTAAAACCAGATCGCCCGGTTCAACAAGGGCTTGCTGCACAATCTTGTTTGATGTAGAGGTTCCGTTGGTAACAAAAAAGGTCTCCCTGGAACCATAGGCTTTTGCCGCCATCTGTTGTGCTTCCTTCAATGAACTGGTGGGCTGCAGAAGTGAATCGAGTCCGCCGGAGGTTGATGAGGTTTCGGCCAGGCAGATGTTACGGCCGTAAAAATCTCCGAAATCTCTGATCCAGCGTGATTTGAACACAGAATTTCCCCTGGAAATCGGCATGGCATGAAATACACCGACCGGCTTTTTACTGTACTCTTTCAGGGCTGTATAAAATGGAGTTTTATATCTCTCCCTGATGCCCCGGAGAATGGCAAGGTGCAGTTCCTGGATATCATCTTTCCGATAAAAGATTCTCCTGAAATTCTTAATGGTTGAATCTTTCAGGCTTTGAATGGCTGTGTCTGTCACATAGTAGACATCCAGCTCCGGCCGGAACTGTTTGATGATTTTCCCAAGTAATGGACCCAGCTCCTCTTCAGAGTATGATGAGTAATCCTGCTCGAGTATCTGCCCCAAAAATGGCCTGAGAAGTTCACTTATATTTTCTGAGTAATACGGCGGAGCGTAACGTACAACGACCGACTGAATGTTGTAGTTAACAAGTAAAGCAATGAGTGCATCCTGAAACGACCGCTGAACCGTGATATCGTAAACCAAATGTTCATCATCATCACTGAGTTCACTCGTTTTGTTCCTGAGTGCATCCTCTTCCTTTTTAGATAAATTGTCTACAAAAAGTACTTCAAAGTAATTCTTTCTGGGGCCTCCGGATGATTGGTTACCCGATTCACTATCACGGTCTTCTTGTTCATAATCATTATTAATAAAAGGTTTGCTTCGGTATGAGTCACTAACCAGTTGACGAACTAGCTCAACTATTTTCCCATAAGCAGCAGAATACTCTTCTCTTTGCAGTGCCTTTTCAATTCTTATTAATCTGTTTTTACCGGGAAACGCATAATAACTCTCGACAGCCATCAGATTTTTGAGCAGGTGAAGGGCTTCACCTTTAGGGTCTCTGTTTTCGGAAAGATCGCTGCTATTGGGGTTAATGGACTGGACTGCTGCCCTCAGCCGGTTCCATAAATCAATCCTGAGCTGAGCCACATTGAAATGAGGAGTACTTTTTTGTGTGCTGCCTGTCATTATTCTCTTTTTAAAATTAATAAATATTACAGCAATCCATTACAATAAAAGCAGAATCTGTAGCTGTGCTTTTCCTATTTAAACTACCCTGTACCTATATATAGCATAATTAACATAGATTTAGTTTCCAAGCATAAGTAATTCAGGAATATGGAACCTTTTCTGCGAACATCATATATAATGACCGACTTAGTTTGCACCTGCATTCTTCAGGTATTAAGGCAAAAACAGGCAGATGTAAAACTTCTTACTCTGAAGGCCGTTTATATTCTATTGTACTACCCTCCGTTTTCAGGCTCTTTTCCTGCATTTTAAGATCTTTAAGTTCATTTACTCTTGCAGGTTTTTTAAGAGGCCCTAAAGATTCCAGGTATTCATGTTTTTTACCATTTTGATAGATCGTAAAATCTCCGATATGATCGCGAAAGCTTTTAAGCGGTTGCCCTAATCGCATTATGCCCAGCTCACGGCTTCGTTTTACCTTTTCCATGTTTATTTCAATAGGCATGAGTTCTTCAATTGATCCGGCCTGGTAATGAACTCGGCCATCTGGCCCGCAGATAATAGATCGTCCATTACCGCCCGATCCGAGCCCGTTGATGTCAAAAAAGTAACACTGGTTGGTTGCCGCAGATGCACGTGCAATTGAAAGTTCGATATCCCTGTCTATGGTACCGGTAAGGGTCGGATGAAGAATCACTTCAGCACCCATTACTGCCAGCGTGCGGATGGTTTCAGGGAACCACATATCATAACAGATAGAGACCCCGAACCTCCCGACGTCAGGAACATCAAATACACAAAAATCGGTGCCCGGAGTTACTCCCGCCTCATAAGGGTAGAATGGGAACATTTTACTATATCGGGCTACAACTTCTCCGTCCGGATTGTATACTGAGGCTGTATTGTAAACTTCGTCGTCTCTGCTTTCAAAAATCGACCCCGGGAGCAGCCAGATACCATGCTTTTTCGCCATCTTCTTCATCTCAAGCTCAAATGGTCCTTCTAATTCCTGAGCGGTGTGTATTAGCGGCCCGTAGGCACACAGTTCACTAAACACGACCATCTGCACCCATGGATAGATATTCATGAGTATATCCATCTTCACCTTCATCATCTCCACATTCGAGTGAGTTGCGGAAACATTCATCTGGATACCGGCTATAGCAAAAGGTTTCATTATTTTACCCCGCAGGTATTAAGGATTACATCTTCCAGGATATCGAGTCCCTGGTTGAGCTGATCATCTGTTATAACCAGTGGAGAAAGCACTCGGATCACATTTTTATGTGTTCCGGCACTTAATAAAATCAGACCCCGGTCGGCACAATCTTTCACGATTTTAGTGCAAAGATCTCCGTCGGGCTGGCGCGGATCGCCATCTTTCACAAATTCAACGGCAAGAAAGGCTCCAAGCCCTCTTACATCTCCAATTTGAGGGCATTTCTCCTTCAGTTTTTCCAGGCGGTCTCGCGTGATCTTGCCCACTTCCTTACCTCGCTTGTTGAGGTCTATCTCCTTCATATACTCGATGGTGGCAATGGCGGCTGCGCAACAAACCGGGTTGCCGATATAGGTTCCACCGATGGTTCCCGGTGCTGCTGCGTCCATCACCTCTGCTCTTCCCAGTATAGCTGCAACAGGCATTCCTGACCCCAAAGATTTTGCATATGTAGAGATATCAGGAGTGATGCCGTACTCCTGCCAGCTGGCCCAGTTACCGGTTCGTCCAAATCCGCTTTGAACCTCATCAAAAATCAGCATGATTCCATACGCGTCACAGAACTTACGAAGGCCTGCCAGATACTTTGCAGGAGCTGGGTTAATTCCTCCTTCACCCTGAACGGGTTCGATAATAATGGCAGCCAGGTTGTTTGGATCTACCACATTTCGCGAACTTTCATGCAGGCGTTTTAACTCCCAGTTTACAAATTCATCCATGTCTCCATTTTGGTTATAGCGGTAAAAATTTGGGAATGGGAGTCGGTACACTTCGGGTGCAAACGGACCGCAGTTCAGTTTATAGTCGATTTTGCTGGTTAATGTCATGGCCATCATTGTACGCCCGTGAAACGCTCCGGTATAACATAGAACTGCCTGCCTTTTGGTAGCCTGGCGAGCAATTTTAATCGCATTCTCCACAGCTTCAGCACCGGTACTTACCAGCATCGCCTTGGTCGCGGAACCGTGCGGCAGTATTTCAATCAGTTTTTCACAGAGTTCCAGGTAGGGTTCGTAGGTTACCACATTAAAACTTGTGTGGATATATTTCGCAGCCTGTTCCTGAATGGCTCGGACAACGGGCTCCGGGCAGTGGCCCGCATTCACTACACCGATGCCTCCTGCAAAATCGATCAGCTCTTTACCGTCCACATCGGTAATGGTAGAACCACTGGCCGATGCTACAGTAGCCGTATTGAAAATACCTACTCCATTTGCAACAACTGCCCGCCTTCGTTCAAGCAATTTTTCAGATCCTGTTTTACTCTTCACCATAAATTTATCAGTTACTTCCTTTATCATATTTATATAAATTATTCTAAATAATGCACTGGTTTAATTATAATGAATATCAATCCCACATAAAGTTATTTCTATAAATAGTAATTTACAGGCAGTAATCACTGCTCCCCGGACCTGCCACAGTTCTGTCTGTTCCATATTGTTGAATACCATAAGTTAACTCTCTGACTTTTTTGTACTTCAGGTCTTATAAAGATTATCATTGAAAAACCAACGTTCCAGGATAGAATAATATTGGTGGCTAATGTTCTTTATTCATTGGTTTGAGTAACAAATCAAACTAAAAAGCAGCAACAGGAATGTAATGTTTGAATTATTCTTAAAGTCGATTTTTGATGGATTACAAATTAATATTCCGGATGTAACCTTCAGCACAGTTGAAAAATCAAATAGCGTAGCAAGTAAACATTCAATCATGTTTCTCTGGCCAGATCAATATATCGATTGATGTGATTTATAAAAATAACAGTTCATTTTCTTCCTGTACATCTGAGTGTTGGGGATTAATTCCTGCAACGTAGTAAAATTTGTCTCATAATGGCTTGAATTTGACAACCATCTGCTCAAAATGATCCCTTTGAGTGAAACTGGGTGGAAAAAAATTCCCAGGTGAATTTTACTTTACTCTTTCCTGCTTAAGATCTGAGGCTTTCTATGGCGTACTAAAAAATGCAGGCTTACTAATTTCTGCATTTTATTTTCTAAAATAGACAAAAAAATAGCACAAATAACCCCATAATGATAGAAATTATAATTTTATAATTTATTTATAAATATAATTTATAATGACATCTGAAATTGTTCTATATTTGCACTTGCATATAAATAGACAATCTATTTATAAACATCCCAAATCAATAATTACTAAAGTACTTCATGGATATAAAAACCAATTATTTAATAGCAATAACCATCTTTCTTTTATTATTGCTTACAACAGGCTGTTCAGACAGTTCTTCTTCAGTTGCTGACAGCTGCAACATTTCGTTGCCATCCGAGCTTGCCCCCGTCATGTTTGAAAACACCTATTTTCAGAATCAAGACATCCCGTTTGAAGAGCAGTACACCAACTATCTGGAGGTTCAGTCAATAGCAACCGTTGCAACCTCACTTATGTCAACCATGGGTCCTTTAGGAATTGGATCGACTTACTTGATGTTTATACAGTCACTCGGCATCAATCCCACAGTAAATGGCAACTCGTGTAATTGGTCTTTTACGATACCATCCGGTGTAGAAGGCGGCGGTGGATCGATCAACATTATCGGAAACCCCGCAAATAACGGAGTAAACTGGGAAATGAATCTGCAGGAAACAGGCACATCAACAACAATACCGGTGCTTCGTGGCTTTACTGCAACTGATAACAGGTCGGGTGAGTGGAGAATGTATGATGAAAGTTCACCCAATAATCCGGCTATGGTTTATTCATGGCAAATAGAGTCACAAAATGTCTATAGCATAACGGTTTCTGGCAACAATAATAATGGTTTGCCGACTATTAACTACAAAAAAAACGGTGCTGAAAATAATCTGACTTCACAACAGGGATCAGAAGAGATAAAGGCTTACTGGAACGAAAGTACCAATTCCGGCTGGATTGAAGATGAAGATGGCAGGCGCTGTTACACAAATTTCGTGAACTCAGCCTGTTGATTTAAGAAATAAAAGAATTAAAGAACCCGGTCTGTTTATCACCGGGTTTTTTTTTGCCTGAAATTCTCAAGCCCCATTCAAGTAATTTGATGTTTTTTAAAATTTATTTTATATAAAATGTACAACTTAATATGTTTTTTAAACACTTTATATCGGATATATTTCATATATACAACAACTTTTAAGAAACGAAGGAAATGATGAGAAAATGTATAAAACTGATTGGTTTACTTACCACACTGTTGCTTATTTTTTTCTGCAATTCTGTATTTGCCCAGGAGTGGCACGATAACCATTTAATGCTCACACCAGAGGAACTCGAATGGGGACCAATTGCATCCATGGGTGAGGGTGCTTCAATTGCATTTATTGAAGGCGATTTATCAAAGGAAGAACCCTTTACATTCAGACTGACTCTTGAGCCGGGATATATAATCAAACCTCATATCCATCCGGAGTATGAACGGGTGACCGTCCTTGAAGGCACCCTCTACTTTGCACATGGTAAGGAGTACAACCCCGAAGAAACCCGAAAACTTCCTGTTGGTGGTCTCGCCATTATGCCTCCGGGCGAACCGATGTTTGGCCATGTAGAGGAGAGAACGGTAATCCAGCTGCACGGTAACGGCCCATGGGGTATCGAATATATCAATCCGGAAGATGACCCTCGACTGGCTGATGCGGATAACTAAACCACCTTTCTAACCAATAAATTTGGTTTTGGGCAATCCCGACGGTGGCGGGAGAAAATAGTGGCAGAAACGTCCGACGGCTGCCGGACCTTGAGCACGCTTTTTCAGGTTCAGCGCAAAGCTGTAGGTGACTTGAACTGATTTTTGGGATACACGTTTGACAGTTGGTCGAAAGATCAGACTGACAAGTCTGTCTGGGAGAAAACTATTACATATCAAGTTTTTCTGTCTCTACTCTGCATTTCGTTTCACGGGAATATTGCAGGCTAAAAAATTAACAAGCACCGGTTCCAAAATATTCGGAATTTAAACGGATCTTTCCTCAGAACTTTAGAGCGTTGCCCCGCGCCATTAACTTTTTAAATTATTTCATTGTTCTTCTATTTGGCGATCAGCTTCAATTTGTTCTTCCAGCCGTATTTCTTCTTCAATTCTCCTTAATTCTTCTCGTTCTATACGCCTGTAATACCTTCTGAAAAAGAAATTTTGTTTAAGGGCCTGCATATTTTCATCCAGCCCATGAGTGCCCTGTTTGAGGTTGAGAATCGTCTGACTCAGGTTGCCGGCCATGGTTGTATCATGAATTAATGCACCAAGTGAGCCTTCTCCACTGTTAATTTTCGTCATTATTTCTCCAAGCTCCTGTGAAGCGATCTCTGTTTTTGCTGCCGTAAGCTGCAATTTCTCCATAAATTCAAAAACATGTTCTTTGGTAACTTCAATAGTTTCATCAAAACCTTCAGAGCTTTTTTTGAAATTTTCAATCGTCTGAGTGATGTTATCTGCAATGGATGGATCCTGTATCAATCTGCCAAGTGTGCCTTCTCCGCTGTTTACATCCAACATGATTTGAGAAAGCTGATGAGTAATAATTTCGGCATTAGCTGCCGAGGTCTGTAAACTTGCCATTACAACATCGGTTTCAATCGGCTCCTTTGATAAAATATGTTGACCATCTTGAACGGTTGGCGCATCATTGCTGCCTTGGGTAATAATTAATACACGGTCGCCAATGATCCCTTCTGAACCAATCCCAGCCTGGCTGTCTGCCTTTATGAACTGTTGTACATTCCTCCGGATCAGCAGATCTACCTGTACTGTTGAATCATTAATAATGGTAATATTATCAACTGTACCTACATTGATACCTGAATACCGGATATTATTTCCCACAAGCAAACCACTTACATTCTGAAAATTGGTTGTGACTTTAAATACAGGGTTAAACAAATTCTGTTGTCTGCCTATAAAAAAAATTGCAATCACAAAAATCGCCAGTCCAACTGCAATAAACATTCCTAAACGAGCTTTAAATGCCGGGGTGTAATTATCCATAATTTTGTGTTGTTAAGTGAAAAGACAATTTTGGCTCTGTGTTGATTTTTGTGTGGGTAGTATTATGGAGCGAAGCACGATAATCCCCCCCTAATAAGGGGGGCAGAGGGGGGTGTCTCCCCCAACAAGGGGAGTACGGTGAAGCCGGGAGGGGTGTACATCCTCCTGTTCACTCCGCTCACTTCCCCTTTTTTAAGGGGGACTACCCCTCTAAATCTCTCCGCCAGCCGGCGGAAGACTTTTGGTTGCCTAATTTTAGAATTACCCACACAAATCATCATAGAATTACTTTTTTTTTGGTTTAAAAAATGATTGGATCAGCTCATCAGGGGATTTTTCAAATTCATCAAGAGAACCTTCCAGATATACTTCCCCGTCTTTCAGCATGATCATCCGGTCGGCAGTAGCACGGGCACATTCAATGTCATGTGTAATGATGATTGAAGATGTATCATATTTTTTTTGCACGTCATTGATCAGAGAGCTTATCTCATCAGATGTAACCGGATCGAGGCCGGTAGTGGGTTCATCGTAGAGCATAATCATAGGATCAACCACGATGGTACGTGCCAGGCTTGCACGTTTGCGCATTCCGCCCGAAAGCTCTGAAGGCATTTTGTTCAAGGTGTCTGACAAACCCACGTTTTCTAATGTTTCTGCGATTTTTTCATCCATCTCTTTTTGTGAAAGATTTTTTTTAATTCTCTTTAGAGGAAATTCGAGGTTTTCTTTGATTGTCATAGAATCGTAGAGAGCACCGCTCTGAAACAGGAACCCGATTTTCATTCTCAGCTTTGCCAAATCCCGATCGTTCAGCTTGTTCACATTCTCACCAAGAACATTGATAGTTCCGGAATCGGGATTCAGCAAACGAACAATACATTTTATCAGCACCGATTTACCAGAACCTGATTTACCCAGAATCACCAGGTTCTCCTTCTCGAAAAGCTGCACCGATAAATCCCTTAACACCGGCACATCGCCGAATCCAATTTTGAGATTATGGATCTCAATAACCTGTTCAGGTGATAATGTGGCTGAACCTGCCGGCGATGCTATTTTAATTTTACTTTTCATTTTTATAATAGCATATCGGTTATTTGCACAGCAACCAGGTCAATAAGTATCACTAATAAAGAGGCAACCACTACAGATTCATTCGCCGCTTTCCCAACACTTTCTGTTCCCCGACCAGCTGTAAACCCTTTATAACAGCCAATAAAGCCGATTGCCGCGCCAAAAAAGAAGGTTTTAATGACAGCGGGAAACAGGTCCATAAATCCAACAGCACTAAATGCCTGAGAAATGAACAGAACAAAATTTACTTCACCTTTAATATTGGCTCCGGCCCAGCTTCCCAAAATCCCGAGAGCATCTGCATATAAAACCAATATTGGAATCATGAGTGTAGCCGCCATCACTCTTGGTACCACTAAAAATCGAATGGGATTTGTAGACGAAACCTCCATGGCATCAATCTGTTCAGTCACCTTCATTGATCCTAACTCAGCTCCCATACCAGAACCAATTTTCCCGGCGCAGATGAGTGCAGTTACTACCGGCCCCATTTCCCTTATAATCGATAAAGCCACCATTCCCGGCAGTAAAGACACCGCTCCGAATTCTGCAAGAACCGGGCGGGCCTGAATGGTAAGAACCAACCCAATAACCACTCCGGTTATTGTTATAAGTGGTAATGTTTTATTCCCCACCAGGTAACACTGCCTCAGAAATTCTTTAAACTCAAAATCACGGGAAAAAGAGGCTTTTACTGTATACCAGAAAAACAGATTAATTTCACCTACAGCCAAAAAGAAACGATTTGCTTTCTGAGTTTTTTTTATAACATTTTCACTCAGTTTTATAGCTCTTTTCTTTACATCGGGCAGTTTTGGGATTTTTTTTCTTACCGGACCAATTGATTTCATCTGTTTCTATTATACCATACGCTAAATTTACTTTGTAAATTCTCAGAAAATATAGCCAGTTATAACAGCCTCACTGGTTTTAACTTGCCTTCCCTTATGAATTTATAAGTTACGGTTTTAAGCCTCAGCCTTGTTACAGTTTTCTTGTTCCGGGTTACATAAATCAATGATTTTTCTGGCAAAAACACTCATACAGCCATGTCTGAATTGAATACCCATTTTTAGCAGAGTAGTATTAAAATTAGTTCAGATTCTGATTTCCTGAACCATAGGCAGGCAAGAAGCATACAAATATGGTACGATTAAGCAGTAAAGTATTGCAAAATCATCGAAACGGATTAATGTGTGACTTATATAACATTTACCCACTGTTACATAACACTATTAATAGAATATCCACGCATTTTATCTGCACTTGAAAGGAATCCAAATGGATGAAATTACCCTGACGAGAAATCTAAAAAAAAATTTATGAAATTTTATTTGATTACAATCATTACCGCGCTATTTATGGCAGTGAGTACAGTTAGTGCACAGAATATAAACATTGGTACTAAAATAGGACTGAATTCATACACTTTTGATAATGACAGCGGACAGGGGTTTGATTCAAATTTAGGGCTTCATGCAGGTTTGCTTGGGCACATCCACTTGAACAGGCAGTTTGGTTTGCAGCCTGAAATTGTTTATTCCATGCAGGGTGCAACAAGTGGCAATACCAATCTCAACCTCGATTACATTAACATACCTGTTCTGTTTCAATATATGTTTGATAATGGCTTCAGAATTCAGGCGGGTCCTCAGATAGGATTACTCGTCAGAGCCAAGGCAGTAAATAATAGCACTACTATTGACATTAAAGATGATTTTAAATCGATTGACGCAGGCTTAAGTTTTGGTGCGAGTTATATACATACACCAACTGATTTTGGTATTGATTTAAGATATAATCTTGGATTAACTGATATCTCCGAAAGTTCAAGTGTAAAGTCAACCAGCCGGGGATTCCAGATAGGTATCTTTTACCTCTTTAATCACTCAGATTAGTTTCAGTAATCTTGTTTAGCAGCGCGAATACAATTTACTGCTTTTCAGAACGGCCATTCAGTACTCAAATGTGAGGGCATGGATGTCCGTTTTTTTTTTGCAGCTATCATTCAGTTTGTAATCTCAAATCAGTAATAGAAGAGATAAAATCAGATATAATGCAGGAAAATATCAGTCATGAATTTCAAATTCTGCATCCTGGTCCATTAAGTTATTTATATGACTTACTTTTAAATCTTCGATTGGTATTTTTTCATAAATCACCTCCATAACTGCCTGAAATGCAAGGTCAGGCTTCACTTCTTCTATCGGTTTCAGCTTCTCCTGAATAGATTCCATGAGCTCTTTACCTTTAATTTTTTTCTTGCAGCAACGATCCAGATAATCTTCAAAATATTTACTGTTACAAGGCCCCATTCTGTTTCTAAAACTAATCAGCAGCTGATTATTGTAAATAATTACTTTAACGTTTTCAGGATCATATCCTTCAAAATAAATACCGCGAATACTGATTGGCAAATATGATGACAGGTAAAAAACCTGCTGAAGATTTAGTTGGTCTCGTATTGAATGGAGCACAGCAAATAATACCTTGTATGCCAGTTCGGATCTTCCAGGTTTACCCATTTTATTTGCTATTTCAATTATCCAATCCTGTTCTTTTTCAATTCCAATTTTCATTTTTTCTAAAACAGAATATTTTTTTTCCAGGATTAAATCATTTTCTAATTTCATGACTTGTCATATAAATGTTACTGTTCCTCAAACTGACTATCTAAGTGCTATCTCAATGTGTGTCTTCCACAGTCACCAAAAGCATCTCGCTGGGGCCTTTGGGAGATGAGAAAAATAATCAGTATTTCAAAGACCTCTGTTTACCAAAAAATAAATCAGCCTGTCATATTATTACTGAATTGTTTAGCGTCAATATCTATGGTGAGGTATTTATAAGCCTGTATTGAACGCACCAGGCTCTCTTCAATATATTCGGGTTTTACCGACAGATTTTTATTTTCAGACAGTAGCACCGAATAGACAGAAGAACTTATGTATCTATGGCAGCCTTCAATGCCCCCCCTGTAATATTCTTCTACCAGTTGCATTGCAAATTCACGTGATAATTGAATTGCCGTATCGTAATCAGTCGATTTTAACCCACGCTGCTTTCTTGATGGCTCTTTTAACAGATCCTCTAATACATCCTTAACCAAACCGGCTACGAGGTCGCATATATGCTGCCTGTTTACCAAATAAAAACCTGTGTACATGTGCATATGCAGCATGATGTAATAATTTGAAATCATAATTAATATTGAATCATACAAATCTTTTTTTTCATTCTTCACTGAGATGTCCATCAAGATCAACTCTGTGGTAAGTGGACCTATTTCGGAAACACACTCTATAATTGAAATACGCTTACGGGAATACTCATCTAAATTCTTCCTGATATCATTAAGAGTGCTATTTTTATATTCCGTATTTGACCATTTTTTGAATAATGATTTAAAAATCTCCATAACATTCCTGAATTAAGTTTAAGACTCTATAACCAATAATTTTGAGCTGAAAACAGAAGATATTTTATTGAAAGGCCACTAATGGTTTGTGGGGCTGCAAACATTTTTTTCGACTCTTGGTAGAAAAATTTGTTGAATTGCAGCCATTAAAACATTACATAAATCTTTTAATGATTTACATATTTCTCACTTTTTGTGAATTCTCACTATAAACATTCCGGAAAATTATCTTCATCAACAGTATAGGTTCAGAACAATAGAATTACAGCTTATTTTTAATCCAGTCAGTTAAGTGAGCAGAAGGGTTCATCTGGATCAGAAGGTAAATCAATGCCATCAAATTGAAACATGGTTTGGATTCTAATTCAGATATCTCGCAGAAAATATGTTAGACGCAATGGAACTTTTTGATTTATTATACTTTACGACCTAATTGTAGAGTCTTTGAGTCCTGAGCGGCCGGCACTGTTATTCTGCGACATTATCTCACTTATTTGCGTTGTCCCGAAAATAGCTCTAATTCGTTAAAACTACATTGAGCAAGCTTTCTTAATTCTCCTGCTCGGAGAAGATTTCCTGACCCTCGAACTTTCAACTTAGTGATAAGCGTAGCAGGGCTTACCCTTCAAAGCTTTCCTGATCCTCAAAGTTTTACGTAGTAGATAGCGTTGGAGAGCATTGCCAAAACCAATTTAGCAGGTGAATATTGCAGTCTTAATAAACTGATATTTTAAAATATTTTCTTCATAAAGGTCAGTGATATATACAAACCTTTAAAAAGACTATATAACAAAAGTCATGTTGTATCTATACATATTCCATCTGTGAAAAAGTTCTACAATACTGCCAATTTATCCAGCACTTAAATAAATAAGTATATATAAATTATTAAACTTTATTATTTATTAATTTATGTGAATTAATTTTTATTTATATTTTAAAGCTGTATATAAAGGTATAATATCTAAAATATAATTACATATGAAAACTTCAATATTTTTAATTACAACTATCACCATAATGTTTGCTTTTACAGCATTATCATGTGACAGATCTGCAAACAAAATGGAACGAGCCCAAACCGATGTTATAGAGGCTGAAAGAGATATAAATATTGCACAAGCTGAAATCGAGGCTGATGTTCGAATTTACAGGCAAAAAATAGCTGATGACATCAGAGAAAACAACGTTGCCATCGCTGATATAAAAAGAGAAATTCAGAATGAAGAGCCGGAGTCAAGAGCAGCGCATGAAGTTAGAATCGCGGAACTTGAACGCAGTAATAGTGATCATAAACAGCGGATTGATAATTACTCAATTACCAATAGAGACAGTTGGGATTCTTTTAAGAAAAGCTTCAGCAGTTCTATGGACGATCTTGGCAACTCACTGAATAACTTCTTCTCAAGATCTACTACTTCCAGTAACTAACCTTAACTTAAATCTTCAAATATCATGGGAAATCTCTTATATATCGTTGCCGTAGTTTTAGTAATAGCCTGGCTGGTTGGATTTGTAGGATACAGCGCTGGTGGAATCATTCATATTCTGCTGGTAATAGCTATAATAGCAATTATACTTCAGGTAATACAAGGCAGAAGGTTTGCTTAGGTCAAATTATTGACAAAATATATTTTAAATCTAAAATAAATACATTATGAAAAAATCAAGAATTATTATTTACTCCCTTTTAGCTTCAGCCGCCGGAGTTGCAACCGGGATACTGTTTGCTCCACAAAAAGGATCCCAAACAAGAAAGCAAATTTCAGAAAAAAATCATCAATACTCAGATTATCTGGCTGATAAGTATAATCAATTTATTGACTCAGTGTCGCATCCATTGGAGAGTATCGAAGAAGAAACAAAACGATTGGCCAAAAAAGCCAATGAAAATGTAAAAAAAGCAGCATCTGAAGTACGATCTGTTATGCATTAAATAATGGTTTCTTTAATTAACTTATACATACACACTCTTTTAAAAAAGGGTGTGTATTTTTTTATCTTTTTTTTAAAGTAAACTTAATAAAATAAGCACTCTTAACCTAGATTGTTCATAATAACTAGTTACCTCCCCCTGTGCGCTATTTCATCGATAGAAGCACGGGTGAAAAATAGAATACTGGAGAAATGAATACAGTTGCTTTCATTCAAAAGTACTTACACAATTTTTTGATATAGAAATCAATTTTATCGGCCTCACTTGTACTGTCCTTTTGGCTTGACCCAAAAGGACCAAAAAGTCAAGCCCCGACGG
>JAFIFB010000101.1 GCA_020832285.1 Balneolaceae bacterium
GAAAGCCCCTCCTTGCGGCGTGCTTTTCGCCGGAGGGAGGGGTTGGGGTGGGTCCGCAATGATCGAAATTATGACTCTATATAAAAGTGGATTTCTGTCACTTCTGAAATAGTGTTGCCCCGCTTTTTGGGCAAGATTAGGGGCTCCCGGTGACAGTTTGTAAAAGAAAACTGAAACTGCAACGGTACACGATCAAATCCATGGAACACACCCCTCGCTAAACAGATACTCCTTCCTGAACCTATAAATCGTTTGTCAGTCATCCTTTCTTGGCAGTTTCTCATCCAGCATGGCTGTATGGTACACAAATGCAGCTACAATGGTAGCAGTCCGTGCAAGGTCCTGTTCAACAAGGCGCTCGTAATAATCCATGTTGGAGTGATGAGTCATGGTGGAGTATTCAACCGGGTCCTGGATAAATTGAAAACCGGGCAGGCCCACTCTGTCGAAAGCCACATGATCGGTAGAACCGGTACTTTGATAGGTTACTGTGGTGGCATTCCACTCGCTAAACGGCTGAAGCCAGGTTCGGAATAGCAGCCTCAGCTCTTCATTTTCCTGCAAATAGATGCCACGAACCTGACCCGTGCCATTGTCTATGTTGTAGTAGGCCGAGAAATTTTCATAATCGGGTTTGATTTCCATGTTTTCGGTGGAACCCCAGGGCTGTTCTGTTTCGGCAAAATGGTCGGCAACGTACTCCCTTGATCCGATCAGCCCCTGCTCTTCACCGTCCCAAAGTGCAATCCGAATCGTTCGGCGCGGTTCGATATCAAGGGCTTTCAGAATTCGCATCACTTCCATCATCACGGCGGAACCGGCAGCATTATCGGTAGCACCAGTGGCAGCGTGCCATGAATCGAGATGGGCACCGAGCATCACAATTTCATCTCCAAGTTCGGGATCGGTTCCGGGAATTTCACCCACCACGTTGTAACCGTAGAGGTCATCGTCATAAAATTCGGTTTGCATCTCCAGTTCAATTTCAACAGAAATCTCTTTTTCAAGCAGCCGATAAATTCGCCCGTAATGTTCCCTCTTCAGTGAAATTTGTGTGACGATATCGGAAGTATCATCCACCTGATGAGGACGGACGGCTTCAGTCCAGGGTGTTCCCGGTGCATTCGGCATCAATGCTGAAGAAATGGCAATCTGTCCGTACCAACCGCGATATCCGTAATCGAGCAGGGCCAGGGGTTGTTCTTCCTGGAGAAAGGATAAAATTTCGTAGTTGAGGATTGCCCTTTCAATTGCTTCCTGACTGGGTCCGCCGGATGGGCTTTCCTCAATAGGAGCGGATTCATTGGCAAGCTGAAGCAGGCGCTCGGCAGTAAGACGAGATGCGACTGGGTCCCACGAAGGCTCAGGTTCTTTCGGTAAATCAATCATCACGAATTTGTCGCTGATCTGCCCGCGATACTGCTCAAGGTCTTCGGCTGAATCGATCTGCATGAAAATGACTTCTCCTTTCACCGGCTCATCGTATCCGGGTGACCACGCTTTCGGGTAGGCAGTTATCGGAAAGTAGCTGTATGGAGTATTTGCATGCATAGCAAAGCGCTGAAGCTCCCAGCCCAGGCCAAACGGACCCCATTGATGCAGGTGTGCATTTTCCAGCCCAAGATCTTCATAGGCAGATTTTGTGTATTGATGGGCATTTCGCATCTGAGGTGAATTGGTGAGACGCGGCCCATAAACATCTGTTAGCCAGCTTGCAAATTTCATTACGTTTGAGTTGTCGATCCCTTCCGATTTGATCTGTTCCACAATCTCCAGATCAACCGATGGAGAGTGGATGGATTGAGCAACTGCAGGTTTGACTTGATGAAAGATGAATAGAAAAATGATAAACAGAGATGAAAAGAAAGGAACAATTCTTGGCATGGATAGATTTTTTTAAATGACGGTTTGATCGGGGGGTTGCAGAATATGGCAAGATTTTCTAAAAAATGGTAGTAGAGGATTCTGCATCTTTACTAATTTCAAAACTGCAAGAAAGAAGATAAGTCATCTGACAAGTTTTTCGAAAAGTCAGCAAATTCAGAAAAATGGGATAATCCAGGAACGACTCGTCTGATGACTCCCTTATTCCTTCTCTGATGGTACGGCTGTAGTGTCGTATCAAGCTTTTAATATCGGGTGAGACCTGACAGGTTTTGTTCGATATTTCATATATAAGTAGCAAACTTTGTTGAAACCTGTCAAGTCTTTATAGTTCCGTAAAATTTTCAGGGAGTAGAAAACCGAACGCTGTCAGGACCTGCCGGACGGTGACAGGTTCTCAGGTTCTATCCTGATTCATCCACTGCCCACGATGTTATCATTTTGCTAAAATCTAAGCTTCAATCCACCCGTCAGTTTAAGCCCCCTAAATCTTACCAAAAATGCAGGGCATCACTATTTCAGAAGTGACAGAAGTACACTATCAAACCCACCCTTGCCAAAGGCATCCCGTTGGGGAAATCCCTCCCTCCGGCGAAAAGCACGCCGCAAGTTGAGTGAGTTTCTAAACCCGACACTTCGGGTGAGGGACTTTTTTATTGAACAATTATCTTTGCTAAAGGTCACCCCTTCCCCCGAATGGTCGGGATTAGAAAAACACTAACTTGTGCCGTGCATTTGCGGCATAGGAGCCTGTCCGGCTGCCGACGGAAAGGGGCCGGGGGATGGGTCCGAGTGGATAGGGCTAAAACAATCTGTCAACTGTTGTACAGAGAACGGCGCGAACAAAGCCGAGAACCGGACACCGCGGGCCTAATAATTCGGTTGAATAATCGCTGCTTCAGAGGATACAACGGTGATATAAATCAACGCGATGAAGATGAAAATGTTGATGCCGAGATTAATCCAGTTAATCACCGATTCGAGTTTATATTCGGTCTGTTTTTCGTAGTAATCGGCAAGCTGGCCCGAGTTTTCCTTGAGTGAACCCGATTCGGCTCCCAGCCGAAACCGGCTGAGTGCACTTTTTGGAAATACTTGCGTGGCTTCGAGTGATTCTATCAGCCCGGTTCCATCTTCAAGCATACTACGAATGGCTTCTTCCTTGATTTGATGTTCGATGTAGGTGTTACGGCACGCTTCTGCGGCAATGCGGATGACCTCAATGTTTTGGCCCGAGCCGCTGTATAGTGTATGAAATACACGTGAAAAAATTTCGATACTGGTTTTATGCATCAGCTCGCCAATCAGCGGGATTCTGATGAGCAGTCGGTCGAGTATTAAACGGCCTTTTTTGTTTTTCCACATCATGGCCACGAGAACGACCGGTGCAACGTGTAAAATGGTGAGGATAACCCAGTGTGCCTGCAGCCAGTAGCTCCAGTTAAGTGCCTGGGCAGTGAGAGGAGGGAGCACAATGTCGAACTCTAAAAACATCTCGGCTGTTACGGGGAATACGTATCCAATAAAGAAAAGCAGTGTACCAATTACCGCCAGCACAGTAATGGAAGGCATAAAAAGGGAACGCCTCATATTCTTCTTGAAGTCGGCATCTCGCTCAATAAATTTTGCCGTGCTTTCGAACACTTGCGACATATTACCGCTCGTTGAGGCCACTCCCAGCATATAAGAGGCAAAACGCCCGAACACTTTTTCGTGTTTACCATATACTTCGGCTCCCTCTTTTCCATCACGAAGATCTTTCTGGATCTGACGGATAATCTCCTTCATCGATTTATTGGTGGTATCTTCGTAGAGGAGTGTAAGGATTTGATCATAGGGTAGTTTCTGGCGGAGAAGATCGGCCGACAGGCGGATAAAGGTGACCACTTCATCATTCGGCACCATGCCTTTAAAATCGAACCACTTTTTCTTAACATATTCGACCTTGTAACCCATTTTACGGAGCGCGCGCTCCACCTCTTCGGGACTGTATGCCTCCTGCTCGCCCTCTACAGCCGTTCCGTTCTTTCGCACTTTGTAAAGAAAGGTCCGTTTTTCATCGATAGAGCGTACCTTTAATGAGCGGGTAGTTGCCAGTTTTTTAATCCGTTCGCCTGCTACTTTTTTGCTGGGCGCTTCGAATTCGCGCTGGAGCAATTTGCCGTTGGAAGTAATCGCTTGAAATCGAAAGTTTGGCATATCCTTTGTGATCCTTTCAGTTACAGGGAAAGATATATAAATAGCAGTGTGAGCTTTTTTCATGATCTGATATGATTAACAGATCATGAAAAAAGCTTGTTACTTTAAGATCAATTTGAAATAAAGACAGGGCATAAGGCCCTGTCTTGAAATTATTGGATTAGAATTGAATAAGATAAAACTATAAAAATATAATTTTATTAATCTTCAGTGCTTTCACCAGTTTGACCATCAACTGTGACTTGCCAATTTCCTTGTTCCGTTCTTGTTACCTGTAAAACAATATCAGGATCACCGCTCGATGGTGCTCCGGTAATTTGAAGTCCATCACCGTCATTTATAACTGCTACAGTGTATGTGCCATTTTGATTTGTAAGGGGAGATGTACCATCCCAAGCAGAATCATGCGGAATATTTAGTCTTTGTAGCAATTGATCAGGACTGAAATTTCCAAAATCTCTATTAGCTCCATCCATCAAAGTTGGACGAGCCCATATGGCTTGTGCTTGAACACCTGCTCCCATCAAGTCCTGACGAACGGCATCACGGTTGGCCTGGTCAGATGCCTGGCCGAAGATATTAATAGCAACCACTGTGGCGATTCCCACAATGATGGTTACCAGAATTACGAGTAAGAGTTGTTGTTGACCCATTTTAGTTCACCTTTGTTGTTTGTTATAGTTTGGTTGATTTGAGCTTTTCTTAGTTTAAGAAGTTTGACAGTATGGCTTACCATTCTGATAACAGTAGAGTTTTTTCACTAATTACCCTTTGTTGTACACCTTATTTTAATAGTGAGATAGTTTGCCAACATATCTTGATAGATAATATATTAAGTTTTTTTAATCTTTCAAATAAATATTAGAATATTTTAATAAATATCTTTTTACAATCGTATGATAGGCTATCAAAGTATCAAAAAATAGCAGGTTATTCCTGATACGCAATATAAAATATCAGTAAAAATACTGATGTGAACTACCCGTCAGTTCAAGCGCAAAGAGCGTAGCAAATATAGTCGAGAACTCGTTTTTGGTGGAAAAAATTTAATTTCGAATTTCCCTCTTCACCAACCAGCTTTCGCACTGACTTCAATCAACAATATTAATTATTTTTTCTGAAATCCAATACGCCAAAGATTTATCTGGTTTTTTATGGATTGTTTCATAAGATCCGAATGCTTTAATTTTTGGTAATAAATCAACGGACATGAACGATACTTTGGTCAACCGGATTTTTAACAAGCTCTCTTTGGTGTTGCTATTATTTTCCACAGCTTATATTTCTATAATACTAATTATTTCGTGGCTGGTGGATATCCAACAGGTGTATATATATGGAATAACCGAATGGACAGAGCAGTTTCCGGCTCCAATTTTCTGGCTCCACATTTTTAGGGAGGCATCGCTTACGGAATATTTTCAATGGTTGTTTCTCGGTATTTCGGTTATGGTCAGTGCCTGCTGCTGGTGGATGCATGACCGGAATTCCAGTGCAGTTTCCTGGGGCTGGGCCCTGCTCACGATCGGTGTACTAATTATGGTTCTAGAAGACAGTATTAACCTGCGCCATAAACTCTCATATTTCCTGTCTGAACATTTCTATAATGGGGTCGTCGGAACATATGAATGGAATAAAAGTTCCTTTAGAAGCATTATCGAAGTCTTTTTTTATGCTATTCTTGGTGGAGTTATGACAGCCGCTTTGTACCTTCTATGGTTTTCTGATGTTTTGCCTTCAAAGGGTAAGTACTACCTCATTAGCGGATATATTATTTATGGAATTGCTGCAGCAGCATCTGCAACCAGGAATATTGGAGACTGGTATGCTAAAACAGGCGGGCATATTCTGGATACTATCATTGGGGAAAGAAATCTCGATTGGTCAGGTGAAAGCGTAGTATTTTTTCGTGATCCGCTTGGTTTCTGGTTTATGGATCATGTAGTTGAAGAGTCTCTCGAACTTCTCGGTGCAACTCTGCTACTTGGAGCACTGGTTATTCTTATTTCATTTCAACGTCCACTCCATGAATCGGCCCACTGATCCCTTCCACTTTTTTTCTTGATGATTTGAGAAAGGAAAATAACTGCTTACAAATACAACGGGTCGCTGACCCGTTACTCATGGGCCTTGCAAACCACGGCGCTGGATGAAAGTAATGAGCAGCTTAGGTTAGATTCTTTAGAACGCTTGGTTGTTGAGCTTAACTCCCGAGTGCCGGACAAGCTGTCCGGCGTACAACGGGCAGCTTGCCCGTTACTCAGAAACCACTGCAAACCACGGAGCTGGATGAGAGGAAAGAACGCAGGTTCGAATCTTTAGAACACTTGGTTGTTGAGCTTAGTTTCCGAGTGCCGGGCAGGCTGCCCGGCGTACAACTCGCTGACCCGATAACTCGGAACCTTTCAAATATCCATACGAACTATTACTTCCAGAATTTTTAGCTGGACCTTCGATCATTTGGTTTTCAAAAGATCCCAAGCCTTCCGGTTCGGCGAACCGGGCTACATATCCCCGTACAACGGGTCGCTGACCCGTTACTCATAAGCCATACAAACCCCGGATCTGGATGAGAGGAAAGAACGTAGGTTCGAATCTTTAGAACGCTTGGTTGTTGAGCTTAGTTTCCGAGTGCCGGGCAGGCTGCCCGGCGTACAACTCGCTGACCCGATAACTCAGAACGTTGCAAATATCTAATCGAACTATTACTTCCAGAATTTTTAGCTAAGACCTTCGATCATTAGGTTTTTAAAAGATCCCGATCCTTCCGGTTCAGCGAACCGGGCTACATGTTCCCGTACAACGGGCAGCTTGCCCGTTACTCAGAAACCACGCAAACCCCGGAGCTTAATTATAAAAATGAACTTAGTTTATTATTCATAGTAAACTTGTTTGCTGTATCTGACCTTTATGAGGGTAGGATAGGACATAAGCGGGACGATTGTACGACAAAGGCCATAAAGTTTGGTTTATTTTGCAGGGCATGGATTCATTTATTATTCTAATATAGCAACGAACGAAATGTAAGAATTCTATAAAAAATGGCTAAAAAAGAGTTCAGATGGAAACAGAGGAGTGAAAATTATGAAAAAGCATTTCTTCGTCTGAAGGAGGCGATTGAAATGGACGATTTGAACGAGCTGGAAAGAAATGGCCTGATTCAACGTTTTGAATTTAAGATTGATCTTGCATGGAAAGTGATGAAAGATTTTTTAGAGTATAAAGGTTTTGATTTCAAGCCTTCTCCGAAAGATACATTTCGCCTTGCTCAGCAAAGTGAATTTATTGATTATGCACAGGAACTCATAGACGGGCTGGATATGCGGAATGAACTGTCTCACGACTATAGTGGAGATAAGTTTGAATCTTGTGAAAAACAACTAAGAAAAGAGACTTTTCCTGCCCTTCAGAAGCTTTATCAATTCTATGTAGCAGAAGCAAAAAAGAGTGTCTGATTCTATGAACCATAAAAACAGAAATCGATTTGGCCTGACTGACAGAGATATGAGAACCATTCAGGCAATATTTCAAACCTATCCAGCTGTTGAGTCAGTCCATATTTTTGGCAGCCGTGCAAAGGGGAATCACCGGATTGGGAGTGATCTGGATTTGGCTATCATGAACAAGGGAGTTTCTTCAAAACAGATTGCATCAATTCGTGGAGATTTTGAGCAAAGCAGCCTGCCTTATAATGTTGATCTTGTAGATTTTAACCGAATTGATAAAAAGGAATTTACCGATCATATCAAAAGGGTAGGAGTCCCATTTTTTAAACAAAACCGGGAAATTCCGACAGTTTAAAATAGATAATAAGCTATTAGCATTTTCACAGAAGGAAAAACAGGACAACTACATTATCAGGGTTTCCCGCAGTACAACGGGTCGCTGACCCGTTACTCATGAGTCATGCAAACATCCACCCGAACTACGAATTACAATATTCTCAGATGGATCTTAAATTATTTAGTTTTTAAAAGATCCCAAGCCTTCCGGTTCGGCGAACCGGGCTACATGTCCCGTACAACGGGCAGCTTGCCCGTTACTCATGAGCCATTCAAATCCCGAATCTGGATGAGAGGAAAGATCGTAGTTTCGAATCTTTAGAACACTTGGTTGTTGAGTTTAACTCCCGAGTGCCGGACAAGCTGACCGGCGTACAACGGGCAGCTTGCCCGTTACTCAGAAACCATGCAAACCACGGAGCTGGATGAGAGGAAAGAACGCAGGTTCGAATCTTTAGAACGCTTGGTTGTTGAGCTTAGCTACCGGGTGCCGGACAAGCTGTCCGGCGTACGCTTTGCAACTATTCAACTTTCTGAAATTCCACATCCTGGGCGCGGCCGGTGGAGAGTAAAAAACCGGTGATCTGCCCGTTTTCGTCACGTTGAAATTTAAAATCCCATGATCCGGCCTGCCAGTGGTCGAATGATTCTTCGGTCATGGGTCCGTCGGGAGAGATGCGGCGGTTGAGGATGAGGTGGCCATCTTCTGCTGTTAGTTCATAATCGGTTTGCAGCTCTCTGCTGTGGTAGGTGCCGCTGTAGGGATTGAGGAATTCATCAAAAATATCTTCCAGAAAGAGTCTGGCCAGATCACGGTTTTTATCCGCAGGTTCTGCATCTTCGCGGTTGCAGAGCGTTAAAAATGAGAAGCCGTGTGCAGGATAGATTCTATAATCATTTTTGAATCCCATGAACGTTCCGCTGTGGCCGATCACCTGCTCACCTTTCCATTCATTGATTTGCAGCCCCATCGCATAATTGAGAGGCTTTTGGTCGATGATCGCACGCACCAGCATCAGGGATTTCAGTTCAGTAAATTCAGAAGAGATTTCTTCATAATTCTGCCAGAATGCATCCCATTTTTGCCACTCTCCTGTAGTGGAGTAGAGTCCGCCCGGCCCCACTCCCTGGAAATTGCTCAGATAAGTTTGCCTGAATCCATTCGGGCCGGGAGCGTAACTGATGACACGATTAGGAATCACCCGGTGCCGGTTGTCGTGAAAAAGAGTATTGTTCATCCCGAGCGGTTCCAGGATCTCTTTTTTTACAAATTCCGAAAATTCCATTCCGGAAATTTCCTGAACCAGTTTGGCAAGAGCTGTATATCCGCTATTGGTATATGAGTACTTTTCGCCCGGTGTGTATTTCAACGATTCACCGTTTTTGGTGATCTCCAGGTAGTCATCGATTGTCATCACATTGCTGAGTGAGATGCCAGCAATCGCCATCAGGTCGTACATATCGGGCAAACCGGATGTGTGGTTGAAGAGGTGACTGACCTGAACGGCACCGGCCCAATCCGGCCAGTCGTCCAGATAATCGGAGACAGGAGCTTCTGGTGACAACTCCCCCCGGAGAACCAGCAGCCCTGCCGCGGCAGCAGTTACCTGCTTGGAAATAGATGCCATGTAAAAAGAGGAGCTGTCGCTGAGTGCGATTCCATAGTCGAGATTGGCCAGTCCGTATGAATTGTGAAAAATGGTTTGCCCATCCTGATAGACCGAAACCACACAGCCGGGTGCATCATCGGTATCGAAGGCTTCAAAAATATTGTTAATTTTTTCCCGGAGCTCTTCAGGAACCGGATCAGTCGAGACTGAAGAAGTGCCGGTAAACAGGATTCCCGCAAAAAGGCAGAAGATTAATAGTACCGGAAGCAATGTATTCTTTCTTACGGAAGCTGATCGGGAATTTGGGTTTGCTGGGCTCATCATCAGTTGGTTTGGCGGGTGAAGGTTAGTGTACCGGTTCGGGGCGCTTCAATGGTGAAAGCTTTTATGGCACCTTCATCATCACGCAGAAATCTCAGGTTCCATTGGCCCGCTGTAAAACGGTCATCATCGGACCAGGAGAGTTCGCGAGGCTCTTCAAATGCACGCTTCAGATAGAGATTATCCTCTTTTGCCTGAACTGAAAATTGTGAGTTCAGCCCGTTGTTTCGGTATGTGCCGGTGTATTCATCGAAGAGCTCATCAAAAATATCTTTCAGATAAAGATCGGCAACTTCCAGCGTATAATCTGCCGGGTTGATGTTGCTCATATTGCAGAAAACAAAAATTCCAAGATCATGGCCGGGGAAGCGCATGTAGTGAGAACGAAAACCCATATAATTGCCTCCATGACCAAGGGTGTAGAGCGATTTATACTTTCCGAGCCGGAGTCCGCTCGCGTAGTTAATGGAATCGGTTTCGGTTGTGTAACCTGGTTGAATCATTTTCGAAGTGAAGTTTTCCAGGTTTGACCGGTTTTCGTTGAAATTGAGATCCCATTTTGCAAAATCAGAAATGGTTGTAAATAACCCGCGGGCACCCACCCTGTCCATGTTGCCGCGATAAAACATTCCCGGCCCGTCATTCGTGGACAGATAGCTGATCACCCGGCCGGATACAATCTCTTCTGTATCGTCATGCCAGTGGGTCGCGTCCATCCCGATCGGTTCAAAAAAGTGTTTATGGGAGTATTCCCTCAAACTTAACCCGGAAAATTTTTCGACAATGACCGAAATCAAAAAGTAGGCCATATTACTGTAGAGATGTTGTGTGCCGGGATCGAAGTTCAGTTTTTGCTGATGTGAGAGGAGTTCGAGAGCCTGTTGAGATGTGGTGGTGTTGTCCAGACCGATATCTGCAATGATCAGCAGATTGTATATATCGCGGATTCCGGAGGTGTGATGAATAAGCTGACGCGCTGTAATTGGATGATCGAATTGGGATATTTCAGGAATATGGGAGCGGAGATCTTCGTCAAGGTCCAGATTCCCTTCTTGTTCAAGCATCAGCAGGGCAGCGGCGGCAAACTGCTTGGAAATGGAAGCGATCATGAATCGCGAGTCAGGCGTGATGGGAATGCCGTAGTCCAGGTTTGCGGTTCCGTACCCTTTTTTAAAAATCGTTTCCCCGTTTTGATTGATTCCGACAGCACAACCCGGAGTTTGAGGCTGATCAAATTCTTCAAAAATCTCATCGATCTGCTCCGTTGATATCTCCTGGGCAAGAAGAGCGGGAGTCAGCAGCATCAGTAAAAACAATATAAAGCAGGTTGTTTTCATAAACGGTGATTGTATGAATATGCCGTGAGAGCGATGCAATATATCAAAACAGAGGGAAAATGGTAGTAGGATTCATTTCACAAAAATATGCATCTAGTATCGTGTCAACTGTAAAGTGTGAGAGAGTCATCAGACGAGTCGTTCCGGGATCATCCCAATCATCTACATTGGTATATTTTTTAAAAAACTCGTCTGATGACTTACGAAACTTCAACCGATGGTTCATATTTGACTTAACAACAAAAGAAAAAAATCATCAGATAAGTTTATATAAAACAGTCCGGATTGAAGAAGATCTCATCAAATGGATTCATCTTATAATTGATCCGTTATTTTCTTATTTGCGGTGCTATAAGAATTATTCTGGATAGATTGAAATGGTGGCTGTACAATCCCCTCTTGAGAGGGGACTTTCTGTGTTTCAAAATATCCTAAATACAATAATCCCTGTAAGACCATTTTATCAATTACATGTGCTAAATCTCGATACCCTTCGTGAGTTTTACTGCTTTATTGTAGATTGCTTCAGTGTCGTCTCCAAGAAGCGTGTAATGAGCCATTTTTCTACCCGTTTTACTTTGAAGTTTTCCGTAGGAGTGGAGGTGTCCGCCTGGTTGGGCGATGGCTTCTTCTGCATTTTCAATAACGGCAGTCCGCTTTTGGGTGCCAAGCAGGTTGATCATGACGGCAGACGGTTTAATCAGTGATGGATCACCCGGGTGAAGGCCGCATACGGTTCGTACATGATTCTCGAACTGTGAAGTGACGCAGCCCTCGATGGAGTAGTGGCCTGAATTGTGGGGGCGGGGTGCTGATTCGTTGAGGAGTACTTCGCCGCTGGACGTGAGAAAAAATTCATAGGCAAAGATCCCTTTACCGTCGATGGTTTCGGTGGCTTTTATTGCAAGTTCCTGTGCTTTTTTCTGGATCTTTGATGAGACTGGTGCAGGCGTTTTAACCGCAACACAAATGTGATTTTTCTGTACAGTTTCACAGCAGGGATAGACCACAATCCCTTTTTCATTACGGGCAACCTGAACGGCCAGTTCGTGAGTAAAATCCACGAAAGCTTCTGCGAGAATATCGTGTCTCTCCTGTCCGCCCAGCTTTTTAAATGCAGAACCGGCTTCCTCTTCGTTTTGAACAGTTTTGTTACCGTACCCGTCGTATCCTCCTTTGGATGATTTAAGAAGGTAAGGCCATCCATATTTATCTCCGAAATTTTTAAGTCCGTCCTCATCCTGAATCAGTGAGTATGGTGTGACCGGAATTCCTGCATTCTCAAACGTCTGTTTTTCGATGAGTTTATTTTCGATGAGGGCAAAGCTTTCGGGTGAGGGGTAGATCGGCGTGCCCGAACGGTCACGCAGTTCGCGAAGGACTTTCGAGTCAATAAATTCATTTTCGAGAGTGATTACATCGCAACATTCGGCAAATTCCATCATGGAATTTACATCATCGAAAGAGCCGCTATAGGAGTGCGGAGTCATAAATTTTACGGGTTCATCTTCGGGGCGGTCGGAAAAAACGGCTACCTGCATCCCGTAGCGAAATGCCTGCACGGCTGACATCCGTGCCAGTTGCCCGGCTCCGAGAAAACCGATTGTAAAATCAGAAGTAAGAGGGTTTTTCATCGTCTGGTTTGATTGATCAAAAATGGTGCGATAAGGTATTAAATAATTGATTGAAAATGTAGGTGGTGGTAGGGCTGACATTACCCATGTAATAATATCATTTAAAACAAAAATGTTGTAGCTCAATGATTTAAATCGTTAAGTAAATATGTTGTTCATTTTGGCCCCACGCCGCTCAAGGCTTTGAGGGGCTGGCTTGATCCAAAACGAACTAAAAGATCTAAGGCGGTGAATCAATACGCGGCGGGTGCTAAAATTTTAATCTACCCAGTCGGGGACCGTTCCCAAATCTATTCCAAATACGTAGGCGAAGAGGGTGTATGCGGCCAGAGACAAGAGTATCGAAAAGAGAATGTTAAGCCAGAGACCGGCTTTGGCCATTTGGGGGATGGTGACTTTGCCGCTTCCGTAAATGATGGCATTGGGCGGAGTGGCTACGGGTAGCATGAAAGCACAACTTGCCGCGATGGCTGCCGGAAGCACAAAAAACATCGGGTCTTGCCCCATTCCGATAGCTGTAGAGGCGAGAATGGGTAAAAAAGCCGCAGTCGTGGCTGTATTACTGGTAATTTCAGTTAGAAATACAACGATAAGAATAACCAGTAAGATAATAAGCAGCATCGGCAGAATTCCGAACTGTTCAACGCTCTGTCCAATCCAGTCGGCCAGGCCGGAACGGCTGATACCCATCGCCAGGCTTAAACCTCCGCCAAACAGAATCAATATGCCCCATGGGAGGCCCCGCAGGTTTTCCCAGTTAAGAATTTTTTGGCCGGGCTGATTGCCTGAAGGAATCAAAAAGAGCAGGATTGCAGAAAAAATAGCAATACCTGCATCAGATAGTCCGGGGAGCAGATCGGTCATTAGCGGGCGAAAGATCCAGAGAGCTGCTGTAATACCAAAAACCAGTGCTACACGCTGTTCGGGTTTGGTGATAGGGCCGATCTCTTTTAACTGTTGGTTGATCACTTCACTTCCGCCGGGTAATTCTTTCAGTTTTACCGGGAAAACCAACTTAGTGAGGATAATGTACATCAGAGGGAGCATCACCAGAACAAGCGGTATACCGACGGCCATCCATTTTGCAAAACTGATCTCCACATCATAATTATCGAGCATAAATCCGGCCAGGAGTGCATTGGGCGGTGTGCCGATCAGCGTGGCGATCCCCCCGATATTACAGGCGTATGCGATGGAGAGCATCAGCACAATCTCAAAGTTGGTAATGGAAATATTGGTGTCTTTATCACTTGCTACCTGCAGTACGGAAAGTGCAATCGGGAGCATCATCAGGGCAGTGGCGGTGTTACTGACCCACATACTCAGAAAAGCCGACGCGATAATAAAACCGATAATAATGGAGGAGGGTCGGGTTCCTACAAAATGAATGATTCGAAGAGCAATTCGCCGGTGAAGATTCCAGGTTTGCATGGCAATGGCGATGATAAATCCGCCAAGAAATAAAAAGATTAGTGGATTTGCATAGGGAGCCGTTGCATCACCAATCGGTGCGATACCCAAAAGCGGCAAAAATACGATCGGAAGCAGAGAAGTGGCGGCAATGGGAATGGCTTCGGTGATCCACCAGGAAGCCATCAGCAGGGCCAGAGCTGTGGTTTTCCAGGCATCGGGGTTCATTCCCTCCGGTTCCGGAAGGAACAGAACGGTTATAAATAAGATAATACCCAGATAAAATCCGGCGGCCGGAAGATTTTGGCTTTGCACGTGGTTTTTTTTGGTTTAAAGCATCAAAATGATATGAAAGTATATCTAAAATTTAAAATGAAACTTCAGACCTGACAGGTTTCAACAAAGTATGTTAATACTGTATGAAATATCGAATAAAACCTGTCAGGTCTTACCCGATTTTATAAGTTTGACACGACAGTAAAGTACTTTGATTTGTTGGAGGTCAGCATTTCGCCTTCAATTATCGGAATTACTTGTCATTGTGATACCAATGACAGATTTAAAAAAGATGTGTATTTGGGCTTTAATCAACGATTTTTGCATTTCTAAATCCCCTATTGAGAGGGGACAGATTTGAGTAAGATCGCGAAGCGAGCCTTTCGAAAATCAGGGGTGTGTTTGCGTGGCCAAGGAGCCTGATACGGCTACGGTTCACGATCAAAGCCATGGAACACACCCCTCGCTAAACTCACCCGGCTATCGCTGTTTCGTTTACACCTTTCCCCTTTTCCCAAGGGATCCCTCGGGCGAGAGGGGATTATATAGCCTGTCACACCTATTAAATAGTGTTGTCCGCTCGACTAATATATTAAAACTTCGAAGAGCAGAATTTTGAGCAAAATTAGGGATTCGATGTGACATAAAAATCTAATTTTTTGATTGATCCGTCATTAAAAAACACGGTGTGGGTGAGGAAAAATACAGATTCAGATCCATTTTTAACGCAGTTCTCTTAAAAATAACTCCGGAATTTTCAGAAATCCCGGAGCCTTAAAAATTAATGTTTAGTACCGCAGACGCACTGGTTGTTGCTGTCGGAGCCGATAATGGCGTGCCAGTCGAACTGCTCATCGTAACCCAGCCGTTCCCACCAGAAGGGGAGACGCTCTCGCGGATGATTGCCGATCTCATTCATCGTGGAGGCATCGAAAAGGCGGCCGTTTAACATCGTGTAGACTACATTTTCGGTATCATAAAGATCTTCCAGCGGGTTACCATCAATCACTATTAAATCTGCCAGTTTACCTTCTTCTAGGGAGCCTATGTGCTCGCCCAATCCGATATATTCTGCCGGATTGATAGTGGCCGTGCGGAGGGCATCGTGATTGCTCATTCCGCCCTGGCCAAACATCCAGGTTTCCCAGTGGGCTGCCAGTCCCTGAAGCTGTCCGTGTGCACCGATATTAACGGTTACACCCCGGTCGTGCAGCTCTTTGGCGGCTGCAGCACTTGCAATGTGTCCGATCCCATACTCTTCTTCGGGAATCATGGTTCTGTGGCGTGAACGGGAATCTACAATTCCGCGAGGGGTAAACGTAAGCAGACGCTCTTTTTCCCAGACATTAGTGTGCTGATACCAGTAATATTCACCGCTGATACTCCCGTAATTTACTACCAGTGTGGGGGTGTAGCCGGTTTCGGAATGTTCCCAAAGTGTGAGTACATCTTCATAGAGTGGATAGATCGGTACATTATGTTCAATGCCGGTGTGGCCATCCAGAATCATACTCATATTGTGTGTAAACGTCGAGCCGCCTTCGGGAACCACGTTTACGCCCAGTTCACGGGCCGCTTCGAGCACCTGCTGGCGCTGATCCCGCCGGGGTTGATTGTAACTTTTCACCGAGGTGGCGCCAAATGCTTTGGTTCTGCGAATGGCGGAACGGGCATCATCAAGATTGTTGATGACAGTTTTCTGGACATTTTCGGCTCCGTACAGAATACGGCCGGTAGAAAAGATTCTCGGCCCGATCATGTTGCCTGTACGGACCATTTCCGATTGTGAGAAGATCATCTCGGTATTTGAGGACGGGTCATGAGCCGTAGTCACTCCATAAGCCAGATTTGCAAAATATTCCCACTGCTGATTGGGGCTCAAACCGTGGCGAAAGTTCCCAATGTGTGCATGGGCATCCACCAGGCCGGGCATAATCGTTTTTCCTTCCACATCTTTTACATAGACATTGTCGGGGATGGAGACGTCAGCTGATGCTCCCACGGCCTCAATCCGGTTTTCGCGGATGAGAATCGTACCGTTTTCGATGACTTCATCACCATTCATCGTGATAATGTGTGCATTGGTGAAAGCTATCGTGCCAGATGGTTTGTCGGTCTCCAGTTCAAGCCCGATGTTGATTCCCTGGCTGTCGCCCAGCGGGAGCGCTTCACTAATCTCTCCATTCAGAAAATCAAAAGCTTCGCTCAGTTCTACGGTGAAATACTCTTCACCAAGTGTCCAGTGAAGTTTCTGTCCGTCTTCAGACCAGTGCAGGCTGTATCCAGCATCTTTGGCAACGTGGGTTACCGGAATGGCTCGCGTGCTGGCATGCAGGTCGATATCGGAGCCTACCTGCGGCATCGGAGCTACATACACTTTGTAAAGCTCATGAAACGCTACCCACTGATTATCGGGGCTGGGAGTGAATTCAAGTGCGTACTGTGAACGGAAATGGTGCTTCTCATCCTGTCCGTTCAGGTCCACACTGCGAAAATTGGTACCCTGCAGGAAATAAATGCGGTTGCCATCCGAATTATATATGGGCCTGCTGCCACCATCTCTGATCAGCGTTTTCTCACCCCCTCCGGATGGAATGGTGTATATACCGGGATTCTGTGTATGCGCGTGACCCTGGTGGTTATTACCGGATTCCCTTCGAAATACAATGGTTTCTCCATCAGGGGAAAAGGAAGGTTCACGGTAGATTCCTTTCTGTTTGGTGATCGATTGGGGCGTGGCATTCCGCTGATTCAAATTCAGTGTTTTAATCGTGCCGAGATCATTATCACTCCAGGTTACATAGGCCAGTCTGTTTCCATCTGGAGAAAAAGCAGGTTCAAACTCAAGGTTGGCATCGCTTGTGAGCCGCTCCGGGGTTCCGTTCGGGAGACTTTTTTTCCAGAGATAACCGGCTGCGTTGAAGATCAGGGTGTTCCCGTCAGGTGAAGTTATGGCGTTTCGAATCGCTTTGGCTGTGAAGGTTTCCGGGGCAGGATCAAACTCAAAGTGAACCGCATCGGCGATCTGATGATTTACAGTTACGCTGAACGGTATTTCCTCTACATCCAGCGTCTCCACATTTAGTTTGTGGATACCGCCCTGTGCCCAAAAAATGAGGTGTTCGCCATCTGGTGTCCAGTTAAAATTGGTGTAGGGGCCGAAAATTGCCCAGGCTTCCTGCTGATCTTTGCTCAGTCTGTCAAAAACGGGACGTTCGATTCCGGTATTCAGATCGCGGATATAGAGTACTGATTTTTCTCGTACGCGTTTGACGAACGCCATCTGTTCTCCATCCGGTGAAATTGTGGGTGAGATAGCACCGCCCGGCCCTCCGGTAATACGTTCTACCTCTCCTTCTTCACGGTCGTACCTGTTGATCACATAAATCTGGCTGTTGGGATCTTTGTTGTACTGGAACATACCACCGGGATAGACATCCTGGCTGTAATAAACGTAGCGGCCCTCGGGCGAAACAAACGGCTGTCCTTTGTCCTGCTGATCGTTAGGCCGTTCGGTAAGCTGAATACCGGAACCACCCGTAATGTGATACATCCAGATTTCACCGGCTCCGAGCGACCGGGCTGACGTGAAATGTTTTCGTGCTACCAGGTAATTGCCGTCCGGTGTCCAGAATGCGTTATTTAGCAGCCTGAAATCCTCATCCGTGATCTGTCGTGCATCAGAGCCGTCACGGTTCATTATCCAGACATTATCACCGCCGCCGGCATCGCTTGTGAATGAAATTTTTAAGCCGTCGGGGCTGAAGCGGGGCTGAATTTCATAGGCAAGGCCTTCACGCAGCGGTTCTGCTTCACCGCCTTCAATCGGCATGATGTAGATATTTCCGAGCAGATCGAATATAATCTCTTCACCGTCGGGACTGACGTCGAGGTTCATCCAGGTGCCCTCAGTGGTTTCAAAACTGATTTCGGTGTAATTCGCCCGGTGCTGGTTTACATCCCAGGCTTCATTATTGTTGTCCTGAGCAAATGAGATAGCTGTTAGTAAAAAACAAAAAGGAAGTAGCAACAGTTTTTTCATAGAATAAAGAGGTTGGTTGTTTTTCGGTTAGATATTACCAAATCCTGATGAGAAACGTTGCTCAAAATTGTAAGAAAATATAAAGCAGCAGAAGAGAAGTTATAAGAGAAAATATCAACCCTTGAATTGTGAATAAATCCTGCGATTCCATTCATTCTGCCAGTCAGTTATGCAATACATATAAAACTTAATGTGTTGGTTATACACAATATTTCCAGGCAGCTTGTCTCGACAAAACCGACTGAATATAACCAGTTATGAATAAAAGATTATTATATTTAACCATTGTAAAAATATTGATAAACCTATTAAATAATTTGAAGTCCTGCATGTTATGCAACATTTTAAATTGTTTTTGGTTGTAAATATATACGATAAAATATATTTATATCTGCAAGCATAATAAAAACAGAGGATCAAACAGTAAATAATGATGAAAAGAATAGTATTAGCAGTAATATTTTTAATGGGTTTTTCGGTATTCGCGTTTGCCCAAAGTGAAAGCGAAGAGCCTCCTTTTGGCATGGGTGAGCTGGAAGCTTATTCGGTTTTTGTAGATGCCTACCGTTCAGATGATTTCGAACTGGCTATGGATTATGGGCAATGGATGCTGGAAGCGGCTCCAAGGGAAATTTCCGGGCACGATGGATTTAATCTCGAGACTCAATTTGTTCGCATGATTAACATCTATATAGGCGCGGCAGAACAGGAAAGCGATCCGGGAGCTATTTCAGAATATATGTCGAAGGCCGAAACGGTATTTGACAGAGCTTATGAGGTTTTTTCAGAAGACGAAATTAATCTTTTTGACTGGTACCTGAGGCAAGGGCGCTTTTATCATGAAAACGAAGATCATCTGGATGCTGATATGAGCGATGCTGTTCGTTATTATGAAAAAGTTTATGAGATAGATAAAGAACGATTTGCCGAATTAGATGATGGATTCTATGCACGTGTTCTGCTTACACAATATGCAACGGGTGGAGAGAGAGATAAAGCTCTTGCAATGATCGACGAAATAGAACAGTTTGCCGCATTTGATTTGCTGGATACGATAGATCAGGTTCGTGAATCGCTTTTCGAAAGTCCGGAAGAACGAATTGAGTTTATCGAATCCAGAATTGCAGAAGCAGATGAAGCCGAGCGGGAAGAAATGCTTGAAAACCTTGTGAATCTGTATAACGAAACAGGTCAGTCTGACAGGGCAACAGAAACTGCACATGAACTTTATGAACTAAACCCAAGCTTTTCAAATACAAGAAATATTGCAGAAATCTATCTTTCAGATGGGAATTATCAAGAAGGTATTGAATATCTGAAAGAAGCACTTGAGATAGCAGACGATGAACAGGACATTCGTGAGCTTACCCTTGAAATTGCTGAAACATATCAACAGTTAAATAATCTTCAGGCAGCCAGAGATTATACTCGCGACGCTCTTAATTTGGACAGTGATTGGGGAGAAGCATATATGAGAATGGCTTCCATTTATGCCGCAGCAGTTTCTGAATGTACAGGCGGCGATACTCTCGACAGGGAAGACCGAACGGTATACTGGCTTGTACTCGATTATCTTGACAGGGCCGCAGCAGCTGACCCATCGCTTGCATCAACCGCACAAAGCCGGGCGGACTCTTATGAAGAGGCCATGCCAAGCTCTGAAGACAAATTTTTTAGTGACTGGGAAGAGGGTACCAGCTTTGAAATAGATGGGGAACTAAGTGAATGTTACACCTGGATTAATGAAACAACCACAGTGAGATAAGCTTCTATTTAAAAAATTAAAAAGCCACTGCGAATTTTTTCACAGTGGCTTTTTTTGTTCAGAATCAATTTTTATCCTTATTCACTTCTTGCCAAGTTGTTTGATTTCCTGGCCCAGAAACAGTTCAAGTTCATCAAAAGTTTCTACATCATAAACAGACTTCGAGTGAGCTGTTTTGGCCATGTAGTTAGCCGGAACGTGCACACCACGTATAAGAACAGCTTCATAGCCATCATTTTGGCCAAGTGCATAATTTGCATTTAAAAACAATCGAATATCAATAAGGGTGAAGTCGTAATCAAAAAGGACAGTGCCCCTGGAATTGAATTCCGTTATAGGAAGCTTTCGCCATACATCCAGATCATCTTCTTCAATGTAATCCTCAAGAACAAAAACCAGTACGAAGTCTGAGTTGAATACCTCTATTTCTCCGGGAATTGCCTGGATGAACTCAAAATTGTTCGCCTGATTAACAGTGGCTTCAAAATCGAATGCAATCGGTAGAATTTCAGGTCCGGGAGGTCCCTCTGGCCCTTCGGGACCGGTTGGGCCGCGTTCGGTACATGCTGATAATGTCAAAAAGAAGAATAGAAGACTCGATATTGCTGCTACTGTTTTTTTCATGATAAAGTGGATTTTGTTTGATGACGGTTACCTTTTTGAAGCCTGGTTCACTGGCTATGTTCCGAAACCGGAGAGCCTTAGTGATTTTTGTTATCCTTTTGAAAAAAATAGGTTTAAACCGTCACAACCTAAATCGCATTTTGATGTTAGATGCAGGTTGTAAGGTTAAATTCTGAGAATAAAATTCTGCATTCCAACCCGGTTATCTTGATTTTCCTTAGAAGGTCCTGCTTTCCACCCAATCGCCCTTGTCATTTCTAAAAGACCGGAGGCCTGCTTTTTGGGCCGGAGTTGAGCTCATCTTTTTCCCTCGAAGCGAAGCGGAGTGAAATCTCCCTGATATGGGAGGGAGCGTGTCGGGGCGTTGTTTAAGTTAGTCCCCATTACAAGGAGATCTCTCCATGCACTCGCTCCGCTCGTTTAGTCGAAATGACAGGGCGGCTTTTATTGAGATAGGCGGCGTTTCAGTACCCCAATTATGCACCATTCAGAGTAACGCCGCTTCATAAATATGTAGCTCGGGATAAATAAGATTTTGGAATTGTGGATAATAATAAAAAATCTATTATGTCACCCAGCAGTTTAAGTTAGTTCAGTTCGCAAGTCGATTTGTACTGATCTGTGCATTTGCTCCGGACAATCAGGGTAGAGACACAGAACGGCGAATAAGCCATTCGGCAGAAAGAAGTACTATTACAACGATAAACCAAAAAACCGATCGGTAGAGATAGAAAAAGTCTTCCCGGATCTCTTCATCAGGCTGTTCAAGAAGCAGTTCTGCCATAAACTCGTTAAAGCGATTAAAGTCAAAGTCATCAAGAAAAATACCATCAGTGATTTCTGCGAGGCTATGAAGCATATCATCATCGCGTTTGGTGTTCAGAAATTCGATGGATGACTGACTCACATTCACACGGGCTTCGGCAGTTCCGATATTCCTGCCATTTTTGGTCGCCTCGGCCCGTACCCGATACATGCCCTGAGGGTAATTTCCAAGCTCTGCTGTATAAACTTCATTTTGCTGATGATTCATCCGGAATACATTGAGCGATTCCTCATCATCACCTGAAAAAATTTCCAGCTCGATAAAACCTTCCGGTTCGGGGTCGCCTCGCTCGTTAAAAAGATTGGCCCGCACTTCCACCGATTCGTTTTCTGTGAAGGAAGACTTGGCAGGTTCAAGAGTAAGCATCTGGCGGTCGGGCGGGGTTGCCGACCATGAAACCAGATTGGTAAAAAATTCAGTAAAGAAATTTCGTACCTCTTCCTGGCTGTTCTGTTCAAATCGGTACCATCCGAATGCATTGACCGAAGCGATTCTGCGTGCAGTGGCATCTTCGGCAATCAGAACGGGAATATCGGTTTCATTTCTCTGAAAAAGGGCACTGGTCAGTTGCTGTGCAATCGCGGAAAGGCGATAATCACCCCGGTACGTTTGAAGTGAAGGGAAACGCTGAAAATTAGCCATACTCACTTCAAGGAGCGGATGAGAAATTCCACCCGTAAAATTTTCGAGCTGAATGTCGATCACTTCACCGGGGGACTGAATGTAGTAACTGGTCAGATCAGTAACATCATTGTCAGTTAGATACTGAAATGAGCCTGGAGTTGCTACAAATAGGATGGGTGTTTGCTGATCGTAAATCCATTCAAAAAGATCAGACTGAACCGGAGGAAGCCCGTGTAAAACGATAAGGTCTGGCTCTTCATCCAATTGACGCGGATCGCCGCCGGTAAATCGGTTATTTCCCAGGTAGGTTGAGCTGATCAGTTCGTTCTGCTGATCAGTGGCAATCAGACGGCGGATGGTGCTTACGTCGGGGTGTACTTCAAATGCGAAGGAGAGAATCCGGGTTTTATCATCCAGCACTTCGATGGTGAAAGCTGCACGATTGTTCTGGTCAGTGAACTCATCAGGTTTGGGAGGTACATTGATTTCAAAATCGTAAAAGCCCGGCTCTTCAAATTCCTGGGAGAATTCTACTGTTTGGCTGGTAGGGGATGTGGTAAACTCCAGGGTTTCAGTTTCAATCACTTCACCATCCCGGATAAACTGCACGGTGGCATCCTCTCCTTCAAATCCCTGCTGCTGAATTTCAGCCCGGATGGTTTGCCGTGTATAGGTATAAATCTGCTGAATATAGTCTACATTGGCTACGGCAATATCACGCACTTCGGTGGTATCTCCAATCGGAACGGTGATAATGGGTGTGGAGAGGTTCTGAGCACTAAAAATGGGGTTTCTTCCCTGAGTTACTATACCGTCAGAGAAAAACAAAGATGCACGATACCGGTTTTCATTTTCGCGAATGTACTCCATCACCTCGTTGATGTTGGTTCTGACACCCGTTGCATCCAGTTCATCGGATGCGGTCACCGTTTCATCGAACAGAAAATAGTCGTAGTCCAGATCATCATTACGTTCCGATTCAAACCGGCTGATGATCTCCCGGAATGTATTTAACCCTTCATAATCACCCCGCTCTACAGAAATACTCTGGCTGTTGTCGAGATATACAGCCACTGCCGGGCGTTCGGAAATAATTTCCTGAATAGAGAGAAATGGGTTTAAAAGCAGCAAGAGCAGAATCAGCAGTGTGCTTCCGCGAAGAAGAATCAACGCGTTTTTCCTGAGTGAAGGAATTGAATCGAGATAGTAATATGTCCACCAGGCCACAAAAAAGCTGATTGAAGAAAGCAGTACAATCACAATGATCGGCACTACCGGATTGATACCCTGTATAAATGCGCTGATCATTGCCCCGGTTTTTAGAGATTCTTCAAAAGTCTGTTGATGATATCAACGGTAGTCAATCCTTCGGCTTCGGCGGCATAATTGGTAACAATTCTGTGACGAAGAACCGGGACGGCCAGTGCTTTAATGTCGTCCATATCCACATTGAAACGTCCCTGTGAAAGAGCTCTTGTTTTGGCTCCAAGTGCGAGGTATTGGGAAGCTCTTGGCCCGGCTCCCCAGCTTAAATACTTGTTCACATAATCAGGAGCTATTTCGGTTTTGGGACGGGTTTGATTTACCAGTTTTACAGTTTTGTGAAGTACATTTTCCGGCAGCGGAACTTCCCGGACCATCTCCTGAATCTCCAGAATCTGCTCTTTTTCAAGCATCGACCTGATTTCCACTTTTCTTGGAGAAGTGGTTTGATTAACGATAGTTTTTTCCTCTTCAAGTGTTGGATAATCGAGCCAGAGGTTAAACATAAAACGGTCGAGCTGGGCTTCGGGCAGGGGATAGGTCCCTTCCTGTTCGATAGGGTTCTGGGTAGCCAGAACAAAAAACGGTTTTTCAAGATGAAAGGTCTGGCCGGATGCCGTTACATTGTATTCCTGCATTCCTTCGAGAAGAGCTGCCTGGGTTTTGGGAGGTGTCCGGTTGATTTCATCAGCAAGAACAATATTGGCAAAAAGCGGCCCGCGAATAAATTTAAAATGTTTGCGGCCGGTCTCTTTGTCATCTTCAATTACCTCGGTTCCGGTGATATCACCGGGCATCAGATCGGGGGTGAATTGAATACGGCTGAATGAAAGATTCAGCGTTTTAGCGAGTGTCTGGATCAGCAGGGTTTTGGCAAGTCCCGGTACTCCCACCAAGACACAATGCCCCCGGGAAAAAAGAGAAATCAACAGCTGGTCAATCACATCTTTCTGCCCAACAACGGTTTTACCGATTTCATCTTTAATATTTTGAAAGGAGGTACTGAAAAATTCTGCTGCTTTTTCGGGTGCTTCAGGAATAGGCTGATTCATGGAATTTCTTAAAGTGATGCAGGTAATTCTTCTTCAATCGGCATTTCATACTCAATATCGTCGGGCATAGAAATTTTGAATTCGATATAAACTTCATCCCGGATTTCATCGATCCATTTGGCCATTCTTTCCTGTCGTTTTTGGTTGAGTGCTATCTCACGTATCCGATCATAATCATCTTTCAGGTTAGCACGATGTTCGGGGATGTGTCTGTCGAGACGTACAATTCGGTAAGCGCGGCGATCGCTGCTGCGACCTCTCGGGGTGTATGAACGAGGTTCGGAAATTTGACCTTCTTCATCCAGTAAAAGTACAATTCTGTAGAGAGCGGGATCCAGGTTGCTCATCTGCATCATTCGTTCACCGGTTTGAGGGTTTACAATCCGGCCGCCGGTCATTCTTGTTTCTTCATCATCGGAGTGACGTCGTGCCATATCTGCAAAACTTTTTCCGTGGTTCATCACACTGTCGCGAATGGCTTCCAGTTTATCAATAGCGGCCTGCTCATCAATCTGTCCCTGATCGATGCGGATAAGTATGTGATTGGTTTCAATACTGTCTCCCGAACGCCGGTTCAGGCGAATCACGTGGTAACCAAACTCAGTACGGACCACTTCACTGATGCCACCCGGTTCAAGTGCTGATGCAGCAGCTGAATAGTTAGAGACAAGGTCATCCAGAGGCATCATGGGAATCAATCCGCCCCGCTGTGAGGTCGCATCGTCACTGTAAAGGCGTGCCATCTCTTCAAAATCTTTTCCGTATGTGGTAATGGAATCCCGCAGAGCCTGTGCTTTTGCGAATGCTTCTTCCCGGGCGTCTTCAAGCGGATCGGGAATTACCACAATTTGAGATACAGTAACCTGTTCCGGTATCACCGGGCGGGAATCTTCTGGTATCTGATTGAAAAATTCTTCCACTTCAGGCCTTGTGATAGAAATTTTCGACATTTTTTGTTGCTGCACCATTTGTGCAACCAATTGTTCGCGAAATTGTTCTCTGAAATCAGCCCTGATTTGTATAAGGCTCTGTCCGAACGCCTCTTCCAAAGCCTGTTCGCTCCCGGCCTGCCGGATTAATTGATTTATTCGTTCATCCATCTGGCGGCTTACCATATCATCACTCACAACTACGGAGTCAATCTCAGCTTTTTCGAGGAGTACGTAGTTATCCACCATGCTCTGCAGGGCACTATACCAAAGGTCCTCAGAGAAAGTGAGATCGGATCCTTCAATTTCAGCCTGACGGAGAAAATTGGCTACCTCATTGTCAACATCAGATTTCAGTACAATCCGGTCGTTTACAATGGCAACAATTCTGTCGGAAACCTGCCCTGTGCTGCTACTACTGCTTTGAGCCATCATTACAGATGAGTAGGATAGAAATATTAAAGTGGATAAAAATAGTTTGGAAAAGAATTTCATCAAGCCGTATTAGGTTTGTTTTTATTGATCAGTAAGAAAATCTTCGATCTCACTAACGTTCGATAATTGAATTTCATTATTTGATTCTGCCTGAAGATAAAGATTTCGTAAATAAGCATTTGTAATTCTTCGGGCCTTTTCAAGTTTTAACCACTCGGTGATTTGAGGGATCAGCCAATCAAGGCCGGGATTCTCACCTTCGGTTTTTATATCAATCAGTTGAGCAAAATGATACTGGCCTCTGAAAAAATATATCGATGATCGCTCGCTGGGCCCCATGTTTTTTAACTGGTCATGAAGGGGAGGAATATCAGCCAGCGCCATTGAAATGGGGTAATACTGTGTTGATTTTCTAAGCTGATATTCAGGATCTACACTGTACTCTTCCACAATTTCTTCCCAGTCTCGCCCACTGGCAAGATCACGATTTGCATTTTCCGCTTCTGTTCGTGTTTGTGTGGTTAAATACCGAAAACGGATGTAATTTTCATCAAAAGTAAATTGGTCTCTGTAGGTTTGATAATATTCTTGCGCTTCTTGTCGGGTTATTTCAATTTCATCAGCATGCTCCTTAAGAACATAATCTTTTAGCATGTTTTGCAAGAGCTGCTCCTGGTAACGGTTCATTTTTTCCTGAAAATCGGAGGTTTGGTCTATTCCGATTTGCCGGGCGTGATCAACTGCAATCTGTTTTTCAACCCATTGGTTTGCAAAAGAATAAACTGCACTGAGTGTATCCTGATTTAATACAAAAGCAGGTATTTCATTCATTGCCTGACCCAGTGTTAGCTGTTTTCCAGCTGCTACAGCAATTACTTCATGATCAGAACTTCGGTCCGGTCCTGTACAAGAGTGCAAAAGAAAGGCGGGGAAAATGATAAATAAGAGAAATAGTCTGCTCATTCTATAAAAGTAATGTTTTCCGGATAGGTTTTTACGGGGTATTTTTCTTTTAAATAGTTTATAAACTTTTTTTCACGCAAAGGAAGATAATCACTGAACACTCTGTTGAATGCATCTTCAAATGTCATGAATCGTGGTTCAGAAATATGTTTCAAAAAATATGCGTTGTGGACAGAACCGTGCTTTATAACGTCAGAAAACTCCCCTTCGTTTAATTCGGAGAGAAGTTCAAACTGGCTGGAATTCAGGTTTGATGTGGAGTCTGCTGTTATAGTAACATTTTCAAAATATCCTTCAATCTGGCCGGGTTGAAGCTCTCCAGTCCGGATTAGCTCTTGAAGTTCAGCAGCCGTCGAATCAGACACCGTGCGGATACTGTAGTAATGGTAGTGTTGATCCAACTGGTACTCATCACGATTCTGCTGGAAGTAATTGTATAGTTCATCCCTGTCTGCAGTTTCATAATTCCAAATATTCTGCTCACTGACCCTGAAAACCACAAGACCATCTAAATAATTCTGCACTTCCTGCTCAAATTGAGGAAACAGCTCTTTTGTAACCCCAATGATTTCAGTTTTGATAATCTTATCGGTAAAATCATCCAGAATAGTTTCCTGATCGGATAAGAATGATGAAATAATACCTTGTTCAAGCAAATAGTCGAGAAAGTAGCCGATCGTATGTGTTCTGTTCTTAAAGTTAATGAGGGGGAGGCCTGTCAGTTCATCCAACGAAGCAAATCGTTCGGCAGATTCAGAATGAGAGTTTTTTAGTATTTTGTGCAATTTATCAAGATGATCGCGATGAAGCTGGAAGCCATGTTTTTCTTTCATCTGCCTGTGAACATGATCCCGGCCTGGAGTGAGACGCTGAAGCTGCTCTAATTCCGCGATGATCTGCTCACGGTACTTTTCTTCAGAAGGAAATGTACGAACCGAATCCACACGAACAATGTGATATCCGTAACTCATTTCAATCGGTTCGGAAAAAGGTTCGTCGCGGGATAGCTTCATGGCTGCATCCACAAAATCTTCCGGGTACTTCATTGCATAACCAACCCAGCCGATCTGTCCGCTGCGATTGCGGGTTGAGTGATCATCGGTGTGGTTCTGGACCATATTATTCCAGTCGGCACCTGCTGTGAGGGAGTCGTAAACCTGAAGTGCGACTTCACCGGGGTCATGGCCTTCTAGTTTCTGGAAAAAAATATGTCTAAGCTGCCTGTCTGAGGTACGAGGTCTTTTTTCTTGCAGATAAATAATATGATAACCAAATTGTGTGCGTACAGGTAGAGAAACTTCACCGGTATCCAGTGCAAACAGAACATCTTCAAACGGCTCTACAGTCCGTCCCGCTGTGATCCACGGCAAATCACCTCCTAAAAGCTGACCGTTTCGCTCCGATGAATAGGTTTGATTAACCTGTTCGGTAGTAATACCTTCGAGCAGTTTTTCACGGGCTTCAAGTAATTGGTTGTAAACAAGGAGTGTATCTTCCGGGGAAGCAGTTTCAGGCAGTTCTCTGAGAATATGAAAAGCTTTTAATTCGATTTGATATCGTTCTGAATAGGTCTCAATAATCGATTCTTTAATTTCGTTTTCAAGCCAGTATCGATAGGCGCTTTCACGGCCAAATTCCTCAAACTCACGGAGTATTTCCGGATCTTCAAAGAGTCCGTTTTCCTTTGCATATCGTAGTTTCAGACGGTATTCCACGAAATTGGGCAAAAATTTGCGAAGCTCACCGAGATCAGTTTCGTCTGCTTCATGGTTGTTTCTGTAGATATTAAGCAGTTCACCAAGAGTCAGGTCATTTTCGTCAATCGTTGCAATAACTGCATCGGGGTTCAGATTACCGGAGCTCTGGCCATAATGAGTATCTGCATATAGAATCACCGACAGAATGATGAAAATTATTTTAAAACGATATTTTATGAATATCAACAAGTTGTTTTAATTAAGATTAGTATCATGTCAATGATAAAACATCGGTTAAAACCCGTGCCAAAGGCATCCCGCTGGGGCAAAGTTTCCTTTCTGTATTTCTCATTTTTTTCATAATTGGAATATTTTAAATAAAAAAACTTTGCGGGTTTCTTACGAAACTTCAGACTTGATACGAGATTAGTAGAGCATTCCGGCAATGGTTGCTGTCATTAAATTTGCAAGAGATCCCGCAAGAACGGCAAGCAACCCGAAGCTGGCCAGTTCCGATTTGCGGCTTGGAGCCAGCCCGCCTATACCGCCGATCTGTATGGCGATGGACGAGAAATTGGCAAAACCGCAAAGAGCAAATGTAGCCATTGTGATGGTTTTGGATGTAAGAATTCCTTCCTGAACCATATCGGCCATCTGCAGATATGCAACAAACTCATTCAAAACCACTTTCGTGCCCAAAAGCGAACCCATGTTGACGGCATCCTGCCAGGGCACACCTATTATAAATGCAATAGGTGCTATGAGCCAGCCCAAAAGAGATTCTATGGTCAGTTCAAATTCCGGGAATGCAGCGTTCAGGCCGGTGATTTCTCCGATTTCATATAAAAAATAATTACCCATTGCCAGCAGCGCAATAAACGCAAGCAGCATGGCACCTACATTGGCAGCGAGTTTCAGGCCGACACCGGCTCCGGTTGCCGCCGCATCTATTCCGTTGGCATCGGTTTTCACTACACTCATTTTTACATCACCTTTGGTAACCGGCTCAGAGGTTTCCGGGAAAATAATTTTGGCAATAACCAGGGCTGCAGGTGCGGCCATCAGGCTTGCTCCCAGAAGCTGTTCGGCAAACATCAGCCTGCCCACATCCAGCGGTACTTCATTTGCAATAGCGTAGGAGTTGCCAAGCATTTGCACGTAAGCTGCCATCACACCTCCCGCAATCGTAGCCATTCCTCCGGTCATAATGGTTAGGATCTCTGATTTGGTCATTTTTTCTATGTAAGGTTTTATGACCAGCGGCGATTCAGTTTGTCCCACAAAAATATTAGCCACAACCGAAAGTGACTCCGCCCCGGATGTTCCCATAATTTTCTGCATCCCTCTCGACATAACACTTACCACCTTCTGTAAAATACCGTAGTGGTAAAAAATAGCTGTCAGGGAGGCAAAGAAAACAATTGTCGGCAATACCTGAAATGCAAAAAAGTGTCCCATACTGTCTTCCATTCCGGGACTTCTGGCCAAATCACCGAAAATGAATTCGGCACCAGCTGTTGTAAAATCGAGAACGACTACGAAAAAGCTCGATACCCAGCTAAAAAACGCTTTTGGCCAGCCGAGAGGTGACCAATAGCCGGCCATAACGGCACCTTTCAAAATAAAAATGGCGAGAATAAACTGTATACCAAGTCCGGTGCCCACAAGCTTCCAGTTGACGGCCTTTCTGTTATTGCTAAATGCCAGGGCAATGCCCACAATCGCAGCCATTCCGATAATGCCTCTGATAATTTCCATTTAGTCGTCTTGTTTGGTATGGGATTGTGGATTCAGTTTCTGAATGGGAGGGAGAGGCTTGCCCCGTTTGATGTCAACAGGAGGGCGGAAGCAGTGGCGGGCACGGGGTTCATAAGAATCTTTTTCTCCAACGAGAACTTTTTCATCATTTTCAACAATTCGCTGGGAGAAGTTGGCCATCATTCCACTTTCGGCACAGACGGCGTGGAGTTTGGTAACATATTCGGCAATTGCTAAAAGCTGGGGCATAGGTTCAAATGGTTTACCGAGATAGTCCATGTCCAGTCCGGCGATAATCACTCTTTTGCCGTCATTGGCAAGAGTATTGACGACTTCCACAATTCGGTCATCAAAAAACTGAGCCTCATCAATGCATACTACTTTGGCAGATGATGTTAACAATATAATCTGGTCGGCAGTATTCACCGTTATTCCCGGAAGGGAACTTTCATCGTGTGAAACCACTTCTGTTTCACTGTAGCGTTTATCAAAGGCCGGTTTTACAATCACCACTTTTTGCCCGGCAATGTAAGCGCGTCTCGCTCTGCGAATCAATTCTTCCGTTTTTCCACTGAACATGCCCCCGCACACAACTTCAATCCAACCGGCCTGGTTGGCTAAAAAAGAAGGTTCGTTAATCATATAATTGATCGGATTTTCAAAATCTTTTTAAGCAGGGAATATATCCTGTGTTCGTGAAAACAAAAAGGAAAGATTCTTCAGTAATCTGTCTGCCCGGCATTTATTACCAGGAAGCCTGGTTGTGGCCAATCCTGTGCGGCCGGGTGAAATGGTGGTTCAGATTTACAATATGAACGATGAGATAACAATTTCCGGACAAAGCTGACGGAATAATTCAATGTTTGGGATATACTTACTTAAAAACTTACAAGCATATACAGAAGGAAAAAAAGTTTAAGGTTAATATATACTACACTTAAAATTAAGTTTTAAATCACCAATAGGCTTAAATCGAATTTATTTTGATCTATTTGGATATTAATGTCGTATATAGTGTATAATATTAATATTAAAATTATATGATGATAAAAATTAACAGTATATCAATAATAGTCTTGTTAGTCGTACTTATCTCTTGTTCGGACGATTCAACAGGGCCAGAAGCTAACGATTTGGGAGAAGCCTCATTTGTAATATCAGGAGCAGTTGAGGGCCAAAAAGAAGGATTTGCAAATTTCAGGGCATTCGAAATGTCGGGAGTTCACACATGGGATATTTTAATTATTGATGCACAGCCCAGGTCTTTCGAGATAAGTATCAGTGCATTTTCCAATGAACCGTTATCACGCCCGTCAACTGGTACTTATCAGCTTGGTTTAACTCAAGATTCTGATTATGCGGCTTCATATAGTGAAGGTTCACTTGCACAACCCGATTCCTATACTACTACTTTCAATGAAAATACAGGAACTCTTGTGATAACCAGTTCGAGTGATGATGAAATTGAGGGGACATTCGAATTTACGGCCGTAAATATTGATGAGGAGGATACTGAACAGATTTCGATCTCCAATGGCCAGTTCCGGGCTGTTCCCCGTGTTGGTGGAATTGCACAAGATTAATTCATTTGATCCCGCAGATGTAAAACTGCGGGATCAAATCTGCATACCGGGTAAACTGATGTTTCTTAAACTTCAAACCCTTCTCTGTAGGTGCGTCCGACAAATTGGTTCGCCTCCTCGAGATTGGTAATTTCCATCTTTTCACCGTCCCAAAGCAACTTCTTACGGCCATAAAATTCCATCTGTCCCTGGCTGTTTTCGCGCCGAAGCATATAGGAGCGGATTGCAAGGTTGCCCATTAGCACGGCTTCAGTCATCGGACCGGCATAATCGAAAGAGGATGTTAAAGCCCGGTGTTCAGGGCTGCCATATCCGGCTTTGCACGCATCAATCCACTTTCTGTGATGGCCGTATTCAGGTTCATCGAAATCTTCAGATTCCGGACCAAACTCAGTGGTTCCGTCGTTCAGGTAAAGCTTAGGCATTAGCGGGGAACTGTCGTTAATGTTGGTGGTGATTACGCCGTTTTCTCCGATGATAATGACACCATTGGCACTGTTCGGTCCGCCCATGTCGTGATCAGCCGGAATCACATCGGGGCGGGGCGGGCGAATACCGCCATCACTCCAGGTCATCTGAATGGGGGAGTTTGTCTTATCTGTAGCCTCAAAATGGAGTGTGATAAACGAGGATGCCGGTGCACCTTCCGGATGATATTCGGGTGTCCACATCTGTGTAAAAATGGTTCCAACGCTGCATTCGGCATCCGTCGGGTGACCCAGGTTCAGCACTCGGTATGGAATATCTATCAGGTGACAGCCAACATCACCCAGTGCTCCTGTACCAAAATCCCACCAGCCTCTCCAGTTGAACGGATGAAGTTCCGGTGTGTATGGGCGATGATCGGCTGGGCCCAGCCACAAGTCCCAGTGCAGATCATCAGGCTGCTGACTCTCGTCCGGTTCAGGCATCGGAAAGCCCTGGGGCCAAACAGGGCGGTTGGTCCAGACATTTACCTCAGAAATTGTTCCGAGTACTCCGGAATCGATCCAGTTGTGAACCATACCCAGGTATTCATTGGAAGCACCCTGATTACCCATTTGTGTTACGATTTGATTCTCCTCAGCCATCTCTGTCAGTAACCGGGATTCTCGAATATTGTGTGAGAGCGGTTTTTGCACATACACATGAATGCCTCTATCCATGGCCATTTTTGCAGGCTGGGCGTGAGTATGATCCGGCGTGGAAATAGTTATTGCATCCAGGTCGGTTTCCTGATCGAGCATCTCCCTGAAATCATGGTAACGATTTGCATTGGGGAACTCTTCAACAGCTCTGGAGGCTGAACCTGAAAATTGAACATCACAAAGTGCGACCACACGTTCACGGCCATTTACTGAAGCATTGGAAATATCACTTGTACCTTTTCCTCCTGCACCAATAGCCGCTAAGTTTAATTGATCACTCGGTGCGGTATAACCTGCTCCGCCCAGCACATGCCTTGGTACAAAAAAGAAAGATGAAATAGCAGCACTTTTTTTGAGAAAATCTTTACGAGAAATAGAATAATCTTTTTTTTCCATGATGAGAAGTTATTGTGAGTTAGTTGGTGGAATACATAGTTCGAGGGGGAAGATCAGAAAATTTTCCCGTTCAATATTCAGCATTTTAAAGGATGATGTCAAAAAAGATGGTCGTATTTTGGGATAACTGCTGTATTATGTTTGGAAGATGCTGAAATGCTGAACATTCACTACGTGTTGATTAATACACAACTTTTTTATGATTCCCGTTGCATTAGATGGCTATGAGTTGAATATTTTAATGACTGAGATTTATCTGATTTGGAAATCCAGATATCCCTTTCGTTGTATGGTATTCACCAGAAAGAATTCATTCAGATGAAACGAGCCATGATTCCTGAAACAGAAACAAAAACTTCACCCTTCTCATCATGACCAGGAAATCCAGAACAAACAGTCCAGATTTAGAAATCGTTATTGTTGCCGCAAAACGAACGGCCTGCGGTAAGGCCAATAAAGGATCACTGAGGTTCACACGGCCCGATTCCCTGATGGGAGTGATCATCAAAGACCTTTTAAAGTCGGCTCCTGCCGTGGAACCGGAAATGGTGGATGATGTAATCGTTGGCTGTGCCTTCCCGGAGGGTTCTCAGGGTATGAATATGGCGCGTCAGGCGGTTTTTTTGGGAGGACTCCCCGATTCGGTACCCGGAATGACGATAAACCGGTTTTGCTCATCGGGATTACAAACAATAGCCATGGCTGCTGAGAGAATAATGGCCGGAGGAGCAGAAATTATCATCGCCGGCGGTGCAGAGAGTATGAGCCAGGTGCCAATGGGAGGAATTTCGTTTCAGCCTAACCCTGAGTTGACGAAAAATCGGCCGGAAGTTTTTATCAATATGGGCCTTACGGCCGAGAAAGTGGCAGAGAAGTATGAAGTAAGCCGTGAGGATCAGGATGAATTTGCACTGAAAAGTCATCAGAAAGCGGTCAAAGCCTGGGAAAATGGAACCTTTATAGAGCAAATCACTCCTGTTGAAGTAGTTCACAGGTATGTGACGGCCGATGGAGAGATGGATGAAGAAAAATTTAATTTTAAACAGGATGAAGGTCCGCGGAAAGATACCAATCTGGACGCATTAAACGGATTAAAACCAGTCTTTAAACAGGGTGGCAGTGTTACTGCCGGGAATTCCTCGCAAATGAACGATGCTGCTGCAGGTGTACTGGTAATGAGCCGCAAAAAAGCAGATAAACTGGGCTTAAAACCGATAGCGAGGTATCTTGGTTTTACGGTGGCAGGTGTTGCTCCGGAAATTATGGGAATCGGACCGGTTGAAGCGATACCGAAAGTACTGAAACAGACCGGACTAAAGATGGATGACCTTGATTTGATTGAACTGAATGAAGCATTTGCAGCCCAGGCCCTGGCTGTGATCCGCGAAACGGGTCTCGACCCTGAGAAAGTGAATATTAATGGAGGGGCAATTGCAATGGGCCATCCGTTGGGCTGCACAGGGGCAAAGTTAACTACACAAATTCTCCACGACATGGCACGTCTGAATAAACACTACGGCATGGTTACGATGTGTATCGGCGGTGGAATGGGTGCTGCAGGGATTTTTGAGAATTTGATGGATGGATAGATTCTTTAAAAAACATAAACTAATAATCTTGAAATATTTTAAAAAGCTACTCAGGCAAGCAGTAGGCAAATTTAATAGTACTTCCAGATGGAAAATAAACCGTGCAGGTTATAGTCATAATTTTTTCCATAATCTTTTGGATGATTACTTTTTGTCCAAAAAGAACATAGTCTTTATACAAATAGGTGGTTGTGATGGTAAAAGTTTTGACCCGATATATCCATACTTAAAAAGATACCGAAACAGAGTAAGTGGTGTTATTGTTGAGCCTGTACATGAATATTGCAATGAATTAAGGAGTATGTATTCAGATCAACCTGGAATAAAAGTGTTCCAGGGTGCAATTCATAATTCAAAAGATAATATGCCATTTTACAGGCCTGATTTAGATCATTTAGTAAACATGCAGGGCTTTGAGAAGGGAATAGCTTCATTCAATAAACATCATATCACAAAATATGGTATTACAGAAAACGAGATTATAGAAGAGACAGTTGAGTGTATAACTCTTCCCGAACTTATTGAGCAATACAGTTTAACAGATGTTGATATTTTACAGATTGATACGGAAGGATACGACGGCCAGATTATTTTGAATATTGATTTCAGCAGATTTAAACCGTCAATTATACATTTTGAACACGGATTGGGCGATGAAATCATGACATCTGAGGAGCTGGCTGAAATAATAAAGCTTTTGAACTCAGAAGGTTATGATATTCAGATAGATGTTTTTGATGCAACTGCATATGAACGTAATCTTTTTTGAAAGCTGATGCTCTCAGAGGAAAAGTAAAAAAAGCATCAGGATAAGGTTGATTCAGGATTTTTTGGCCCGAAATACTGCTTTTATCTATGGTAAACTTAATGCTTAAATAACTGCCAGGGGTTTTCCCGGGGTAAACCGGCTGTAAATGTAATTTCCTTTTTATGTGTTGGATGCTCTATACTCATCTTCCAGGCATGCAGTGCGATGGTAGGGTGGCTTCCGGAACCGTATTTCCGGTCACCCCAGACCGGGTAACCTTCATTTGCAAATTGCACACGGATTTGATGTGCACGCCCGGTAATCAGGTTTACAGAAAGTAAAGCTAAATCATTTTTTTGTTCCAAAACTTTAAAAGTCAACTCTGCTTGCTTAGCACCTTTCGTACCGGCGTTCACTGCTCTTACAATATTTGATGACTGCTCTTTCAGCAAGTGGTGTGTCAAAAAGCCGGTTTCGGGCGGTTTCCCCTCAACCACAGCAAGGTAGGTTTTCCGAACTGTTCGTCGCCGGATCTGTTCACTGATACGGGAAGCCGCTTTGGATGTTTTTGCAAAGAGCATGACGCCGCTAACCGGTTTATCAAGACGGTGAAGCAGGCCAAGAAAAACATTCCCCGGTTTGTTGTACTCTTTTTTGATGTAATCCTTGCAAAGGTTTAACAGGTCGGGCTTACCGGTATGATCTTCCTGAGACAAGAGGCCTTTTGGTTTGTCAACTGTAAGCAGGTGATTATCTTCGTATATAATTTCGATATCAGGTTTTGTGCCAGTTGTTTTCATCTTGAGCCGGTCTTTTGTTTATCTTTAGACGACAATAAGGATCAAATTTCCCTGTGAAAGATACAGGTAAAAAAAGTTGTATTTCATAATGTGTGCATAACCGGTTCATAATATGAACTATGCGGTAGAACATAACAAAGATTCATGTCCATTACTTTAGACGAAAAAGTTGCTCATTTACCACTTAGTCCGGGTGTTTACCGGTTCACAGACAGCCGTGGGAGTTCGCTCTATGTGGGTAAAGCGAAACGGCTCAGAAACCGGGTCCGATCCTATTTTCAGGAGTCAAAAAATCAGGATGGCCGGATCCGTGTGATGGTAAAGAAAATAACCGATGTAGAAGTTTTTGTAACTGACTCTGAAGCTGAAGCCCTGATACTTGAAAATCATCTCATCAAACGCCATCAGCCCAGGTACAACATTATGTACCGTGATGATAAATCTTATCCCTACATTTGCATCACGAACGATGATAAGCCGAGAGTATATCCTACAAGGACGGTGATTAAAGATGGAAGTAAATATTTTGGCCCTTACGATCATGTGGGGCACATGCGGCGGATGCTGGAAACCATTCGAAAAACCTTTGACCTGTGTACTTGTGCTGTTTCTCCAAAAATGGTTGATAAATCACGCGGAGTTCCAAAATGGCATTCCTGTTTTGATGATTACCTGCAAAACTGTTCGGGTGACTGGGATCCGGAGAAGTATTCCATCACAATGGAAAAGGTGATCCGCCTGCTGTCCGGTAAAACAGATAAACTAATCAGGGAAGTGAAAGAAGAGATGGAGATCGCTTCGCAGGCACTGGAGTTTGAACAGGCTGCAAGTTTACGCGACAGCTTGCTGTCACTTCAGAAGTACAATCAAAAAATGAAAATTGTAGACAGTAAAAAGAATAATCGCGACCTATTTGCGATAGAGGCTGATTACGACCTGGGTGAAGCTTGCGGGGTATTATTTAAAATAAGAGAAGGGAAACTGATTGGTAAATTTCAGCGATTTCTGAAAAATATTGATGGGGTTGGCCGAAGTGAAATGATCCAGTCGTTCGTGGAAGATTACTATACAGGCCCGGCCGAATATGGAGGTGAAGCAATACCCGATGAAGTGTACCTTAGTGATGAAATGGAAGATGAAACTCCCCTGAGCCAGTATCTGTGGGAAAAGCACGGAAAAAAAGTGCCTATCCATGTTCCGAAAATTGGAGAAAAGAAACACCTTGTTGAAATGGCACTTTCTAACGCCAAATTAAAACTGGGAGAAAGGAGTCTTGAAAAAGAGAAAGCCGATCGCGACAGAATACCCAAAGCTGTGAAAGATTTAAAAGAATACCTTCATCTCCAGAGGCTGCCCCGCAGAATTGAGTGTTTTGATAATTCCAATATACAGGGAAGTGATCCTGTGGCTTCGATGGTCTGTTTCGTGGACGGGAAACCTAAAAAAAGTGAATACAAAAAGTTTAAAATAAAAACGGTCACCGGGCCTGATGATTTTGCATCCATGAAAGAAGTTCTTATTCGGAGATATTTAAGGGTAAAAAATGAAAAACAGCAGCCACCTGACCTTATTTTAGTAGATGGTGGAAAGGGTCAGCTGAACGTATCTGTTGAGGCATTGAAAGAGATTGGGTTTCTTGAACAGTGCGAAATTGCCGGGCTGGCAAAAAGGCTTGAAGAAGTTTTTATCCCCGGTAAGGCTGATCCGGTCATGATCCCGAAAACTTCTCCTTCCCTCAAATTATTACAAATGGCCCGTGATGAAGCACACCGTTTCGCAATTACGTTTCATCGGAAAAAAAGATCAGACCGAACTATTAAAACCGAACTTACCGACATACCGGGAATTGGAGAAACCAAGGCGAAAGTGTTGTTAAAAGAGTTTGGATCAGTAAAGAAAATTAAAGCGTGCAGTCTGGAAACTCTTCAGCAGTTTTTAGGTAGAAACACCGGAGAGGTAGTGTATCATCATTTTCGAAAATAAACTTCTGTGAATATAATAGCATGAAAATGTGATAGAAAAAATGACATTTAAATGCTAACCTTAAAAAGTTGATAGAGTACATGCATTCTGAAAAAACGTCAGAATTCGTTACTTGGCATCATATATGCGGTATTAATCATAAAAGTGACTACTTCATTACCTGAATGTTATCATCAGGAAAGATGTTTTGAAAATGAGGAAAGGCTTACTTATAATAGATAGAACTATGAGACTCAATAACTCAGACCACATACCGAAAAATTACGAGAAGATGAAAGACGAGGAATTGGTTCATCTTTTCAGAAAGGAAGACGATCAACTCGCTTTCAGGGAGCTGATGAACCGTCATCAGGCCAAAGTGTATTCATACATCTTTAGTATGATCCAGAATCGCGAAGTGGCCAATGATATCTTCCAGGAGACGTTTACAAAGGTCATCACCAAGATGGACGATACGTACAATGAGCAGGGGAAATGGATTGCCTGGGTGATGAGGATCGCTCACAACGCAACAATCGATCATATCAGAAAACAAAAACGATTTGTAGACGTTACAAGTTCATATGACGAAGAGTCGAAAACCGACTTTTACGAAAGATTACCTGATGAAGATTCGATCGGCCAGCATGAAAAGCTTGAGCTTGATGAATCTACTTCAAGTCTTTTAAAGCATATATCGAATTTGCCGGAAGAGCAGCGAACTGTGGTAATGTTGCGGCACTACTACGAAATGCCTTTTAAGGAGATAGCTGAACTTACTGATGTGTCTATTAATACCGCACTTGGGCGAATGAGATATGCTTTGATAAATCTTCGTAAAATGTTCGACGAGGAACATGAGAAGGAATCAAAGAACATATGAGTAAGAAAGATAATCGAAGTATAGCCTTTATATATGATGAGATGGATCCCTCTGAAAAACTTGAATTTGAGAGGGATCTTGAAATTGACAACAATCTTCTCATCGAAGTAGAATCATTAAAAAATGTATCTGAAAATCTTAACAATCTCAAGGAAATAGCTCCCCCTCAAGATATTGTTGAGATTATTTGTAAATCTGCTGTGAAACATAAAAGTCGCACGGGAGGCTCATATAAACGTTCTGCGTTCTACGCGGCTGCAGCAATTTTACTTCTGGGTATGACGTCTGGCTTCTTTCTGCTAGATGGTTATCAGAAAAATACAGAAAGTAATTCATCTGCAGACGCCGCGTCAGCAGGAAGCAGTTCACCTGTACTGACAGAATTTGTTCATCCAAGAGCTACATCTCAAAATAATAACATCACCACTTCCAGTATTACCTCTGGCAGTGCTGCTACGATAAGTACAGCCAGTACAAATCGTGTTTCGCCCTGGGTAGATCACAATGAAGTCATTCATTTTCATGATCGCTTTGGTGCAGGGGAATCCGCTGCTATCGATTCCATTTTCAGGAACAGCATGCAAAAATTAACCCCTGTTACTGATCCGGCTCAGTCCAAACATTTTCAACGCAATTTGCACCTGACAGGCAGCAGAAGATAAATCCTGGCTCTTCTTTTTAATAATTTGCAGGTTGCTTACCCGGAAGATCAATGGTTTCAGTAACAAAGAACCTTTTCCAAGAGTTTTCCACCACGCACTGTGAATAACTTCTTTTGGTTCACGGTGAGGTGAGGGTTATATTGGCTATGAGTAAAAAACCATAAGTTTTTATTTTAAGAATGGGAAAGATTTTATCCATTGCAAATCAAAAAGGGGGGGTTGGCAAAACAACCACCGCCATAAATCTTGCCGCAAGTCTCGCGGTAATTGAACATTCGACACTCATAATCGATGTTGACCCTCAAAGTAATACAACAAGTGGACTGGGAATTGAGCCAAGGTCGGTAACGAATTCTATTTATGAGGTGATGATTGGGGGAACTGATATTAACGAGACTATTATGGAAACAGAGATGCCTCATCTCGATTTAATTCCTTCGCACATTAATCTTGTAGGTGCAGAAATTGAAATGGTCGAACGCAACGAGCGCGAAAGGATATTACTGAAATCAATAGAAGGCTTAAAAGATAAGTATGATTTTATTATTATAGATTGTCCTCCATCTCTTGGCCTGCTTACAATCAACTCGTTAACCGCATCTGACTCGGTACTAATTCCGGTTCAGTGTGAATATTATGCACTTGAAGGACTTGGCCAGCTTCTGAATACCATTAAAATTGTGCGTCAGCATCTCAACCGCAATTTGGAAATTGAAGGCGTTCTGCTCACAATGTACGACACACGAACCCGGCTCTCTAACCAGGTGGCTGATGAAGTGAAACGTTATTTTGACGACCGGGTCTTTTCTACAATTATCGCCCGGAATATTCGCCTGGCTGAAGCACCCAGTTTTGGGAAACCAGCTATTTTGTATGATGCGACAAGTGCAGGCTCAAAAAATTATCTGTCGCTTGCAAGAGAAATTATTCAAAACAATAAAAAAATGTTTAAATCGAGCCCGCTGCTGTCTAAATCGTGAGATAATATGTCGAAAAAAGTTTTAGGTAGGGGACTTGGCGCCTTTTTTCCTGATTATGAAGATGATTCGGAAAAAGAGGGGAGTAATACTGCAACACCAAAAAAATCAAGTCCAAAGTCTGCTATCGATCCGGCTGAACGCGTGAATATTGTATTAAATATTCCAGTAGGTCACATCCGGCCAAACCCCCACCAGCCAAGAACCGATTTTAAAGAAGAAGCACTCGAAGAACTTGCTTCATCTATCGAAAAACATGGTCTCATTCAGCCGATAACGGTTCGTTATCTTGGACAGAAGAGGTTCGAACTGATCAGTGGTGAGCGCAGGTTGAGAGCCACAAAACTTGCAGGGATTGACGAAATTCCCGCATACATCCGCGAGGCGAACGACGAGGAGATCATCGCGTTTGCACTGATTGAAAATATCCAGAGAGAGGAACTAAACCCGCTCGAAATAGCTCTCGGTTACCAGCGACTGATAGAAGAGTGTAAATACACGCAAAGCCAGGCTGCAGAGCGAGTGGGCAAAAACAGAACAACAGTGACGAATATGCTGCGGCTGCTGCAACTACCTGATTTTATCCAGGCAGCACTGAGAGATGAAAGTATAACAACCGGCCATGCAAGAGCGTTAATAAATCTCAAAAATGAAAGTGATCAGCGAAAGCTTCTTAAAAATATTGTAAAAAAATCACTTTCAGTCAGGCAGACGGAAGACCTTGTTCGCTCTTATGATAAAAAGAGTGAACAGAAAACATCGAAGGCTAAACCCGAACGAAACCCTTTTCTTGAGGACCTTTCAAAACGGCTGAGAAACCGGTTAGGTACCAAAGTTAACATCAAACAAAAAGGAAAAGGCGGAGAAATTCGGATTGAGTATTATTCCAATGATGATTTAGAACGATTGATTCAACTTTTGGATGAAATGGATTAGCATCATCACTTTTTTTGCTGTTTTTTTTACCACCCAGCTCCATGGTCAAAACAGTATCCTTGAAAAAGATTATACATTACTTGAAAGCCGTCTGTATCAAACATATTCGGCAGAACAAGAAGATGATAATGGAGAAAACGAAGAGTACCCAAGCCCGCGTTCGGTTTTATATAAGTCGTTAATGATTCCCGGCTGGGGGCAGATTGAGAATCGGCAAATCTGGAAAGTGCCGATTATTTACGGGTTATTTACAGGTATTGGATTTTACACCTATTTTCTTCACGAACAGTATAACGACTACAGGGCAGCTTATTACAACGCAGTTCAAGGCCCTGATAGCGATTTTAAATTTGGACCAACACCCGAATATCTCGAAGGTGTAAATCAGAACCAGCTTCAGGCCAATCGTAACAACTTGCGCAATCAAAGGGATTTTATGTTTGTTGTGATGGGGCTTGCTTATGGGCTAAATGCCCTGGATGCTTACGTTTTTGCCCACATGCGCAGCTTTGATGTCTCGGATGATCTTTCAGCCAGAACGGAAGTAGGCCCTGTAATTATGGCAGAGGGATTTCCCGGGGTTCGGGTATCATTATCATTATATAAAAACAGATAAACATGACAGCAACAAAATTTTTCTCAGATAATAATAAACCAACCGACCGGTTTGATGCCGAAAGCAATAAAGACCTCTGGAGTATCTTTAAAATTATGGGCGAATTTGTAGATGGCTACGATTCGTTATTAAAAATTGGTCCATGCATTTCCATTTTTGGTTCAGCTCGCCTGAAACCGGGTACCGAGTATTACGAAATGGCTGTGGAAACCGCTATTTCAATTGCAGAAAACGGGTTTGGCGTTATTACCGGGGGTGGACCGGGAATTATGGAAGCAGCAAACAAAGGTGCCTATAAGAAAAATGGCAAATCTGTAGGCCTTGGAATTGACCTTCCGCAGGAGCAGGGTGTGAACCGTTTTGTAACTCCGGATTATGAGATCAATTTCAAATATTTTTTTGTACGAAAAGTAATGTTCGTAAAATATGCTCAGGGATTTATCGTTTTTCCCGGCGGTTTTGGAACACTTGATGAGTTATTTGAAACACTAACACTAATTCAGACTCAGAAAATAGACCGTATACCTATTGTTTTGGTAGGAATTGAATACTGGAAGGGCCTTACAGACTGGCTTCAGGATAAACTGGTAGCCGACGGGTATATCAGCGAAAGTGACTTGGAACTTTTTTTCCTGACTGATGATGCTGAAGAAGCCGTTCGTTTTGTATGCGATTTCCATAAAAACAAGAAGCTTGAACCCAACTTTTCTTACTAAGAAACTTTTTATGATGAATAAGGTTTAAAAAATTGAGCGTTCTTTAATGAATTTATTTATAAAATTTCATTATGTTTAGCACGTTTATCCAGATAGAATCGAAATAAATAAGGACAGGCATGAAATCACTGAAAATAATATTATCGTATTGCTTAACTCTTTTCTTGGTTTTTGGAGTGGCAGAAATTTCTACAGCACAGGATGATCCGCGTGCTGAAGCAGTACAACTCTACAATAGTGCACAAGAGCTGGCAGGGGATAACCAATTTCTCGATGCCATCGACGTATATCGCGAAGCACTTGAAATTGCCCGTGATAACGACTTGGATGATATTGTTGAACTCGTTGAGGAACGCTTGCCCAGGGTATACGCAAGCAGAGCCTCTAATGCATACAGACAGTTCCAAAGTGAACGAAATGTAGAAAATGTAAACAGGGCATTAGAATACTTTAAGGATTCTCAAGCTGCAGCTGAAGAGTTTAATGACCAGCAAGTTGCGCAACAGGCTATGGGAGCGGTACCCCAGTTATACTATGTGCGTTCTGTAATCCATTACAGAGAAGATAACTACAGCGACGCAATGGCAGACCTTGATACTGCTATCGAAATGAATGAGAACTATGCAGTTGCATATTATCAGAAAGGTATCGTTCAAAAAGCAATGGATCCTGAAAATGTAGAAGAGTTTATACAATGGTACGACAGGGCAATTGATATAGCTCAGCAAACCAACGACGACAGAACTCTTCAAAATGCTCGAAATGGTGCCAGAGATGAACTGATTTACAGAGCAGTTAATCTGGCAGAAGAAAGAAGTTTTAGCCGTGCAGTTGAACTTCTTGAGCGTGTTGAACAGTACGACCCTAATTCATATGAAGCCAAATACAGGCTTGCTGAAATTGCAAATGAAAGAGGTAACTGGTCTACAGCTGAACAAAATGCAAGACGTGCACTTGATCTTCACACCGGTGGTGTTGCCGATAAAGCCAAAATTTTCTTTGAGCTTGGAACTGCACTGAAAGGACAAGGTAACTATGAAGGTGCATGCTCCGCCTTTGAAGATGCAAGATATGGCGACTTTACTGAGCCTGCCAATCACGAACTTCAGTTCGAACTTGAATGTGAAGGGCATTCTCCCGCAGGCAGATAAGATTTTTATCGCAGACGGTTTTTGCAAAAGCCAGCTCCTGATTAAAGGAGTTGGCTTTTTTTTTGGAATGGCTTTTGCCTTGTAAGGAACTTGACTATCTTTTTGCCCTGAAATTAAAATAATACTCCATAACCTGTTCGATGTCACAAAAACAAGATTTAGCAAAAAACTGTGTAAATACAATCCGGTCACTTTCTATGGACGCTGTCCAGGCAGCAAATTCAGGCCATCCGGGTATGCCGATGGGAATGGCCGATGCTGCTTATGTTCTTTGGACCAAGTTTTTGAAACATAATCCCCGAAATCCCCGCTGGTATAATCGCGACAGGTTTATTTTATCGGCCGGTCACGGCTCCATGCTGCTCTACTCAATTTTGCACCTTAGCGGGTATGAAGTCTCACTCGACGAAATCAAAAAATTCCGTCAACTCGGTAGTATCACTCCTGGACACCCGGAGTTTGGCCTCACACCTGGAGTTGAAACCACAACAGGTCCCTTGGGCCAAGGATTCGGAACCGGCGTAGGCATGGCCATAGCAGAGGCTTTCATGGCCGAAACATTTAACAAAGATGATTTCAACCTGGTTGATCACTACATCTACGCCATCGTAAGTGATGGCGATCTGATGGAGGGTATTTCTCATGAAGCAGCTTCCCTCGCAGGTCATCTGAAACTCGGTAAACTGATCTATCTATACGATTCCAATAAAATTTCAATAGACGGTTCAACTGATCTGGCTTTCACTGATGATACTGCCAAACGTTTTGAAGCTTACGGCTGGGACGTTCAGATTATTGACGGGCACAATCACGAAGAAATCGAAACCGCCATCAAAAAAGCACAGTCTGCGGATAGGCCATCTTTGATTGAGTGTAAAACACACATAGGTTTTGGCAGCCCGAATAAACAGGGCACAGCCGCATCACATGGCGCTCCGCTGGGTGACGAAGAAATCAGGCTGACCAAGAAAAATCTGGGAATAGATCCGGACAAAACTTTCCATGTTCCGAAGGATGTGAAACAGGAAATGCGCAAAGCAATAGAATTAGGAAACGAATGGGAAGAACAATGGAAAGCACTTCTTGCTGATTACGAAAAGGTGCATCCGGTAGACGGAGTTGCTTTTAAAAAATTCGTGAGCCGAACACTTCCTGAAAACTGGGATGAAGTATTGCCAGAATTTGAAACCAATGCCAAAGGAATGGCTACGCGGAAATCTTCAGGCGAGGTACTAAATCACATAAGTAAACATATTTTCAACCTCGTAGGTGGCTCTGCCGATTTAACCGGAAGTAATAATACCGAGCTTACAGAGGAAAGTATATTTTCTTCGACAAACCGAACCGGAAGAAATCTGCACTACGGAGTTCGCGAACATGCAATGGCAGCCGCGCTAAACGGAATGGCTCTTGATGGTGCAATTATTCCGTATGGAGGTACCTTCCTGGTCTTTTCCGACTACAACAAACCGGCTATTCGTATTGCCGCACTTTCTGAAATTCCATCTATTTTTGTATTCACACACGATAGTATCGGGCTGGGAGAGGATGGGCCTACGCATCAGCCAGTAGAACATCTTGCAGCACTTCGTGCTATTCCTAATCTGAATGTACTACGCCCGGCGGACGCCAACGAAACCGCCTTCTGCTGGAAAGCTGCTATCGAAAAACATGATGGCCCTTCAACATTGATTCTTACCCGTCAGGCACAGCCTACTTTAGATCGAACTGTCTATGCTTCGGCTAAAGGAGCTGAGAAGGGAGCATATATCCTCAAAAAAGAGAAAGGAGAACAGCCAGGACTGATTCTGATAGCCACCGGATCTGAAGTTCACCTGGCACTCGAAGCATCTGAATTACTGGAGTCTGAGGGAATTTCTGTGCGTGTGGTGAGTATGCCTTGCGTCGAACTTTTTGAACAACAAGATGATGACTACAAAAAAAGTGTCCTACCGCCATTCGTCAAAAAACGTATATCAATCGAAGCGGGAAGTACACTTGGCTGGCACAAGTGGGTGGGCAGTGAAGGCTTGGCAATAGGACTGGACCGGTTCGGCGTATCTGCACCATATAAAGACGCATTCGGGCAGCTTGGATTTACAAAAGAAAATATTGCAGCGAAAGCGAAAGAGCTTCTCAGTTAAGTTGTCAAATCGGGTCGTTTTTATGGATGGTGGTAAAGGTGATGTCATCTATCGGTTTTTCGTCTCCGATGAACTGTTCAATGGATGACTGAATTTTCTGAGTGATGGTTTTTGCGTGAAGCGACCCGTATATAGAAAGAATTCCATCGAGACGATCTTCTCCATACTCTTCATTTCTGTTATTTCGGGCCTCTATCAAACCGTCGGTATAGAGCAGAAGACTGTCACCGGGTTCAAACTGATATTTTTTTTCCTGCAGTTCTCTTGCCAGGGCTTTATTTGAGGTCATTCCCAATGCAAAACCATTGGTTTTCAAATTGAAAGTGCTGTCATGATTTTTATTATAAATGATAGGAATATTATGGCCCGCTCTTGAAAAGATGAAATGATCTTCACCATTCGGGAAAAAAGCGACACAGGCAGTTACAAATGTACGGTCGCGCTTGTTCGACTTAACATAGTTATTGAGTTCTAAAAAAAGCTCTTTCGGGCTTGGGTTAAGTTTTTTAATCAACAAATGTACAAGTGCCTGTATTCGTACCATGTATAGAGCTGCACTCAGCCCTTTTCCAGAGACATCTGCTATAATCACATACGTTCCCTTTTCTGTTCGGATGATATCAACATAATCTCCTCCAACCTCCTGGGCAGTGGCTGCAAATGAATATACCTCAAGCTGATCTATTTTCATGCTGGATGGCGGAAGAAGACTTAACTGGATTTCACGGGCAAAATCGAGCTCTTTTTGTACGTCCGATTTTTCAAGGAGTTCAATCAAAAGAATAACGAGCATACCGCCAAAAGCAACAGGAAGAAATAATGGATGAATTATATAGCCTGTTAAACCGACGAGTATAAAAATATAGTGCAGAAAAAAACTGACCAGCGACACCCCAAAAACCAACCTTCTAACAGGGTTCAGTCGTTTAGTAAGTGCCGAGAGTACACTCAGAGTACGATGATAAATTGGAATTTCATCAGCCGGTGTTTCTGGATTGATCTCCTGAACGGCATCAAAGTAGAGCTGCTTCAGCCTTTTTGAATCGGACTGAAGCTCCTTTCCAAGTTGTTTGGAGCTCATCCCGGTAACGTACTCTTCGTAAAAAGCCTTTGTTGAAAATGAAGATTTGGTTTCGTTTTTTAATGCCATTCTGGGTCATTTTTTCTGTGATGGATATAAATACAATACGGTGAAACCTGAAAAAAGTTAATAGTATTCTGGCTTTAAGGTATCTAATTCGGATTGGAATCTGATAACAGATAAAACAACACTCAGTTTGGCAACAAGTTCTCCTTTTTGATTGGTGACATCAAACCTGGCTGCCACAGTTTTAGAACAGATGTAAATTCATTTCTCATCGTCGATCAGTTCACCATTTTTCGCTATTTTTAATGAAACAGATGGGTTGATTGATCTTATTTTCCGCTTTTCCAGATGATGAAACAAATACCAATGCATATTCACCCGATGAAAAGACTTGACTATGACCCCGCAGTGAACAGTTCCGTTGCTATTAAGCCCTGTTCCCAGGTAAATTTTACTTTTAAGAATCGTTACCGTCCTGATTTTTTTTGTTGAAATGCGGAAATTATTATTTCAAATTTGATTGATGCATTTTTCTGAAATACTTCACGATAAATCCATTCAATAATTATTTGTGAATAATGCAAGATAAATTTGAATACTTCTTCCCCTGTAAACTATACCGTTAATTACAATTTGTTTCCGGGTTTATTAAGATGAGAGGGTGTACTGGTTAAGTTAAATTTTCAATTAAAAATTATCGAATATTCCGGTTTGATTTTTTAAGATTTTTTGCAAAGTTTAAAGTATTAGTTCTGCAGAAATCTTATTATGGCAATCTTAAAAAATTAACTTTCTAAAGGCTGGTGCTGGGATAAATTGTTAGGTGGGTTATACTTCTTCAAATTAAGTATTCAGCTTTTTTAGATTTAAATAATCAATTTATTTGATTTTCTGATGCCTTAGGCTGCAGTCCTTTAATAAAATACAGGGTTAAATAATATATGCTTACAGGGTCAAACCTTAAATATGCAAATTCGTATAATCTCCGGTTGGTACTTGAGATAATTCGTCTTTATGGGCCGCTTTCCAGGATTGATATTGCCCGCAACACACAACTGACGGCTCAAACGGTCACAAATATTACAAAAAAACTCCTGAAATCCGGATTGATCTATGAATCGTCAAGGCACCAAGAGGGTAGAGGGGCGCCATCAATCATGCTGAAAGTGGATCCTAATGCGGCCTACTCTGTAGGAGTAGATTTTGATAAAGACAATCTCACTTGCGTACTGGTAGACCTTGATGGTAATATTACTCAGCGACTAGATTTACAACTGGACCACCCCTCACCGGATGAAGCTATAGATTTGATTACCTGTAAGGTAGAAGAACTGATTCATATAGCCGATGTTGAAAAAAAGGATATTTGGGGTTTGGGAGTTGGTTTCCCCGGCCCAATGGCGATTATGAATGGCAGTATTCAGGTAAATGCGGTAAATCCAATATTTCCGGGATGGAACCGTGTACCGGTTGTGAAAAAGCTTGAGGAAAAACTTAATCTTCCTGTTTTTCTCGAAAACAATGCCGCTGCTGCTGCAATCGGTGAGCGTTGGTATGGGGCCGGTAAATATGTAGACACTTTTTTTTATATTTTTTTTGGCGCTGGTCTTGGTGGCGGTTTAGTTATGAACGGACAACTTTTTCCGGGATTTACAGGGAATGCCGGTGAATTAGGATATTTTCCTATTGTAAATGAAAAAGTTCAAAACATCGCTGATAATCCATTTCCGCATCTGGGCATGTATTTTGATTTGATTTCTCTGTTTAAAAAATTGCATATAGAAGGATTTTCAATTTCCTCAATTGATCAACTGGAGAAACTTTTTTACATGAATAATCCGGTTTTAAACGAGTGGATTAATCGGGGAACGGATCAATTGGTCTACTCTATATTGGCAATAGAATATATCATTGATCCTGACGCAATATTCTTTGGTGGGCGCTTGCCAAGTGCAATCGTAACACGAATTATTGAACTGATAAATAAAAACCTGGAGAAGTTAAGACTGCCTGATTTAAAAGAAGTTCCCGAACTGAAAATTGCCACAGCAGGTAAGGACTCGGCAGCTCTTGGTTCGGCTACACTGCCATTCTATACCACATTTTCTCCCCATCCTGGCCTGATGATGAAAAAAGCTAAAACAGATGAAAATACCAGGTACGAAAACTTTTTCTCCTGAAAAAATATCAAATTTTTTCTGTCAGTTCGTTGTAATTTATGTAATAAATCCAGAATTGTAAAACTGTTTAATGCCGCCAAATATTGATTGATAATTTAAGAGGGTACTGCAGTTCTGACCGGAACACTGAGGTAGTAACCAACGATCAGGGTGTTTCAACAGGTTCTTTGATTTTGCCCGATGGGGAATCGCTGACCAGGAATTGAACTCCTACTTTGAGTGGGAAAGCAGCTCTGAGAGCGGAAGTCAGGGCGGATATCTGAGCGGAAGCTCTTTTCAGTCAGGACAGAATGAATACTTTCCGGTGCCTCAGCGCCAGATAGACCTGAGTGAGGGAGTACTTGAACAGCCTTTGTACTGATTATTCTTAACTGATAACCTAATACCGGGTTTGAAATCCGGTTTCGGGTTTTATTTTTTTGTGTATGCTATAACAGTAAAAGGTGTGGTGTAAAAGCCGCACCTTTTTTATGAATACCGATCAAGAATTTCAACAGCATTAAGCGCAGACTGTATTACCAAAGGAATACCGCCGCCGGGATGTGTGCTCCCGCCAACAAGGTATACATTTTTCATTTGTCCGAATTTATTGCGGGGCCTTGCGAAAGCAGCAGTTTTATTGTTTGAAGATGTTCCGTAAATGCTTCCGCGATTAGAATTGTAAAGTTTAAAAAAGTCGGTGGGTGTAATCGTTTTAGTAAATTCAATGGAGTCACCAAGTCCCTCAAGGCCTTTACTCTCAAGTATATTTATGATTTTTTCTTTGTAATTGGGTACCATTTCACTCCAGTTTTGCGATTCGTGTAAGTAGGGAGCGTTAACCAGGACAAAAAGGTTGGAAGAACCCGGAGGTGCATGATCCGGTTCGGTGACCGATGTATTTGCCACATATATTGTTGGATCACTTGGCAGCATATAGTGTTCAAAAATCTCATTGAACTCTATTCTGTAATCATCCGAAAAAAAGATGTTGTGGTGTTTTAGATGCGGCCACTTTTTCCGGCACCCAAGTAATAAAACAAATCCGGAACATGAAGGCTCAATTTGTTTTTGCTTTTCTTTCCGGCTTTTCGATACAGATCGTTCCGGCAGCAGGTTTAACAGAGTTTCAGACGCATCTGCATTGGAAAACAGAATATCACAGGAAACTTCGGTGCCGGTTTCGAGTAATACACCGGTAGCCCGTTTTTTTCGTGTGATGACTGACTGAACGCCTTTGTTAAAATGAAATGTGACACCCATTCTTTCTGCAAGAATACGCATGGCCCTTGCAATGTTATACATTCCGCCGTTAACATAATACCCACCCTGATTAATTTCGATATGTGGAATCACATTCAGCGTGGCCGGTGCCTGGTAAGGAGAGGAACCGTTGTATGTGGCAAATCGCTTAAAAAACTTCCGAAGATAATCGGAGGAAACAAATTCGTCAACTTTATCCGAAACGGTTGTAAAAGCATCAATATCAAGGAATTCTCTTACATTCAGACGAGCAATATCACGGATGCCATAGAGAGGGTTATAAATAAAGGCATCAGAAGTATGGTTATAGATCTCTTCTGAACGTTTCAAAAAACGGATGTAAGCGTCAGCATCTTCTGGTGCAAAAGATTTAATCTGTTCAAGAGCTTTTTCACGTTCGGAAAAACTGTCAAAAATTACTCCGTCTGAATAAAAATAACGACAGAGTGGATTCAAACTATTGTATTCCAGATACTCATTCAGGCTATAGCCACACTTAGAAAATAACTTTTCAAGAAGGTAGGGCATGGTAAACAGTGTTGGCCCGGTGTCGAAACGATATCCGTCAGACCAAATCTGCTGCATTTTCCCTCCTTCAGAACTGTTTTTTTCAAAGACAGAGACACGGTATCCACGTTTTGCAAGAAGCGAAGCTGAGGCAAGCCCGCCAAGCCCTGCCCCGATAACGATGGCTTGTTTCATTCAGTCATGTAATTGAAGTATTGAGAGGCCAACTCCTTCTGTTTAACCTGCATTATTCACAATAAATAATTGATTGGTTTTATCGGAAAGTTCGTCAGTAAGATACATCAAGCAAAGATTTAAATTATATTCATCGAAGTGAAATTTGCCTCTGGCTGTATAGCAGGTCTTGATCAAAACAAATTTTCTTGGTGAATAATCCAATTAATTGTATCAGTATTTTGCAAAGTAAATATCAGATCTTTCAGGTAACATTCCGAAGAACCTGTTACAATGAAACGGTGCAAGATAGCTGATCTCACTTCAAAGATAAACAGTCAGATTTCGAATCCTGCAAAACTGGCTCAATTCGGGTGAATTAATTCGGGCAGGTATATCAGACGTATTAAAAAACCATGATTGTTATGGTGAAATATAAAATGATGATAACGTCATCATACAATTCAAGCAGTGAGATGGGTCCCTTTTTTGGCCAAAGCATTTGTTTCTAACTCAAATTCCGAAAAATCTTAAAAATCAACATCTATTTTTTTAAACAACTCTTTGTAGAACTACATCAATTATTTTAAAATGTGTCAAGCTTTCTGTTCTTCCATCCCGCCAGCGGATGGTATTTTCGGTTTCTATGGTTATTAAAAAGTAATGATTTTTAAGTGGCTCAAATAATGACAGCACCAGTGGAATGCGGTGTTTTTTTCATGGAGTCGAGCTCATCTATTTCCCACGCAGCGAAGCGGAGTGAAATCTCCCTGGTATTGAAAGGAGCGTGTTTAGGCGTTGTTTAGGTTAGTTCCCATCGCAGGGAGATCTCTCCATGAACTCGCTCCGCACGTTTAGTCGAGATGACAGGTCAGCTTTTATTATGATAGGCGGCATTTCAGTATCCCAATCATGCGTCATTCAGATTTACGCCGCTGTATAATAATATGGCTCGGGATGAAGAATATTTTAGATTTGTGGATTGAATTGTAAAATTTATTATACCCGCAACCCGCAACCCGCAACCCGCAACCCGCAACCCGAAACACCAAACCCCCAACAAGTAAAAAGACCGAACAAATTGAA
>JAFIFB010000102.1 GCA_020832285.1 Balneolaceae bacterium
AGGGCTTACGCTCGCGTGTTGTGACTGGAGTTCTGTGGTGTGCTCTTCCGAGCTGTTGCGGGTTGCGGGTTTTTAAAAAATGTTATGGCACAAGCGTTCCGCTTGTGCCACCTTTATTTGTTTCGTTGCTCACTGCACAAAATCGAATATTGTTAAATGGTTATTCAGGCAACGCTAAATCAAAATGAATGGGAGGTGTTGATCCAAGCAACCTGGGAGTGTGCCGGTGTTTTTCAAGGGTTCCTGTCCCATGGGATCGCTATGCGGCAAGAGTCGCGAGGCGCTACACAAAATTGCCATAAAACCAACCGTGCCTCCAACCCACAACTCACCGAAGTATCGGTATCTTCGACTGGCAGGAACTCCGCTTCGTTACGTACTCTGCCAGGTTGTTAATTCCAAACTGCTAAACACGATCACCACTGTGCAGTGACCATTGGCTACGGACATGCCGCATCTATGTCTATGGTGCTGTTATTATCTGCGACATTTAGAATCATTGCTTTTTAGTATCCATAGGGATCTAAAAGAGATTCCGCACGCGGGCGGGAATGGAAGGCGGAACTGGAAGCTTATAAAGATTTTAATAAAAAGGATGTAGAACTACAGAGCGTTCTTCAAAGATAAATGAGGTCGATTTTTAAGATATTTCCGAAGTTGAGTTAATTACTAATCATTCCTGGAACGACGTACAAGATCCAGCAGTTTATCTTCATCAACTTCTACTCCAAGACCCGGCCCTTTAGGGACACGAACTTTTCCATTCACAGGACGAAACGGTTCTGTTATGATGCTCTCGGCCAGGAACTGCGGGCCATTGAGGGCTGCCGGATAACGTAAATTATATGCACTGTATAGGATCAGTGAAGCAGCCAGCGATACATCAGGGTCGGTTAACCCGCTTCCCAGAAATAGCAGCCCGGAATTTTCAAGCATCTCGATCTGCTGACGGGCTGACAAAAGTCCCCCGGTTCTGGATGGTTTCATCGCAACTCCATCGATGCAACCCAGCTTGATGAATTCAAAAACCTGGGCTGGTTCAACCATCCCTTCATCAACGAGAATTGGCAAGGCACCCTGGGCGACAAGTCTTTGATATCCGCTGATTTGACTGATTGGAATAGGTTGTTCCAGCACTGGGACACCTGCATCGGCCAGCCGGGGGCAAGCCTGCAATGCAGTGGAGAGGTCATAATCTCCATTGGCATCTGCCCAGAGGAAGGTTTCAGGAACTATCTGCAAGACCCGGTCGACAAGTTGGAGATCGTAATCAAGATCCGGACCTACTTTAATATTAAAATGACGAAATCCTTTATCAAGTCCCTGTTCAACCAGTTGCTCAGCCTCGTCAAGATCCGTAGTACTGATCGTCCAGCTGAGTTCGAGTTCTTCACCGGTGGTTCTCCCCCAGAGTTCAGCCACATTTCTGCCTGTAATTTTCCCCATCAGGTCGTGTAGAGCCATATCGATTCCAGCCTTGGTGATTGGCATTCCAGTGGTAAATGATGGGGCAATCTCACGGTCCATCATTTCGTTGATTCCTTCCAAATCAAATGGACTTTTTCCTAATATACCCGGCTTCAAATAACGGTCAATCGCAATCACAGATGCCTCAAGAGTCTCATAACTCCATCGCGGTACCGGTACACTTTCGCCCCATCCAACAGATCCGTCGTCGGTTGTGATTTTGATCAGTACAGCTGCCCGCCCTGTACCTGCCGGACCGTCAAAAAAACGGAATGGAAGAACCATAGGATAGCGGACGGGGAAGGTTTCGATTTTTTCGATTTTTACACTATTCGAATTAGAGAAAGTCTTACTGATGCCACCACCGTCAAATACAAGACCATGCGTGAATAAAGCACCGGTGGCTGCGGTTGTTCCAGTTATGAATTTTTTTCTGCTGAATTTGCTCATGGAAATTTGCCGGGTTTTCATGTTCACGATTTCTCAAACACTTAAAAGCTTATGTATCAATAAAATGTTTGATTTAGCGCTTATAAATATAGAATTCCAATTATAATAACAATCATTTTTTGTTTGGCAGACAGGTTGCAAGGCAATTTTTTCAGCAGATTGAAAGTGTGCAAGGTGTTTTTCCGGTCTCCTGCCCCGTGGGATCGCTATGCGGCAAGAGTCGCGATACATGGTCGTTTTATTCAGTAGCAAATTACATTTTCAACAAAATTCAACAGGCAAAATCCGTTGCCACTTTATCTTCACTTTGTTGAGGAAAAAATTTCTTGATGAGGCATCCGGGTTAACAGCTCTCAATCCAAATGGAGATGAATTCGTGAAATGTGTTTTTGAATGAGACACCGAAAGCAAAGCTTCCCAAAAAAAGGTGCTGTAAAAAGTGTATCTTCAGTCCTGAAATTTCACTGAACAGTTCAATATGAAAATCGACATACCATCAGAGACAGATCATCTGAATGCGGTGATTGTTCATACACCCGGCCGGGAGGTTTCCCTGGTGAATCCGGGACTCAAGGAAGAGCTTCTTTTTGATGACATCATTTTTGAGGAGGATGCACGCCGGGAACATTTTGACATGCTGAAGGTTTTTGAGGCCGCTATGCCTGCCGAAGGTCAGATTTTTGAGATTACAGACCTGGCACGCGAATGCTTTAAAGAACAGGCTGTTCGTGAAGAGTTTATTGAACTGATGATTTTGGAGCTTCCTTCCGAAAATATTCACACCATTGAAAAAAAATTATCCAACCTGGATGGAGACAGTTTTGTAAAATTCATTACCGAAGGGTCGTTCGGAGGTAAATTCAGTCTTCAGCCTGCACCAAATATGCTCTTCACGCGGGATCTGGCGGCAGTAACCGGTGAAAATATCATTCTTTCACGTGCAGCACGACAGGCAAGGGTTCGGGAATTTTTGATGATGAACATCATTGTTAAACATCACCCGCTATTTGATGATATTCGTCCCAATATAATTACTGTTGGCGGCCAACAATCGATTGAAGGCGGCGATGTGCTGGTTGCAGCTCCGAATATTTTACTGATCGGGATGAGCGAGAGAACGTCCTTCAGCGGATTGATGAGCGTAACTGAAAAGCTTCTGCACCGCGGGATAGACCATGTAGTAGCTGTGGATATTCCCAAACAGCGATCATCCATGCATCTTGATACAATCTTTACATTTGCCGATGAAACCGAATGTGTAGTTTTTCCACCGGCCATCACCGGGCAAACACATAACGTAGTGCACCTTTTTTCAAGCGGGGATTTTGTACAGGCCCGGCAGTGCCGATCACTCAAAGAGACTCTTGAAGAGCTCACTGGCAGGGAATTCACATTTATTAAGTGCGGAGGTGAGGATCCGATCAATCAATTCCGGGAGCAGTGGACCGATGGAGCAAACCTGTTTGCCCTGGCCCCCGGTGTGGTGGTTGGTTATGGAAGGAATACACAAACCTTTCTCGAAATGGAAAAACATGGCTATAGACATGTGACTCAGTTCGAATTTATCGATGAGTTTGGAAAAAAAGGGTTCGACCCTTCACAGAGTCAAAAAATTGCCATCAGTTTTGAAGGCCATGAACTTTGCCGCGGTCGGGGAGGTGCGCGCTGTATGACACTGCCCATTTCAAGAACAAATCTTGAAACGAACTGAAAACAGAAGTATTAATCATATTATAACAATCCTTGGCATTTCCTGAACAAAACATTCATCCGGAGCCGGATATCCCGATTAAACCGAGGCCCAAAAACCGTCCCACACCCGGCACAATTATCAAACACACGCTCCTTTTTGTTGCTACATTTTTGTGTGTGACTTTTGTGGGCATTATCTGGGTGGGGCAGTCAGCCAATGCAGAAACATACTGGGAAATGTGGCCTGAAGGGGCTTTGTTTGCCGCGCTGCTGCTGGCCTTTCTGGCTACGCATGAATTCGGGCACTATTTTGCGGCGGTTTATCACAATGTAAAGGTAACACTGCCATATTTTATCCCGGTTCCCATCGGCATAGGTACACTGGGAGCCGTGATTAAAATCGAGGAGAGAATCAGCCACACCAAAAAACTGTTTGATATCGGTATTGCCGGCCCCGTAGCCGGTTTTGTTGTTTCACTGGCTATTCTGATATACGGTTTTTCCACCTTGCCCGAACCCGGTTTCATCGAAAACTTTGCAGGCCACGAAGCAGTGGTTGAGCATATACAGGAAACCGGTACTTTCCCTGATGAGCCTCCCGAAACCTCGCCCGAAGGTGCCACAATTATTCTTGGCAATACACTGTTGTACTCATTTCTGGCAAGCTTTTTTGATAATGTTCCGCCGATGTACGAGATGTATCACTACCCGTTTCTTTTTGCCGGGTGGCTGGGACTCTTTTTTACAGCACTGAATCTTACTCCGGTTGGTCAGCTTGACGGAGGTCATATTCTCTACTCACTCATCGGTTTTGAAAAACATAAAAAAGTGGCTCGGGTTTGTTTCGGAGGTATTACCGCACTGGCTGGTATTGAAGCGATCCCCTTCCTCTATCTGAATATCAGCGGCTGGTTCCCGGAGTACGGTTATGTGGCGGGATTTTTATGGGCGCTTCTTTTACTTTATTTTCTGAAAAAAGGATTTTACAACGAAGTGAAGTGGATTCTTCCGGTGTGGATTTCATCACTGGGCATTTCGCTTTTCTATCTGTTTGCTACCTCCGGGTTTGACCAGGCCGGCTCGCTGATCTGGGTATTCTGGAGCTTCTTTCTCATTTATTTTGTTAGACTGGAACATCCTCCGGTCTTGTTTGAACAACCACTTACACCTGGCCGAAAAAAGCTGGGCTGGATCAGCATGGCCGTTTTTATACTCTGCATCAGTCCAACACCCATTTACTTTTTAAATTAATAAAGACCGAATCATGATCAGCAACACTCTTAGATTTACATCCATTCTTCTCATTACTGTGCTTATTGCCGCATGCAGCGGTTCTGAAGACGGATACTCTGTAGATGAAAACCTTCCGCTCGATCAGCAGGTGGACCTGCTTATTGAAAACAATGAATACGAGACAGCTCTTACAATGCTTGATGGTGAAGATCGAAATGATCCCGAAATTGCAACACTGCTCGAAAAAATTCACCTGAACTACGGCTTGCACAGCATGAACACCTTTGATGAAACCGAGATGCGCACCCGGATGAACAATGCACTCACTCAATTCACCGAAGTACTTCGGATTAATCCCGACAATGCAGTGGCACGCGAGCAGATCCAGCAAATTATGATGATTTACGGTACGATCCCCGACAGAGAACCCGAACCCGACGTACTTGAAGGCCTTCGTGAGGTTGGCTTTGATTATTAATTGCTGAACCTTTTCAAATCAGACAGTTTTATTGCTACAGGAGAGTTCCGTATTTTTAAGAGAATATCAAAAAAATAAACCATCTATTTTGGCCAAAAAAGGCGAACAAAAAACCAAAAGCGCTCCTCCTAAAATCGAGAACCGCAAAGCCCGGCATGAATATCATGTTGATGAAACCTACGAGGCCGGGGTTGCACTGAAGGGAACGGAGGTAAAATCGATCCGGGATGGAAAAGCCAGTCTTCATGAGGCATTTGCCTACCTGAACCAGGGAGAGGTTTGGCTGAAAAATATGTACATCAAGCCGTATGAGTTTGGTTCATACAGCAATCACGAAGAACGGCGAGACCGGAAACTGCTACTCAAGAAAAAAGAAATCCGCGAGATCGATAAGCGTATCAATCAAAAAGGTTTTACCCTCATTCCCCTGAAACTCTACTTTAAGGGCGGATACGTAAAAATTCTGATCGGGCTCGCACGCGGGAAAAAGCAGTTCGACAAACGCGAAGATATCAAAGAGAAAGATGTGAGAAGAGAGCTCGACCGGAAAATTAAAGGTAGTTATAGTGTGAATCTGTGAGTTGTTAGACTTCAGCTATCAGCTATCAGCTATCAGCTATCAGCTATCAGCTATCTGCTATCAGTCTTCAGCTTTCAGTTGTTAGATTTGGTTTTGTGGGGCAATTAAACCATCAATCCGGGATTTATGCCTTTTGTAACCAATTCCAGCGTGTCTGTGCCTATTATTGCTGACAGCTGAAGTCTGAAGGCTGATAGCTTCAACATCCCGCCTCACTTTTTCACAATCCGGGCAAAAAGCGTATTTTATCCGTTTCAAATTTCAGATTATACAACACATCATGATGAATAAGACCCTCTCTTCGCTACTGTTTTTGTTCCTGTTTATAGCCGCCTGTGAACCTCAGCCATCGGCCGAAATTGATGAGGCAGCACAACTGATTACGGAAGAATCCCTGCTGGCTCATATCGAAGTTCTTTCCTCCGATGAATTTGAAGGCCGTGCACCGGCAACACGTGGTGAAGAACTCTCAGTTCAGTACCTGATTAATGAACTGGAAGAGATCGGTATTGAACCGGGAATGCAAGACGACTCTTTTGAGCAATATTTCCCGCTGTTAGGCCAGGTTGTAGACGGACAGACAGCAAGCATCACAATTAAACTGCACGGCAATATTGCCGAAGAGCTGGAGTACAGAGCCGATTTTATGGGATGGCCCAGCAACGAAGCTGAAGAAGTAGATATCACCGACGCGGAACTGGTTTATGTGGGCTACGGAATCCAGGCACCGGAGTTTGAGTGGGACGACTATAAAGATGCCGATGTGGAAGGCAAAGTACTGGTCTACAAAAACAGTGATCCGTCGCATGATCCCGATATTTTTGAAGGAGATTCCCGCCTCTACTACGGCCGGTGGAGTTACAAGTTTGAAAAAGCAGAAGAGATGGGTGCCCTCGGTGCCATCATCATTCATACCGATGAAACCGCTGGTTACGGATGGTCAGTCGTTGAGGGGAGCTGGGGACGCGAGCGGTTTGCACTGACAGGCGACAATGATGATCATGGCGAACGCCCCGAATTTAATACCTGGCTGACCGAAGAGAGCAGTTCCCGCCTTTTTGAAGCCGCTGGGCTCGATCTGCACGATATGCTGGATGCTGCCGCCGATCGTCAATTTGAACCCGTGCTACTTGAGGGTGTCACACTGGATGTGACGCTAAACGCCAGTTACAGCAACATGTCATCCCGCAATGTGATTGGCAAACTTGAGGGAAATGACCGTGACCTTAGAGATGAATATGTGATCTTTTCGGCTCATTATGACCATCTTGGAATTGCGGCTGAACCGGTGGATGGCGATTCTATTTTTAACGGTGCCTGGGATAATGCATCCGGAACCAGTGCCGTGCTGGAAATTGCTAAAGCTCTCAAAGAAGTAGAGAGCGATCTGAGGCGTTCCGTGCTCTTTATGTTTGTAGGAGCCGAAGAGATGGGCTTGCTCGGTTCGCAGTACTGGTCGCAGAACCCAACGGTGCATCCCGGTAATGTTTCTGCCAACATTAATCTCGACAGTATGCAGATTTACGGCCGCACCAATGACATGGTTTTGGTGGGCTACAATCGCAACACCATCACCGATGTTTTCCGTGAACATGCGGAAGCGGAAGGACGGCAGATTGTGCCCGATCCGCAGCCCGAACAGGGATTCTTCTACCGGTCGGATCATTTTTCCTATGCGCGTGTGGGCATTCCCGCGATCTTCCCAAATCCGGGACGCGATTTTATTGAGAAGCCGGATGACTGGGCAGAAGTAACAGACAGCGTAACAGCCGCCAACTATCACGCCCTCTCTGATGAGATCAACGAATATTGGGATATGGCCGGAATGGAGAGCGATACACGCCTCATTCTGAAAGCCTCTTTCCATATCATCAACCGTGATGAAATGATGGAGTGGGTTCCCGGAGATGAGTTTGAAGCTGTTCGCCAGGAGATGATGGAAGAGTTGTAAGTTGCCGGTGTCCGTTTTAGTTCAAGATCAATATATACAGCAGGAGGAGTTACCCCATATTTCAAATCCTTTTCCTCATTAGGTTCCTTATTCTTTTTTCTTGATACAAAAGAATCAAAAAATCAAGGCTGTGAATCAATTGACGGCGGGTGCTGCCGGGCGACGGAAAAATTTTGCCCAAGGCATCCCTTTGGGGCAAGGCCGATTTAGTTCAAATTCCTTCATAACATTAATTAACGGCTGATGAAATTTTTCTATACGTCACCCATCAGCCACCCTGTTCCCGCCAATTGATTCAAGGCCGGCAAAACTCAATCAAAAACTTTAACGATAACAAAAATAATATGGGTAATGTCAGGTGAATTTACTCCATATCGCGCTGGAGAAGCGCCATCGCGACAAGTTGCAGGGGGATGGGTCCTAATGAATAGTGCTCAAAAAACGACTCCATATAAAATTCCCTCCAATAACAAGGATATTTCACTGCGCTGCTCAATGAACACGTTTCAACCTGTCAAAAGAGATATTTTGCGGTAAAAAAATAGCAGCGGCGTAAATAAAGATAGCGCGAACCTGGAATTCTTATACGCCGCTTACTGTAAATAGCGCCTGACGTCATCTCAACTAAACGAGCAGAGCGAGTGCATGGAGAGATCTCCTTGCAATGGGAACTAACGTAAACAACACTTTACCTAACACCCTCCAATACCAGGGAGTTTTCTCCACTCCGGCCCAATCGGAATAAAGTTGTGCAATTACCGATGATTTCTTTACTATATGCCCGTAATAACCTTACCGATTTAAACCAACAGTTCGATCCGACATGAAAAAAGCCGTACTCTCTCTACTGATTTTTCTTTTGATGCCATTTATCCTCTCTGCACAGGTAACTCTGGACTACTACCTGCCGGATGATGTAAACTACGACGAAAGCATCCCCACACCTGCCGAAGTGATCGGCCATGAAGTGGGGGAGTGGCACATTACCCACGACAAGCTTGTTTACTATATGCAGGCCCTGGCAGAGGCATCCGACCGCGTGACTATCGAAGAGTATGCCCGCACGTATGAGGGCCGGCCGTTGCTGATGCTGACCATCACCACGCCAGAAAATCACGCCAATATAGATCAAATCATGGAGAACCATCACGCACTTACCGATCCGGATCGTTCCGGTAATCTGGATGTGGATGCCATGCCTGTTGTGGTGAACCTGGGGTACAGCGTTCACGGGAATGAACCGAGCGGATCCAACGCGTCGATGTTGTCGGCCTATTATTATGCCGCAGGACAGGGTGATAAAATTGACGCTATTCTGGAAAACTCCATTATCCTCATCGATCCCTCCCTGAATCCCGACGGGCTGAACCGGTTTGCAACCTGGGTGAATATGCACAAAAGTGCCACCACCGTTACCGATCCCGCATCAAGAGAGTATAACGAAGTGTGGCCGGGCGGACGCACCAACCACTACTGGTTCGACCTGAACCGCGACTGGATGCCGGTAGTTCATCCCGAAAGCCGGGGACGCATTCAGAAGTTTCACGAATGGCGCCCCAACGTGCTCACCGATCATCACGAGATGGGCACGCACGCCACCTACTTTTTTCAGCCCGGTGTCCCCGATCGCACCCATCCGCTGACGCCTCAGGTCAACCAGGACCTCACGGCAGCGATTGCCGAATATCACGCCGATATTCTGGATGAAAACCAAGTGCTCTACTACACACGCGAAGTATTTGATGATTACTACTACGGAAAAGGCTCTACCTATCCCGATATATTCGGAACCATAGGTATTCTGTTTGAACAAGCCAGTTCACGGGGCCATGCCCAGGAAAGCGTTCACGGAGTGGTGGAATTTCCCTACACGATCCGAAACCAGTTTTTAACCTCCCTCTCTACGGTGGATGCCTCGGTAGCACTCAGTTCTGACCTGCACGACTATCGCCGTACGTTCTACAGCGATGTGCGTAACGAAGCCGCAGGCCTGCAAACCCGTGCGTTTGTGATTGGTGACGCTCACGACCGCGGAAAAAATTACCACTTTGCTGATCTGTTCAGTCATCACAATGTGGAGTTTTATGAACTTGCACAGGATATCGAAGCGGGCGGAGAAGAATTTAAAGCGGGCCGCGCTTGGGTGATTCCGACCGAACAGACCGAATACAAATTCATCGAGGCGATGTTTGAAACCCGAACCGAATTTGCCGACAGCATTTTTTACGATGTATCCACCTGGACGCTGCCATTTGCTTTTAACATGCCGTATGCCGGTCTGAGCGGAGGCCAGTTCAGCCAGAATCTTCTGGGCGAAAGGGTAACCGAACCGCAAATGCCTGAAGGAGCCATCATCGGCGCAAGGAGTGATTACGCCTACATTTTTGATTGGGATGAATATTACGCACCGCGTACACTCTACAGGCTTCAGAAGCTGGGAGTGCGCACCAAAGTGGCTTCGCGGCCTTTAACGGCACATACGGCGAACGGCTCCAGGGAATTTCATTACGGTGCGATTCTGGTGGCACTCGGTATTCAGGATGTGAGTGAAGAGGAGATCTACCGGACCCTTCAAACCGCAGCCGAAGAGGACGGTGTGGATATTTACAACATCCCGCGAGGCCTGGCCGCATCGGGTATTGACCTGGGCAGTCCCAGTATGAACAACCTCGAAAAGCCCAGTGTGGCGATACTTGCCGGGCAGGGAGTCAATAATCTGGAAGTTGGCGAAATCTGGCACCAGCTCGATCAGCGTTACCGCATTCCGCTTACAATTCTCGACAAGCACCGGTTTGGCAATACGGACCTGAGCCGATACAACCGCATTATTATGACCCAGGGCAACTACAACGACCTGAGCGATAGCGCAGTTGACGAGCTGAAACAGTGGCTGCGAAGGGGCGGAACACTCATTCTTCAGCGAGGTGCCATCAACTGGGCGCGAAACCAGGAGATTGTAGATATTGACCAGAAAGAGGGCGAAGAGTTCACTCATGATCCGGATATTCCCTATGCAGATTTAACTCAGGCCACCGGCGCCCAGGTTTTAGGCGGTTCTATTTTCCACGGACGGCTTGATATTACCCACCCGCTTGGCTACGGGTACAGAAACGGAGACATTCACCTGTTCCGTAACAGCACCCTCTTTTTTGACAAAACGGAAAATCATTTCGCCACTCCCATGTATATCACAGATGATCCTCTGGCCAGCGGCTACATTTCCGATCACAATCTTGATATGATCGCAAATACGGCTTCAGCCATTGTAAGCAGTTACGGCAGCGGACGGGTTATCAGCTTTGTGGATAACCCGAACTTCCGAGCCTTTTGGTACGGCAAGAACAAGCTGTTTGCCAACGCTCTCTTTTTCGGAAACACCATTCACGGCGGGGCAACAAATTGATCGGGTCAGGTTGAACCGTTCTCGCTTTCGAAATAGGTGAAAGCCCCTCCTTGCGGCGTGCTTTTTGCCGGAGGGAGGGGTTGGGGTGGGTCCGCAATGATCGAAATTATGACTCTATATAAAAGTGGATTTCTGTCACTTCTGAAATAGTGTTGCCCCGCTTTTGGGCAAGATTAGGAGCTCGGATTGACGGTTTTTTGACCGAGAAACAATAATAAACCTAAGGGTTGCAAAATGCCCTATACCAATCCCTGTCAAAAAAAAGTTCCGGCAATTTTTCAGATTAATTTTACTCACATCTTTTGTTGAATCAGCATACATTTCGGCTCAGGCCCGGGTTGTCCGGGACAATTCACTGAATTCTGTTAATTCTTAATAAAAAACCGATGAAAAATTTTCTGACACTGCTCTTTTCCGCTTCTGCACTGATTGTTTCCTTTTTGATGGTGAACACCTCACCAGAATCCGGCGAACCGGCCGACGGGCTCAATCCCGACAGAGTATATGAAATGCGAACCTATACCACGAACGAAGGGAAACTGGATGATCTGCACCGGCGGTTTATAAATCACACGCTTGAGCTTTTTGAACGACACGGCATGACCAACGTGGGCTACTGGATTCCCAATGATCCCGAACTGAAAGAGAATACCCTGGTCTTTATCATCTCCCACGAAAGTGCCGAGGCAGCCGAAGCCAATTGGGACGCATTCCGGGCCGATCCCGAATGGCAGCGCGCGTATGAAGAGTCTCATGCCGACGGAGCCCTTGTGCGGCACGCCGAATCGGTCTTTATGAGCGCAACTCCCTATTCGCCGATGAGATAGTGTAAACCGCGGAGATCGCTGATGGACGCTGAGTTGGGCGTAGTGTATAAAACTTAGTAATCAAAAATCTCTGCGCCTCATTGCGTCCACCGCGGTTTCACCCTTCACTTATAGCCCGTTCACTACCCGCCGGATGCCATGCTTGATTTTGGAGGTGTTAAAGTTGATCAGGTATCCGAGCCGGTTCTCAGTGAGTTTGAGATAGGTAAGTATTTGTGCAAGATGAATATCATTGAGAGCATCCACTGCTTTAATCTCAACAATCACTTTCTGTTCTACCCAAAGATCGAGCCTGTAGCCGCATTCGAGCTTTACTTCTTTGTAAATTACCGGCAGCGGATGCTCCTTCATGATCTCCAGGCCGGTCATTTGTAATTCATAGCTCAGGCATGCCTGATAGGTTGATTCAAGTAGTCCCGGGCCAAGATTTTTATGCACTTCCAGTGCACATTTCACAATTTCAGTTCCGATTTGGTTTTCATTCATTGCACTCTTCTTTTATTGATGCTTTCTATAGTAGGAACCAAAAAATCAGAATTCCTTACAAATTTTTTTCAGGAAACCTCGGTGCTCTCAGCGTTTTTCCTTTCACTTAGGCCTATAGCCCTGACTGATTAAACCGCAGTGATCGCTGGGTACCGCAGAGGAAGTGTGGGGCAAGAAAATTCCGCAATAGAAAACCCTGCGCCTCATTGCGTCCACCGCGATTTCCGCCTTCTGTGGATTTTGCAATTCAAACCATTAATACAAAAACCCAAACAGCCAAAGCGGGATTTTATTTCCATATCCCACTGCTATATTATCTGCTACTACAATGGGGTTCGAAAGGCCTCTGATTTGTTCATCCGTTTTATGCCGGCCTCCTGTTTCAATTGTCACCCCTTCTGAAAAAAATCTCCTTTTTTAGGAAGTGTGACTTGAAGTCCTGCATTAACCAGTTGATTCATCAAAAAAGACTCTCTGATGGACCCTGTGTCCGGATTGTTTTTAAGAGCATAAGCGAGATTTGTGTTTTCCAGGTAAACTTTATCCGGTTTTTGCAGGGTTGAAACACCATTACCTGTTTGTTGTATTGTATTCAGCAGCCTGGCTTTTTCAAGGTCCTCCAGCCATTGGTAGACAGAATCGCGGCTGACCTCCAGTTTTCTGGCAAGAGCTGCAATGTTGGGTTTAAACGGAACCGATTCGGCTATAAGACCCGGCAGCTTTTTAATTTTATGTGCCGTGCCGGCATCGTAGTTTCTGATGTATGCAAGATCCGATTCAAGAACAGCTGATAGAACAGCCTGTAACCGAAGCGGAATCTCTTCAGGCAGACTCTCTGTGATTATCGGCAGATATCCGAATCGCAGGTAGTCTTTAAAATGAGGAATCGGTTTTAAATTCTGCTCTTCAATCACCATTTTAGCAAGCTTGCGGTGATTATCCCTGATAGCAACAAAACGGAAAGGCTCAAAATGTACGATATCTTTAAGCTGAAGATATTCCCTGAACGACATGCCCGGTAGTTTATACGTGATGACCCGGCGGCTTAAATCGGCTTCACCTTTCTGAATATCCAGTGCCGAAGATGCTGAAAAGACAATTTTCAGATCGGGAAAACCATCGTACATATTTTTTAGCTCCCTCGACCAGTTGGGATATTTATGTACCTCGTCTATAAATAAGTTCCGGCCACCGTGCAGATAAAATTCTTCCGCTGTTTCAAAAAGTGAATGGTTGTAAAACCAGTGGTGATCGGCCGTCAGATAGAGCACCTTGTCACCCGAATCCTTTAATCCTAACTTTATTCACTGCAGCATAAGCGTGGTTTTGCCGCTCCCCCTGGTACCTTCTATGAACTTCTTATCATTGTTTTACATCGGTGAAATACAGCGGTTTCCCCTTCATTCCGGACTATGGGCCTGACTTTTTTAACCGAAATGGGCACTGAGGAACGCAGAGGTGGTTATACAAGCAGCTCATACAAACCCACGTTCAAGAACAGATTTTCCCGCCCCACCTGTTTGCTCTTTAGAATCCCGGCCTCTTCCAGTTCGCGGAGGTATTCGGCGGCGGTCTGGCGTTTGGCTATTCCGCGATCTACCAGGTGTTTTACTTTGCAGTATGGCTGCTCGAAAAGCAGTTCAATCAGCTCTTTGGAATAGACACGGTCCGGCAGTTTTTCCCGGGCAAGTTCCAGCGTTTCATTCAGAAGGGTGATGATCTGCCCGATCCGCTCCATCGTCTGCCGTGATGTGCTCTCCACCGCTTCCAGCATGAACAGGATCCACGGCTCCCACTCTCCGTTTTCAGTGACGCCCCGCAGCAGCCTGTAGTATTCCTGTTTTTGACGGATAATCGCATCACTCAGGTAGAGCACCGGCTGATTGAGCAGCCCTTTATCAATCAGGTAGAGGATGTTAATCAGCCTTCCGGTACGCCCGTTGCCGTCCTCAAAAGGGTGTATCGCCTCAAACTGGTAGTGCGCCACCGCCATTTTGATCAGCGGGTCCATTTCGTAATCTGCCTGTATGTAGTGCTCCAGGTTGATCAGCAGATTCCGGATCAGCTCCTCTCCCTCCGGAGGCCAGTAGATAATCTTTCGTGTGTTGGGATTGGCGATCACCGTGCCTGCAATTGACCTGATCCCATCGTCGGTCTCCTTAATCGTCTGCATAAGCTCGATAAAGAGTTCTGTGGAGAGCGGCTCCCCATCAGCCAGCCAGCTTACTCCCTTCCAGAGCGCCTGCCGGTAGCGAAGCACCTCTTTGGTTTGCGGGTCCACGCTGCTGTCCTCCGCCGACAGCGCCGTAAACAGTTTGTCGTTAGTGGTGACAATATTTTCAATCTCTGAACTCGATTTCGCTTCCTGCAGTACAATAGAATTGACCAGCATGGCCGGATTGGGCAGAGTCTCCGATTTTCCTTTCAGCTCTGCCAGCGCGCGATTTGCGACGATTGCTGCTTTCAAAACGGCAGAAGTTTCAATATCGGCCTCGGGAGGCAGCGGGGGCAGGTAGTTGTGAGGTTTATCCGGGCTGTACGACATGTCGATGATTTCGATTGGTTTCTGAAATGTGTCGAAATTTACATAACTTTTCGACATAAATGAAAAACATGTCGATCTCATACCCAAGACCTGGCAGTGCGCCGCTCTTTGGTGCTCCTGCCAGAGTCTGGGTTCTGGCGCGAAAGCGATATCCCGACCCTTCGGCGGTGCAAGGTCCAGGGAAAGTGAAAAGACCTGACAGCGTTTCCGCGCGTATTTCGCGAAATCCTGTAAGCGTCTGGATTGAGGGCAAATTTTCAGTTCACAGTTGACAACACTTCATTCGATATTCTTTATTCTTCGGTTCGATATTCTCACGCGGTTCCCCTTCACTCAGAATTATAACCCTAACTGTTTTAACCGCTGGGAATGCCGAGAACCGCTGAGGAATGGCAGGAAACATAGCAAAGAAAAACCCTGCGCCTGCCCTCCGAAGAGTTCTTTTACACGCAGGAGGGGTTAAATAAAAGGGAACCGCTGAGATCGCTGGGTTTGTGTTTTGATGTTCGATGCTCCGCGCTCTATTCCAGGTCGATTCTGGTTTCCCAGCCGTCAAAAGTGACTCCCATGTTTTGAGCCAGTTCTTCGAAATGATAAAAAAGATGCTCTATATTTTCAGCACTTGGAGACATCTGCTTTTCTGCAATGAGCAGCCATTCATTCGAACTGGCCGATTTTCCGCAATACTGAATTTCATACTCATCGTTCTTTAATTGTTGAGCCGTCCTATACAAGTTCTCTTCAACATCTGAGTAGAACCAAAAGGTGACGCGGCGTTTTTTAGAGGGATCGGGATCGAGATTTTGAATAAAATCGATCACTTCATCACTCGCTTGTTTTTTTGCAGAATCCATAATGCAATATTTGTTCGTTCTTTACTGTATGAACCGGAATCAGACAAATACTTACAAAATTTATTATTCACAAAACGGGCTTTGCGATCCTTGCACCCTTTTATTAACCGCCAGGAGCGCTAAGACCGCCAGATGAGTTATCCCGAAATTTTAGTTGAAAACTATATAAGAAAAGTGAAAATATAACTTTACGAATTTCAATAAGTGGGAAACGGTTGAAATACATTTTCCCGGCCTTGAATCAGTTGGCGGGAACAGGGTGTTTTCAGCGACGCTTTGGCAGCATTTTATACCGGATCGCTTCTTGATTACTGTCTGTGAGCTTAATGGACCATTAAAATGGTGCCGCGTCGATGAAAAGCCCGCCGCCAACCCCGACCGCCGTCGGGGCTTGATTTTTTCGTTCTTTTGCATCAAGGCAAAAGAACAAACTAATTCGTAAGGGAAATGTTGTAAAAAATGGGATAACTCCAGTATGACCTCCTAAGTTGATATTTACCCCCTGCGATTCGATTTTGCAAAAATGCTGTTGCCCATTTCCATCATCACCGTATGTAAAACATCGAAAATAGATAAATATGAATATTAAATTTGATAAGGAAGCTGATACCATTTATCTGAAATTATCAGATGCCGATGTTGCCGAAAGTGATGAGGATAAGCACGGCATAATTATTGATTATGATAAGCATGGCAATATCGTTGGGATTGAGCTTCTCGATGCATCCCAAAAAACCGGTAATCCGGCAAGTGTAATTTATGAAGTTGGATAGCAGAGAGAACCCCTTCGCGTACCTCCGCGCCTGCCCTCCGAAGAGTTCTTTTACACGCAGGAGGGGTTAAATAAAAGGGAACCGCTGAGATCGCTGGGTTTATGTTTTGATGTTCGATGTTCTGCGCTCTATTCCAGGTCGATTCTGGTTTCCCAGATGATTGCAGAATGTGTGTAGTTAGAAAGTGAATAATCATGATAATCTGATGGAAGATGTTAGAAAATCTTTTTCTCGAAATTCATGTTTCTATTCCGCATATTTCATTAAATGCACATTGGCTATACCATATCAGAATCCCTGAAGTCACTCCGCTCTGACACCTCAAATCCCTGGCCGGATGAGGTAAAAGGCCGTGCACCGCATAAACCGTTTTTGTTGCTGGCTATATTGGATGGCGTTGAACAGGGATGGATTACGAATAACCGGATTGAACTCAGCCAGTCTTTGATTGAGACATTTTTTGAATACTGGAACAGAATGATGGGTAAGGATCGGATTACCACCATTTCAATTCCATTCTATCATATGCAGAGTGAACCCTTTTGGAAGCTTGTCTATAAAAGTGGAAAAGAGGAGTACAAAAGTTCCCCATCGCTGGGCGGATTGACAGACAGGATTAAGTATGCTGAACTGAGCAATGAAATTTTTGATCTGATCTATGAGCCGGCTGGACGTAATGCTATTCGATCTTTATTGATCCGCACATATTTTTCTGATGATGCCGGATACAGAGTCGCAGAGATCAGCGATTTTAATTTGCAGGCATACACCTACTCTGTTCAGCTCGAAGCATTTGCTGCAGAGCCGTTCAGAATTGATCATACAGACGAAGAATCCGTAAAATACCGCGTATCCAAAACGCAGGTACGGGATGCGGGGTTTAGCAAAGCGGTGCGGGCAGCGTATCATTTTACCTGTGCGATTTGCCGTTCGAGGGTAAAAACACCGGGTGGGAGCACACTTGTGGATGGGGCGCATATAATTCCCCGCAGCCAAAGTAATAATGATGATCCCAGAAATGGCCTTGCACTTTGCAAATCGCATCACTGGATGTTTGACCAGTATATGCTGACCATAAAACCTGACCGCACCATTCTGTTATCCAAATGGCTGAAAGAGAAACGAAATGATGTTGGTGATTTGTGGAATATGAATAAAAAACCGATACTGCTTCCTGCGGATAAGAAATTTTTACCGGCTGAACAGGCTTTGGCAATTCATTCAGAGAAGTTTAAAGAGGTACAGTAATGGCGGACGTACACGAACCGGAAACACGAAGCTACAATATGAGTCAGATTTCGGGCAAGGATACCAAACCTGAAGTGATTGTAAGAAAATTTCTGCATGCGAACGGATTCCGGTACCGTCTGCATGTAAAAGATCTGCCGGGCAAACCAGACCTGGTGCTGCCAAAGTATAATTCGGTAATCTTTGTTCATGGCTGTTTCTGGCATGCGCATGAGGGGTGTAAGTATTTTAAAATTCCCGAAACCAGAACGGAATGGTGGAAGGAGAAGCTATTTGGGAATAAAGAGCGGGATGAGGAAAATATCGAAGATCTTGAGCAAATTGGATGGAATGTACTGATTATATGGGAATGCGATCTGCGTAGTTCAAAAAAGGTAAGGAGTTTAAAAAATCTAGTTTCGATGTTAAAAAAATATGAAAAGGGGTGACGCAAGTTGTCACATTAGTATTATACATTTATGATAAATATAGTGAAACCCCTTGAAGGTAAAAGGAATCTTCATTATTTAAGACTAACTATCTATATAAGTAAATAGTAAAAATAATTACATGATGAGTGAAGCTGCAATTATAGATTATAATGATATTAAGCAACTTAAACTTTTTAGATCTAACAATGATTGGCGTGATTTAGAATTCAATGAGCCAAATGCTAAAATTAGATTGGGGACACTTTTTAGTGGTATTGGTGCAATTGAACAATCTTTAGAAAGACTCGATCTAAATTATGAAATTGTATTTGCTGGAGACAAAGATAAATTTGTAAAACAAAGTTATTTTGCAAATTACGAGATTTCTGAAAGTGCTTGGCATGATGATATCAGAGAGTTTGATGCAAAAAAATATAAAGATAAAGTTGATTTAGTAGTGGGAGGTAGCCCATGTCAATCCTTTTCTATGGTTGGAGACAGAAAGGGTTTGGAAGATACCAGAGGGACTTTATTCTATGATTTTGCAAGAGTAATAGATGAATGTAAACCTGCAGTCTTTATATATGAAAATGTTAAAGGGTTAATCAGTCATGATGGCGGGAATACATGGGAAGTAATTCAGGAAGTTTTTAAAGATTTGGGTTATAAATTTTATGCAGGGCTTCTTAACTCAAAAGATTTTGGCATACCTCAGCACCGTGAGAGAATTTTTGTGATTGGATTCAGAGATACTGATGAAGAATTCGAGTTTCCATCCGAAATACCATTGGAGCATACAATGCAAGACTTTTTAGAAGACTATACTGACTCCAAATACTATTTGAAAGAAAAGGGAGTAAAATTTGTAACAAGTACAAAAAATCGAAAAAAAAGATACACTCAAATAAATGGTGACATTGCATTATGCCAAAAGGCTAACCAGCAGTTCAATTGGCACGGCGATTTTATTTTTGAACAGTCTAGTAAAGAAACCGATTTCGATGAATTTATTTTTGACGTAAATGAAGTAGAAGAAAAATACTATTTATCTGATAAAGTCGAGAAATATGTACTTGCAGGTGGCACAAAAAACTTCAAAACGAGCACTGAAACCGACTTAGAAGTAGCAAGACCCCTGTTACAAACAATGCACAAAATGCACAGAGCTGGTGTAGATAATTATGTCACCCACAATAATGGCAGAATACGGAAATTGACCCCTCGAGAATGTCTTAGACTTATGGGATTTAAGGATACATTTAAACAAGTAGTGAGTGATACTCAAATGTATAGGCAGGCCGGGAATAGTATTGTTGTTGATGTATTGATAGCACTTTTAAAACAAATGGATATAACTAAATATGGAGTGTAATGGAATACACTATTAATGGTAAGACCTATAATGTTATCGATTCATTAGAGAGAATACCAACCAAAGATTCTTTTACCAATGTAAAAAATAAATTAGGTAATGGTGCTGGAGCCTGGGAATGGCACATTGGAAGTAAAAATGATACAGAAAGGTATAACTTTTTTGGTGGAAGAAGATTTAATTCAAGATGCTTCTTGTTAAAAAAGGATTTAGTTTGGTTGATGAATGAAATGCAAACTGAATATTTCAATCCCACTTATAGATATAGAGAGAGCAATGATTTTAGAAATATTTGGCGTGAGAGAATGAATGAAATTCAGAACCTTCCTGAGGTCGCTTTTTTTGCTTTACGCGAACACGATGGCAGAGATCCAAACGACATGCGACTATACGCTAAAAGACCTGGTGAAGATGCTGAAGGTGATCATATTTATGGACTTTTGAGAAAAGTTGCATTACCTGAAACAACTTTTACTTCAATTTTAAAATTGCGGGCAGATGATGGAGATGAATTATTTTATTTCAAAATTTTTCCTGAAAGTATAAAGATGCGCTCTCAAGTTGAAGAGGATAAAGAAATAGAGGAAGAAATACGGAATAACGATGAAATTTCTGATACTGAAACAACACAAATTATTAAATCAAGAATTGGACAAGGAATTTTCAGGTCAAAACTAATTATTGATTGTGGTTATTGCCCAATAACAATGGTAGATGACAGTAGATTATTAATTGCAAGTCATATAAAACCATGGAGAAATTCAGATAATTCTGAACGGTTGAATCCTATGAATGGACTTCTACTTACACCGACTTATGACCACCTCTTTGATAATGGATTCTTTTCCTTTAATCAGGATAAATTATTATTAGTTTCACCCTGGCTTTCAAATGAAAACACTCGGAGGCTTTCGATACAATCGGGGATGCAAATCAACAATTTGCCAATAATAGGCCGTGAAGATTTTATAGATTTTCATAAAAATAAAATATTTAGAAATTAATCAAAGTCTTATTTCATGCCTGATCCAATTTGTCGTTGGAGAAATCCAACTATCAAAACTGTAAGAGAGATTATAGATGTATTACCCAAAGAGGTTTTGCCTAAAGATGAATTCAGAAAATCAGTTGAAACATCATTTGGTGGAGCCTTTTTGCGAACCGCATATCAATTAGCTTGTCAACTAGGATTGTATTATGAAGACGGCAATTACTATTACCCAAGATTTGGCACTGATATTATTTCTGATATCAATACAGTTAAATCATACTTAAAAAATTGGCTTAATCTCTACTATGTGCCAAATCCATATACAAAGAGTTTGGATTCGGATGAAACAATATTTATCCACAGCCAGTTATCACAACTATTATTAGATAATGAAAAAGTTAACTGGAATGATGCGAAAACTAAGGTTTTTGGTCAAGAAATTGGTAATGATGATATTCTGAAAAATACAATCAATCAACTTTCTGATATAATTGAGATAAAGTCTTCAAATCTAATATTAAAAGAGGGCGCTCGAAGATCCGATATTATTAAATATAAAATAATAGACTCAATTGTAGATATCAGGGATGACAAAAAGTGTTTCTTTGAATTATTTGGAAATAATCATTTATCAATCAAAACTTTTCACTCATCAATAGTTACGGAAATTAGTGGAAATCTATCAGAGTTAGTTGCCAAATTCTTAAAGGATTTACTGGAGTCTAAGCTTATATATGATAAAGAGCTTGTTATGAGATTTTCATCTGCATTAGCAACCAAACCTTTCTTAATTCTCACAGGCCTTTCAGGTTCCGGTAAAACAAAACTTGCCCAGGCTTTTGCGGAATGGGTTTGTGAAGATAAAAGTCAGTTTAACTTAGTACCTGTAGGTGCCGACTGGACAAATAGAGAGCCTTTGCTGGGATATCCAAATGCGCTGGAGGATGGTAAATATGTATTGCCAGATAGTGGTGTCTTACAATTAATATTAAAGGCTCATCAAGATTCAAACCGTCCATACTTTTTGATTCTTGATGAAATGAATCTGAGCCATGTAGAGCGTTATTTTGCTGATTTTCTGAGTGCGATTGAATCCAAAGAAGAGATTAAGCTGCATTCAGGAAATGGAAGCTGGAAAAATGGAGACCTGGAGATTCCTTCAACGATTAAAATACCCGCGAACCTGTTCATTATCGGAACAGTAAATATTGACGAAACCACTTACATGTTCAGCCCAAAAGTTTTGGATCGCGCGAATGTAATTGAATTCAGAGTAAGCCGTGATGAGCTGGAACAGTTTTTGGATAATCCTGCGAATATTGATTTAGATATTCTGCGCGGACAGGGTGCTTCCATGGCTAAGGATTTTGTACAGTTAGTCAAAAACAATTCAGCTATTTATTCTCAAAAGAAAGATTTGGCTGATGAGCTTCTGAAGTTTTTCTCTGAATTAAAAAATGTTGGTGCAGAATTCGGTTACCGTTCGGCATTTGAAATACAGCGGTTTGCAGCTTTATCTGAACAGCTTGTTGAAGAGTGGGAGTTTGAGGATATCATGGATGCAGCTGTAGCTCAAAAACTGCTCCCTAAGCTTCATGGTTCCCGCCGAAAACTTGAAAAAGTGTTGTTTAAACTGGGAGACTTGTGCCACCCCGAAACTGACAAAGGATGCGAAGAGCTTTTCAAAAAGCATGAGACTATTACTGAAGAGGTAATCAGTGAAGCAAAGTATCCGATTTCATTCGTAAAAATAGTCCGTATGCACAAAGGGCTTATTGATAATGGTTTTACCAGTTTTGCTGAAGCGTAAAATGAGTACTTCCGAAAAAATACCTATTGAGCTAAAGAACGGGGAAAAAGTAGAGCTTCACATTGTCGCGGATGATCCGAAATCATTACTGAAAATTGAGGAAGCTGAGGCTTTAAAATACTTAGAAGCTTTGGTTCAATTAGAAGAAGGCAATACATACGAATATGTAATCAAATCAAATAATGGGTTAAATTATGTTCTTTATGCTGATGCTGGAGTAGTAAAAAATTCAAATATCACTCCCTCTTCTGGTCAAATATCACCTAATAATTATGTTGGTACTCTTGTACTTCAGATAAAAAAAGAAGGTGAAGTTGATGAATTAGATAAAGTTGAAGTTGAAGTAAGGTCATCAAGAAAAGCTGATTATCGAACCGAGTATCGATTCATGCTGGAGGAGATCACAGAAAAATGCACCGATCTGCTGATGCAGTACACCTCTCCTGCCAATCAGCCTTTTGACATAGATCACGATAATGATCCCAAAACCTTATACCAGCGTTTTGCTTTTCTAAAGTCAGTTTTAGATTCAGAGGGGTTTTGGGCAGCTGTACACCGAATCACTACCAATCCGGTAACGGCCTGGATGCAAACGGAAGAACATCGTGATATTCGCTCTGTAAGACGAATGAATCGAAATGTAGTGAGACAGTTAGCCGGATCAGCAAACAGAGTTTCGCTGCCAAATAATCATCCGCTTCGGCAACAGATGGAGTCAGTGCCTGAAAAAGTAATTACCCGTGGTAAGATTGATAGCGTTGATACACCAGAGAACAGATTCATAAAGTATGCGCTGGAAACTTTTAAAAATTTGTGTTCTGATTTTAAAACAGCCTCCGCTGAAAATAGCAGACTGCATAAAGAGGCGAAATATTTAGAGGCGGAGCTGGAAGAAACGTTGAATCACTCTATTTTTCATAAGATAAGCCGTCCGTCTACTCTTCCTCTCAATAGTCCCGTTTTACAAAGAAAAGAAGGGTACCGGGAAGTTCTTCGTGTATGGCTGATGGTAAATCTGGCAGCGCGGTTAACCTGGAAAGGCGGTGAAGATGTGTACAAGGGAGGCAAACGAGATGTGGCAACTCTGTATGAATACTGGCTCTTTTTTAAACTGCTGGATTTGCTCGAAAATCTTTTCAGAGTAAAAGCGCTGACACCTGAAAAGCTGATTGAGGAGACAAATGATAAGCTGGGTCTCAAACTAAAACAAGGCAGACATTTGCCTATTTCAGGTGTTTTTGAAACAGATAACCGAAAATTTCATGTTAAATTTTCCTTTAACAGAACCTTTAGCGGAGATAACAATTATCCCTCAGGCGGGAGCTGGACACGCTCCATGCGCCCGGATTATACACTGACGATCTGGCCATTTGGAATTAATGAGGAAAAGGCAGAAAAGGAGGAATTAATTGTTCACCTGCATTTTGATGCAAAGTATAAAGTAGAAAACCTTTCAAGTTTATTTGGGAGTGAAGAAAAAGAGTTTGATGAGGAAAAGAGGGAAGAGTACCTGAATCAGGAAAAAGGCGAACAAAGTGCCGGAAGATATACACGGGCTGACCTTTTGAAAATGCATTCATACCGGGATTCTATAAGAAGAACTGCAGGCGCTTATATCTTATATCCGGGCGGTGACGGAGTTAAAGAGTGGAGGGGATATCATGAAATTGTTCCCGGTTTAGGAGCCTTCACAATGAAGCCAAATCCGGATGATGATGGCAGTTCGGATTTGCGCCTCTTTCTGAAAGATGTAATTCAGCATTTTAAGAACCGTACTTCGCAAAGGGAGAAACTTTCATTCAGAAGAAATGAAATTCACGAACGGGAAGTGCCATATACATTTGAGAAAGAAGTACCTGAATTCCTAAACCACAAAAAGCTGATACCTGATGAGGTTTTTGTAGTTGTTGGATATTACAATGATGAAGAACATTTGAGCTGGGTGCTCAATAATGGTCTTTACAATGTAAGATATGGCACAGGCAGAGGCGGGGTTAAACTTACCAGCGAAACAGTGTCAGCATCGTATTTGTTGCTTCGCGGGCCTGATACAATGATAACGGATCAAATATTTCAGCTTAAAAGCGGAGGCCCAAAAGTATACAGTTCATCTGAACTCATTGATGCAGGGTATCCGAGAAAAGAAAAACCTTACAGCTATCTGGTATACGAGATTGAGAAACCGGTACAGACAGAATTTAAAAACAGAAAGTGGGACGTGAGAAAAATGAAGGGATATAATCCATCCAGAGGCAAATCAACAAAGCCACTCTTTTTGTCTCTGATGGATATGATGAAAGCAGAAGTTTGACAGATGATTATTGATTATGCCCAAGTACGGTTTTCAATAACTATAACCTGATCTATCCCAAATCAAATCCCACCCACCCCAACCCGCATCGCCTTAATTGTCGCCATCCGTGGTTTGTGAAGAGATAATTTAAACAAACCAAAAGCCAAGCCGAATGCCCGCAGGTCTGTTTTTGTTCGAATCTCCATAC
>JAFIFB010000107.1 GCA_020832285.1 Balneolaceae bacterium
TCACCTTGCCAGGGCCAGTTCTCAACCATCAGCTCTGATTGCAGACCAAAAACATCCATCGCTATATATCCACACTGAAAATCGACAGAAAAAATTTGGATTTTTCTTAAAAAGAAGGTGTTTTCTTAAAGACACTACATAACGTTTTTGCAATTCCAATACCGGTTCTATATTATTCAGAGATGGGATTGTACTGTAGAAAGGAGCATTGCAAACCGCTGTTTCTACCGGCAGTACATCTTCATCGTAATTGATATTATTGAGCGGATTAAACGGATGCGCATTCCACGCCGCCCCTTCTCCGGGGTCGTACTCTCCCCCCGGTCCGCGTGTTACCGACCAGTCATCCCAAATTTCTACAGCAACGACGATGTGGCGATCCAGTGCCGCATCCAGATATTCAACAAACCGTTCCTCCCAATCAGGTTCAAAATGCTCAAGGTCATATCGGCCATCATCCATCTGCACCCAAGGTTGTAACACCACGTCCACCGGGCCGTCGTGAAGGTGATTCATCGGATCGTAAGGCAGGCTTCTCATAAAACCCTGTACATGCGGACTGTCAATTTCATTAATCACACCTTTAAGACGGTCCATTTGATCGATGAAATCAGCGGTGCCGGGACGGCTGATCGGTGCCCAGCTGTGAAAACCGGTTGGCCCAAGCGGAAAGACAGGAACATCACCCCAGGCCAGATAGTGCGGATTATCGGAATAGGATTGAATCCGTTCCCGGGGATCGATTGTAACGGGAGTTGTAGAATTCGAATCCTGACATGATCCGGTCACAAGTACAAAAAAACATTGCTAAACAGGCCAGTATCCATACATTGTACTTTGAAAAGTTCATACGTTTGGAGTTTCTGTAAATCTTTGTGATATATCGCTGTAGGGTCGGGTTCCGGTAAGAGATTTGTGAAGCACTTTTCTCAGCACATCAAATTTGTACGAACCAACCAAACTTTCTCCTTCAATCCGCCAAATGATTCGAGGCCTGAGAAAATTTTGATAAGTATAGCCCCCCAATCACCCCACCAGCTCATTTCGATGTGCAAATGCGGTGGCTTTGGCGCGGGCCGATTTTCCGGAGATACCCAGCTTCCCGTATATATTGGAGATGTGCCGCTCTACGGTTCGAATGCTGATATAATGGTCGGATGCAATTTGAGAGTTGCTTTTCCCTTTAGCAATTTCGCATAATATTTCCTGTTCCCTGGCTGTAAATGCATCCGGAGATGAAGTTTCAGCATATTCCGCTGGCAGTTTTTTTATGTTTTTTAAAATGGCTTTGGCACGTTCCTGTTCCGGTTGCGCTTTTAGATATTGAAAGGTTTCAATGGCTGTATTAATCTCACGAAGTGCAGGTTGAATCTGCCCGAGACGGTGCAGTGCTCTGGCCATTCCGCACCGGGAACGGGCTGTTTGGAAAGGGTTTTTGTTTCTGTGAAAGAGTTCTGAAGATCTCTCAAAACATGTACAGGCTTGCTGATTTTGATTTTTTGCAAGATGTAACATTCCATCTGTATAGTGGGCAAATGCAATTAATGGTTCTGTACCGGCCATTTCAGCTATATCTCTTAACCGCTGCGAAGAGTCTTCAGCCTCCTTAAATTTATGAAGATCAAGCTGACCCAGTGTGAGTATTTCCAGTCCTTTAGGAAGCATCAACCGACACTTCTCAGGTGTGTTTAGGAGATACCGATCAGCAAGATTTGCAGCCGTCACCGGATCACTCCTGTCCAAAGCGAGGGTCGCTTTTTCCAGAAGAACTAGATTTGCACCCAGCATTCTGAATGGTTTTTCCCCGGCTTTGTCCAACAGCTCTTCAGCTTTTTTGAATTCACCGCGGAGTCGACTGATACCGGCGAGTTTTACGAGTCCTTCAGCGGCATGGGCAGGACGGGAATCGATCAGGTTATTTGAAGCCTTTTTCAGAAGAGTATCGGCCTCATCCCAATCACCGTTCCAGATCAGCACCCCGGCGTAATGGATCTGGCAAAAAGAGAACATCAGGGGAAATGTGCCGTTATCTGTTCGTTTTTTTACACTGAAGCACCATTGAACCGCCCGGTTATAATCGCGAACGTATTCACAGGCCGTAATGAGGTAACAGCAAACATTGATGCTTGTTTCAAGGTCAGAGATCTCTCCGGTCATGGCGGCTGTAGCTGCTTCATCCAGCATCGGCATTCCCTCATCAACCTTCCCCTCAAATACGAGGGCGATTCCCTGCAGGGCAATGCTCATCATCTGAAGGTCAAAATCATGCAGACTTACAGCTATCTCGGCAGCCTCTTTACTCAGGCGATAAGCTTTGGCAGGATCGTGATCCGCTTCGATGGCCACACATCCATCCCAGGCTTTGACCAGGCCGTGTTCGGGAACGGGTTCCAGGTTTTCGAGAAGCCTCTTTGCACGGCGGCTCCAGCCGTTCGAAAGGGCATACTCTCCCCGGAACGAGAAATAATCATAGGCAATGCTGATTGCCACACGTGCAGCTCCTCTTACATTCCCCTGAACCCGGTAGAGTTGAAACGCTTTTTCCCTGGATTCGAAAGTGGTTTCTGCATCATCGAGCCACCAGGCGGCAAGTCCCAGACTTTCCAGTACTTCCGGGGTCTCTTTGACATGCAAGGCTTGTTCAAAACACTTTTTGGCGTCTGCCCAGTCGGTCCTTTCCATTGCTCTTTGACCGTCCTTTATTAATTTCTGAACAATCCCTGAGGCTTTTGGCATCATTCAAGGGGTTATTGAGTATTTGTAAATTTGAAGCAAGTTATAATATTAACGAAAAATTCATCAGAAATTTTGAATTTCCTGGCGGCGTGTATCATTTGGATTATTCAGACCGTTGTGCCGCAATCTTACCTACCCTGAACGTTCATCTCCAGCGTATAGACCGAATTACTGGCTGTAATGAAAAGTGTGCGCCGATCCGGACCGATAAAAGTAACATTTCCCGTCCAGCCCTGTGGAACGGAGATGTGCTCAATCTGCTCGCCCTCTTTATTAAAGACGGTTACTCCCCTTCCAGTCAGATATATATTCCCTTGATCGTCGATCGTCATCCCATCAGACCCCATTTCGGCAAAAAGCTTTTTATCGGAAAGTGTCCCATCTTCATTAATTGAGTATGAGTAGGTTTTACTATCGCCAATATCTGCCACATAGAGCGTATTTCCGTCGGGTGTGCCGATAATTCCGTTTGGCCTCACGAATTCATTTTCCACGATAAGAGTTTCCTGATGATCGGGGGTGAGATAATAAACCCGTTCCTCCTCAATCTCTTTTTCGGTTCTTTCCCAGTAATTTCTCTGGTAATAGGGATCAGTGAAATAGATACCCCCTTTCGGGTCTACCCATAGATCATTTGGACCGTTCAATTGTTTGCCGTTAAACTCATTTACAAGAATCGTGACTTTTTTATTATCGGGAGAAATACTCCAGATTTCGCCATTCAGATCAGCACAAGTCAACAGGTTTCCATCATGATCAAAATACATGCCATTGGAGCGTCCGGTTTCATCCATAAAAAGTTTCAATTCTCCATCAACACTGTATTTCCAGATATGATCATTCGGCTGATCGGTAAAATAAACATTCCCGTCCTCATCAGTAGCAGGGCCCTCGGTGAAGGAAAACTGATCTGAAATCAGTGTCAGCTCTGCACCATCAGCGATAATATTGCTATTCTGAGCTATCATGGGATGGGCCATAAAAAACGTGATGATAATTACAGCTAAAAACATTGTATAGAGGCGGCTTGGCAGAATGTTTTTTTTCATGAGTGATAGGTATTGGGATTGATAATGATTACAGTTGTTACTTAAATGGTAATATTTCAGGAAAAAACCGAATCTTTATAAGACTGATTTTTATTCTATTTCTTAACAAATGTCGATTGTGTCAATTATTTACCTCCAATGATTTTACTGTGTCCGTTCTTTCCGGGTGTAAATCTGCAGTTTTTTTATTCATTATAAAATTAGCGGGTAACCCTCGCTGGCATCTTTCTCCTACCCCGTACTTCCCAGTCCGCTGCTAATTGCGTTTAGAACCAGGAGCATATCCGGAAGCATGGCATCGGCTTCTTTCTCTTTTCCAATACTTTTGAGTTTTCGCCAGGTTTTTAACTGTTCAATCTGAAGCTGATGAATCGGCTTGAGCTGTTTTGACCTCAACTCTATCATTTCATACATTCGAGGTCTGCGTTCTCTAAGGCCGTGGCCATACAGAAGTTCCAGCATATTTCGTGTTCTCTCAAATTCACCGACAATTTTGTTGTAAAATCGATCGCGCGTTTCATCGTCTTCAACCATCTCTGACCACTGCTTCATAATCTCTGTGTCGGTAAGGGCTATGGCCGAGGACGCGTTGGTGATGATATATCGGAACGGCATGAAATTAATGGCGTTTTTGCTCAATATTCTAAACTCTTCGGGATTCTCTTTTTGCAATTTTTCGAGGGCACTGCCAACTCCATACCAACCTGTTAGAAAGCAGCGGCTTTGACTCCAGCTAAAAACCCAGGGAATGGCCCTTAGATCTTCAAATGTACGTTTGCCAGTGCGCCTTGCCGGGCGCGATCCAATCCGGCTCGACTCAATGATATCAATGGGAGTTGCCTGTGCAAAATAGTGCACAAAGCCGTCTGATTTTACGAGGTTTTGATAACTTTCGAGGCTGTATCCATATAACCGGCCAACAATTTTCTCGAGTTTTTCTCTGCTTGTTGTTAAACCGGATAAGGCGCTATTATTAAATTCACCCCGCTTTAATGCAACAATATTCGTCTTGTCGAACACACCCAGTGTTAGCCCGGTCGTTCCGGCTTGAAGAAGTTCAAGATTGTAGAGCGCTGTAACGGGATTAGCATATTTATTTGATATCACCTCACCCTGCTCTGTAAGCCTCATGTCGCCTTCTATCGTTTCCGGCGGCAGTGCTGCAATAAACCTGTGTGTGGGTCCGGCACCCCGGCTGATTGTGCCGCCCCTGCCGTGGAAAAACCGTATTCGCATATTATGTTTCTCAGCGACTTTGTGCAGGGCTTTCTGTGCAATGTTTAAACTCCAGAGGCTTGCCAAAATGCCGCCATCTTTGTTGCTGTCGCTGTAGCCGACCATTACTTGTTGCGAATTATCACCACCATGATATTTTTTCCGGTACTCTACACTCTGTTGAGTAATTGGGTGGATCAAAAACCGGTCCAGAATTCCCGGGCCTTTTTCAAGATCGCCAATTGTTTCAAGGAGAGGTACAACCGGAATCTCACATACCATTTTTCCATCCTTCTTTTTTAAAAGTCCGGCCTCTCTGCAAAGAACGTACACTACCAGCAGGTCCGACAGGCTTCGAGTCATGCTAACAATCAGCGAACCGATTCCACTGATTCCATACCTCCGAATGTATTTATAAAGAACCCGATAGCAGGCAAGCACAGCATCCGCCTCACTGCCCAGCCCGTGCCTGTGACGCACAAACGGGCGTGATATTTTCAGTTCGGAATTAAGAAAATCCAGTCGCTTTTCTTCGGGCCATTCGGGGAAATTCTCACCATCTTCTATGCCCGCTTCCGTTAACAATTGAGAGACTGCAATGTCGTGAAACCGGCTGTTCTGCCGAATATCAAGGGCGGCAAGGTGGAACCCGAATGCCTCTGTCGTTCGTGCAACCGGTTCAACATCAAACCTGCTGATTAAGTGAGCATCGATATCGTTTAACGATTGAGTAAAAATATCGAGATCATCCAGAACTTCTTCAGCCGATTGATAATGATGTTCCGGATCGGGTTCGGCCAAAGGTTCATCGTGTTCGTCAAGCGGAATCAACTGCTGCATCAGGTTCAGATATTGCCTCCACGGCTCATCGGGATTCCTATTGATTGCGGATGCAGAATCCATAGCCCGCGCGGAGAGGTTTTCAAGATGTTTACTCAGTTTAGCGGGTACATCAACCTCGAAGGATGAAACACTCACTTTTTGAGCAAGACTATTCAGGCCAAATCTGATCTGTAAAAGAGCTTGTTTACGGAGCTTTAGCAGGGTTTTGTGTGTAACATCTGCGGTAACAAACGGGTGACCGTCTCGATCTCCTCCAACCCAGTTGCCAAAACTGACTTTCGGGAGCTGTTTGCGACTGTTCAACAGACCGGGGTCAAAACCTGTTTCATTCCAGGCTGTGCGCAATCTCTGATCGAGCTTTGGCAGAACGTTGGGAAAAACATTCACCAGGTAATGGAGCACGTTTCGCAGTTCATCTTCAATGGCAGGTTTTTGCAGAAACACCTGTCCGGTAATCCAGAGTCGCTGCATGGCAGCCCGGATATCATCTTTAATCAGCTCCATCTCCATTTCAGTCCACATCTTGTTTTCCCGTTTAACCATCAGCAGGTAAATTTCTCTGAGCTGGTCGATAACCGTGGATCGTTTTGACTCGGTGGGATGTGCCGTCAGCACGGGTTCAATCCGGACAGACGAGAGTTTTTCTGCAATTTCATTTCCCGTAAATCCGGCTGATTTCAAATCATTTAAGGTTCTTCCCCATAAGCCGGAGATTCGTTCCAGACCGTGCTCATCTTCCAGCTTTCGGCGAAGCTGTACAGCTGCGTTCTCTTCAACAATAGTCATAAACTGAAAACTAAGCGTAAAGGCTTTGCTTAATTTTTCAGAGTTATTGTATGATTGAAGATCTTTTTTACCATTGAGCAGATCGGCAATCTCATTCTCTCCTGATTCGCGCAGCATCAGAATGAAACAGTGTTGAAGATAGGTAAGATCTTCCCTGATTTTTTGAAGCTCTATACTATCATCTGTAGTGCTGAAATACATGATTGCTTTCCTCTTTTATATGAAAATTGACGATTTCACTTGACCCGGGAGTTCTATTTAGTTGCTTTTAAATAAACTGGATAATTAAGCAAGCGGATAAAATCCTTAAAGATTTCACACTATAACTATAGCATTATTCAAAAATTAGAAAAATGTAAACTAAAAAAATATGTGGGTTTCATTCAAAGTTTCAGGCTTGATATGGCATTAGGGTATATTAATATTTATAATATTCTACTTCTATTACCACATAATTCTCTGCGCTGTTCAAGTTTTTGCATTTGATTAATCTTATTGTTTTCTTTTTACGTAATGAGTGTTGTTGATAATTCATTTTTATGTTCAATTTATTACTTATGTGATGATCATCTAAAAATATTGTTGAATCATACAAAAGTAGAATTAAATTAGTAACATATATGGGCGAAAAAAGAGATAAAAAATTTTTACTATTTCTCTTTTTTCTATCAAATATTTTTACTCTTCTCCCTGTCTATCTTGTTGCACAAGAATCAGATGATAAATCATCGCTTAATATTGGTGGTGCTTTGAGGTATAATATAATTCTTCAAAGCTATGAGAATGATATTGACGCTACCAGCTCTGCATTTACGATGGATACATGGAGAATAAATATTTTATATGATAATCCCGGTGGATTTGGTTTGAATTTTGAATATCGGTTTTATCCCACATTTGGAACGCACTTCATTAAGCAGGGATGGCTCGATTATCATTTCAGTGAGCGCACTGAATTACAAGTTGGTGTAACTCAGGTTCCATTTGGAAATTTACAATACAACTCAAATAACTGGTGGTTCAGCTTGCCATATTATGTAGGCCTTGAAGATGACCATGATATGGGCATAAAGCTTACTCATCGAAGAGATAGTTATCAATGGGATTTTGCCTATTTTTTTCAACCAGAACCGGAAGGGCCACCTGAAGCATTTGGCACTGGCGGCCCCGGGCGTTATTCATATGATGTAATTCCGAAAGGGAATGCTTCACTCAAGGAACGTAATCAGATTAACATCCGCGGGGCTTACCAATTTGATGGCTGTGAATTCGGAGCATCTCTACAGTTTGGCCAGCTCTACAGCCTTGCACTCGATCAGTTTGACAGCCGGTACGCTTTTGCCGTTCATGCAGACATCAATTCAGGTAACTTCAACATCAAACCGCAATTTCTTTATTACGGAATGAACGCTTTTAGTGATGAAGGGCATGAGCTGAGCACCGTTTTTTTGGGAGCTTATGGCGTACCTTACCAGGTATCAACAGAGGCCAGGATCGTTACTCTTGGCATGGCCTATTCCTATGATGTGGATTGGGGACCTATCACAAATCTGCTGTTTTACAACGACTTTAGTTATATGCATAACAGTGTGGGTAAGGGTATCACACAACTTGCAGATGGCACTTCACTTACGTTGAGCAACAATTTTGAAAATACCATTAAAAATATTATCGGAATTTTGATGTCAGCCGGGCCGGTTTTCACATACTTCGACATCGCCCAAGGCATCAATCATCCATGGCTTTCAGAAACATTTGGTACAGGTGTAGGGCCGGGGCATTAAGACCTGGACATTGGTGAGACAGAATTCAATATCAGGTTTAATATTAACATAGGGTTCTATTTTTGAAGACATTAAAAGCCCATTCATTCGATCAAACAAAAAAGAGTGATTTATGGTAAATGGACACGAAAAGTCCGGCGGTAATACCACCGATAAAAAAAGGATATTTCAGATTCATGGCCCTGTATTTTGGCCATCAGTAATTCTTATCACCATTTTGATTGTGGGAACAATACTTGCCGGTGATGCTGCAGAAATAGCATTTAACACTGCAAGAGTGAATATAACAGACTGGGCAAGCTGGCTCTTTGTGGCCGGGGTAAACATATTTATTGGTTTTTCGATCTATTTTGCATTTAGTAAATTTGGAAAAATACGCCTTGGCGGCCAGGATACTGAACCCGAGTTCAGCACGATGGCATGGTTTGCAATGCTGTTTAGTGCAGGCATGGGAATAGGATTGATGTTTTTCGCCGTAGCAGAACCAATGTGGCACTTATTATATCCGCCTCATGCTGAAGTTGGTTCTACCGGTGCCGTGCGTGATGCGATGGGGATAACCTTTCTGCATTGGGGACTGCATGCCTGGGCTGTTTATGCTATTGTAGGCCTTGCGCTTGCTTTCTTTGCTTTCAACGGTAAACTGCCGCTATCATTCCGATCCGTTTTTTATCCGCTTCTGGGAGAACGTATTAACGGCTGGATGGGTGATGTGATAGATATTCTCGCCGTTTTGGCCACTCTGTTTGGCCTTGCTACATCTCTAGGACTGGGTGCATCGCAGGCCGGGGCAGGAATGGAATATGTATTTGGATTTACAAATAATGTAACGCTTCAGGTTATAATCATTACAGTTGTAACTGCTGTTGCTGTGGTCTCAGTAATGTTGGGTATAGACAAGGGTGTAAAAGTGCTTAGCGAGTTTAACATCCGTGTAGCTGCACTATTCTTGCTTTTTATTCTGATTGTAGGCCCTACACTCTATATTCTGGGAAATTTTGTACAGAGTACCGGGCATTATTTGCAAAATTTTGCCTCATATGCCACCTGGAACCAGGTGTTTGAAGAGGGCAGTTTTATGACTGATTGGACAGTTTTTTATTGGGCCTGGTGGATCTCATGGTCACCTTACGTGGGAATGTTTATCGCCCGAATTTCGAAAGGGCGAACGGTTAAACAGTTTATGCTTGGTGTTTTAATTGTCCCAACTATGGTAACCTTTCTCTGGATGAGCGGTTTTGGCGGAAGTGCACTTTACCTTGAAACTGCTGGAATTGCAGAGATTGCATCTGCCGTTGAGGCCGATCAAACTACATCTCTGTTTATTTTGCTTGATCAGTTTCCATTTTCCATTGTGATGTCTATTCTTGCTATAATTCTTGTTTTAAGCTTTTTTGTTACATCGTCCGATTCGGGGTCATTGGTTATTGATGGCCTGACAAGTGGTGGTAAGATGCACTCTCCGGTTGGTCAGCGGGTATTTTGGGCTACTGCTGAGGGTGCTGTCGCAGCCATATTGTTGATTGGCGGTGGGCTGGGTGCATTGCAGGCGGGGGCTATCAGTACCGGCTTGCCTTTTGTAATTGTTCTGCTGTTCATGTGTTATAGCCTTCAAAAAGGACTAAACCGCGAATACAGAGAACATCTGTCAAAATCAAGAGAGGAGGAACGTGAATCGTATCGAGACTTGGTTCAGAGACTATTATCCAAACAGAAAAAAGATAACTGAAGAAATTAATTATGATAAATTCAAAACACTGGCTGGTTTGTGTGGATCTGACCAAAATGGACAATATCCTGATTGGATATACATCCTACCTTGCATCTGTCTCGAATCCCACAACCATTACGTTTTTACACGTTGTTGAGTCAGGCCCTGAAACCGCCGAAATTATTGGACAGTTCCCGGAAATTGACACCAAGGAAAAGTTTCTGGACTTGTTAAGAAATGAAATCAATGAGAAGCTTGAAGCCAACTTTCAATACGAAGAGGCCGAAGTTCGTGTAATAATTAAAGAAGGTAAACCAACCGGAACAATTATCGATCTTGCAACTTCACTGGAACCCGATCTGTTGATTGTTGGCAAAAAGGTTGGATATGCTGGTGAGGGAATTTTGCCAAAACGAATTTTAAAATACGTCCCTACATCCATCCTCTTTGTACCTGAGAACAGCCGTAAACGGTTTGATAATATCCTGGTTCCAATAGATTTTTCAGAACAGTCGGCCAAGGCAGTTAAAGCAGGTGTTGAACTTGCGGGCAAAACAAAAGGAAAAGTTACTGCCCAGCATATCTACGAATACAGAGCTCAGTTTTTCCCCTATATGCTTTCTGAAGAAGAAAAACAGAAAACAGACAAGGAAATGGAGGAAAAGAAGAATGAATTTATTAAAAACTACAGTATATCTGAAACAGTAAGTGTTAAACTGGCAAAACACAATAAAGGAAAACTGGCCGATACGGTGTACGACGAAGTGCTGAAAAGCGAAGCAGATGTCATTTTCGTCGCATCCAAAGCAAAAAAACTATCGGGACTTATTCGGCAGGATTTCACTGATAAGATGGTGAACTATGCATTTGGCGTACCGCTGCTGATTTTACGGAATAAAGAGAAGTACCAGAAGTTTTTGAAGTCGCTGTTCAGTACCTAAATACCAGTCAGAAAACTTACGATGGTTAAAATCAAAAAGATTCGCAAAACCACCGGGTTCTACAGTGAAAATGCAGGTGTTGGTTGACCACCATTGCCACACAAAAATCCATGGAGGCTGCATCAATTGTATCGCCTGTGGCGAGTATGGCTTTGAAATAGAGAACTCTACACCCCTTAATGCCGGAATTACGGTATAATCTTATCAGAGCCAAAAACCTGTTTACTCTGCAGAGGAATCCCAGAACTCAGCAGGTGCGTCTCTCTTATATTTATTCTAATATGTTAGATTCAATCAGCAATTCGGACTAATACCAATCCAGCTCTTCATCCGGATTAGGAGATGGGGGAACAACTTCAATCCCGTACCCGTGAAGTGTTGGTGTGTGTTTTCCGGCAAGTTCTACTAAAACCGGCTCTGCGGTTAAATTCCATTTCAACTCAAGGGTTGACTCATCGTCATCAAGATCGGTAATACGACGATCCAACTCATCACCTTCACCGTCTTTCAGAATAAATTCGAATCGGTGTACATCTCTGCTCCGCCATCGGGTGTTATTATCAAAGGTCAGGCGGGTGTTTGATGTGCGATTTAAATTGATTTGATTCTGTTTTTCATTTCCATCAATAGAGACAAAACTCAGTGACACTTCATCCAGTATTCTGGAATGTTTTTCATTGGTAGTAATTTCACCGATAATATTGAGTCGGCGAACTGAAGTTCTGTTTTGTTCGGCTGGCCGGCCTCGCCTTGCCTTGACTTCGTGGCGTTCACGATTTCTTCTGTCCGGAGTTCTTGGATCACGACTTGACCGGCTGCTGGGACTGCTTCTGGATCTTGTCTCACGGCCCGACGAACTGTGGGTGTCGCGGCGGGTCCTGTCTTGAATTCTATTATCACTGCTCGAATCACGACTTGATCGACTGCGAGCACTGATTCTCGATCTTGCCTCACGGCTTGAACTGCGACTTCTTGCAGTCGTTCTGATTGCAGTACTCGGACGGATGATATTGGCGTCTGAATTAAGTTGTCGGGGTTCATCGCTATCACCGGTTCGTTCCGCAGCCACCGCTCTTATTTTAGGAATGTTGGCAACTGAATTTGTTGATGATCTCCCTCGCTCCCGATTTGCAGACGATTTATCATCATAATCATCATGAGAGATTGCCATTACCCGTCTTTGCGGCCTGGAAATGGCGCGCTTTGTTTCGCGGTTAAGCAAGTTCAGTGAAGATGAGAGTCCGGCATTTTTGGCCGCTTCAATTAGTTCGGGTTCCTGTTCTCCGGGTTCGTCATCCCGATCTGGCAATACCTGCATTGTACGCATCATGACCTGTTCAGATGCACTTTGCTTGGCTTCATCACCAAAATCTGCAACCGTTTCTCCTTCGAATACAGCTTCAGCGTCCCGAATAAAAATGATATTCTTAGGCAAGGCAGGAATCTGGCCACCACCTTTACCGTCAGAAATCGGTTCTTCTTCCGAGTCCAGCCGCCAGTATCGTTGTTTAAAAAAAGTCGTATCAAGCCAATCACGCCGGATACTGCAGACAAAGAATTCAAATGAAAGGTGGCGCAGTTTTTCTGTGGCACGCTCGATCTGTTCTACTGAAACACCGAGCAGATCCCGGACATCATTATCAATATTGTGTCTTATATCATCTGTTTTCAGTTTGACTCGCTGCCACTGCGTGCCGCTCTCCTCACTAAATAATGGTGTGATAGGTACGAGTTGAACCTTGGCATAACTGAGCTGTCCATCGGCATCAATTCGTACTTTTTCACCTGCCTTTAACCGTTCTATTAATGTTTGGCGTTCATCTTCAAACCCAGCAGAAGATGATTCTTCCTGGAAGATGCGAAAAGCTTCCTCGATTTCATTTTTTCGGCCTAAACCAATCCACTCAGCGTTCAGCTGGGCGATCCGCTGTTCTATCCTTTTCCTTTGTTCCGAATCGTCCAGGACATCTGCCAATTTGTTACGCTCTTTACGGATACGCTCTTCATAGTCGATGTACGTTTTATAAACTTTACTCCTTGCTCCATCTTCAAATAATAAAGCTTCCGCTTCTTTATAGCGTTCAGAAGAAGAAACTACACTTCCGGCGAAAGTAGCACGTTTTAGTGTTTCACCGTATATCCTGTTAACAGGCCGAACAGTCGTTATCGATGGAGTAGCCGGGCTAAGCGGCAGGGACGGATTGAGCAACTGGTCATGAACAAAGGCATTAATCTGTTCCAGGGTATGGTCGGCAGCAGTCATACCGCGGTCTTCCAAACTCTCCTCTGATCGTACGATCATTTCTGCATTGCGCATGATGGCTTCAAGGGGCAGTAGCTCGGTTTCCATCGGGTATCCTACGGGGCCGGCCGGAGGTTTAGAGCATATTGTAAAATAGGTTCTTCCTTCTGTATCACCGGTCTTCGCTATGTCGGGACTGGCAAACGGCATGCCCAGACGAGCGGCAATTGTAGTTGCTATTGCGGCCCTGCAAATTGTTATTTGATCTTGTATAAGCGAATTCATGCCCGCATATGCTTAAAGTTTTCCGATTAAATCCAATCATCCACATTTGGATGGCTTTCGAAGTCGGGGTTTGGTGCTTTATCAAGGTATCGACTTGCGAATCCGATAAGGAACAACCCGTCCATCCGAATTTTTCCTTGCTCTCTTTCTCTGGTAGATTCTGTAGTGATCGTTTCAGAGCTGTGGCGGCTGCGGGCGCCAAAACCAAGGAACGAAATTCCTGCTCTGCCTGAAATTTTCTCTCGCTCTCGCTCAAATGTATTTGCAGTCATACTTGTTGAGAGAGTCAGGTTCCTGACAAAGTATGCAGTCATAGGAATAAGAGGCATTGCACCACCCGGAGGATCACCACCATCGGATAGGGTCACTATGTTGTTCACCTGATCGATGGGTTCATCTGTACCCGGCCGCACAGTAGTGTATGCCGGTGATTCTAAAAACGCCAGGTCAAGCCACGGCCGGTCGACAATTCCTTGTACGATTTCAAATTCAATTTTAAAATCGTTCGAAAAAAATTCTCTTTCAAATTCGTCACTTGATTTGCTTCCCCCTGCCCGGCCCCAGAGTGGAATTGCCGGTATTAAGCCCCGAACAGATCCGGATGAAGATGATTTATTCCTGAAGCTCTTACTTGTTGCGTCGGAGCGGGTTATTGTTATCTTCATCCCGGTGGAGTCGAGTATACCGTTTGGGCGCAATGCTGTGAAGTGCGCATCTTCTGTGAGTAGTGATGCACCTCCTTCTTCGGATGAGAATACTGAAGCAGTCAACCTGTTCGCGTTAAAGCGTGCTTTCAAATCATCCAAATACTGTGGCATTCCTGAACGTGAAAGCTGAGCGATCCGCGCTTTGATTGCTTCGACCTGGGTTTTTCTACCCTGAGCTTCCCAGCGGCGTTCTGCAGCCCGAATCTTCTTCTGGAGCAGGCGTGTCCGGGTGCCGGCGTTTGGATCGTTTGGCGAGATATTTTGAAGTTGATCAAGCACCTTGAGCTTTGTCTGTTCGTAGTGGGTCTGTAGCGCCTGATATACCTGCATAACTCTTGTTGGTTCAGCCAGTTTATCGGGACTTTCGACAAAACCTCCAGCATCAACTCCACTGTCACTCAACAGATTATCGAGATCGAAGTCATCATCGTCATCTTCCTGAACAGATGCCAGGAGATCGTCATCATCAGACTCTTCATCGGCAGGTTTCGGTTCCTTGTACAGTGCCGAACGGTATTTTTCAAGCCGTTTTTCATCCTCTTCGGTCATTGAGTTGTTGATAACCATACAATTATCAAGTACAGCCTGATAAATTTTTGATATGGATCTGCCGCTGGATATCAACGAGTTTAAGTCAACTACTGCCCCGCCTTCGTTAGATTCATCATCATCAGAGGTTGCTGTCAGATTCTGGTCGATTGCAGGGATATAATCGACCATCACTGCAAAATTGACGGCACTTCTTGCCATATCATTTACCGTAAAACGGACATTTCCGTCTTCGTCCTTGTTATCAATTGAGTCCGGTGAAGGCCCGATTCTCATGAACGCCGCGAGTTCAGGTCCAAACGGAATTGGAGGAAGAAAGTAGTGAAAATCAATATTGTCAGGTGAGCCATGTTCGATTGTCTCCTGAATATTTCCATACATTCCATCTAAAAGGTCAGAACTGTTCATAATAGTTATAGTTTAGGTTATGTTACTCTTTTGATTCTGTTTCTTAGGATGCTTCTAATATTTAAAGCCGAAAAATCGACTTCACTCCATCATAAATAATTATAAATTTCTAATAATACCTGTTGAGCAAAAACCGTTGATCTGTGTTTAACTAATGTCTGTTATGCTATAACTTTTCTCTGAATGAATGTCATTCTTCTTTTTTGGGAGGAGAGGTCTGATAGATGTCTGTTTAACAGGGATTACAGTTTTGAACACATATATCTGAATATAAGAAGTCTTCGTTAGTCATTGCAGGATAGAAAGAAAGGACAAAGTTGTATAAGTTTGTTTACCAATTTTTTGGTACTCTTTCAAAGTTTTAAAGCCAAAAAACCCTGCTCATATTCAACTCTGATTTTCCGCCGCAATACATACTGATTCAAGATGAACCCTGTCCCCATCATCATCAAATACAGGGTCTTTTTTTCTAAAGTCTCCCACTACATTAAACCCGTATGATTGCAGCACCGCACACCACTCGTCAGTGCTGTACAGATTAAACCCAAACTTTGTGAAAGGAAATTGCAGCATGCTTTCGCGGGTTCGCATACCGGTATAGAATATTCCGCCTGGCTTAAGTACACGCCTGATCTCTTCAAGGTGTTCAGACGGATCATCCCAGAAATAGATCACCATGTTGCAGAACACGGTATTGAATGAGTTGTCTTCAAAAGGCAGTTGGCGGCTGTTTCCTGTGTGCAGTTTAAGGCGGCCTGCCTCAACGTCAATTTTATTGATGGTTTTGGCCAGTTTTGTCATCTCCGGTGAGTAATCAATGCCGCTAATTTTCAGGTCATTTGCCTTGGCCAGCAGGTCAGGAAAATGGGTACCACTTCCAAAACCGATCTCCAGGATGGCATCCTGATCCTGAAATGTTATGGACTGATTCATCAGCTCATAGAGCGGACGATTGGCTTCGCCCATCTTTTCGGCGATGGTGCCTGCAAAATCACCGGAGGGTTTTCTCAGTTGTTGGGCAATGAATTTAAGATTTTTCATAAAAGTGCCATTGGATTTCTATTTTTTGTGTCAGCATCAGGTGAATCAGGGATGTCGGTTTACCGAATTCTAAACGTCACTCATTTCAAAAACATCATCAGACAGATAGCGCAGCCCTGAATCGCATAACAGGGTTACTACTTTCTTTCCTTTACCCAGCCTTTTAGCTATGCGTATGGCAGCGGCCACATTGGCTCCGGAGCTGGGGCCGGCAAACAATCCCTCCTGCCGCGCGAGTGCACGAGTAGTTTCAAAAGCTTGTTCATCAGTCACTGCTTCGATCTCATCGATGAGATCAAGCCGGGCGGTCTCCGGTACAAAGCCAAGCCCGATTCCCTCAATACGATGACCTCCGGTGGGCCCACCCGAGAGGTTACGCGAGGCGGCCGGCTCCACCGCAACAACTATCGGTTTAGAAGTTTGGTCTTGATTCAGGGCCGATGCTACACCTGAAAGGCAGCCACCGGTTCCCACACCCATCACAAAAGCATTCCATTGGCCAGCTTCAAGCAGTTCATGGCCTAAAACCCGGTACCCTGTAGCATTTGTGGGGTTTCCGAATTGGTTGGTCCAAAAGGTGTCAGGTTCTCGTTCCAGCTCATGTATACGGGCCATGGAAAGCTCAATAAGTTCTGGAGTGATGCCCTCACCGTGGCTTGGTATAATTTCAAGTGTGGCACCCAGCGCCGCCATGGTTTGCCTTTTTTCGATGGAGATGGCATCTGTTGCTACAAAATGTGCTTTGTAGCCTTTCGGACCGCACACCATGGCCAGGGAGCTGCCGGTGCTTCCGCCGGTTACCTCCACAATGCGCATGCCCGATTTCAGCTCACCGCTTTTTTCAGCTTCTTCGATCATTCCAAGCGCCATTCGGTCTTTCATACTGCCGGTTGGATTGGCACCTTCCCACTTTATCCAGATTTCTGCAATATCTTCATCAGGCAAGTGTTGCAGTTTGATGAGGGGGGTGTTGCCGATGGCAAATGTATTCTTCTGTTCAGATCTCATTTGAGGGTCAATCAGATTTATTGCAGCTGTCAAATCATGATTTGGCGCAATCATAGCCAGTGATCCTGCTCCGGCGATCTTCAGGAAGCTCCGGCGGGAAAAATTGGTGGACAGTGGGTTGCGGATGTTCATAAAATTTGAATTCTGTTATATTCAGACAATCATTGTCAGGAAGCTGTTTAGCTTAAACACTGCTTTTTGATTTTTTTTTATCTTTTCAAGGTCTGTTTTTCTGCATCATAATTATCGATTACGTTCCGAATCTGTTCTACGGCCTCCTCTGGCAGGTCACCTTTCGCTCCATCGGTTACCCAGCGGGCCGCGGAAACCAATGCCGCAATTTCGTAGGTGTGAAGGGTAATCCGCAGCACTGTGGGTTTGAGTTGTTCAATGATCATGGTTATGCGGTTTGAGATAAATAGTCACCCACCTTCTTCAATTCCTCGGCAAATTGATCGTAATCGATCTGCATTCCGTTGAGGTAGGCACTCCAGCCGAGCGACGTTTTGGCATAATAAGCCGCTTCCTGGATCTCCTTCTCGGTGGCCCCGAACAGTCTCGCTGCCTCGGTATGGAACAGTGTACAGTAATGGCACTTGGTCTCCGAATGCAGCGCAACTCCCATCAACTCTTTATATTTGTTGGGTATTTGTGTTTCTCCAAAAATAAGCTGTTTAAATACCACCCATTCATGGTGCAGATATTCATCAGGAATTTGGTTAAAAAAAGTGGGGACGAGCCCCATCGTTTCGCGGATATCCTGCTCTGTTTTTGATCTTGGTGTTATAGATTCCATAATTGATTTTTTTAAATGTTGTTTTGATTTTTCATTGAATTGGTATTCTTGTCTGCTTTTTTTGCTGACAGATCGATCGAAACCGGGTTGAGTAGCGAATCAATTACCGGTGAGGTGCGAAGAACATTGTTTGCAATGTTTTGAATGGTGTTACTATCAGCTTCCGAGCAAACATGAATGGTAACACTCACATCCTGAAGCCGGGCCGGGGTATCACCATCTACTTCAAAAAGGCCTTTCAGATCTACTTTCCCCTCTGTAATCACCTCCATCTTTTCGATGTGGATGCCCTCCAGCGAAGCTTTTAATGCAAAAGAAGTGGCCGCACATGCCCCAACGCAGGAAAGAATCAATTCCAGGCCCGGAGTGGGGCCGCTGTCTCCGCTGAAGGGTTCCGGCCAGTCGGTTTTGAAGGTGTGATGATACCGTTTGAGCACATTTCCGGCTTCGTCAAGTGTTTCGGAATGTCCTTCCACGGCAAAACCTTTTTTCCAGGTATGTCTCAATCGGGCAGCTGCTACACCCACCGTGGAATGGATGTCCATAAGGCCGATATACTTTCGAAGCTGTTCGGTATTCATTACATTTATTATTTACGGGTTTGTCGTATTCATATTTTCAGATTTTTAATAAGTCCACCGGAATTTTTGTCCAATTCCTAAAGCGCACTATTAGATTTAATCTACCTGAATCCAGAAGTCATTGTTAGTTTTCAAAATGGTGAGTACTGCCAGATTCATTTGCAGTGCCTGTCTCAAAGGAGTTTTTGCTCATGGTTTTCCGTTTCTATTCATTGAAAATTACTGTTCAAAAAACTGACTTCAGATTGTTCAACGAATAGAATAGAGAGAAGAAAAGAGTTTGTCATGAGCCGCTGGCCTCAAATTTATGAGTTTATTCGCGGAATCAGATGGTTTTATGTGGGACTCTTGTCCCAGGCGGCTGAACTATACTCTCAGATGATATTTTATTTAATTTTTGCCAAATCCCGCTTCCCGGGCCAATACGATCGCTTTTCCCCGGGAATCGACCTGCATTTTGCTGAAAATTCGTGTGACATGGTTGCGTACGGTTTTTGGGCTGATATACAGCTCATCTGCGATTTCAGTGTTTTTGTACCCTTTTGAAATCAATTCCAGCACTTCAACCTCTCGGGCAGTCAGATCGGGAAATGCTTGATGCGGAACATCTGTGGCTGAGTTCCCCTTACCGGACCCGATAAAATTTTTCACCTCGGCCAGGAATTGTTCCCAGGCAGGCTCACTTTCAAGAATGATATGATTTTCTCCCTTCAGGGGAACAAACCGGGCTTCGGGTATCAGGGAAGCCAGTCTTCTTCCGTCCTCAAAGGGAATTATTTTGTCTCCTTTTACATGAAAGACAAGCGTGGGTGTTGTCACCTGTTTGGCCTGCTGTTCAATATCAATCAGGTTGTAAGCCTCCCAAAGGCGTGCAGCCATAGCCGGAGATGTAGCCTGGCGTTGCAGTTCAGCCAGCCACTTGTGTTCTTGTTCAGAACCTTCCGGAATCAATAATCCCGAAAAAATCCGCCTGAAAACATCGGTATCCTCCCGGCCCCACCCGGCCTCAATCATACTCGTCAGCGCTTTAGTTTCCTTTTTCTTTTGCAGAGGTGTTCCGTAAACCAGATCACCACGGTAGTAGCTGTCAAAAAGAATGAGATGGCTGACTCTTTCGGGATGACGCACAGCATAAGATAGAGCAATAGCTCCGCCCTGGCAGAACCCCAAGAGAGGAAACCGTTCTATTCCTAAATCGTCAACAACCGTCTCCAGATCGCGTACCCAGGCATTCATTGTCAAGTCATCTGCCAACCGATCGGACAATCCCGTCCCCCTCTGATCAAAACGGATGAGAGTGTGGTGTTTCGAAAACTCCCTGAACCAGTGGGACCAGAGCGGCCCTTTCCAATCAAGATCCAAATGGGTGAGCCAATTTGCGACCCGTACCAGGGGCGGTCCCTCTCCTGATGTGGCATAAGCCAGGGTAACATCATCTGATCCGGTACAAAAACGGATGTTTTGATTCATAATATACTTAAAAGACTGTTTTCGTCATATAAACCGAAGGCATGAAATGTTTTTACGAATAAGAACAGTGATTACAATTGTTTATTTGCATCAAAGCAAAAAGGCAAAAATAGTAAGTTGGTAAACTTCCGTTAGGATAAAAAAAAGTTAGATAACTTATTAAGTATAGAATGTTATAGCTGTGATGTTAAGTATTTTTCATATTTAATAAGAATGCTTGGCAAACAATTCAATACCCTGCGCCGACCATTTCTTTTTTCCCCACTCAGGATCACTCTAACTAAAATTTCGGTCATCATTAGAAAGAGGGATTAATATTGAGTGTTAGTTGTTTCTTTAATCCCACAGAAACTCCTTTACGCTTTTAAAGAACTCATCCGGTCGTTCGACTTGAGGATAGTGCCCTGCCCGTTCAAGTAAAACCAGGTGTGAATCAGGATAAGCGGCTTTCCATTCGCACATTGATTCTTCCGGAAAAATATCCTCCGTTCCTGAAATGATGAGGACTGGTATGTGAATATCATGGAGCTTGTCACGCAGGTCAAATTCACCCATAGATTCCCAAGTATATAAACTTACGATACCACCATTCCGAAGAGCACTCTCTGAACCTGAACAAAAACTGCCTTTCATGCTTCTGATGGTCTCCATGTCATGTGGGTCAGCGAAATAGCCGCGTATAAAGATTTCCCAAAAAGCTTCACAGGAAGTTATTGCATTGATGGATGTATCCTGGCGAGCTTCTATGAGTTGTTCCACTTTAGTAATGAAAGAACTGTCCATCCATGCCATAATATTTGGCCGGAGCAGCTGCATGTAGGGTGTGAGGCGAGGTGGCCCGGGGCTGGCAAACACCATTTTCGACAAATTTCCGGGATATTCAAGTGCGTAGTATGAAGCTAGTAAGGCACCCCAGGAGTGCCCGAAAAGTGAAAGCTTCTCAAGCCCGAAATATTTGCGGACTGCTTCGATATCTGCCACATGATCATCAACTGTTAATAATTCCGGTTCTGATACCAGTGCAGATCTGCCGCTGCCGCGCTGATCGTAATAGATTAATGTAAACGATTCCTCCAAACGTTCAAGGTCGGGAGCCATGTAGTCGATGTTTAAGCCTGGCCCACCGTGGAGCATCATCAGAGTATCCAAGCCGGTGCCCTGAACCTGATAGTAAAGTTCAACACCATCTTTACTTTGAATAATACCTTCAGAAATTGAAGATTTTTCAATTTGTTCTGCTGCTCCGTTTTGAATAACGCAAAGTGTAATCAACAAAATCAACATAAATACATAACAAAACCTGACTTTTACAATGCGCATAATTTCCAAAAATTTATATCTGCGACCAACTATATTTTGGATGGTTCCTGAACATATTGTTCAACCCGCTCAAACCAAAAACCGTCTTCAATATATTCTGGATAAATGGCGTGATAACCCAGCCAGGATGCAATTGGGGCAAAAACAGAAGCCATAATTTTTTGGATTATGGGTGGAGGCATTGTAAAAACTGTATCGTCACTGAGTTTTTTTGCCAGAGCCATCGCCTGTAAAAAACCTGGCTCCCCTTTCTTATTTAGTTTTCCCTCATGTGCTAATCCGTACAGTGTTTTAACCAGTTCAATTAACATTCCCGGAGGTCGCACAACCACAACAAATGTATTTATATCATATTTATCTGTCGGACGAAAGGTATGTACCTCATTTTTCTGAACGGAAAGCTGATCGCCAGCTTTCAGAACCAACTCTTTTCCATTATAATCAAATATGAATTCTCCTTCTACGATTGTAAACTCCTCAATATAATTGGGATGGAAATGCTGAGGTGGGCCAGAGGCACCACCGGGCGATATCAATATCGCCTTCATATATTCGCCATTGGTATCGTCGGGAAATACCAAAATACCTGCACACTCTCCGGTTATTGGGTTACTGAATAACGGTTCAGCCACATCTTGTAAAACTGCTGCCGTTGGTCCGGCTGAATCAATCTCAATTCCTGATCCTACTTTGATACTACCATCAGGTCTTATGGTTCTGAAGAGTTTAATTTTTTCCATGTGGTTTAACTCCTTAATAATTATAGAGCAGTTATACTTTCTTCAACACCCTTCATTGCATTCCTGCGATTTGGAGTTCGTTCAAGAGATTTCTCAAAAGCAATTCGGGCTTCTTCTATTTGACCTTCAAGCAGCAGCAGTTCTGCATGGAGCTCCCGTACAGGAAATACTTCACCAGGTGTAATCGGGTGTTTATCCATCGATTCTTCCAGTTCTGCAGCTTCTTCCATTAAGGTGATGGCTGTTTCTGTTTCACCTTCTTCATAAAGTATCCATGCATCAATTGCTTTGCCAAGGGCTTCGGTCATATATGCCCAGTATACATTTCCTGCTTCGCGCATGACTTCCACGGCATCGGCTATTTTATCACGTTCGTAACTTGCCTGATCAAGGTTGCCGGTACGTGCCGCACCAAGTCCTCTTGCGTAATTGAAAAGAGCTGTTGCACCTGGATAATTCTCCCACTCTATTGCTTCGGGATAATTGGGTTCTAGCTCAGCTGCTTCTTCCCACAATTGTTGTTCCAGAAAATATCGTACCTGTGGTGCGGCAATTCCATAGGCTGTTCCAAAGTGTGGTTGTCCTTCCTCTATTGCAAGAACTCTATCAAGCGTTTCACTTGCTTTTTCGTACTCTTCAAGCTGAAGATAGGCATACATCACATAATCAAGAGCGTGAGGATAATGAAGGGACGTCAAACCGTTATAGGGATTTCGAAGAGCCGCTTCAGCGGAGCGCTCATTCCATTCGGCAGTATCTTCCCAAAGGCCAAGGCGTACAAATATATGGGTTGGCATATGCAGTGCGTGAGGAGTATCAGGTGCAAGCTGATCGTATTGACGGGCCACTTCTTCGGCTTTATGTGCAAGTTCAGAAGTGTCGTAAGCATGGATCAAATAATGGAAGAGGCCGGGATGTTCGGGATAATCTTCAAGAAATCGTTCCATCAATTCACCTGCGCGTCTTTCACGGGTAAAATCTCTTTCCTGATGTGGTGAAAATTGAGTCATCGCATAGGATACTTCAGACAGGGCGTAGAATGCTGCAGCATCTACATCATCAGAATAGGTTTCATAGAGTTCCCTTGATGCTTCCATCCACGCAAATATTCGGGCTTCAAAATCGCTGGCTCTATCACTTTCAGGAGCATCCGTATCGGTAAAAAAATCATTTACAACTTCAATAAAGTTCTGTTCTTTTTCTGTGGGTGCACCGATTTCGAGTGCCCGTTCAATTGCCTGCTTTCCTCTCTCCATATCTTCATCGCTTGATGGAGCCCACAACGGCTGAAAAGCTGTTTTTGCAATTCCCCAATGCGCCATAGCGCAATTTTCGTCGGCCTGCACAGAGGCCTCAAAATGGGGTCGCGCCTGGCTGTACATCATGTGGTGGAGATGCGCAAGTCCTAATAGAAACTCTTCCTGAGCTTCCTCATTACAAGAAATAGCAAACTCAACCACACCGTGCTTGTGTTCAAGTTCGTGATCTCCGGTATGAGTTTCATGGTCATCACATCCAGACAAAGCCATTCCAATCCACAAAGTGATGCCAGCAAAAATGACTATTGTCATTCTAAAAGGGCCAATAACATTAGATATAAAAAATTGGTAAAGCATAGTTAATATTGATTTTCTTATTATTTAAATATTTCATCTGTAATCATTTTTTGACAGAATGATATATGGATAGTATGTTGTGTAATGATGATGTTTTGAAGCAAGGGTATGTTATCCTCTTGTTAATATATAAAGCCAAAAAAACAGGCTATTCTTATCATGTAAGAGATACAATTTATTCATTTATGAGAGGGGTTTTAAGAAACAGAGATCAGAAATGGAAACGGATAAAATCACAAAGCTTCTTCAGGCTCATGCTTCCGGCGACAGGAGAGCGCTAAACCAACTCATGCCTCTCGTTTATGATGAATTGAAGCGAATGGCCCAAAATAGGTTGATCGGGGAAAGGTCAGATCACACACTTAGTTCAACTGAATTGGTTCATGAAGCTTACCTGAAACTGATTGATTTTGACCGTATAGACTGGCAAAATCGCTATCATTTTTTTGGTATAGCATCTCAGATCATGAGAAATATTTTGGTGGATTATGCCGTAAAACAACAAGCTCAAAAAAGAGGCGGACAAAGAAAACGTGTCTCTCTTGGTGAAACTGATGCAATTACTGAAGTAAAATTACACGACATTCTTTCTATTCATCACGCTCTTGAAAAACTTGAAAAATTGGATGAAAGGCAGGTGCGTGTAGTTGAGTGCAGGTTTTTTGGAGGCCTTACTATTGATGAAACAGCTAAAACACTGGATATTTCCACTCCTACCGTCAGCCGGGACTGGAAAATGGCAAAAGCATGGCTGAACAGGGAGCTTTCTATGAGCCATAATGAAGAGTGATTCCATGGAAAAGAAACGGTGGAAAATACTAAAAAAGATTTTTTCAGAAGCACTTCTGTTTAAGGATGACGAACGTAAGGAGTTTATCATTCGGGCTGCTGATGGAGATAAAACCATTATTAAGGAAGCAGTAGCACTTCTTGAAGCATATGAAAAAGCCAGTTTGCTTGATCACCCATTTGAAGAGATCAAAAAATCTGCACTCGGCGGATTTGATACTGAAAGAAAAAAAGGTAAACATTTTGGTCCATATAAAATTATTAACTCTGTTGGTCACGGCGGAATGGGTAGTGTTTATCTGGCTGAGCGGGCTGATGGAAATTTTAACCAGCGTGTAGCTTTAAAACTGTTGAGAACTGGCCTTCATTCTAATGAGCAGGTACAGCGGTTTCTTTATGAAAGGCAGATTTTGGCATCGCTTAACCATGAGAATATTGCCCGTTTGTTCGACGGCGGTGTTACAGAAGAAGGGCAACCATGGTTTGTGATGGAATATGTGGAAGGAAAGCCCATCAATGAATATTGTGATGAACATAAACTTTCTCTTGATGACCGTTTACAACTTTTTTTAGATGTATGCAAAGCGGTACAGTATGCACATCAAAAGCTTATTGTACACAGGGATATAAAACCAAGTAATATTTTGGTTAAAAAGAATGGGACTATCAAGCTGCTCGACTTTGGTATTGCTAAAGCTCTGAATTCCGATGATTACATACATAATGAAATACCTGTTACTCAGACTGGCCTGTTTCCACTTACACCTGCCTATGCAAGTCCCGAGCAAATCCGTGGTGAAACTGTTTCTACCGTTTCGGATATTTATCAGCTTGGGGTGGTATTGTACGAACTTCTTACGGGTTACCAGCCTTATGATGTCTCTGGTAAAACTCCCAGTGAAATTGAACAGGTAATTTGTGAAGATCATCCAACCCGTCCCAGTTCAATTATTTCTAAAATGGAGTCATCCGCACCAGAATATGAAAATGTTATTCAGGACAGGAGTAAATGGCTACTTTTGATTTTGGGAAAACAAAAAAGAAAGCTTCGGGGAGATCTTGATACTGTAATTCTGATGGCACTTCGAAAAGAGCCGGACCGACGATATAGTTCGGCTGAACAATTTGCAAAAGATATCAAAAATTATCTTGCCGACCGCCCGGTTACCGCTCATTCAGATTCTTGGAGTTATCGGTCTAAAAAATTTATAAGCCGCCACAAAGCAGGTGTATCTGTTTCGGCTGCTATTTTGTTTATGCTGATACTGTATACAAGCACTGTAACCTGGCATTCACAACAAACACGTGAGGCTCTGTATTATGCAACAGAAGAGGCTGCTAAATCGGAACAACTTATTAGCTTTATGATGGGGATGTTTGAAGCAAATGATCCCGCTGAAGCAATGGGGGATACGGTTACAGCACGTGTTCTTCTCGAGCGGGGTATTGAACAAGCAGAAACACTGGATAACCAACCGGAAATCCAGGCACAGATGTTCAGTGTTGTTGGAAAAGTTTACTATCAGCTGGGAGAATATGAACGGGCCTATCCATTATTACGGCAATCAATAGATATAAAGAATGATATGGGTCAGCCTGAAAAGATTGAACAAGCCGATAGTTACTATCTTTTGGGTGCAACTATGCATCACAAGGGAAATTATCGAGATTCAGACTATTATTTCGAAACAGCGCTGGATATTTATAATAGTTTTACGGATCACGAATCTGTTGAATATGCAAACAGTCTGTACCGTGCAGCAAATATCAGAGGAGTGCGGCGTGATTTTGAATCCGCTTTCAGTATGCATGAGCAGGCTTTGCATATGAGACTGAACTTGCTTGGAGAATTACATCCGGAAGTGGGCAATAGTTACAAGAGTGTTGGAAATACACTTCACCAAAAAGGTGATCCGGCAAAGGCGATCAAATATTTTCGGAAAGCGGCAGATATTTATGGAGTAGTATATCCTGAAAAACATCCTGCTATTGCTGATTTGAAAGTATCTAAAGCCCGGGCGCTTCAAGTCCTAAAAAAATTTGATAAAGCTGAAATGAATCTAATAACAGCTCTTGAAATACAAACCGATATTTACGGAGAACATCATACCAACACAGGGTTGAGTAAAATGGCCCTGGGTAATTTTTATCGTAACACCGGAGATTTTGCCAAGGCAGAACCCATCTATTTCGAACTGATCTCTGTTATTGAAAATGAACTGGGCGGAGATCATCCGCTGAAACGTCCGGTCACGGAAGCCCTCGGACGGCTCTACTTGCAAAAAAATGAACCTGAAAAGGCTGAAAGCTGGTTAAGAAAAACCACTCAATTACTCAGTTCCAGTTTGCGACCCGAACATCCGAGAGTTTTAACTGCAGAATACAGGCTGGCAGACTGCCTGCTGCAGCTTCAGGAATATGAAGAAGCAGAAGCCCTGCTGCTCCAGGTATTAGACCATACTGGTGATCGTAGTAATGAGACCCATACATCCATAAAAAAAGAGGCACTCCATATGGTAGTTGCACTTTATGAAAGCTGGAACCGTAAAGATCAGGCTGAAATTTTTAGCAGTCGTTTGCAGGATATGGATGCAATTGAATAATTCTGAAAATGTTTTTTATCCCTCACCGGAAACAGGCTCTAAAATATATTCCACTTTGTAAATGTTGGTGACCGGAAACTTGCTTTTTTTTGCATGATCATGAATTAATTTTTCATTTTCTGCTAAATATACGCAGTGTGTTCTATTTTCACTGATATAGGAATGAATCCATTGAATCTCAGTGCCAATCTCATTCAAAGCCCGAATAGATTGCAAGGCAGCAGCCTGTCGGTCGCGCCCTTTTAATTTATCTACTCCCTGTACTTCTCTTTCTATAACATATTTTGGCATGGTTGTATAATTTTGATGTATACCGTTTCATTAATGATATAAAGCCAAAAACAGCCAGTTTTTTTATCACAGGATGTTTATAAAGAAATAGGAGATATTTTTATCTATTTGAAGCAAATAAAATATTTCAGCTATATAAAAGCCTATCATTGTCTAACGAGCACCTTCTCCTGGAATTTTTATAATGAAAAGTCGTCAGTAGAGACATTCTGAATGCAATTTCTAAATTGCAATAATCACTCAATTTGGTGAACTTGTAAGGTTCTGTTAGTATTTCATTTTAACCAATTCATAAAAAGTTATGTTCAATAAATTTCAATCACTATGTCTGTTTAAAAAAGTTTTTCCTGTTTTGATTATAGGATTAACGATGGCATTGCTGATAAACGGATGCGAAGAGGCAGAAGAGTCTGAGGATTTGGATTATGTAGTTTGGGCGGCGGATCAAAATTTGGATGATCTTTATATTCTTGACCCGAATGGTAATGTTATAGAGATAATTAACAGGGCTGAACTTGGAGGAGCAGAACGCGCTCATATGCTTTGGGGAACTCCTCCGGATCCTTTTGTTTACAGTGCAAACTCTGTATCTGGTTCAGTTACTGTTTTGGATACACGTAACAATAATGTTGTAGCTGTTATTGAAGATGTAGGAAAGCTGCCTCATGCTGCACAACCTGTACCAAGCCGGCCTGATCATATTTATGTTGCTAATATTGGCCCTCAGGGTATGGATGAAGACGGAAACCCCGATAAGGGAGAGACTATTGCGGAAATTATACGTAGTGAAGGAGATGATGGACACACTTGGGAATTGACCCGCTTTCTTGATTTGAAGGCAGATCCTATGCTGGCTGATGATGAATTGTTTCCAAGCAGAAGGCCTGTTTGTGCCGGCTTCACACCCGACGGGAATTATATGCTTATGACGCTCTTTAACGGAGGACTTGCAGTTGTAGACCTTCAAGAATTGGAAGTGAGCAAGGCCTGGGGGAAGGATGAAATAGCGGAACATGGCTGCGGGTTTGCTGAATCACCCAATGAAAATGAAGTGTATGTAACTGCGGGTGATTTACAATCTTCATGGCTATATGTATTTGAGTATACTGAAGATGGGCCTGAATTGATAGTGACACATAACCTTTCTGATACTGGTCAGGACGCCCATGGTGCCTGGGTTGATACCCAAAGAAATGAGTTGTGGGTGGTTCATCGTGTCAGTGACAATGCAACTATCCATCCTTTAAACACCATTCGTGAGGAAGGGCATGATTTTGAAATCATGGATTTTGTCGGGCAAACTCCGGATCTCATCACAATGTCATCTGACAACAGACGCGCTTTTGTTACTTTGAGAGGTCCAAATCCTGCGCCAACCATTCCGCACGATATTGTTGGTGACCGTGCTGGAATTTCAATCATTGATGTTGCCAACAGGGATCTATTGGATGTTGTTTATCTGGGAGACCAGGAGGACAGCGATATGCATGGAATTTTTATTCCGCGCTGAACTTAAATTCTTAAATGATTTTTATTGAAAATTCTTGCGGGTGTGATTTGGGAACTGTTTCATCTTGGCTGAAATTAAGTTCAAATTTCATCCGCAACTATTTTCACAGATTCAAACCTGAAATTCATTACTTCTTACAGATTAACTGTTCAGCATTTTTCTGAGCAGGATCTCTCTTTTCTTTTTAAGCTCATCCGGCCCGGCAACCTTCACTTTATCTCCGAACTGGAGCAGCCATTCGTTCAGATAGTCCAGATTTTCGAAGCGGAAAGACACCTTAATTATTTTGTCGGAAATCGCTTCTTCCTTAATAATTTTTGTTGGCAGGTTTGCTCTAAACGCCCGATCAGCTGATTTGTCAACCAACACCTCTATGATTTTTCCTGTGGCGTTAGAGCCAAAAATTAACCCTTCAATATCCAGGTTTTCGTCTGCTTTATAATTTTCGGATGAGATTGAG
>JAFIFB010000082.1 GCA_020832285.1 Balneolaceae bacterium
GTGGCCGGCTCATGCCGTTGGAACAAACCGGAGTTACCAAATCGGAACGGAAGTTCGTGAGGATGGCACTCTGCGCAGGGCTACCTCCACACTTAGTCCGGTTGTCTATCGGGGGCATCAGTTCGGGGAAGAATATCTGGATAACGTCTTTACCCCGGAACCAGCTGCGAATATGATCAAACGCATGTTTCTGGACCACGATCCCGCCGAGATTGAAAAAGAAGCACATTTTGCCTACGAAGAGAAAGAGGTTCTTACCTCTACTGATGAGCGATTCCGACCGGTGAGCATGTATAACTCTCCTGATGGCGCCCTTTATGTAGTAGATATGTACCGCGGAATTATTCAGCATGCACGATTTTTAACAGATCATCTTCGTGAACACGCGCTGGAGCACGATCTCCACATACCTTACGGCAAGTATGGCCGCATCTACCGGATTGTTCGTGATGATCAGGAAATCGATTATAACACACCGAAGTTCAGCGAGCTGACACCCACTGAAATAACAGATTATCTGCGTCATCGAAACGGCCATCTCCGCGATCGGGCACAGCAGGTACTTGTTCAGTGTTCGCCGTCTCAGGTGGTTTCCACACTGGAAGAGATGGCAGGAAACCCATCAGAAGAAGCCTGGACCCGGCTGCATGCTCTCTGGAGCCTGGAAGGAATTTCCCGGTCGGTCTATTCACAGGATCAGTTAACCGCAACAGCCTTGCAATCGCTTGAAGATGAACATCCGCGAATACGTGCTGCGGCCATCAAAATTCTCGAATCAGAACTTGCTGAAAACTCAGAAGAGGTATTAGCGGCTTTAGAAACACTCTACGAAACGGAAACGGCTCCCTATGTGCGTATTCAGATGCTCGCATCTCTGGGCGAATCCGATAGTGACACCTCTCTGCGGCTGATGGCAGCACTGCTTGATGCCCATTCCGACAGTCCTTACTTCCGGGAAATGGCTTTGACAGGTTTATATCAGCGTGAAAATCAGTTTGCTGAATTACTGCGAAGTGAGTATAACTGGAGCGATGAACTTGGTGAAGAGTTTGAAGAATTTCTGGCAGCTTTAAATGAAGCGTCTGAGGCAGATCCTGAAGCAGCTCTTGCTGATTTTACAGAAGAGGAGCGGGAACGATATGAACGAGGAAGGCATCTCTATGCAACTTGTATGGCCTGTCATGGTGCTGAAGGCGAGGGGGTCAGCGGAATCGGGCCGCCTCTTGAAGGCAGTGAGTGGGTACAGCAGGATAAAGAAGCGATTACGCGTATTTTGTTGCAAGGATTTGAAGGCGGTGTTGCCGAATTTCCGAGAAGAGCTGTGAATATCACCGGAGTGATGCCGGCACACGGATTTTTATCTGATGAAGAGTTAGCGGCAATCATGACCTACATGCGAAACACATGGGGCAATGAAGCATCACCGATTGAACCGGAAGAAGTTGAACGTATCCGTACCGAAACAGAAGCACGTACCGAACTCTGGACCCCGGAGGAGTTACGAAGTATGATTGAATAAGGGGAGTGCAAACACTTTAGATTTTAACTAAATAAGAATATTTAAAATAATAACTTGTGAATTTAGGTAAGTGGAAATCGTTTTAGATATATTTTAACCGGCCTTGAATCGGTTGGCGGGAACAGGGTGTTTTCATCGACGCTATGGCAGCATTTTATACCGGCCGGATCTTTGATTACAGTCAATGAGTGTGATGGACCATTAAAAGGGTGCCGCGTCGATGAAAAGCCCCGAGGGATCGGGATTTCGCTAGGCTCAACCCGCCGCCAAGTGATTCACAGCCTTGACTTTTTGGTCCTTTTGGGTCAAGCCAAAAGGACAGTATAAGTGAAGCCGGTAAAATTGATTTCTATGTCTAAAAATGGGTCAACTTCTAAAAAATAAGATTTAATAAAATATTTGGATATTATGGGTGTAGCACTACAAATCGTTCTTTACGAGCCGTTGAGTTCGATTTTTAAAATTTTTCGGAAAATGAGTTAATCCCGGAATTTTGCACGATATTCATAACAATTAGCTTTTTTGATTCCATGAAAACGGTATACACCGGGATTCTTTTTTTATGTATTATTTTTGCTGTGCAGGGAATTTCAGCAGATGCTCTGGCCGAAAACAAAATAAATTCATTATATGAGCAGACCGACTCAGAAAGTGAAAAGGGCGACAGGCCTCATATCCTTTTCTTGATCAGCGAAGATCCTCACAATTACGAAGCTCACAAGACCATCCCGCGGTTTGCAAAAATGCTGAATCGTGAACATGATTTTGAAACAACCGTAATACTTGGAGAGGGTGAACTTACCTCTTTTCATTTCCCTGACCTGACCGAGACCATTTCAGAAGCTGATCTTCTGGTTATATTTTTCAGGAGAATTGCCCTACCGGACGAACAGCTGGAAGTGATTCAAAACTTTTTGGAAATTGGAAAACCGCTTGTTGGGGTCAGAACAGCAAACCACGCTTTTTCCGTGCGGGATTCGGACGGAACCATGCCAGATGGGTACAGCGATTGGTGGGGTTTTGTTTCTGATGTCCTGGGAGCAGAAAATCAGGGATACGGACCTGTGGAGCTTGGAACAAGGGTCAATATTGTTTCTGAATTGGATGATCACCCCGTTTTGGATGGGCAGCGAACACAATGGCACAGTACTGGTAATGTGTACCACAATGAACTTCTGGATGAAAATGCTGTGGTTTTGATGACCGGAACAGTTGAAGGTCAGGTTGAACCAATCACCTGGACCCGGTACGCAGGAGAGAGCCGGGTTTTTTATACCTCACTGGGCCACCCGGCTGATTTCGGCGTCTCATATTATCGTAAATTGCTTGTAAATGGAGTGAAATGGGGATTGGGTCACTTCGATTAATGATGGCTAAGATCTGAAATCAAAAATCACCCTCTTCATAAACTGCTTTGCCACCAACCACTGTAAGCAGAGACCGGATCTCCTTGATCTCTTCTACATCACACGTAAGATAATCATCAGAGAGTATGGCGAAATCTCCAAGTTTTCCAGGTTCGATGGAGCCTTTTTTATCTTCATCAAAACTGAACCAGGCTGCATGTGAGGTCATCATTCGAAGAGCATCTTCCCGGGAGGTCTGTTGCCCGGAGCCGATCACTTGTCCGCCTTCTGTCTGTCGTGAAATAACTGTATACATTGTAAGAAATGGGTTGTAAGGATTGAGCGAACGGTCGGGATCAAAGCCCTGCATGTGATCGGAGTTGATTGCAACTATGGCATCTCCGTTCAGCCAGGTTTGCAGGCCGATGAATTCATTCATTCGCTCCTCACTCAGTATCCTGGCCAATGCATCACCGTCTTTGTAAAGCCATGCCGGCTGTGTATCGATGCCGACCCCAAGCCGGTTTGCACGTTCGGCCGTTTCAGGATTGGCAAAATATGCATGAATCAGCGTAAAACGGGGATCATTAGATTGAAGGTCTTCCTGAACAGCTTCCACGGCATCCAGTACTCTATCCACACCGGCATCTCCGGTAACATGAGCTGACATCTGCCAGCCATTCTCGTAACCGGCGCGAATCATGTTTTCAATATTTTCCGGGCTGATCAGCAGAGTTCCGTGATGATCGGGGTCATCAAATCCATAGAAATCGAGGGCATCCGGCCCATAAGGCTCACGCATATAAGCCGATCCGTATAATATTCCGCCGTCAATTCTAAGTTTAAGTGGTCCTGTACGAACCCAGTCGTCACCTTCACCAAATGTTACAGGGAATGAGTTGATCACTTCCTCAGAACCTTCAACGCTTCCGTCGGAGCTCAGGTTGATCGTTACGGTAACCCTTGCCGTAAGACGATCCTGCTCCCGGAGCTGACGATAGGTTTCATAGCCTTCAGGATTGCTGCCCCGTTCAAAAATGGAAGTGATTCCCGTTTTATTATAATTGTGGAGAAGACGTTCCAGGTCATCGTGGTACCTGTCTTCTGGTATTTCACGGGTGGGCAGATAACCTCCCGTCAATTCACTGCAATTTTCAAGAACTCCGGTGGGATCTCCGGCATCGTCCCGTTCAATTGTGCAGCCTTCAGGTTCGGTCGTGTCTCGGTCGATACCGGCGCTTTCAAGTGCGGCTGTGTTCAAGACCTGTACCTGCCGGTTGGCAAATTGCCATGTAAAAGCAGCAGGATGATCGGGTGCAGCTTCATCAAGATCGGCGCGGTTGGGAATTCGTCCTTCCTGAATTCGGGTTACATCAACCCTGGGCAGCGGAATCCAGTTTTCCGGGTCGGTTCTTTCCACTTCTGTACGCAGCCAGTCCTGAATTTCACCGATGGAACCGAGCTGTTCGAAAGGATGAGGAGTTGCGTATTCCCGCTGGACAACACTGGTCGCATGTACGTGAGATTCGATCAAACCGGGAATAACAGTGCGGCCATCCGCATCAATCACACGCGTTTGATTTCCGATGTATGATTCAATCTCATCATTTGAGCCTACCGCTTCAAAAATGCCATCCCGGATAGCAAAAGCCTGAGCGGTGGAAAAATCGTCATCAACCGTTAAAACATTGGCATTGATAACGACCATGTCAGCTGACAAGTCCTGTTCGCTGTCGTTACAAGCGGTAAGAACGATGGTTAAAAGAAGTAGAAAAGTGCAAATTCGCAGAAGCATGATTTAGTAATCTAAAGTTAAAGTAAAGGAAAAATAAAAAGTCTAAAGTTTTTAAGGATCCCGGGTTTCGGATTCAGAATCATAAACAACCGTTCCATCAACGACAGTAAGCAGTGAACGAATTTCTTTGATCCGCTCTTCCTCTACAGTCAGAAAATCATCAGAAAGAATAGCAAAGTCACCAAATTTACCTGGTTCAATAGAGCCTTTTCGGTCTTCTTCATGATTGAGCCAGGCGGCATTAATGGTCATCATACGCAGGGCCTCTTCACGTGATACTCGGTGATCCGGGTTAAAAACTTGTCCGCCTTCCGTGGTGCGGGTAATTGCCGTGTACATGGTTAAGAAAGGGTTGTAGGGATTGAGAGAAAGATTTGGATCAAAACCCATCATATGGTCAGAATTCAGCCCCACATTCACTCCGGCGTTTTTCCAGGTTTGCAGGCCGATAAATCGTTCAATCCGTTCTGTTCCGAGAACCCGGCTGAGGGCATCGCCATCTTTATAGTACCAGGCCGTTTGTGTATCTATGCCAACTCCCAGCCGGCTGGCACGCTCGGCCGCTTCCGGATTGGGAAAATAGCCATGAATGATTGTAAAGCGCAGATCAGAGTATTCTGGGTGGTTTTCGCGTGATGCTTCGATTGCATCCAGTACAGCATCCACACCGGCATCTCCGGTGACATGAATGGCCAGCGGCCAGTTATTGCTATGTGCGGTTTGCACCATATTGTGAAGGTTTTCGGTGTCGATCAGGAGCCTTCCACGGTTTTCAGGATCGTCAAAGCCGTAAAATCTGGCAGCTTCTTCTCCATACGCTTCACGCATAAAAGCTGAGCCAAAGAGAATTCCGCCGTCGGCGCGTATCATAAGAGGGCCAACCTGGTTCAGATCGTCACCGTCTCTGTATTGGTGTGGCAGTGATCGGATAAATTCATCGGGTCCCGCAGAGATATCATCATCAGTGAGGCTCATAGTAACCCTGGCTCGAACGGTAAGCTTGTCATCCACTTTCAGCTGTTCAAAGGCGCGGAAAGCATCGGGATTGCCATTGCGTTCATATACACTGGTGATGCCAACTTCATTGTATAGCGCCACAAGAGCAGCCAGCTTGTTCAGATGTTCTTCTTCAGATACTTCAGGCGTTTCAAGAAAGGATTCGGTTAATTCACCGCTGTTTTCAAGTACTCCGGTTGGGTTCCCCTGATCATTCAGGTGAATGGTGCCACCTTCGGGAGCTTCTGTCTCACTGGTGATACCGGCAGCCTCCAGTGCGGCAGAGTTTAAAACCTGTGTCTGTTCACCGGCAAATTGCCACATAAAAACAGCAGGATGATCGGGAGCTGCTTCATCGAGTTCTTCGGGAGTGGGAATGCGGCCCTCCTGTATGCGGGTTACATCAGCTCTGGGCAGCAGAATCCATTCCCCTGTGGGACGTTGTTCTGCTTCATGCCGGAGCCACTCCTGGATTTCGGCAATAGACCCAAGCTGTAAGTAAGGCTGTACAGCTTCACGCCGGGCAGCGGCAGTGGCCTGTACGTGAGATTCGATCAAGCCCGGTATCACGGTTTTGCCATCTGCATTGATCACTTTAGTATGCTCACCGATAAACTCACGGATGTCATCATCAGTGCCAACAGCTATAAACTCCCCATTTTGAATTGCAAAAGCCTCTGCTTTTGAAAAATTTTCATCAACCGTGATGACCTGCCCGCTAAGCAGAACCAAATCGGCTGATGACGGGTCATGTTGAGCGGCATCATCACATGCAGAAAAAATTAGTGTTATGCTGACAAGGAATGCCGACCATTGAAATTTCATGAAGAGTTTTTTTTACGGTTGAATCGGGTTAAGGAAATGATTGTCAGTACATCTTTATTTTGTTGGCCATTGCCAATGTAACAGAAACGGCTGAAAAAAGAAAAATGGCGCCTGATTTACTGGCAGGGATTAGTAATGACTATAAATCAGGGAATTGGGTTTGGCCTTAATAAACCAAAAAAGTGAAAAAACAGAACTATGCAGGACGTAAATAAACAGGAGAGAATGGAATGTGAGCCATTCTCTCCATGTTCAGAAAAAAAACCTTTTTCTTATTTGGAGTATTTTTCGAGCAGGTTATCCAGCTTAACCAGTTCACCTGAATCGGCTGATTTGTAGAGTCCTTCGACAAAAGCGAGCGACTGTAAACTGTCCGTTCCGCTTACCGGTGGATCACGGTCTTCCCGGATCGCATTCATGATTGCATTAAACTGATTTTTGTGTGGGTCAAACTTAAAGTGAGCAAGGGGACTTGAACCTCCGGTTGCATCTTCTGCACTGTCTTTGGCACTTTTCAGGTCATCCTCGGTTTTAAGAAGGCGGAAAGTGCTTTCATCGAGAACAGCTGAACCTTCACTGCCAAAAACTTCTATTCTTCGCGGAAATGGCGGAACAATGGATGTTGAGGCTACAAATGTTCCAATACTTCCCGATTTTGTACGGAAAATGGATACGGCATTATCTTCCGCTTCGATGGTAGGGTGAGTAAATGTGCCTTTGTATGCCTGAACGGAGTCGATGCCTCCAAGCATCCAAACCAGCAGGTCGATAGTGTGGATCGACTGGTTGATAACAGCACCGCCGCCATCCAGTTTGAAAGTACCTCTCCAGGGAGAACTGGTATAGTACTCCTGATCACGGAACCATTTTACGGAAGCGGTAGACATAAACACATCACCAATCTCGCCGTTGTCGATAGCTTGCTTCATTTTAATGGTATCCTCACTGAACCTGCTTTGATAGATCACAGCAAGTTTCACACCGTTTGCTTTACAGCTGTCAATCAGAGCTCCGGCTTTCTTGAGTGTTACTTCAATCGGTTTCTCAACCACAACGTGTTTTCCGGCTTCTGCAGCAGCTTTTCCAAAATCGAGGTGAGTACCGCTTGGGGTGCAGATAGAAACGATGTCCAATTCGGGGTCTTTTAAAAAATCTTCATAGGATGTGTACCCTTTTGCACCGTACGATTCTTCGAAATTTTTTACTTTTTTTTCAGTACTGCTGTATGCACTTACCAGTTTACCGTCATTGGTTAGTTTAATCGCCTCGGCATGCACATCGGAGATATTGCCAAGGCCTACGATTCCGATTCCGAACTTCTTATCTGACATGTTAAATATTGATTAATAATGAATTAGAGTTTGGGGTTTTTGAACCAGAAAGGATAGAAAATGGGGGTAAACGTTCTATCTTTATATTTCCAAAAATAATATCGTATAGTATTTCATGAATATCAAATGGTTCAAGAGCCCTGCAAGCCAATGAAATAAGCGGGACTTTTTGGTCCTTTTGGGTCAAGCCTGCCCCTCAAAGCCTTGGGCGGCCTGGGGCCAAAAGGACAAACAAACTCAAAAGGGATATATAATAAAATATGGGATAACTCCTGGTTGAATTAATTGTTGACAACCTACTTTAAAAAAGATATAATCTCAGGCACATGGAGTAACCAAAGCCTGCAAAACAGCTCAATATAACTTTCAGATGGTGATCTGGAATTTTGAACCCCCGGCAATCAATTACTTGCCGTCAACTCCAATCGTGTGGGGGATCTGCCAAAATTTTGAATAAATAAAGAACTCTGTCCATTATATGAACCAATCAAACACAACACCCACTGAATCTATTTCATCGGCTGAAGCCGGCGGAAAGAAACGCGGATTATTTGAATCATTTGGCCCTGCACTGATTGTTGCATCCGTAGTTCTCGGTCCGGGCAGTATTTATCTGGCATCGGCAATCGGAGTGGAATTTGGCTACTCGCTGCTTTGGGTGCCTTTGCTGGCTACGGCATTAATGATCTGTCTGGTAATGATATCTGCCCGGCTGGGTGTTATTTATGAGCGGACATTATGTGATGAACTGGCTCACCGCCTGGGTCGTCCTGTGGCTGCATTCGTGGGGATAACGGTTTTTCTGATTATAGCAAGCTTTCAAACAGGTAATAATGCGGCCATTCTGTTTGCGATCGATCCGTTCCTTGAACAAATTACAGGACAGCCTGCCGATGAGATACGAGGATTTGGAATGTCTGCCACGATTCTTCTATTGTTGAACGGCTTTATCCTGGTTGTGCTTTTCGGTTTTAAGAAGTTGTATTCACCAGTGGAAAAATTTCTGATGGGCCTGGTATTAATTATGATGATCGGTTTTTTTGTCAACCTGGGTTTTGCAAGGCCCTCCATACTTTCAATCGGACAGGGGCTGATTCCCAACATTCCTCAGCCCGCACCCGGACAACCCGATTTAAACTGGACCCTTGTAATTGGTTTTTTTGCCACGTCTGTTTCTATTGCCGGTGCCTTTTATCAGTCGTACCTGGTTAAAGAAAAAGGGTGGGGAATTAATGATATCAAACAAGGAATGACCGATTCCTTACTTGGGATTGCCATTTTGGGAATCGTTTCTGCTGTTATTATGATTACAGCTGCAGAGGTTCTTTTTGGAACCGTAGGTGTGGATGAGATCGGAACAGCTGCTGATGTGGGCCGTCAGCTTGAACCGTTTTTTGGCGCTGCTTCTGTAGTTTTATTCAGTCTTGGTCTATTTGCCGGTGCTTTTTCCTCCTTTTTGGTAAACGCGATGATTGGGGGTACACTTCTTTCCGACGGACTTGGAAAAGGAGGAAGACTGGATGAATCCTCAACACGGGGCTTCACCGCCTTTGCTCTTCTTTTTGGTATGACGCTGGCCCTGATCTTCGGTGGAACAGCTCCTGCCGTAGTGATTACTTTTGCCCAGGCACTCACCATTCTGGGTCTGCCCGTACTTGCTTTGGTGATGCTGTATCTGGTAACCCGCCCGGATTTAACAGGCCCCCGGGCTGTACCGATGTGGATGAAAGTTGTCCTGGTGATCGGCTGTATTGTGGTGATACTTCTTGCGATTCGAACGGCAATAAACCTGCTTGGAGGATAAACTTCTTTTTGTGCTGATGTTAATATGATGGCCCCTCTACAGACTGGCGAAAATTTCAGTTCAATGTTGATGATATCAATTGGTATTCATTAAATATTGAAACGGTTACCGAAGGCCGTACAGTTGAAAATCCTGATCTGTCGAAGGTGGATAAAGCAGGCTTCACGGATTTAATGGCTGGTGGCGCTACGAACGCATCGTCTCGTTTAGACTGGATAGAAGTTTACGGATGGGAAGTGGAGCGAGAATGAGATCAATACTTGTTCAGACAGCGTGAAATTATCATTCTATCTTGGCCTTGCTGAGAAGAATTCTCTTGGTGAGAAATCCGGATTAGGTGTCAGTAAACAGAGCCGATGGTGAACCAAGAAAGGCCGGGAGAAAAATTATGATAAATGATGAAATGTTGACATATTACAGTGCTTGATGGTAAATCACATTTGCTTGTAAAAAATAGCATTGTACTCGATGATCAGAAGTTCTGTTTATTCCGATATCACACACCTCATTGCTCGATTAATCTGAATAAGTTTCAGATTTCCTGACATCCTGCGCACTTGCTGAAAACCTGATGTTCTTCAGGTATTTCGAAGATTGTCAATTTCATAGAAATTTATTTGATCAATATTGTATCGATAGAAGTAACCGGTAAAGTCCATGATAAATAATTCAGGGTTAATAAAAACATAATGAAAACATCCAGAAAAAGCTTTTTAAAAAAATCAGCACTTGGAATGGCCGGATTTACTATAGGCGGAATGGGAATGCCTAAAAAAAATTATTCCAAAGTTATCGGAGCCAACGACCGGCTGAATGTTGCCGTTGTTGGCCTGGGTCGCAGAGTCCACGCATGGCCCAATGCGTTAGCCCACGAAGATAGTAATGCTAATCTCCTGTACATTTGTGATGTGATGAAACACAGACGGGAAGAGACGGCCGGGCTGTTTGAGGAAGCTCTCGGCTATACACCCACACTTGAAAATGATATTCGCACTGTATTGGATGATAATGAGGTTGATGCGGTTATTATTGCCACACCCGATCACTGGCAAACACCGGGCACCTGTTATGCTGTGGAAGCAGGCAAGCATGTATATGTTGAAAAACCGGGTAGTCATAATCCCAGGGAAAACGAACTAATGCTCGGTTATCAAAAAAAATATGGCAAGGTGATACAACTGGGAAATCAGCGCCGCTCTGCCCGCCTTGTAAATCAAATGATCCGGGAAATTCATGACGGATTGATTGGTGAAGTCTATATGGCTCAAACAGCCTACAGCGCACGAAGGGGGGAAGTTCCGGTTGCCGAACCTGCATCTGTGCCTGAGGGACTGGATTGGGAACTTTTCCAGGGGCCTGCACCTCGACAGGAATACAAACACGATACCTGGGATTATAACTGGCACTGGTATGGATGGACCTGGGGAACTGCAGAAGCCGGAAATAATGCTATCCACGCTGTGGATCTTGCACGATGGGCATTGCAGGTAGATTTCCCGGAGAGGATTGATACCATTGCTCATAAACGCCACTTCCCGGATGACGGATGGACCATGTACGACACTATGGATGCGAGTTTTAAATTTCCCGGAGACAAGGTGATAAAGTGGGATTGTAAAAGCCGGAATGGCCACGATACATACGGAACACAAGGGCCCATTATATTTGGAGACAAAGGCAGTGTAAAACTTTCTGGAGGTGAATACTCTGTTTACGACAGAGAGGGCAATCTCGTAAAAAGCGAATCGGTTGATGGGGAAACGGGCGCAACGATCAACGCCGCACATGTTTCAAATTTTCTGAATGGAATCCGGGGGAAAGTTGAGTTGAATTCTCCTGTAGAAGAATGCCTGAAGAGTACGATGTTGTGCCATCTGGCAAATATTTCATACAGAACCGGAAAAGGGTTCGATGTGAATACATCCAATGGTCACATCTACGACAAAGAAGCGATGGAATTGTGGAGCAGGCAATATGAGCCTGGCTGGGAACCGAAGTTATAGATCGTTGATTCATGTATCAAAGAATATGAAATTACGACCGGTAACTGACTGATATGTAACGTGAAAGTATTCTGATTGGATGATTACAAAACTAAAAACTTGACTGTTTTCGGACGATTGAACTTTTCTTATAGTTCAAATTTGTAATCGTCATTAGAAAACGATTTATTCTTGGAAATGAAAACTAACTAACGCTGAAAAAAACTGAAGTTATTTTATGGCACATGATGACAAATTGTCTAATGAAGAAAACATCAGGTATGATAAAGAAGCCGAAGTACTCCGTGCGGTTCAGGACAAAAAATGGCATGTAAAGTTAAAAACCTATTTTAAGCTTTCCGGTCCGGGATGGCTGCAAAGTGCACTTACCCTCGGAGGCGGTTCTCTGACAAGTGGCTTGTACCTGGGAGTGCTTACCGGTGTTAGTATGTTATGGCTGCAGCCAATTGCGATGCTTCTTGGTATCATCATGCTGGCAGCACTTGGTTATGCGACGCTTGCCACGGATGAGCGTCCGTTATATGCTATCAACAAGCATATCAATCCGGTTTTGGGTTGGGGATGGGCACTCGGCTCTATCTTAGCGTGTATCGTGTGGGTAATGCCGCAGTTTGCACTTGCAAATGGTGTGGTTCAGCAGAATCTGCTGCCGGGGCTATTTGGTGCTGGTTCACCGCTTGGCAGTTTTGGAAGCACTTTGGTTATTTCGCTTTCGGTTCTTGTCATCACACTTGGGGTCACCTATAATTACGGTACAGGAAGCAGAGGTGTCAGAATTTTTGAGATGTTGCTGAAGGGCTTTGTGGCAATCATCGTAATCTCGTTTATCGGGGTTGTGATTCGGCTGATGTTTGTAGCAGGCTCAATCGACTGGGGAGCAGTTTTTGCCGGATTTATTCCTAACCCTTCCATGTTCTTTCGTCCGGCCGAAGGGTTCGAACCCATGCTTGCAATGCTCACAGAAACTTCGGCACAGTATTGGTCTGACCTGATTGTCTCACAGCAGCAACAGGTGATGGCTGCTGCGCTATCCAGTGCTGTGGGTATCAACGCAACCTTTCTGTTTGCCTACTCAATGCTGAGGCGTAAGTGGGGGACCGAGTATAAGGGCATGATGAAGTTTGACCTTGCAACCGGAATGCTCATTCCTTTCATGCTGGCAACAAGCTGTATTGTAATTGCCGGTACCAGTCAGTTTCATACCATTCCGCAGCCCGGATTTCTGGGAGAAGAACACGTGGAATGGGAGCCGGATCAGCGACAGATCAACCAGTTTAATGGCCTTCTCGAAGGCAGAGTTTTACATGAAGCAGGTGAAGGTGTTGAGCTTTCAGAAAATGAGATAGCTGCCAGAGTTGCAGAACTGGGTGATGACGATCGAAGAATGGCTGCTACACTGGTTACCCGGGATGCATTCGACCTTGCAAAATCACTTGAACCTCTTCTTGGAGGAATATTCAGCGGTATCATTTTTGGAATTGGTGTACTGGGAATGGCACTTTCCACCATAACATTGCATATGGTAATCTGCGGATTTGTGGTTTGTGAGATTATGAGAGTGTCCTACAGCAGCTGGTATTTCAAAGCGGGTATCATGATTCCCGTTGTAGGTGTTCTGGGGCCATTTTTCTGGGAACAGGCCCTGTTCTGGCTAGCCATTCCCACTTCGGTCATCACGCTGATGTTATTGCCGATTGCTTACGTAACCTTCTTTTTGATGCTCAACAATAAAGCGATTATGGGCAAACATATGCCTACAGGAAAGAAACGAATCATCTGGAATGTTCTGCTGATACCGATCACAATTCTGATTGGTACCGCGAGTATCTACATGCTGTATCAATTTGCAGGTCTCTGGGGCTTCGCTGCACTGGGCACCTTCTTACTGGCTGTCGGTATCGCTGAAATAAAAAAGCGCAAGAATCATGATAAAGCCGAATCGTAAGTATTCGGCTTTTTCCCGGCAGATCAAAAAAAACCATCAATAAAAACAGTTAATTTTTCAGACAAACATGATTTTACCTATTCCTATGCTATCGATTCAATCAAATTCCGATAGTGATTCATTTACAGGAGAACCAAATGAAATTAAAGTCATCACTTTAAATCCGGCCCATTTCCATGCGGCACTGGTGCATAAAAGCACTATAGATCAGGTAGACCCTGTAATACACATTTATTCTGAGGGCGGCCCTGATCTGGACAAACACCTGGAGCGTATTGAAGGATTTAACAGCCGTGAGGAAAACCCGACCAGCTGGAAGTGCGAAGTGTACACCGGCGATGACTACCTGGAGCGCATGCTTGAAGAGAAACCGGGCAACGTTATGGTTACCGCAGGAAATAACCGGCTGAAGACCGAATACATCAAAAAAACGGTGGATCACGGTATCAATGTGCTTTCCGATAAACCGATGGCGATCAACAAGGAAAAATGGGAATTGCTGGTTGAGGCTTTCAAATCAGCCGAAGAAAACGGTGTTCTGCTTTATGATATTATGACAGAGAGGAATGAGATCACCTCGATGCTGCAGCGGAAGCTTGCCCAAAATCGTAAATTGTTTGGAGAACTTCGCAAAGGTTCGGTTGATGATCCCGCCATTTTCCAGAAAAATACTCATCATCTCAAAAAAACCGTATCGGGCAACCCTCTGATGCGTCCGCCATGGTATTTCGATGTACTGCAGCAGGGAGAGGGCATTGTGGATATCCCCACTCATCTGATAGATCTTGCAATGTGGTGCTCCTTTCCCGGCAGGGCGATTGATTACAAAAAAGATCTGCAAATGATAAAAGCAGACCGTTCTCCAACGATGATAACCCGCGAACAGTTTGAAGAAGTTACCGGCAGCCCAGACTACCCGGACTATCTCAGCGACCAGATTGTAGACGGAAAACTGCCTTACTACTGCAACGGTTCCATGAATTTTACACTGTGCGGTCACCATACAAAAATTGTGGCACGATGGGATTATGAAGCACCTGCCGGTGGCGGCGACAGCCACTTTGCAACCCTTCGGGGAACCAAATCAGATCTGGTGATCCGTCAAAGTGCAGAACAGAATTTCAAGAGCACGCTGTATGTTGAACCCGCCGAAGGAGAAAACGGTGCAGAACTGGAGAAAGCACTGGTTAAGGCAGTTGAAGAGCTCCAGGGTGACTTTTCTGGTGTTACGTATGAAAAATCAGAAAACGGCTGGAAGCTTGAGATTCCCGATAAATATTATCTTGGCCATGAAGCACATTTCGGAAAAGTGGCACAGGACTTCTTCGGTTTCCTTGTGGATGGAAAGCTGCCCGAATGGGAAGTACCCAACATGATAACGAAATACTACATCACCACACAGGCCCGTGAAATGGTGCTGAACGAAACCAATGGGTAACCTGATAGCACGTAATGCCTTATACCGGTTACTAATTATTTAATCCGAGGATCTCAATTTGTTCTGAATTGAGATCCTCGATTTCTATTTCCCCATCTCTGATCGCTCTGCGAAGTGTTTCCCTTCTATCCTCTGTACGCATCAATACTTCCAGGGCAATGTTGTAGTTATTTTCCGAATAGCTGGAGATGTTTTCAAGAATTAAATCAGCCACTTCGGGAGACTGGATATCGGAAAGCCCTCTGAGTGCTCCCATGTGCAAGTGGTCGTTGAGGCCGGGCTCCAGGTAGGTTGCCAGCACGGGTATACTTCTTTCTATGTCATCCATGGCAACCATGCGGAGGGCATCATATCTCCAGGGGTTGGGAAGATCGGGATTGGCAGCATAATCATAAGATTCGTTCACAGCGTGCTGCCAGCGATTTTGCAGAGAGGGTTCACCGTCAAGGATTTCATCAATACGGGGCCTGGGCCAAACATCCTGCCGGCTGATTCCATTCACTATACCTCCTCCCAGCACTACGCATTGCCAGTTCAGAAGGGGTTCGTTTTCTTCCGGCAATGAAATATCCATAATCTCTCTAATCTCTTCGGCATCATTACGGCTTCCGGCAGCAATGGTAACACGCCAGATCCAGGGAATACGATTGGTCTCTTCTTCAGTTCCGGTTTCAAGATCGTGAACAAGAGCGTTCAGCATCTCCACAGCCAGATCCGGATATTCTTCTGCCAGCTCCCGCCTTTTTTCTACCTCGATCTCTTCATCCATCAATTGGTTTACGATTTCAACTGCACGCTGATCCGGTGCTGGTTCCGATATTGTGGCATCATCAGCACATGCAGAAATTAAAATGATCAGCAACAACAAACCGGCTGTTTTAGCAGAAATCTGGAATAGGACAAACATGGATATTTTCTTTTGTTTTGAGCATTTATAAACCAGTTTAATATAGCAGAATCAATAGTGAAAGGTAAGAAAACATGCCTGTTTGGAATGTGAAAGTTTATTTGATAAAATGGTTTATTACCAGGTGATTTTCTCTTGCAGATTTACGCAGAGTTTAACGCAGATAAGTACTGATGAAATGGCTCTTTGGGGAGTAATTAGCTCAAATTCAAGACTCACCCATTATCTGCACTTTAGCTCAAGTTCAACATAATAGTGATGTGGTGGCTACAAATTAAGGTTCATTTAAAAGTGACAGAAATAGTTCATGTCATAACTTTTCAGCAACAGAAATTGGGTTTGTAGGTCATTGTTTTCTCACTGTTTTAAAAACAGTAGATCTTAGATAAAATGAATGGTGTTCATTTTTCAGGGGAAAAACCAGCCCCGTTCCGGAGCGGTATCATTCGAATTCTGATTGCTGAAATTTGATATCAATTTACCCGCAAAGTTTCCGGTAGATCCTAAAATAGTTATTCCTGCTCCCGATACCGGTCAAACCAGCCCAGAATATATCCCACCTTGCGAATCAGGTTACTGGGGCGGGCAGAGATAAAATGGCTGGCTTCCGGCACACGAATCAGCATGGACTCTACTCCTTGTAACTGAAGTGCCTGATAGTACTGTTCGGTTTCTCCAATCGGAGTGCGATGGTCGTCCTCACCGGTCAGCAGCATGGTTGGAGTGGTTACGTTACCCACGAGCGAAATGGGGGATCGTTCAATATGCTGCATCGGGTCATTCCAGGGCATTTCAGTAAACCAGTACTGACTGAAACGCGGATATGCATCTGCTGTGAGTACAAAGCTGTACCAGTTGATAACCGGCTTGGTGATAACAGCCGCCCTGAACCGATCCGTTTTTCCGATGCTCCAGGCGGCAAGAAGCCCGCCGCCGCTGCCACCGGTGATAAAAAGTTCATCAGGGTTGATGTAATCCCGTTCCAGCATGTGATCAATACCCGACATCAGATCGTCATAATCCCGCCCCGGATAGGCGAAATTGATATACGAAGCGAAATCTGAACCGTAGCTTGTGCTGCCGCGCGGATTGGTGTAGATCACCACGTAACCTTTTGCTGCTTTGAGCTGCATTTCTGCACTGAAGCGCGGGCCATAATCGATGTGCGGTCCGCCGTGAATTTCCATTAGCAGGGGATACTGTTTTCCCGGATCAAAATCGGGCGGATAAACCACCCAGCCTTGCACATCCCATCCGTCGTAAGATGATTTGTACCAGACTTCTTCTACTTTTCCGAGGGTTCGTGTAGAAAAAAGTGTTTCATTGAGGTTGGTTAATCGGTTCACATCGCGGTTCCCATCATTAACAGTAACAGCCAGATCAGCCGGATGATAAGGGCTGGAAAGTGCAAAAGCGATCCGGCCGTTATCGGCAAGGGAGTAGTAATTTCCGTTGAACGGAAGCCAGGGCAGGCCCCACACAGTGCCACCCACATTCTCTGCTACGACCGTAACCGATTCATTCAAATCTGTATAACCGATATGCCCCACTCCGTGGTGATTGTACTGAAAATGTAATCCGTCTGAACCTTCATTCCACTTTACATTACCGATGTCGTGATCCAGTCCGGTATTAATTTCGCGAATATTGGAGCCGTCACGGTCCATCAGGAAAAGGCGTGTGAGCTGGTACCCTTTGAACTGATCTTCAAAACCGGTGAAAGCGATAGTCGTTCCGTCCGGTGAAATTATTGGTTCGGAGTGAGGGCCCTGACCATGAGTAAGTTTTGTTTCGTTGCCGCTTTCAATCTCCAGCTCAAAAATGTGTGTGTTCAGCGGTTCAAGTGCTGAGTTTTCACTTCGGTTTGAGTTGAAAATAATCGATTGGCTGTCGGGTGCCCATGATGCGTGGGTGTTATTATAACTGTTGTCGGTGAGCTGCCGAACAGCACCCCCATCGGGAGCAATGAGAAAAAGCTGGGTAGAACTCTGTCCGATAATTCCAGCTCCATCCGCTTTATAAACAGGGTGATCAATCAGCGTGGATTCCGCTGCCCATTCGGCACCATCGGGCGGAGAGGGAATGTTACCGAGCTGGGACGGATCGGCCGGAAGGCTTTTCTGAAATAAAATCCAGTTTCCATCGGGCGACCATGACAGTGAAGACGGTGCTCGTTCCAGATTTGAGATTCTGTGTTTGGTGCCTGCTTCCACATCAAACAAAAAAATTTGTGCGGACTCTTCCGCATTTGAAACGAAAGCAATATATCTGTTGTCGGGCGACCAGGCGAGGCTGCTTCGGGAATGGTTGCCGGATGTCAATGCCCGTTCTTCGCTTCCATCTGATTGCACCAGCCACAAATTGGTGTATTGCCGGTCGGTCATGATATCGAAATGATTGCGGAGATAGGTGATTTTTTCACCGTCGGGAGAGATGGACGGCTCGGTGATATACTGCATATCAAAAACATCGAGATAATCGATGGGCACAATGTCATTGTCTTGTGCAGAGAGCTGTGTTGAGCTAATCAAAAGCCCGAAAAGAAAAGTTAAGATCAGTAAAAAGCGCATACTTTGGGAGTAGAAGATTGTTGTGGAAGTTTTGAGTAAGACCTGCCAGATTTGGGTGAAACTGAAGTAATCGTCAATAAACAGCTAACGAAGCTGACAGGTTTGGAACAGATTCGAAATCAGTCGTTGAGCATTGGGAAAAGTTCCCGAATCTCTTCTTCGGATGGCTGGCGCCCGTACTCGGCAATTTCGAACGATTCCATCCGTATGGTTTTGGCTGCTTTCTCAGCTCCATACCATTTTGCAAGGGAAGCTTTCATTTTATCCCCGAGATAATCCATGTGGCTGTTCCAATTGTCGAGCCACTTTAACATAAACTCCTTTCTTTTGGCGGGATCTTCGGGCGGGTCTTCATCGATACCGGTTACCTTAGGAAGCCATTCGTAAAACTGCGATTGATGGGCATCCAGTGCATCGATCTTTTTTCCAAACGTATCATCTACAGCTACAGTAATGTCGGGCGAAAACGGATTTGGCTTTCTGAAACCATCTTCCATGTAGAGAAATACCGGATTTTTTTCAAGTGCGGGTACGTCAGATACCACATTGGGTACAACAACAAGGAATGCGGAGTCCATCACCAGAATTCCTGCATAGCGGTGATCGGGGTGATAATCATTGGGGCGCAGGCCGATCACAATATCGGCATTCCAGTTTCTGATTTCACGAATAACCTGGTGCCGGATGTGAAGAGAGGGCACCAGTTCGGCATCATGGTTATCGAGAATAGTATACTCTTCTACACCCAGGATTTCAGCCGCTTTCTGTGCTTCGGCTGCCCGTCGCCTGGCAAGGGGACCACCTCCTTCCAGATGGTGTCCGGCATCACCGTTGGTGAGGGATACAAATTTAACAGCATGTCCCATTTCGGCAAACCTGGCGGCCGTTCCCCCCATTTTTACCTCGGCATCATCGGGATGGGCAAACACAGCTATAATCCGTAATCGGTTTTTATCTGTTTTTTTTCGGTTATTCATGGTAAATCAGTCTTTTATAATATTTGTTAGCTTTAAATAATGGCTCTGAAGGAACTGTTGTGATTAGTTGTTTTTAGGTAAAGGGGATTAAACGGCCACCATTTCAATTTACGCACAACAATTCTTATTGAACGAAAATAATGAAGATATTCCGGTAAAAAAGAATCATGATTTGTGAATTAAATACACAATGCATCGTGAGTTTATCGTAAAATTTGCCAATGTGTAGTATGTTATGATCTGAATCGGATAAACAGATTTAATAATCAGGATTCATTTTCTTAAAATAAAACAAAATTTGCTGCATCAAATAACGAAATAAAAAGAAAATGAAAGGAATGCAAAAAACAAAGAAAACCGATGTGATCGTTCTGGGGGTGGGAGGCATGGGGAGCTCCGCCTGTTATCACCTGGCAAAAAAGGGATTGAATGTTTTGGGGCTTGAACAGTTTTCAATCCCGCATGATAAAGGCAGCAGCCACGGAGAAACCCGCATGATTCGCAAGGCATATTTTGAACATCCCAACTATGTGCCGCTTCTCAGACGGGCATACCAGCTGTGGGATGAACTGGAAGAGGAAACCGGACAAAAACTTTTTAACCGGTGTGGTATGATTCTCTATGCAGATGAAAGCAGTGAAGTGTATAAGGGAACGCTCCGGAGTTCAGAAGAGCATCAGCTTCCCCTGGAAAAAATGAGTGCTGCCGAGGCGATGAAAAAGTGGCCTGCGTACAAACCGTTTGAACACCACTCTGTTCTTTTTGAACCGGCGGCCGGATTTCTATATTCAGAAAAAATCATTTCTGCTTATGTCTCACTTGCTCGTGAGAATGGTGCGGTGATCAGGGAAAATCAGGAGGTGGTCGACTTTTTCCCGGCAGGTGAGGGAGTAGCCGTTCAAACGAAGGCTGAAATATTTTACGCGGATAAACTGGTGATTACAGCTGGGGCTTGGACCATATCCGTTTTAAAAGAGCTGAACATTCCGTTTCAGCTGCTTCGGAAAAATCTTTCATGGCATACGGCTGGCAAAGAGCATTCGGCTGAAAATGGCACACCAGCCGCTTTTTTTGATCTGGGAGAAAACATGTTCTACATGTTTCCTTCGGTGAATGTTAAAGGAGTTAAGATCGGAAAACACTCGGGCGGGGAACCGATAAACAGGCCTGAGGAAAAACAGATAAAAACTCCGGACCGCTCTTTTCTCCAGCCCATAGAAAGTTTTATTGATACTCATCTTCCTCATGCTTCGAAAAAATACAACGATTTTGTTTCGTGTATCTACACCAATACACCCGATCAAAACTTTTTGATAGACCGGCACCCGAAGCACACACATATCGTTTTCGCATCAGGATTTTCGGGACATGGATTCAAGTTTGCTTCGGTAATCGGTGAAATTCTGGCTGACCTGACTACGGAGGAGGAGAGCGAACTGCTAACTGATTTCCTGCGACTCAGAAGGTTTAATGGATAATGCAGGTGAACTATCCTGGCAGTAACTGATTACCTGAGAAAGACTTCTTTTTACCCCATTTGAGAAAGGACAAAATTTTTCATCCTAAAAAAGGAAATGAAATAAAATTAATTTTTTTACCTGATTTTTGTATTGTAACAAAGAAACAACTGGTTATCGCTGATAACCGAAATAATGTTCATAAAAAATTTAATCCAAAAGAATCTTTATGCAGATGAAAAATTTTACCAGACGTGAATTTTTAGTGACAGGAAGTATGGCAGCCGCAGGTCTTGCGATGTTTGCAAGTTGTAATGGAGATCGGCAGGTACTCGAAGGAGTCAGAATAGGGGTGATAGATATTAACGGACGGGACGGTATTCAGTTTGGCGGACTGGGCAGGCCGGCTGAACTCAGTGCAGTTGAGAAAGCGGCCAGAATTGGATTTGAAGGAGTAGAGATTACATTTGGCGGGCCGGATGAAGATGGTATTCTGCGTTTGGCTCGTGAAGAGAGGCAGCAGCAGTATCTTGATGAACTCGATGCACATGGCATAACAGCCGCCGGGACTCACCTTATGGTGTTACATGAAAATCATTTGAAAAATCCGGATGACCCCCTGGCCGTACGGTGGGTGGAGCAGGCCATTCCTGCAACCCGGAAGATGGGAACTGAAGTCATACTGCTTCCATTCTTTTTTGATGGTGCCATTGAAGAGCGTCATGAGCAGGAGTATGTGGCTGACGTTTTGAGAGAACTGGCACCGGAGGCAGAAGCTAATGGAGTGATTCTCGGACTGGAAAACACTCTCTCTGCGGAAGACAATATGTTTGTTCTGGAACGGGTGAATTCACCGGCTGTCAAAGTTTACTACGATGTAGGCAACTCTACAAATTTTGGTCACGATATCTATTCTGAAATTCCTTTTCTCGGCGATAATATCTGTCAGTTCCACATCAAGGATAATCCTCACTACATGGGACAGGGAGAAATCGATTTCGAGCGGGTATTTCGTCTTATCGATGAGATAAATTTTCAGGGCTGGATGAACATCGAAACTCTGCCGGTTTCTGGTGAGATTGCAGACAGGGAGCAAGACCTTCGTATCAATCTCGAATATACCTGGGATACGATTGCGAAACTTTGATTAGATCCGATCAATTGGGGATACCTGGAATTTTTGTGGGTAAATAGATAAGGTTGCTTATTCAGCGACCTGTCAGAGTATCCGGTGCTTTTCCGGGCTCCTGTCAGAGTCGCGATTTATTGCCCGAAGTCATCTTAAAGTTAACCAGCCCCTCAATCCACAACTCTCTTCAGAAAATTCAGTACTAAAATTGTTTTCAATAACCTCTATGATATCCGATTTTTGAGATGTAACGACGTAACGATATTCGATCTGAAGGGCATTAAAATCGCTACGTCGAATATCGAATATCTCATAAATCGTTCAATCAAAACGATATTCTGGCTCCTGCAAGAGCTGCGATGCACTACCCAAGGATACCTTAAAGTCAATCATTCGACGAACCCACAACTCTTGCAGGAACTCCGCTCCGTACTCTGCCAGGTTGTTTAGATAGCGACCTGCAAGAGTGCCCTTATGCTTTTCCGGGCTCCTGGCAGAGTCGCGGGGATCTGCCCTGAAACGCCTTAAAGTCAATCATTCAACTAACACACAACTCTGCCAGAAAATGGCGTTAAGGAAGTTCATCCGGGTTAACATCCGGTTTTCGGCCCGATTCGTTCCGGGTGAACTCTGAACCTAAAGATGTTTCACCCACAAAAAACCCTCCGTTTCGCATAAAAAATAGATCACCTTGAAGGCCGCCATCAAAATCGAGACGATAGCCGGTTTGGGCAATATCATCCCCGGTAAAAGTGGCGTGAGTGAGTTCATGCCAGATTCCTGAGGTATCCATTGCCCACTGGTTGTGATAGAGGGCTTCCCTGCTCAGGTGGCCATTCCGTGTTAAAAAACTTTCCAGAAAAGAGTGAGGCCGGGTATACCAGGTATCGGTCTCTGGCCTCAGAAAACGGGCAATCAGCCGCCACTCCTGCTCATCGGGCGAGTAAAAATAAGCGGTATAGATGGAGTTACCGCTGCCGTCCGGCTCAACACTGTTCAGAAAACGGTAGGTGGTTTCTGCCGACCAGTCGTATCTGAGAAAACTCTGTCCGCCCGATCCTTCGTTGCCGAATTCACCTACATTCACATCCTCACCGCTGTCTAATAGCTGAATCCGTTTTTCTTCGGGGATCTCCTCAGGGTTGTCGGTTTGATAGGGACTCCAGACGGAGAAAAGTACCCTTCGTTCTGTTTCCGAATTGACCTGTATACCAAAATATCCCTCACCGAAGCCATTGGCCATATAAAAAGAGCCGGGCGGGTCTTCATTTTCGGGTACAGTCACTTCACTATAAAACCACTTCAGATCGGTTTCTTCTGGTGTTTCGTAGCTCAGGTGAACAGACGGACCACGCCTTCCCCAGTAATAGCGGCCGTTTTCATTGTCTTTTACGTAGGAAGCGTTGATTTCAACCGGCAGCTCAAGGATCAGTTCAGAAGCTTCGGCAAACTCTGTTCCTTCTTTCTCAACTCCCCGCAGATCTATTTGAATGTACTCTCCTCCTGGAAGCTCAAATTCACCAAAGGAGACCGGATTTTGTTCACTGGTGATCTGTTCCGTGCGGTTTTGACCATTAATTTCAACCGAAATTGAGCTGCTGTTTGCCGAATTGGCACGCAATTTTACTTCGGTGAGAGCCGGCTCACTGAGCTTTACAAAAACAGTGAAAACAGCATCAGGATCGGTCCAGCCGGAAATTCCGTTTTGTGAAACCATACCGGAATTACCTGAAGTGAGAAAAGTATTTCCGGCAAGAGCGATCGTTTCCGTTTTGGTCTGAATATCATTTTCCTGCGATGTGGAGTCTGAACAAGCCGGGAAAAATAGCAGGAGTAGTGCAGTAAAAAAGATGTAGTATATCTGTTCCATGATGAATAGATGTGTCGGTTAGATATGAGAAAACTTAATTTCCTATTTATAACTGGGTTTTGAGAAAAATCCGCAAAGTTTTCAGATTAAATAATAATTGTATAAAACTACAAGCGAGTGATAAATCAATGATAAAGTATCGGGTGATTAGAAAAGTCCGATCTTTTCTGACTCACCGCCTTCCCTTCCCTCCGGCGAAAAACACACCGCAAGAAGGGGTACTCCTTTTCAACACCTTGACAAACTTGAAATTTTAAGTTTTAAGGTCATGAAACTCACTTCTTGGACAGCCTCATTGAGAGGTGTTTCTAACGTTTTAGCCATCAAGAGCACGCTTATAGAAAATGGCTTTGGGCACCCGCCGCCAAGTGATTCACAGCCTTAGATCTTTTGGTTCGTTTTGGATCAAGCCTGCCCCTCAAAGCCTTGAGCGGCGTGGGGCCAAAATGAACGCATGCATATCAATGAAATAACACTGTAGTGTCGTGTCAACTGTAAAAGTGTGAGAGAGTCATCAGACGAGTCGTTCCGGGATCATCCCAATCATCTACATTGGTATATTTTTTGAAAAACTCGTCAGATGACTTAACCCGACGTTTTATCTTTGACATAACAGTA
>JAFIFB010000116.1 GCA_020832285.1 Balneolaceae bacterium
AACACTGTTACGGCGTGTTTCACTGGATTTGATTGGCCTCCCGCCCACTATAGATGAATTGGAAGATTTTTTAAACGATAATAGCCCTAACGCATACGAGAAGGTTGTGGATCGGTTACTGGCATCACCCCGTTTTGGTGAGCGCTGGGCATCTATGTGGATGGATCTTGCCCGATATGCAGATTCCAAAGGATACGAAGCCGACCGGTACCGGAATATCTGGCAATACAGGGATTGGCTGATCAAGGCGTTTAATGACGATAAACCCTTTGATGAGTTTACGATTGAACAACTGGCCGGAGACTTGCTTCCCGAGCCAACCGATGATCAGATTATCGCCACTGCGTTCCATCGAAATACCATGAGCAATGATGAGGGGGGAACCGATAACGAAGAATATCGGGTTGTGGCTGTGATTAACCGGGTAAATACCACCTGGGAAACATGGCTGGCCACCACAATGGAGTGTGCCCAATGCCATAACCATACGTACGATCCTATCCGAATGGAGGATTTTTACAGGTCGTATGCCTATTTCAACAACACCGCAGATGCGGATGTGACGTTTGAGGCACCTGTAATGAAAACGTTTGAACGTGAAATCGACCAGCAGCGGCTGGAACAGATCAGTGATTGGGTTCAGAAACAGAAATCAAATGAGAAAGAAGCTTCCGAACTCGCAAGAAAATATGTTGATTTAATCCGGTTCATGGAGCCAAAAATTCACCCTCATTTGTTTGATCAGGTTGAGAAGGGCACGAACAGTATCAATGGTATTTTTCTTGCTGTTGAGCCAGGCGGACATGCCCGGATCGCGGATGTAAACCTGGCCGGAAAAGACCGGATGTTTATTAATTACCGCACAAACAGGAGCACCGGTGAGGTAGAGGTCAGAAAAGATCACCCCGATGGTGAAATGATCGCCAACTGGGATATTCAGAGAAATAGCTGGCCGGATGATGGTAATGAATACGAGGAAGACCGAACAACCGATCGGATCATCTCCATACCGATAGAGCCGCAAGAAGAAAAGCACGATCTCTATTTTCTGTTTAAAGATCCCATTAACGACGGTTTAATTGTTAGGATAGAATGGGTTCTGTTTCACGAAGATTTGCCGGGGGCAGGTGAGCCGGGATATGAACAGATTCGGGAAGACTTTAAACGTTTGTTAAATACGACCGAAGAGGTTATTGAGACTCCTGTGATGGTAGAGCTGCAAGGCAGCTATAGACGAACAACCCGGGTGTTTGAACAGGGAAACTGGATGGTTCATGGCGAGGAAGTTTCACCGGGCGTGCCGGATGTTTTGAACCAGATGCCTGAAGATGCCCCCGATAACAGGCTGGGATTAGCCCAATGGCTGGTAAGTGAAGAGAACCCGCTTACGGCAAGGGTCACCGTAAACCGGCTATGGGCACAGCTGTTCGGGGTCGGTATAGTAGAAACCATATCCGATTTTGGTTCACAGGGTTTTGAACCATCTCACCCGGAGCTGCTGGACTGGCTGGCACTTCAGTTTATACATAATCATGAATGGAGTATCAAAGAGCAGCTCAAACAGATCGTGATGTCAGCGACATATAGACAGGCTTCTAACATCTCCCCGGAACTGCATGAAATGGACCCGGATAATCGGCTATTGGCACGCGGCCCCAGAGTAAGGCTTTCGGCTGAACAGATTCGGGACCAGGCGTTGCTGGTGAGTGGATTTCTAAGTGATAAAATGTATGGTCCCAGTGTGATGCCACCGCAGCCCGATGGACTCTGGCAGCAGCCATACAGCGGGGCCTTGCAATGGGAAACCAGTGAAGGAGAAGACAAATACAGAAGGGCACTCTACACATTCTGGCGGCGTACCAATCCATATCCGTCACTCGTCGCCTTTGATGCACCGGGCCGTGAAGTCTGTGTCTCACGCCGGATTAATACCAATACACCGATTCAGGCACTGGTCACTCTGAATGATCCGGTGTATGTAGAAGCAGCGCAGGGTTTGGCCGTGCGGATGATGGATGCAGACCCGGAAAATGTTGAAAATCAGTTAAAAGCAGGTTATCGCTACGCGATGTACAAGGATATCATCCCGGAAAAATTTGAAATACTAAGAATGCTGTATCATGAATCCAGATCATATTTCGAAGAAAATGAAGCTGCAGCAGAGGAGTTGACCGGAAAACAAGACCTGGAACTGGCAGCAATGACCGTGGTGGCAAATGCCATTATGAACCTGGATGAATTTTTAACAAAATCATAATTAGCCAAGATCCGAAAACACGAGGGCAAAATGAACATTTTTGATGAATTACAATACAGGAAAATGCAAAGCCAAACCCGGCGCCACTTTATAAAACAGTGCTCACTGGGGATGGGAGGACTCGCATTAGCAGCAATGACGGGGTGCAATCCCTTTGAAACTGCAAATGCAAGTGCAGACAGAAATGTGATCAGCAATAGAGATCCGTTTGCCGTCAGGCCACCCCATTTTGCTCCGAAGGCTAAACGAGTCATTTACATGCATATGGCCGGGGCTCCTTCTCAGCTTGAACTATTTGATTATAAACCGGAGCTTCACAAACTGCATGACCAGGATGCCCCTCCTTCGCTGATGGAAGGCAACAGATTTGCGTTTATACAGGGAATACCCAAAATGATGGGGCCTCAGGCAACCTTCAAAAAACGGGGTGAATCCGGGATTTTGGTGTCAGACCTTCTCCCCCACTTTTCCACAATTGTTGATGAAACGACGATTATCAAATCGATGCACACGGATGAATTCAACCACGCTCCTGCACAGCTCTTGATGTTGACCGGGCACTCCCGTATGGGTCATCCCAGCCTGGGTTCCTGGCTTGCGTACGGATTGGGCAGTGAAAATGAAAACCTGCCCGCATTTATGGTTTTGCTTTCAGGGGGTCAAATGCCGGATGCCGGAAAAGGTGTCTGGGGCAGCGGGTTTATCCCGTCGGTTTATCAGGGTGTTCAATGCCGGACAGACGGTGGTGATCCTATCTTGTATGTTTCAGATCCCAAAGGTATTGACCGGGAATTAAGAAAAAAAGCGATCGATGCAATCAATGATATTAACAGGAAAGAGCATGAAACGGTAGGCGACCCTGAAACCCTGACAAGGATATCACAATATGAAATGGCTTTCCGGATGCAGGCCTCAGTACCAAATGTGATGGATATCTATGATGAACCGGATTATATCCACGAAATGTATGGCACTGAACCGGGCAAAACATCCTTCGCAAACAACTGTCTTTTAGCAAGAAGGCTGGCAGAAAATGGCGTGAGGTTTATCCAGCTTTTTGACTGGGGATGGGACTCACACGGCACAAATGAACAGATGGCCATTGATGCCGGTTTCAGAGACAAATGCAAAGAAGTTGATCAGCCAATGACAGCCTTGATTAAAGATTTAAAACAGCGGGGTATGCTCGAAGAAACACTGGTTGTATGGGGCGGAGAGTTTGGCCGAACACCCATGCGGGAAAACAGAGATGGCCAGGAAATGCCCTTTAAAGGAAGAGACCATCATACTGAAGCCTTTACCATTTGGATGGCAGGCGGAGGGGTGAAAACCGGATTTTCATACGGTGAAACGGATGAGATCGGATTTTCCGGGATCAAAGACCGTGTTCATATTCACGATCTGCAGGCAACCATTCTGCACCAGATGGGCCTTCACCATGAAGAGCTAACCTATTTGCATCAGGGTAGGGATTTTCGCCTGACCGACGTACATGGCCATGTTGTTCATGATATTCTTGCCTGACAGCAAGACCCAAAAAACTATGCTACGTGATTGTTTTTGATGTTATTTGGAGGCACCGCTGGGCCACGATGCAATTAGGTCGGGTGTGGCTGTGGGTGATGTTATTGGCAACAGATTCCACGACATATATTTATCCAGCCTGGAAGGCCAGAATGTACTTTATGAAAAATTCAGAGGATTCTGCTTTTAAGATATTACATAACGTGAAGGTGTAGTGCACGAAGGATACAACTCTTCGGATGTGCTGTTTGCTGAGGTAAATGTAAGCGGCCATCTCGATCTGTTTGTTACCTCGCTCTCCAATCAGTGCATAATCTATTCCATACTGTAGATTTTCCCATTGAAATCACGCTGTAACAGACAGAAGGAGGCCCGACGGATCGATTCAGAAAAAACAGGTCGATGACAGCATGGAGTATTTAATTTCTCACAGTAAGAATGAGTAGCCGATATATTTTTACATAATGCGTTCACTAATTTTTCCCAATGGTTTGATTCCCATCAAATTAAATAGTTTTTTCAAATGGATGAATTCGATCTATCGTGTTATAATTATTCAAAACAAAATATATGCACCTACTTAAACTATCTTTATTCCGGACGATTCTTCTTTTGATTTCAGGATGCACATTGGCCATTGCCTGTTCACCGGAAATCGAACCGGAACTGCCACCACAGGTGTTGATCGTGGGCGGCCATGATCATCACGATTTTGATCGCTGGTTCAATGAAGCAGACTCTACAACGATTGCGGAAACCGGTGCATTTGTCACATATACCGATGATCCCGATGCCATACTTCCGCAGCTTCTACATCTGGATATTCTCTATCTGAGTAACAATCAGCCCCTGCCCGACCCCGAACTGCACACCGCCATTCACAATTTTGTAAGAGAAGGCAATGGGCTTCTGCTGGTTCATGCAGCCACTTGGTACATATGGGAGGATGAGTGGCCTGAATATTACCGCGATTTTATCGGCGGAGGAACCCGCAGCCACCCGCCGCTGGGCGAGTTTGAGGTCTATCTTGTGGATGAAGATCATCCGCTTGCGGAGGGAGTGCCCTCCCGGTTTACGATTGTGGATGAACTCTACCGGTTTGAAAGAGATGAAGATGCCACTCAGATGCACGTGATTGCCAAGGGTATTGAGGAGGAAACCGGAGAGGAGTATCCGGTCGTCTGGACAACTTCGTATGGCGATGGTAAGATAATTAACATCACACTGGGACACGACGGGGATGCCCACGAGCATGAAGCGTATAAAACTCTGCTGAAGAACAGCATAGAATGGCTTAAATGATGTGCAAAAATGAAATCATAACCAATTACTGATCGATCATGTCAAAACCAGAAGGTATATTTTTTACACAAGAAACAGTACTGTCCGAGGCACTGGAGCGCGGGGTTCACAAATGGATCTCCCGTCCTGATATTACAAAAAGCGATGATTTAATGGTGGTGCAGGTAGATATGCCACCAGGCCAGGGTCACTCCTTTCACAAACATCCGAAGATGGATGAAGTGATATATGTGATTTCCGGCAAGGCAGAGCAGTGGATTGAAAAAGAGTCGAAAACCCTGAATGCGGGAGATTCCGTTTTTATCCCCAAAGATATGGTTCACGCCACATTTAATAACAGCAACGAAACTCTGTCGTTTCTGGCGATCCTCTCCCCTGCCACGGATTATGAAAACGCAACGGTGGATGTTTTTGACCAGGATCCCTGGAAAAGCCTGAAATAATGGCTCCCTGTTATTAGTTTAAAGTCAATTCCCATTTGTCGGGTGAAGACATGACAGGTTTCAATATTTTAACTGAATATAAATGAAATACAGAGTAAAACCTGTCAGGTCTAAACCAATCGTTAATTTTTGTCAACCATAGCAATTCAATATTCTCAATCGCGGCATGAAAAAAACCATCCTCCTAACCGGCACATTCGACACCAAAGGGCCCGAGTTTGGCTTTATCCGTGACCTGATTAGAGAACGCGGACTCAACACTCTTTTAATGGATACCGGTGTTTTGGGTGAGCCTTTTATTCAGCCTGATATTACAGCCGGTGAAATTGCGGAAGCGGGCGGAAGTACACTCAGGGAGCTTCGGGAAAAAGGAGATCGTGGCTATGCGGTGGATGTAATGATCCGCGGTGTGAAAAACAAGGTACGCGAACTGTACGAGACCGATGAATTTGACGCAATGCTGAGCCTGGGAGGCGGAGCCGGCACCAATATCGGGACTGCGGGAATGCGCGAACTGCCCGTTGGCGTGCCAAAAGTGATGGTTTCCACACTTGCCTCGGGAGACGTCAGTTCGTTTGTGGATGTGAAAGATATTACGATGATGTACTCGGTGGTAGACATTGCCGGACTAAACCGTCTTTCTCGCCGAATTCTTGCCAATGCGGCCGGGGCTATTTGCGGGATGGTGGAAACCGAGCTTCCGAAGAGGGATGAAAAACCGCTGATTGCTGCTACAATGTTTGGGGTAACCACACCGTGTGTGACCCGGTTCAGGGAGTTGATGGACCAGGCAGGCTATGAAACGGTCGTGTTCCATGCAACAGGATCGGGAGGCCGGGCGATGGAAGGGCTGATCCGGGATGGATATTTTACGGCTGTGGCCGATTTGACAACAACCGAGTGGTGCGATGAGGTAGCAGGAGGAGTTCTCTCGGCCGGGCCGAACCGGATGGAGGCCGCAGCAGAGACCGGGATTCCGCAGGTTGTCTCATGCGGCGCACTCGATATGGTCAATTTTAATGCCATGGATACGGTGCCTGAACGATATAAAAAACGCAATCTATATAAACACAATCCTACAGTAACACTAATGCGCACCACAGTTGAGGAGTGCAAAGAAATTGCGATACGAATGGCTGAAAAACTAAACCGCGCCAAAGGCCCGGTTGTACTGTTGCTGCCTCTGAACGGCGTAAGTATGATGGATCGCGACGGACAGCCATTCTACGATCCAGAAGCCGATCAGGCTCTGTTTGAGACTCTGAGGGGAAGTATAGCAGCAAATGTACGCCTGATTGAACTCGATCTGAATATTAACGACCCAGAATTTGCCAAAGCCGCAGCTGATGAGTTGTTGGGAATAATGGGCCCGGAAAAATGACAATTTCCGGAATTTCATATTTGTGATTTGATACCGGAAATTTAAAAAGTCAGGTCCATTAATTATGATCGATTTATCCATTAAACAATTAACGATTAACCAATAAACCATTTTACAATGCCATTTATTAAATACGAGGAGTGCCTGAACCGTCTTAATGCCCAGGTGAAAGAGAAAAAGCCGATAATCGGTGCTGGTGCGGGAACCGGAATATCGGCCAAATTTGCCGAACGCGGGGGAGTGGATATAATCATCATTTACAACTCCGGGCGCTACCGTATGGCAGGCCGGGGAAGTGTGGCCGGACTCATGCCTTATGGTGATGCCAACGCCATTGTAATGGATATGGCTGGTGAAGTGCTGCCGGTTGTAAAAGATACCCCGGTTCTGGCCGGTGTGTGCGGAACCGACCCGTTCCGTTTAATGCCCGTATTTCTGAAGCAGCTCAAAGAGATGGGCTTCGACGGGGTGCAGAACTTTCCGACCGTGGGAGTCATTGACGGCAACTTTCGCCAAATCCTGGAAGAGACCGGAATGAGCTACGATCTGGAAGTAGAGATGATCCGGCAGGCCCACGAACTGGAGATGCTGACCTGTCCCTATGTTTTCGACGAAGAGCAGGCGGTAAAAATGACTGAAGCCGGTGCCGATATTATCGTTGCTCATATGAATACAACCACGAAAGGATCCATTGGAGTAAGTGAGGATGTGGCACCAACACTGGAAGAATCCGCTAAACGAATACAGGCCATTCACGATACAGCAAAAGCCATTCGTGAAAATGTGATTGTTCTGTGCCATGGCGGTCCTGTGGCAGAGCCTGAAGATGCACAATACATTTTCGAGAATACCGAAGGTGTAGCCGGATTTTTTGGTGCTTCCAGTATCGAACGCCTGGCCACTGAGAAAGCCATCGAAGCACAGGCACGGTCGTTCAAAGAGCTCAAGCTTTAATCTACCCGTAATAAACAACCAATCCCCGGATGTTGATGCAAAACTGAAGCCCTCTGAACCCATGACCAAGCCATTGAAATCACTCTCCTTAATTATAGCTCTAACCTGCATTTTGTTCATGTTGGTGATTTCCAGTTGTGCTGAAGAAAAAACAGCAGAGTACTCCGAAAAACCTCAACTGCAAGTGCTCTTTCTGGGAGATGACCGTGGTCACGAACCGAGTGTGCGACTGCGTGATGTGGGCCGGCCAATGCTGGATCGCGGTATTCACCTCTATTACACCAGTTACCTGAATGATATCAATCCCGAAAACCTGGCGAAGTTTGATGTAGTGCTCCTCTACGCAAACTATCATGAGCCGCATTATCCTGAAACCTCTGCCGAAGTAGAAAACGCCCTGGTCGGCTACGTTGAAAACGGTGGCGGATTTGTAGGCCTTCACTCGGCGTCGGGTAATTTCAGGGATTCGGAGCGGTTCATCGAAATGTTGGGAGGAGAGTTTGATTCCCACGGAGAGGGAACTTTTTCTACCCGCATTGCCGAACCGGAACACGAAATCATGGCCGGTTTTGAGGGCTTCGAAAGCTGGGATGAAACCTACGTCCACCAGAATCACAACGAAGAAAACCGGACGGTGCTCAGCTACCGGGAGGATGAGCCGTACACCTGGATCAGAAATCACGGAGATGGGCGGGTTTTTTATACGGCGTGGGGCCATGATGAACGAACCTGGCAAAACCCCGGCTTTCACGATCTATTAGAGAGAGGCATTCGCTGGGCAGCCGGTCAGGACGTACAGGCCAAACTTGCCGAACGCGAAATCGGAAATCCGTTTGAGTACACTGTGCTGGATGTACCCTTTCCTCCACCTCACTACAAACGTCTGGAGTACGAAGAGGAAGTGGGCCCGATGGACCGGGGAGCCAACAACCCACGCTATTACCGGAAACAGCTGCCGCTGGATGCCGAGACCGCCATCGACCGGATGATTGTTCCTCCCGGCTATCGGGTTGAGCTGTTCGCGGCTGAACCGGACATCGTGAATCCGATTTCCATGAACTGGGATGAACAGGGCCGGCTTTGGGTGATCGAATCGATCGAGTATCCCTACCCGAGAGATTTCTGGCCCGACGGCGGCGGTAAAGACCGTATACTCATTCTGGAAGACACCAATGGTGACGGCCGTGCCGATGAGTTTTCCGTTTTTGCAGATGAGCTGAACATTCCGACCAGCCTGATATTTTACAATGGCGGCATAATTGTTCATCAGGCACCCGAAACCCTTTTTCTGAAAGATACAACCGGAGACGGAAAGGCCGATCACCGGGAAGTTCTGTTTGAAGGCTGGCGGCAGTGGGACACCCACGCCGGTCCCAACAATATGCACTACGGGCTGGATAACCAGATCTGGGGAGTGCTCGGTTATGCCGGAATGGATGGTAACGTAGGGGGTACACCCCACGAATTCGGAATGGGCGTTTATCGGTTTAAGCCGGATGGATCAGAGCTGGAATTTCTGAGGCGCACCAACAATAACACATGGGGCCTCGGTTTTAATGAGCAGGGAGAAGCCTTCATTTCAACGGCTAACGGGAATCCCAGTACCCATTTTCAGTTTCCACGAAGACTATATGATAATCTCTCCGGCCTTGACGATTCGGTCACAGAACGGCTGACCGATACTGCCCGCATCATCACCCTGACAAACCTGTTTCGCCAGGTGGACTGGGTAGGGGCGTTTACTTCAGCTGCCGGACATGCCCTCTACACCGCCCGTACCTATCCCCGGGAATACTGGAACCGCATCGCTTTTGTGACCGAACCAACGGTGCAGCTTGTGGCCGAGCTTATCCTGGAAGAAAATGGATCGGGCTATCGGGCCGCGCATCCGCGCAATTTGATAGCCAGTGATGATGAGTGGTTCAGTCCGGTACAGGCAGAGGTTGGGCCGGACGGCCATATCTGGATTGCCGATTGGTATAACTACATCATTCAGCACAATGCCGAAAGCGATCGCCAGGAGCCTACGCCGGGCAACGCTTATGCCAACCCGCTGCGCGACCGGGAGCACGGCCGCATCTATCGGATTGTGTACGAAGGAGCCGATCCAGCTGAAAATCTTACACTGGCAAACGCTTCATCTGAAAAACTGGTGAACACACTTGTCCATGAAAATATGCTTTGGCGCAAGCATGCTCAGCGGCTGCTTGTGGAGCGCGGAGAGGCGGATGTGGTTCCTTCGCTAATCGAGCTGGTGAGAGACCGCTCCGAAGATGAAACCGGTGTGAATGCAGGGGCGATCCATGCTTTGTGGACGTTGCATGGCCTTGGAGAATTGGGCCACGCTTCCGGTGATGCGTTTGATGCCGCAGTAGAAGCCTTGCAGCATCCGTCGGCATCGGTTCGAATGAATGCCGTTCAAGTGCTTCCCAAAACAGAGGAGTCGGTGACTGCTCTTCTTGAATATTGTCTGCCCGATGATGAGAATATGAAAGTCAGGCTGAAAACTCTCATTACCATTGCCGACATGCCAGAAAATGACGATGCGGGTGCGGCCATGTTTAACACTCTAAACAAAGAGGAAAACCTGGAGGATCGATGGATCCGGGAAGCTGCATCGCTGGCGGCTGCCGTACACAATGTGGGTTTTCTGGCTGCTGCCGATGTAGCAGGAAAGCTGCCTGATAAAGCTGCCATCCCAGAAAATGAAGGCGCTGAACAGACACTTGAGGGTATCATAGCAATGGTGCTTAGCGAAGATCCTACAGCAGTTGAAGAGATTGGTCGGGATGTAGCTGTAGCTGATGATGACGACGCCTTTGATATGATTCTGGAGATGGGTGTGATAGAAAATGTCATGCGATTCGATATAGAAGAGATCCGTGTTCAGGCAGGTCAGACCATTCGGATCGATTTTACCAACACTGATAATATGGAGCACAATATGCTGATCATTAAACCCGGTACGCTCCAGGAGGTCGGGCGGCTGGCCGACCAGATGATTACAGCGCCGGACGGACGTGAGCGGCTCTATGTTCCCGATTCACCCGACATTCTCGCCTTCACTCCTTTGCTGGACCCCGGTGAAAGCTATCAGCTTGTATTCAGTGTGCCTGATGAACCGGGAGAATATCCGTTCGTCTGTACCATTCCCGGCCACTGGCGCATTATGAACGGGGTGATGATTGTGGAGTGAACAAATCGATGTTGAACTGACACTCTCTTTTTGGAATAAATAAATGATTTTATGCAAAAGTCTATTCAGTCAACATTGTTTTGCGCGTAATTGAAACAGAATAATAAAAATTTACTTATCCATTTTGATTTAAACTCTTTCAGAAAGTGAAATATCGCACCCCTTCTCTTTTCATAAATTCTGCAACTTCGGGCGGTGCAGCTACTCCAACACCTTCCATCAGATTCTCTTCCGTATAATCTCTGTTCGGCAGGAAAATTCCGCAGACTTCAACCTTCACGCCGCGATCAATCAAGCCGTTCAGCAGTTGCTTTGGGGAGCGGTTGGCGGGAGCAAATTCAGGAGACTCTGTTCCTCTGATAGCCAGCTCTCCGGCTTCACTGCAAAGCAGAACCCTGATAGATACATCCTGGTTGGCAGACTGTGTTGCAAGAACCATCGCCATCATTTGAGTTTCGGCATCACCGGAAGTTAGAACTACAAAAAGGTCTTCTGATGAATTGTCACTGTTGGATAGCACAGTCATTGGTACAAGTAAAAGTGATATTAAGGTAATTAGTTTCATAATGATTTATGTTGTTGTTAAGATTTAAATACAGGTATAAACTCTTTGAGCGGCATTTCGGTTGAAGACGGATCATTTTGGTCCCTTTCAAGGGTCATTTCGTAAATGACTTTATCGCTTCTGTAAAATCGTTTCTGATAATACACTGCTTTTCCACCAATCGTAAATGATGTCCTGTCGATCAAAAGCAACGGCGATTTTTTTGGAATTTTCAGATCAGACGCAAGTTGATCATCAGCAATACTCGCCGACATCCGGTAACAACCACGAACAATGGGAATATCGTAGTTCTCTTCGAGTTGACGATAGATGGTGGCCTCGTCAAGTTTTTCTTTGTCCAAAAGCTGTCCATAAAGAATTGGCAGCCAGGTGCTGTCGAACGCCACTGGTTCACCGTCGCCCAACCGCAGTCGATCGATTCGAATCACTTTCGTGCCCTCTTCGATATCCAGAATACCGGACAGCCAGTCCGGAGCTTCCACAGTGATAAAGTCACAAACAACTGATGATGCTTTGAGGCCTGCTTTAGCCATATCCTCATTAAAATCGGTCAGGCGAACCAGATTATGAGGAGTCCGTTCGTCGCTTACAAAAGAGCCAAGGCCCTGGCATCGATAAATTATAGATTCACTTTCCAGCGATTGAAGAGCTCTCCGAATTGTAACCCGACTCACATCAAACTTTTTAGCCAGGTCATTTTCAGAAGGCAGCTTTTCATCCGGCTTAAACTCACCTATCTCAATTTGGTTACGAAGCCAGTTTGTGATTTGTGCATGTCGCGGTATGCCGTCCTTTAATTTCATGGGTTTGCTTTTTTTGATTTAACTCAATCCAATTATAATATAGCAAGAGGAATTATATTTATCAATACTTGTATTTACATGTATTTTTTTTATCTTTATTCTAAAGAATTTAAATGTCAAGAAACCATATCACCATGGAAAAATTAAGAACTTATTCGGGAAAAAATGTAAATCCTGAGAAAGCACGTCCCTATGCTAATCATCACCAGTTTTTAATTATAGGGGGTGGTACTGCCGGGATTACAACTGCTGCTCAGCTAAAGAAAAAGTTAAATAAACCTGATATTGCAGTTATCGAACCCTCTGATGTGCATTATTACCAGCCGATGTGGACATTTAATGGTGCAGGTGTTTTTCATAAAGAAAAATCAAAGAAACTAATGAAGGATATTATGCCTGATGACGTAGCCTGGATTAAAGACTATGTGGTTGCATTTCATCCTGAGCAGAACATCGTTGAAACGGAGTGCGGTGCATTCTACTCCTATGAATACCTTGTAGTAGCACCGGGTATACAGATTGACTGGGATGCCATACCGGGTCTTGCAGAAAACATCGGGACTAAGGGGATTTGCAGTATTTACTCCTATAATCAGGTTGATTATGTCTATGAGTGCATTAAAAACATGAAGAAAGGGCGTGCTCTTTTTACACAACCCAACACCAAATTTAAATGTGGAGGGGCGCCGCAAAAAATCATGTATTTGTCATCAGACTCCTGGAAAAATGAAGGTATATTGAATGGAATAGATGTAAAATTTACCAGTGCGGGATCGGTAATATTTGGTGTAACTGAAATTGCTAAAGCATTGCAGCCGGTTATTAAGAGATATGGGATTGACGTTAAGCTTCTGCATAATTTGAAGGAGATTAAAGCAGACGAAAAGATTGCTGTTTATGACATTATGAAAGATGGGAAGCCGGCGGACGAAGTGGAAATTGAGTATGATATGCTGCATGTTACACCACCAATGAGCTCACCTGATTTTATAAAGAACAGCCCTCTCGCTGATTCAGAGGGTTGGGTTGATGTAGATAAACATTCACTGCAGCATAAAAAGTATCCAAATGTATTCTCATTGGGAGATGCAGGCAGCACACCAAACGCAAAAACCGGGGCGGCTGTGCGTAAGCAGGCCCCTGTAGTCACGGGCAATCTGGTATCATTGCATGAGAAAGGCAAAATTGATGAAAATCTCTCTTATGACGGTTACGGATCCTGCCCCCTAATTACCGGCTACAATAAATTGATACTTGCTGAATTTGATTACGAGAGTAAAATGACCCCTTCTTTTCCTTTTAATCAGGCCATAGAACGCAGGAGTATGTATCACATGAAAAGGGATTTGCTGCCAATGATTTACTGGCAGGGAATGCTGAAAGGAAGGGCGTGAAAAAAATGATGCAATCAACTTGTATTGACAAGTTCATACAAGTTGTGTATCTTTATCTCAGAAACAATAAATAAACGTATTCAAAATCATGTTAGACTTTTTATTTCAACCGTGGCCCTGGTATGTGGCCGGTCCCATTATCGGGTTAACAGTACCCATTTTACTTCTTGTTGGCGGTAAAATTTTTGGAGTATCTGCCAACCTGCGTCATGCTTGTGCAGCCTGTAATTTTGGAAACGTAGAGTTCTTTAACTACGACTGGAAAACAGCCGGTAAATGGAATTTTATGTTTCTTATCGGAACCGTTTTAGGTGGATTTTTGGGCGGATATGTATTTGCCAATCCCGAACCCATAGCTCTTGCCGCATCAACCATAAGCGACCTGCAGGCGCTTGGCATACAGGATTTCAACGGGCTGGTTCCTGATGATCTCTTTGCCTGGGATATGCTGGGTACAGGAATCGGATTAACAGTTCTTGTGCTGGGAGGATTTTTGGTAGGATTTGGAGCTCGATATGCCGGTGGATGTACTTCCGGACACGCAATATCGGGCCTTTCTGATCTTCAGCTTGCATCGCTGATTGCCGTTATCGGTTTCTTTATCGGCGGCTTGATCATGACCTTTTTGATCTATCCAATCATTTTGGGATAAAGAACCGGACTGACAGCGACCTCCCGAATGCTTTTGGGACTGTCAATGTCGAATAGACTTTAAAATAATAGAAATCCGAACGCTGTCAGAACTTTCAGATGCTGACAGGTTCTCAAATAATCAGTTAAAATGAAATTTTCAGAATATTTAAAATACTTAATAATTGGCACGGCATTTGGCTTTGTACTGGTGAAATCAGAAGTAGTCTCCTGGTTCAGAATCCAGGAGATGTTTCGATTCCAGGATTTCCACATGTACGGAATTATCGGCCTTGCCGTGATCATCGGGATTATATCTGTTCAGATCATCAAGCGATATAATATGAGGGACGCCCAGGGAAACCCCGTTTCCATCCCGCCAAAAGATGCCTCGCAAATTAAGCGATACCTGATTGGTGGTAGTATGTTCGGACTGGGATGGGCTCTTTTGGGAGCGTGCCCGGGCCCAATGTTTGCACTCTTGGGTAGCGGTTTAACGATTATGGTGATTCCAATCCTTGCTGCTCTTGCCGGTACGTACACCTATGGATTATTAAGGGATAAATTACCGCATTGACAATTTGGAAAGGAAGGTAAACCTCCCCTGTTGGGAGAGGACAGCCACGCCGACGACGTGACAGGTGTTGGCGAAGGAGACAGAATCAATGCAGAATTTATTTAATGATTCAACATCCGAAAATCCCTTCATGAGAGGGGAAATATAATGCGAAAACGGCGAAGCCCGATAACGCAAATGAGGAGTTTGTTGTAGAGCATACAGGATTTACGAGAGTTCTGATTTTAAACAAAGCTCCGAAAACACCCCTCCCGCCGGCTGGCGGAGAGATTTACAAGAATATCAAATAACACATCAACAAATAGGAGAAATCTTATGTATTTCAAACAATTCTTTGACGAAAAACTGGCTCAGTACGCTTATATGGTAGGCTGCCAGGCCAACGGAACCGCAGTGGTTATAGACCCGATGAGAGATATCGACCAGTATATCGATCACGCTGCAAAACAGGGGTTGACAATTACAGCCGCTGTAGATACGCACATTCATGCAGATTACATTTCAGGTCTTCGTGAATTTGCCGAGCGGGGTGTAAAAGTGTATGCTTCTGATGAAGGTGATAAAGATTGGAAGTACGAGTGGCTGATTGACAGCGACTACGACTACGAGTTTATGAATGATGGTGACGAGTTTAAAATTGGTAACATCACTATTAAAGCATGGCACACACCGGGACATACTCCCGAACATTTAACATTCCTGATAACAGATGGTGCCGCTGCTGATGAGCCGATGGGCATGGCAACCGGCGACTTTGTGTTTGTTGGCGATGTTGGCCGGCCGGATCTGCTCGAGTCCGCTGCAGGACAAATAGATGTAATGGAACCATCTGCCCGAACACTTTACAAAACGGTTGAGCAGTTTAAGAAAATGCCGGAATATATGCAGATTTGGCCGGGACACGGAGCGGGTAGTGCATGTGGTAAGGCGTTAGGAGCTATTCCTGAATCTACAGTTGGTTATGAGCTTAGATATAATAACTCACTCAAATCTGCAACCTCGGAGGATAGCTTCGTAAAATTTATCCTCGAAGGTCAGCCGGAACCGCCTCTCTACTTTGCACGAATGAAACGTGACAACAAAATTGGACCGGCAATTATTGGTGGACTGCCGAAAGTTAATCGGATGACACTTAATCAGCTTAAGAAAGTGGCTGCGGATGGCGATGCTATAATATTAGACACAAGAGGCCGAAGTGAGTTTATTTCAGGCCACATTCCGGGATCGTTGCTTTCTCCCCTGGATAAGCAGTTTAATACTGTGGCAGGCTCCTTTATCACTGAAGATGATGATATCTACCTGATTGTGGAAGAGCACCAGCTCGATGAAGCCGTTCGGGATCTTTACAGAATCGGACTCGACAAAGTAAAAGGATTCGTAAACGCCAAAGATCTTTTTCTGTATAAAGAACAGGGCGGAGAAATGAGCTCCCTTGATGTAGCAACATTTGATGTTGTAGATAACCTGGGAAGCAATGAACTGGTGCTGGATGTGCGAAAAGCATCAGAATATTCAGAATCAAAAGTGGATGGAGCAATTAACTTTGCTCACACACGACTGATGGAAAACACAGATAAGTTACCTGCAGACAAAAAACTGTACGTACACTGTATGACAGGTGGACGGTCGGCGGTTGCTTCAGCATTTCTCAAAAGAAAAGGTTTCGATGTAACCCTTATTGAGGACAGCTTCGCAGACTACAAAAGTAAAGCGTTAGCATAAAAACAGACGCAAAGGTTAATGGCCGGCAATTGAGAGAGTTGCCGGCCTTTTTTTAACAAAAAATGAAAGGTATCACCCATTATATAAATCAATTTGCCCCTCTGCTCAATACCCTGAAAAATTATGACAAGAAAACTTTCAAGGGGGATGCAGCAGCTGGTATTACGGTGGGTATTATGCTGATTCCCCAGGGTATGGCTTATGCTGTATTGGCGGGACTTCCTCCTGTGTATGGCCTGTATGCCTCCATTGTACCCTTATTGATCTATGCCATATTGGGAACGTCCAGGCAGCTTGCTGTAGGTCCTGTAGCTATGGTCTCTCTGCTGGTTGTGGCAGGCGTAGGAGAACTGGCTGAAGTAGGTTCAGGCCGCTTTATACAGCTTGCCGTACTAACTGCTTTTGGAGTTGGCCTCGTGCAGTTTCTGATGGGGCTTTTTAGAATGGGCTTTATGGTTAACTTTTTATCGCATCCTGTTCTGAGTGGTTTTACCTCTGCCGCAGCAATTATTATCGGTGCGAGCCAGGTAAAAAACCTGACCGGACTCGAGATGGAACAGACAAACAAAGTTTTTGAAATTGTTTACCACACCGTGATCCATTTATCTGATATAAATCTGATTACGGCTTCTATTGGGATTGGTTCAATTGCTGTGATGGTACTCCTGAAAAAATGGAAACGCACGTTTCCGTCCGCCCTTATTGTCGTGGCCGCTGGAATTTTGGTTACATATCTGTTTGCGCTAAACCAGTACGGTATTGCTATTGTCGGTGATATCCCCAAAGGACTGCCCTCTTTCAGTACTGAATTTTTAAGTATAGATGATATTCGACCGATAATGACAATTGTGCTGGTAATCGCTCTTGTCAGCTACATGGAGTCAATTGCCGTTGCCAAAGCTAATGCAAATAAAAGAGGATATAAAGTAGATGCAAACCAGGAATTGATAGCTTTGGGTGGTGCAAACATAGGTGGTTCTTTCTTTCAATCATTTCCTGTTACAGGCGGTTTTTCGAGGACAGCTGTGAATGACCAATCCGGTGCTAACTCAACGGTAGCATCAGTTTTCAGTGCAATACTTGTAGCATTTACGGTTCTGTTTTTAACGCCTCTATTTTATTATCTGCCGGGTGCCGTACTGGCGGCCATTATTATGGTGGCTGTTGCCGGGCTGTTTGACTATAAGGAGATGATTAAGCTATGGAGAACGGACCGTAAAGACCTGGCTATGCTGGCTGTAACCTTTTTTGCCACTCTGTTTTTGGGAATTGAAGAGGGAATAGCCATTGGTGTAATTCTTTCACTGGCAGTGGTAATCTATTCAAGTACTAAACCTCATTACGCCGAAGTGGGTCAGCTTGGAGACTCACACACATACAGGAATATTAAACGCTTTCCTGAAGCAAAAATCCGGGACGAAGTCTTAATATATCGTTTTGATTCTAACCTCTATTTCGCAAATGTGGAGCACTTCAGAGAAACCATAGATAATAAGGTGTTTGAGCACGGTACCCCGCTGGAGTTAATAATAATTGACGGCTCTGCTATTACAGATATCGATTCTACAGGTATTGATGTACTTGACCGGTTATTCGATGATATGCATCAAAAAGGGATAAAAATATTTATGTCGGGAGTTCACGGACCGGTAAGGGATAAGTTAAAACTTTCCGGAATAGCCGAAAAGATGAACAACGAATGTTTCTTCTTCGATATTTCTGAGGCCGTTCAGTACTACAAAGAGAAAGAACAGGAGTTACTGCATTCAGCTTAGCCAGAGTAGTAATCGAAAATTATTCTAAAATTGAAAAAATAAAATTGATATGGAATTACAGATAATTATCGTACTGGCCATCACGGTGTTTGCCATCTTTATGCTGGTGACTGAAATTGTCAGGATTGATGTAACAGCCTTAATTACAATGCTTCTGCTTACATGGACGGGCATATTGACCAGCAGTGAAGCGTTATCCGGATTTTCAAGTAATGCAGTTGTAGCGATGATTGCAGTGATGATTCTGGGCGAGGGCGTGGCTAAAACCGGAATGATGTCGCGTTTTTCAAAATGGCTTCTCAAAAGAGTGGGGGCTAAAAAAAATTCAGTATTAGGAGCACTCTCGCTATCAGTCGGGACACTCTCCGGCGTGATTCAAAATATCGGGGCTGCTGCACTTTTTTTGCCAAGCATTATAGATATTGCGCGGCGTATAAAAGTCTCTGCCTCCGTATTTATTATGCCAATAGGGTTTGCTGCTATCATTGGAGGCACCCTTACAATGGTGGGTTCAGGCCATTTAATCCTGACAAATGATCTCCTGGAAAGTGCAGATCTTGATCCATACGGGTTATTTGCAGTAACTCCGGTAGGTATTGTCCTGCTCCTTTCAGCGATTCTTTTCTTTCTTTTTTTCGGCAAATTTATGCTTCCACAAGGTGAAACCGATGGAAAACTCGCAAAAACCGAACAGGAAAAAGTGGTTGATGCATTTAACCTGAAAAAGGATATCAGATATTTTAAAATACCCAAAGATAGCCCGATGGCCGGTAAAACGGTAGAAGAGACAGGAATCTGGAGTGTTTATGATATTAACCTGTTGGCTATTGGAAGGGAAAAATCGCCTAATTTTGCACCCTGGCGTGAAACGATTCTTGAACAAGAACAAATTCTGGCACTTTATGGTGATGAGAAGAGGATCTCGCTTTTTGCGGAAGAGTTTGGAATAAAGCAGTCAAAAGAAAACGGGATCTTTGAGAATATCGGTGATCCGGAAGAATCGGGTTTTGCAGAAGTTATTGTACCCCCTCGATCCGATCTTGTGGGTCAGACAATACGACAATATTCACTCAGGAAAAAACACGCAGTAGAGCCGGTAATGCTGTTCAGTGAAGGTGAGAAAGTTGAGGGAGATTTTTCTGACAGGAAAATCAAAACCGGGGATACATTTATCATATACGGTCCGTGGAACCATATCATGGACCTGCAGAGCAGTGAGCCTTTTGTGGTTGCTACATCCGTTACGGTTGAAAGAAAAGATCCGTCAAAAACGTGGCAGGCGGCTGGCAGTTTCCTGCTTGCAATTGTTCTGGCCATGAGCGGGTTTTCCATCTCTATATCATTTCTTACTGGTGCAGTAGTAATGGTGCTTACAAATGTGATGAGTATACAGGAGGCGTATAAAGCCGTGGAGTGGAAGGTGGTATTTCTCCTTGTGGGATTGATTCCGCTTGGAATAGCCATGCAAAACAGTGGAACTGCCGAATTTCTTGCAGAAAATGTAATGAGCGTTGTTGAGGGTAGTCACCTGCTCGTTCTATTGTTTACGGTTGGAATATTATCTACCGTATTTTCACTGGTTATGTCGAATGTTGGTGCAGTTGTCGTATTAGCACCGCTTGTGGTAAGTATAGGGTTACTGGCAGGAGTTGACCCCCGTCCGCTGGTATTATTGGCCGCAGTGAATGCAGGTAACTCGTTTGTACTGCCCACGCATCAGGTTAATGCCCTGATGATGACCGCCGGGGGTTACAAAACAAAAGACTACTTTAGGGCTGGTGGGGGAATGACCGTTGTATTTCTGGTAGTGTCTGTTTTGTTCTTCTATTACACATTTTTTTAAAATTAATGTCATATAGAGATTAATAAAGATAAAATATGAATGAGGAAAAGTTTAGTCGGGATATTTTGTAGTGTCGTGTCAACTGTAAAAGTGTGAGAGAGTCATCAGACGAGACGTTCCGGGATCATCCCAATCATCTACATTGGTATGTTTTTTGAAAAACTCGTCAGATGACTTAACCCGACGTTTTATCTTTGACATAACAGTAGTAGGTA